>NZ_JAZGON010000006.1:0-208415 GCF_036421975.1 Georgenia wangjunii | reverse complement strand
TCCCCGGCGCCGCCACCCGCACCAACACCCAGCTCAAGGCCGACATCGCCCGCGCGCTCATCGCCGTCGACCCCGACGACGCCGAGGACCGCCACTGCAAGGCACGCGCCACCCGCCGCGTGCACCACCCCCGCGCCCTGCCCGACGGCATGGCCTCGATCTACTCCGTCCTGCCCGCCACCGACGCCACCAGCCTCGACCTCGCCCTCGAAGCCGCCGCCCGCACCGCCCGCAACAACGGCGACAACCGCACCATCGACCAGCTCCGCGCCGACGCCCTCGCCCTCCTCGCCCACACCGCCCTCGACACCGGCTGGATCGGCACCCCCACCCCCGACGACCAGCACACCCCGCACACCCCGCCCACCCAGCGCACCCAGCGCACCCCGCGCACCCAGCGCACCGAGCCCGAGGACGACGGCCCGAGCAGCAGCAGCGACGACAGCAAGCGCAGCAGCAGCGACAGCGGCCGCGGCGAAGGCACCGGCACCGGCACCGGCACCGGCGAAGGCAGCCGAAGCGGCGAAGGCAGCGCCATCGCCGACGCCCACAGCAGCGGCGACGGCAACGGGGGCGACCGCGACGACGGCAACGGCAACGGCAACGGCAACGGCAACGGCAACGGTGTCACCGCCACCGCCACCGGGACCAGGGTTGACGCTTCCACCCCCGACAACGGCGAGGTCACCGGCACGTGCAGCGAGGACGCCGCCGTCGCCAGCAGCGACCTCGGCGCGGAGACTGCCGCCGACGCCCAGGACGCCCCGACCCGGCGCCAGCGGCCCCGGGAACGGATGCGCCTGGCCCACATCGGCGGTCACCGCACCCACGTCCGCGTCACCGTCCCGCTCTCCGTCCTCCTACCGCCTCCGCCACCGGGCACCGCGAGCCAGTCCAGAACGCCCGACCACGCTCCCGGCACAGCCCCGCCCAGCACGTCCACCGGCAGCCCGCCCGACCCGGCCGCCACACCACCCGACAGCCCTCCCGGCACAGCCCCGCCCGGCACAGCCCTCTCCAGCACGGCGACCCCCGGCACGGCTGCACCCGGCAGCCCAGGCGCCGCTGGCGTCACAGGTGCCGCTGGCGTCCCAGGTGCCGCTGACGTCCCGGCTGCCCCTGACGTCCCCGACGAGGACCTCATCCCCTGCCTCGAGCTACCCCCGTGCGAGGTCGCCGAGCTCGAGGGCTACGGACCCATCACCCCCGACGTCGCCCGCGCCCTCGCCGCCGGCAGCACCTGGCAACGCCTCGTCACCGACCCCCTCACCGGCACCGTCCTCGACGTCGGACGCACCCGCTACCAACCACCCGCCGCCCTCGCCGACCACGTCCGCGAACGCGACCGCACCTGCACCCGCCCCGGCTGCACCGTCCCCGCCCGCTCCTGCGACCTCGACCACACCACCCCCTGGTCCCAGAACGGGCCGACCGCCGCACACAACCTCGGCGCCCTGTGCCAGCGCGACCACACCCTCAAGTCCCTCGGCGCGCTCCACACCCGCCACCTCGGCCACGGCACCTACCAGTGGACCACCCCCACCGGCCACACCTACCGCCGCGAGACCGACGGCACCATCACCCCCCTCACCACCGACGGCACGACGAAACCCCCGCCCGCCCTGGCCAGCTCCTACGCCCCCTGGACCATCGACCCCCACGCCCTCGACGACGACCCACCACCCTTCTGAGACCTCGCGCCGACGGACGTCGGGGCGGCCAGCCGGTGGACGCGCCCAGCACCGCTGCTGGGCGAGGAGAAGGTGAGGCCTCCGGGCAGGGCTACGGCGTTCCGCAGCACGTTCGCGGCGAGTGCAGCCCCAACGCGCCGCTCGCACCCGGACGCCCGGGCCCACCACCCGCTCAGCGGCCGGTGAGGCTCCAGGCGTCGTCGTCGTCGGACTCGTCCGAGTCGTCGTAGTCGTGCGCGACCGGGATGTTCTCGTCCCCCGGCAGTGCGTGCGTGTGCTCGAGGGCGTCGGCGGCCTCGTCGTCGTAGACGTCGTCCTCGGACGCCACCGGGCCCTCGCCGCGGAGCATGGCCAGGCACGTCGGCAGGTCGTCGGGCTGGACGAGGACGTCCCTCGCCTTGGACCCCTCGGACGGGCCGACGATCTCGCGCGACTCCAGCAGGTCCATGAGCCGCCCGGCCTTGGCGAAGCCGACGCGCAGCTTGCGCTGGAGCATCGACGTCGAGCCGAACTGGGTCGACACGACGAGCTCGGCCGCCTGGAGGAGGAGGTCGAGGTCGTCCCCGATGTCCTCGTCGACCTGCTTCTTCGTCGTCGCGACGATGACGTCCTCACGGTAGCTCGGCTTGAGCTGGCTCTTGACGTGCTCGACGACCGCCTCGATCTCGGACTCCGTCACCCACGCACCCTGCACACGCATCGCCTTGGACGCGCCCATGGGCAGGAAGAGCGCGTCACCCTGACCGATGAGCTTCTCCGCACCGGGCTGGTCGAGCACGACGCGGGAGTCAGCGAGCGACGACGTCGCGAAGGCGAGCCGTGACGGCACGTTCGCCTTGATGAGCCCGGTGACGACGTCGACGCTCGGCCGCTGCGTCGCCAGCACGAGGTGGATGCCGGCGGCGCGGGCGAGCTGCGTGATCCGCTGGACCGAGGCCTCGACGTCGCGCGGGGCCACCATCATGAGGTCGGCGAGCTCGTCGACGACGACGAGCAGGTAGGGGTAGGGCGCGATGACGCGCTCGCTGCCCGGCAGCGGCTTGACCCGTCCCGAGCGCACGCCGGTGTTGAAGTCGTCGATGTGCTTGTACCCGTAGGCGGCGAGGTCGTCGTACCGCGCGTCCATCTCGCGCACGACCCACTCGAGGGCTTCGGCGGCCTTCTTCGGGCTCGTGATGATCGGGGTGATGAGGTGGGGGATGCCCTCGTAGATCGTCAGCTCGACCCGCTTGGGGTCGACGAGCACCATGCGCACCTCCTCGGGGGTGGAGCGCATCATGATCGAGGTGATCATCGAGTTGACGAAGCTCGACTTACCGGCGCCGGTGGCACCCGCGACCAGCAGGTGCGGCATCTTCGCGAGGTTCGCGACGACGTAGCCGCCCTCGACGTCCTTGCCGACGCCGATGACCATCGGGTGCTCGCTCCGCCGGGCCGCGGAGGAGCGCAGGACGTCCCCGAGCGAGACCGTCTCGCGATCGGCGTTGGGGATCTCGATGCCGATCGCCGACTTCCCGGGGATCGGGGAGAGGATCCGCACGTCCGCGCTGGCGACGGCATAGGCGATGTTCTTGCTCAGCGCCGTGACCCGCTCGACCTTCGTGCCCGAGCCCAGCTCCACCTCGTAGCGCGTGACCGTGGGACCACGGCTGAACCCGGTGACCTGGGCGTTGATGTCGAACTGGTCGAAGACGTTCGTCAGCGACTCGACGACGCGGTCGTTCGCCGCGGAGCGCACCTTGTGGGGGGCGCCCTTGACGAGGACGTCGTCTCCGGGGAGCTCGTAGATGATGTCCGGCGCCAGCTCGAGCTGCTCGGCCCGCGAGGGCAGGGGCTGGGTGGGCGGCGGCAGCAGCTCGGCGGACTCGTCGCCCGCGGCAGCGTCCATGCCCTCCGCCGCGCCGGGCGTCGTCGCCATGACGGTCGTCGTCCCGGCGGGCGTGCCCTTCCGGGCGCGCGAGCCCTTTCTCCCGCCGGCGACCGCTCCGGCCGCGGCCCGACTCGCCTCCTCGGCCTGCGCCGCGTCCGCCGCCTCAGCCTCGTCTCGCTCGAGCGCTCGTCGGAACGCCTCGTCGGCGTCGTAGGCGCCCGGTGTCACGGGCGCCGAGCCGCGAGGCGCGCGGCGGCGCGGCGGCTTGGGACGCGCGGTCCCGTCGGCGGCTACGGTCTCGTCCGCGCCGTCGTCGCCGTCGTCGCTGCCCCCGGCGCGACCGACCGCACGCCTGCCGAGCTCACCGAGCCGTCGCGGGACGGCGGCGACCGGCGTCGCGGTGAGGACGAGGACGCCGAAGACGGCGAGCAGGACGAGGAGCGGGATGCTCACCCACGCGCTGAGCAGGATCGTCAGCGGCGTGCCGACCGCCCACCCCAGGACCCCGCCGGCGTCCTGCACCTCGGCAAACGCGGTGCGGGCGCTCGGCGTCCCCTGGGCGACGTGGATGATCCCGGTGACGGCGGTGGCGAGGACGGCGATGCCGATGCTGACCCGACCGTTGTCGCCCGTGCGCTCGGGGTGCCGCATGAGGCGGACCGCCATCGCGACGAGCACGAGGGGCAGGAGGACACCGAGGACACCCACGCCGCCGGCCGCGACGACGTGGATGACGTCTCCGGCCGTGCCGGAGAGCCCGAACCACTCGCGGGCGGCGACGACGATCGCGAGACCGAGAAGAAGGAAGGCGAGCCCGTCCCGGCGCAGGGCCGGGTCGAGGTCCCGCGCGCCGGAACCCACCCGGCGGGCGGTCCCACCGACGACGTGCGCGCTGCCCATCCACAGTCCCCGCACCATGCGCACGGGCAGGGAGCGCTGGGTCGGCTCGGTGGGGGGCGTCGTGCCCTGCCCGCGCCCGCCGGAACGCGAAGCACCGCTACCGCGGGAGCTCGCTCGTGCCGTCGAGGCGGACCGTCCGGGGGAAGTCGTACGGGTCGCCATAGTCCGTCCACCGTACCGGCGCCCGCGCCGGCGGCCCTGCCGACAGGCCGAGGCCCGGCGAGGCGTGCGCCACGGCGGAGCGCCCCGGCACGCCGGGCGGCGCGCACTCCACGACGACGCCCGTGGTCAGGCGAGGAGCAGGCCCACCCCGACCGTCGCGAGGCCGGCGACGAGGAAGCCGGCACCGAGCGCGAGCAGGACGACCCACCGGTTCGGGCGCTCCCGCCCCGCCCCCATCGCCGAGAAGAAGAAGCCCGCCGGCATGAGGATGGCGGCGACGAGAACGCCCGTGCGCGCCAACCACGCCCAGCCACCCGCCAGCGTGGTCGCCTCGCTGAGGAGGAGACACACCAGCCCGAGGATGATGAGCACCCCGGCATGGGCATGCCCCGCGCGGTAGAAGGAGACCTGGAAGGCCGTGGCACCGACCTTGCCCGTCACCACCCTGACGAGGAAGTACCCACCGCTCGTCACGGCGATGGCAGCGAGGACGGCGACGCCCGCCGTGGTCTGTGCGGCCTGCGACAGCTCGATCATGGCGCGCTCCACCTGTTGCGAGTTTGCTAACACTGTTATCTAACGGCGTTCGGAATCCGGTGTCAACGGCTAACCTCGTGCCATGCCCCGCCCCCGCCTCTACGACGAGACCCTCCGGCGACGACTCGTCGAGTGCGCCGCACGAGCGATCTCGGCCGACGGTGCGGGCGCCGTCTCGCTGCGCACCGTCGCGGCGTCCGCCGGGACGACGACGGCCGCCGTCTACACGCTGTTCGGGAGCCGGGAGGGCCTCCTGAACGCCGTCGTGGAGGAAGGCTTCGAAGGCCTCGCCGGGCATCTCACCGCTGTGCCGCCCACGGACGACCCCGCCGCCGACCTGCTGTCCCTCGGCCTCGCCTACCGCGAGAGCGCACTCGCGGACCCGCACTACTACCGCGTCATGTTCGGTGCCGTCGGTGCCTGCCGGGAGACGCCTGGCCCCGGCACCGCGCACGGCCGTACCGCGAGCGTCGACGGCGCGCGCCCGGGGCACCTCGGCCGCCCGACCTTCGTCGTCCTGCGTGACGCGGCCGCCCGGGTGCTCGGTGACGGCGACGCGTCGCGCGCCGGGGGCGGTGCCCCTGACGCGCCCGGGGCGAGCGGCGACGCGCCCGAGACCGGCGGCGCGGCCACCGGCGCGGACGTGCCGTCGAGCACGGCAGCGGCCGAGCACCTCGCGCTCCGGCTCTGGGCGCTGGCGCACGGCCTCGTCAGTCTTGAGCTCGCCGGCCTCCTGCCCGGCGACCGGGCGGAGCGCACGCGGCGCTACGTCACGACGCTGCGCGCGGAGCGCCCCTGAGCCGCCCGCCCCCGCCTACGCCTACGCCTCGACGACGACCGGGATGATCATCGGCCGGCGCCGCAGCCGGTTGGACGCCCAGCGCCCCACGACCCGCCGCATGACCTGCTGGAGCTGGTGGGCGTCGGCGTTCCCGCCCTGGGCGGCGGCGGTGAGCTCCTGCGTCACCTGCGGCAGGATCGCCTCGAAGACGGCGTCGTCCTCGGCCATCCCCCGTGCCTGGATGTGCGGACCGGCCACGACGGTGCCCGTCGCGGTGTCGACGACGGCGAAGACCGAGATGAACCCCTCCTCGCCCAGGATGCGCCGGTCCTTGAGCTCGGCGTCGGTGATCTCCCCGACGCTCGAGCCGTCCACGTAGACGTACCCGCTGGGGACGGCACCGACGATCCGCGCCTGCCCGTCGACGAGGTCGACGACGACGCCGTCCTCGGCGAGGACGACCCGCTCCGGCGGCACCCCCGTCTGGACGGCCAGCGCCCCGTTGGCGACGAGGTGGCGGATCTCGCCGTGCACCGGCATGACGTTGCGCGGGCGCACGATGTTGTAGCAGTAGAGGAGCTCGCCGGCGCTCGCGTGGCCGGAGACGTGGACGCGCGCGTTGCCCTGGTGCACGACCTTGGCACCGAGGCGCATGAGCCCGTTGATGACGCGGAAGACCGAGTTCTCGTTCCCCGGGATGAGCGAGGAGGCGAAGATCACCGTGTCCCCCGGGCCGACGGACACCCGGTGGTCACGGTTGGCGATCCGGCTCAGCGCCGCCATCGGCTCCCCCTGGGAACCGGTCGCCATGAGGACGACCTCGTCCTCCGGGTAGTCGTCTACCGCCTTGACGTCGATGAGGACGCCGTCGGGCACGCGCAGGTACCCGAGGTCCGCCGCGATGCCCATGTTCCGCACCATCGAGCGCCCCACGAGCGCGACCTTGCGGCCGTGAGCGTCCGCGGCGTCGACGACCTGCTGGAACCGGTGCACGTGGGAGGCGAACGAGGCGACGACGATCTTCTTCGTCGCGGCCGCGAAGACGGAGTCGAGCACGGGACCGATGTCGCGCTCCGACGTCGTGAAGCCCGGCACCTCGGCGTTGGTCGAGTCGACCATGAAGAGGTCGACCCCCTCCTCCCCCAGCCGCGCGAAGGCCCGCAGGTCCGTGATGCGCCCGTCGAGGGGCAGCTGGTCCATCTTGAAGTCCCCGGTGTGCAGGACGGTGCCCGCCGCCGTGCGCACCATGACCGCGAGCGCGTCGGGGATCGAGTGGTTGACGGCGACGAACTCGCACCCGAAGGGGCCGAGCTGCTCGACCTGCCCCTCCTTGACGGCGAGCGTGAGGGGCGTGATCCGGTGCTCCCTCAGCTTGGCCTCGAGAAAGGCGAGGGTGAGCTGGGACCCGACGAGCGGGATGTCCGGGCGCAGGCGCAGGAGGTAGGGCACCGCGCCGATGTGGTCCTCGTGCCCGTGGGTGAGGACGACGGCCTCGATGTCCCCGAGCCGCCCGGCGATGTGGTCAAAGTCGGGGAGGATGAGGTCGACGCCGGGCTGGTGGTCCTCCGGGAAGAGGACGCCGCAGTCGATGACGAGCAGCTTCCCGGCGTGCTCGAGGACGGCCATGTTCCGCCCGACCTCGCCGAGCCCGCCGAGGGCGACGATGCGCAGCGCGTCGGCGGCGAGCGGGCCGGGCGCGGGCAGGTCGGGGTGCGGGTGGCTCACAGGAGGCCCTCCTCGCGGAGCACCGTCTCCAGCTCGCTGACCTCGTGCGCCGGGGCGCCGACGAGCGGCAGCCGCACGGCCGCACTCGGGAGGACCCCCTGCAGGTGCAGCGCCTCCTTGGACATGACCGCGCCCTGCCCGCTGCCCATGAGCGCGGTGACGACGGGCCGCGTGCGCTGGGCGACGGCGCGCGCGCCGACGAGGTCGCCGGCGTCGACGGCCGCGACCATCTCCGCGTAGGCCCCGGCGAGGACGTGCGCGACGACGCTGACGACGCCGGAGGCACCGTGCGCGAGCCAGGCGAAGTTGAGGCCGTCGTCGCCGGAGTAGAACTCCAGCCCCGTGCGCGCCATGCGCTCGAAGCCGGCGGGGACGTCACCCGTGGCGTCCTTGACGGCGATGATCCGGGGGTGCTCCGCGAGCCGGTCGAGGGTCTCGTCGCCGATCGCGACGCCGGTCCGCCCGGGGATGTCGTAGAGCATGACCGGCAGGTCGGCGGCGTCCGCCACGGCCTCGATGTGCGCGCGGACACCCTCCTGGGAGGGCCGGTTGTAGTACGGGCTGACGACGAGGAGCCCGTGGGCACCGCTGCGCTCGGCGCCCTGGGCGATCCGGACGGCGTGCGCCGTGTCGTTGGAGCCGGCGCCGCCGATGATCATGGCGCGGTCACCGACCGCGTCGACGACGGCGCGCATGAGCGCGTCCTTCTCCGGCTGGTGCGTCGTCGAGGACTCACCGGTCGTGCCGTTGACGACGAGGCCGTCGCACCCGGCGTCGACGAGGCGGACGGCGAGCGCCTGCGCCGCGTCGACGTCCAAGGACCCGTCGTCGTGGAACGGGGTGACCATGGCGGTCACGACGGACCCGAATGTGCGCGGGGGCACTGCGCTGACGCTCATGGGAAGACGGTACCGCTGCCCGACCGCACGTTCGTTAGCCTGAGGTCGTGACCAGCCCTGACGACCTGACCCCCGGGGACGACATCCTCGGCTCGCTCCTCGCGGGCCGGGAGCCCGCCCTCGACGACGGCGGGCGGGACCCGCACGCGGGCCACGCCCACGCGCAGGGCGCCACCGCGGACGTCTCCGTCCGGCCGGCGATCCCCGAGGACGCGCCGCTCATCGGCGCCCTCCAGGCCCGCTCCTGGCGGGCGGCCCTCGCGGACCTCCTCCCGGCCGAGTCGCTCGCCGCCCTCGACGCCGACGCCTTCACGGCGAGCTGGCACGCCGCGATCACCGCACCTCCCAGCCCCGAGCACCGCGTCCTCACCGCCTGCGCCGGTGCGGAGGTCGTCGGTTTCGTCGCGTTCGCCCCGGCGGCCGTGGACGAGGCGGCCGTGGACGAGGCGGCGCCGGGCGCGACGCGCGCCGGCGCCGGCGCCGAGATCCTCTCCCTCGAGGTCGACGTCGACCACACCCGCGAGGGGCACGGCTCCCGCCTCCTCGCGGCCTGCGCGGACACCGTCCGGGACGGCGGCGGGACGAAGATCCAGACGTGGGCCCGCGACGGGGACGAGGCCCGCACCCGGTTCCTCAGCTCGGCCGGTTTCGCGCCCGCCGGCGTGCGTCGCACCCTCGACGTCCCGGACGCGCGCGCCCCCCTCGTCGAGATCGCCTGGTACGCCGCTCTCTGACGCGCCGCGCGAGCGGGCCCGGGTGACCAGCCCGGCCCAGGACCGAGCGGCACGCGCCGCTCAGCGCTCGCGCCGGCTCCCGGTCCCGTCCCTCGCGCCCTCCTGCGGTGAGGCCTCGTCGCGGCGGACCGTCTCGGTCTTGCGCAGGAGCGCCGCGTCGCCGGCGCGGTCGCGCTCGGCGCTCGACTCCTCGGCGCGGCGCGCCGCCTCCTCCGGGGGCAGGACCCGCTTCCAACGCTTGGTCTGCAGCGGGGGACGCTCGCCGGCGTCCTCCTTGAGGGCACGCATGAGGCTGTACATCTGGACGTAGCCCATGACGAAGAACGGCAGCCCGACGACGATGATCACCTGCTGGAGCGCCTCGAGCCCACCGGGCCCCGTGGCGCCGAGCAGCGTGGCGGCGACGGCGCCGACGCAGATCGCCCAGAACACCCTCTGGCGCGTGGGAGCGCGGTCCTCGTGCCCGTTGGCGATCATGTCCATGACGAGCGCGGAGGAGTCCACCGACGTCGTGAAGAAGATGACGACGAGGACGATGGCGACGACCGAGAGGACGCTCGCGAACGGGAAGCTCTCGAGGAAGACGAAGAGCGCCCCGGCGACGTTGCCGTCCTCGACGACGGGGCCGCTGAGCCGCCCGGGGTCGTTGGACTCGATGTCGAACGACGCCCACCCGAACACCGAGAACCAGATGATGCTGAACCCGACGGGGATGGCGAGGACCCCGAGGACGAACTGGCGGATCGTCCGCCCGCGCGAGATACGCGCGATGAAGATCCCGACGAAAGGCGACCACGAGATCGTCCACGCCCAGTAGAAGACCGTCCACGAGCTCTGCCACCCGCTGTCGTTGATCGTGTCGTTCCAGAACGCGAGCTCGGGCAGCCACGCGAGATAGATGCCGAAGGACTCGATCGTCCCCTTGAGCAGGTACAGGGTCGGGCCGGTGACGAGCACGAAGCACAGGAGCCCGACGGCGACGACGATGTTGAAGTTCGACAGCCGCTTGATGCCCTTGTCGAGGCCGAGGGCCACCGACGTGATCGCGACGGCGGAGACTCCGACGATGAGCATGATCTGCACGAGGCGGGTCTCGTCGACGCCGAAGAGGGTCGCCAGTCCGCTGTTGATCTGCAGGGTGCCGAGCCCCACCGAGACGGCGACCCCGAACATCGTGCCGACGATGGCGGTGATGTCGATCGCGGCGCCGATCGGGCCGTGGATCCGGCTGCCGAGCAGCGGGTGGAAGATCGAGCTGACGCGGGGCGGGAGGTTCCGCTTGTACATGAAGTAGGCGAAGGCGAGCGCCGGCAGCGTGAAGATCGTCCACGTGTGCAGCCCGAAGTGGTACAGCGTGAACGCGATCGCTTCCTGGGCCGCCCCCTCCCCCGCCGAGGCGACGTCCTGCATCGGCGGGTTCGCGTAGTGGTTGATCGGTTCGGCGACGCCCCAGAACATGAGGATGGTGCCGATGCCGGCAGCGAAGAGCATGGCGAACCACGTCCGGCCCGAGTGCTCGGGCGCCTCGTCCTCGGGGCCGAGCTTGACCCGGCCGAAGCGGCTGACCGCCATGTAGACGAGGAAGACGAGGAAGACCGTCACGCCGAGGACGTAGAACCACCCGAGGTTGGTGAGCAGCCACCCGGAGACCCCGGCGAAGAAGGCGTCCATGGCGTCGGTGAAGGCGATCGTCGCGACGACGAAGAGCAGCGTGACGCTCGCGGCCCCGAAGAAGATGACGGGACCGGTCCGCAGGCCCAGGGCGTCGTGGATGCGGTGGAGCGTCGCGCGCACGTGGTCCTCCGGAGCGTTGGCTGAGCCCGCGGCCGGGAGGCGTGCGGGTCCTCGACGTCAGCGAACGTACCGGGCGATCGAGCCCGTCACCACAGGGCTGTCGTCGGGGCGACGCTCCCTCGCGGGCGCCTCCGACGGTGCTCAGTCGAGCCCGAGCGCGCCCTCGAGGCCGACGGTGAGGCCCGGCATGGTCGCGATGCGCCGCACCGCGAGCAGGACGCCGGGCATGAAGCTCGAGCGGTCGAAGGAGTCCGTGCGGATCGTCAGCTGCTCCCCCGCGTTGCCGAGCAGGACCTCCTGGTGGGCGACGAGCCCGCGCAGCCGCACGGAGTGGACGGGCACCCCCGCGACGCGCGCGCCGCGCGCGCCGGGCAGAGACGTCGCCGTCGCGTCCGGCATGGGCGCGAGCCCGGCTTCCTCGCGGGACGCGGCGATGAGCTCGGCCGTGCGCACGGCGGTGCCCGAGGGTGCGTCGACCTTGTCCGGGTGGTGGAGCTCGACGACCTCGACGGAGTCGAAGTACGCGGCGGCCTGCCGGGCGAAGCGCATCGTCAGGACCGCGGAGAGCGCGAAGTTCGGCGCGACGAGGACGCCCTGGCTCTCGGGACGTGGCCCGGCCGCCAGGTGCTCGCGCACACGCGCGAGGCTCGCCTCGTCCCAGCCGGTCGTGCCGACGACGACGTCGAGCCCGGCGTCGACGAGCGCGTGGACGTTGGCCTCGGTGGCGCTCGGGACGGTGAAGTCGACGGCGACCTGCGCGCCGGTCCCCGCGAGCCGGGAGACGTCGTCGCCGGCGTCGAGCCGGGCGACGAGCTCGGTGTCCGGCGCGGCGTCCACCGCCCCGCACACCGTGGCGCCCATGCGTCCGGACGCGCCGAGGACGGCGACCTTGATGCTCATGGCACCAGGGTAGTGCTCAGGCGCCCAGGGCCTCGGCCGCGATGTCGTGGTCGAACGGGCCGACGACGACGAGCGAGCGCGGGCGGGCGACGAGCTCGGCCGCCAGCTCCTGGACCTGCGCGGCCGTGACGGACCGGATGAGCTCGAGCGTCTCGTCGATGCCGGTCAGCTCGCCGTGGACGATCTCGGCGCGCCCGAGCCGCGACATCCGCGAGCCCGTGTCCTCGAGCCCGAGGACGACGTTCCCGCTCAGCTGGCCGATGCTCCGCGTCAGCTCGGCCTCGCCCATCGGCTCGGCGGCGATGCGCTCCCACTCGGCGGCGAGGAGGTCGACGACCTGGCGCGTCTTGCCGGGCGCGCACCCCGCGTAGAGCCCGACGACGCCGGCCTCGGCGTGGCTCGAGGCGAACGCGTACGTCGAGTACGCGAGGCCGCGGCGCTCACGGATCTCCTGGAACAGGCGCGAGCTCATCCCCCCGCCGAGGGCGGTCATGAGGACCGACAGGACGTAGCGCCGCTCGTCCGCGGCGATGAGCCCCTCGCACCCGAGGATGACGTTCGCCTGCTCGGTCGTGCGGTGCACCGTCACGGCCTGCCCGGCCCCGGGCAGGAGCTCGGGCGCGGGCACGACGGCGGCCCCGCCTCCCGGCACGCCTCCCCCGGCGCGGCGCCGGGCCACGGGCACGGCGGCCGGGTCGAGCGCCCAGCCGCCGCTCTCGACGGCGGCGAGCACCTGGGCGCACAGGGCGTCGTGGTCGACCGACCCCGACGCCGTGACGACGAGCTCGGACGGGGTGTACGTGCGGGCGTAGTGCTCGAGGACCGCCTCGCGCGGCACCGCCCGGATCGTCTCGGGCGTCCCGCCGATGGGACGGCCGAGCGGGTGCGGGTCGAGCACCGCCGCCGCGAAGTGCTCGTGGACGACGTCGACCGGGTCGTCCCCGGCCATCGCGAGCTCCTCGAGGATGACGTCCCGCTCGGTCTCGAACTCGACCGGGTCGAGGACCGAGGACGTCACCATGTCCGCGATGACGTCGACGGCCATGGGCACGTCGGCGTCGAGCACCCGGGCGTAGTAGCACGTGTGCTCCTTGCCGGTGGCGGCGTTCGCCTCCCCGCCGACGGCGTCGAACGTCTCGGCGATGTCGAGCGCACTGCGGCGGGCCGTGCCCTTGAAGAGCAGGTGCTGGAGGAAGTGGGTCGAGCCGTGGTGGCCGTCGGTCTCGTCGCGCGAGCCGACGGCCACCCAGGCACCGACCGTCGCCGAGCGCTGAGCGGGCATGGCCTCGCTCAGCACGCGGATCCCGCCCGGCAGGACGGAGCGCCGGATGACGCTGCCGTCCTGCTCGAGCGAGACCTCGGTGCCCGGCGAGCCCGCCGGGCCGAGGTTGAGTGCGTCAGGCACGTCAGGCGTCGCCGCCCTCACCCTCGCGGGTGCGGGTGCGGCGCTCACGGCGCGGGCGCTCGCGGCGCTCGCCGCGGCCACCCTCGGAGCGCTCGGTGCCGGCCTCGGCCTCGGCCGGGGCGTCCGTCGTCTCGGGGGCGTCGGACGCGGGGGTCTCCCCGTCCTCCTCGCCCTCGACGACGGCGTGCAGCGAGAGCTTGCCGCGGGGGTCGATCTCGGCGAGCTCGACCTGGACCTTGGCACCGACGGAGAGGACGTCCTCGACGTTCTCCACGCGCTTGCCACCGACGAGGCGGCGGACCTGCGAGATGTGCAGGAGGCCGTCCTTGCCGGGCGAGAGCGAGACGAAGGCGCCGAAGGACGTCGTCTTGACGACGGTCCCGACGAAGCGCTCGCCGACCTCAGGCATCTGCGGGTTCGCGATGGCGTTGACGGCCTGGCGGGCGGCCTCGGCCGAGGGGCCGTCGGTCGCGCCGATGTAGACGGTCCCGTCGTCCTCGATCGAGATGTCCGCGCCGGTGTCCTCCTGGATCTGGTTGATCATCTTGCCCTTCGGGCCGATGACCTCCCCGATCTTGTCGACGGGGACCTTGACCGTGATGACGCGGGGCGCCGTCGGGGCCATCTCGTCCGGGGCGTCGATCGCCTCGTTCATGACGTCGAGGATGTGCAGGCGCGCGTCGCGGGCCTGGGACAGCGCCCCGATGAGCACGGAGGACGGCAGGCCGCTCAGCTTCGTGTCGAGCTGGATGGCCGTGACGAACTCACGCGTGCCGGCGACCTTGAAGTCCATGTCGCCGAACGCGTCCTCGGCGCCGAGGATGTCGGTGAGGGCGGCGTAGCGCGTCTCGCCGTCGATCTCGTCGCTCATGAGGCCCATGGCGATGCCCGCGACGGGCGCGCGCAGCGGCACACCGGCGTTGAGCAGCGACAGGGTCGAGGCGCAGACGGAGCCCATCGACGTCGAGCCGTTGGACCCGAGCGCCTCGGAGACCTGGCGGATCGCGTAGGGGAACTCCTCGCGCGCCGGCAGGACGGGCATGAGCGCCCGCTCGGCGAGGGCACCGTGACCGATCTCGCGGCGCTTGGGCGAGCCCACGCGGCCCGTCTCACCGGTCGAGTAGGGCGGGAAGTTGTAGTTGTGCATGTACCGCTTGCGGGTCACCGGGGAGAGGGTGTCCAGCTGCTGCTCCATGCGCAGCATGTTGAGCGTGGTCACGCCCATGATCTGCGTCTCGCCACGCTCGAAGAGCGCGGAGCCGTGGACGCGGGGCAGGACCTCGACCTCGGCGGAGAGGGTGCGGATGTCGCGCAGCCCGCGCCCGTCCATGCGGACGCCGTCCGTGAGGACGCGCTGGCGCACGAACTGCTTCGTCACCGAGCGGTAGGCGGCGGAGAGCTCCTTCTCGCGGCCGGCGAACTGCTCGCCGAGCGCGCCGAGCATGGCGGCCTTGATCTCGTCGAGGCGCGACTCGCGCTCCTGCTTGCCGGAGATGGCGATCGCCTTGCTGAGGTCGGCGGCCACGTGGCCGGCGACGGCCTCGTAGGCGTCCGTCTGGTAGTCCGGGAAGAGCGGGAAGTCGGCGGTCGGCTTCGACGTCGTCGCGGCGAGCTCGGACTGGGCGGCGCACAGCGCCTGGATGAACCGCTTCGACGCCTCGAGGCCCTGGGCCACGACCTCCTCGGTCGGGGCGGTCGCGCCCTTGTCCTTGATGAGCGTCCAGGCGTTGTCCGTGGCCTCGGCCTCGACCATCATGACCGCGACGTCCTCGGCGCCGGAGGCGTCCGTGACGATGCGGCCGGCGACGACCATCGAGAAGACGGCCCGCTCGAGCTCGGAGTAGCGGGGGAAGGCGACCCACTGGTCGTCGATGAGGGCGACGCGGGTGCCGCCGATGGGCCCGGAGAAGGGCAGGCCGGCGATCTGGGTCGACATCGACGCGGCGTTGATCGCGAGGACGTCGTAGGCGTCGTCGGGGTGGAGCGCGAGGATCGTCTCGACGATCTGGATCTCGTTGCGCAGGCCCTTGACGAACGACGGGCGCAGCGGCCGGTCGATGAGGCGGCAGGCGAGGATCGCCTCGGTCGAGGGGCGGCCCTCGCGGCGGAAGAACGAGCCGGGGATCTTGCCGGCGGCGTACTGACGCTCCTCGACGTCCACCGTCAGGGGGAAGAAGTCGAAGTGGTCCTTGGGGTGCTTGCCGGCCGTCGTGGTCGACAGCACCATCGAGTCCTCGTCGAGGTAGGCGACGGCGGAGCCGTTGGCCTGGCGCGCGAGGCGGCCGGTCTCGAAGCGGACGGTGCGGGTGCCGAAGGAGCCATTGTCGATGACGGCTTCGGCGGACGTGATCTCGGGACCCTCCATGGGTGCCCTCCTTCGTGTTCGCCCGCGCCACGGGCCTGGCGGCCTTCGATCGAGGCCCACGGACCGCCTTCAGGCGCCGCGCACGCGCGGTGCCTGGTCGTTCCGGAGGCCACTACCGAGGACCGGACGAGGCGTGCGGCGCGGTGGTGTGTATCGGTGTTCAGTTGTGCCCGTGGCCGGTCCGGCCCTGGGCATGCACGACCGGCCCGGACCCGTCCAGGGTCCGAGCCGGTCGGAGGATCAGCGGCGCAGGCCGAGGCGCCCGATGAGGCTGCGGTAACGGTTGATGTCCGTCTTCTGCAGGTAGCCCAGCATGTTGCGGCGCTGGCCGACGAGCAGGAGCAGACCACGGCGCGTGTGGTGGTCGTGCTTGTGGACCTTGACGTGCTCGGTGAGGTCGAGGATCCGCTGCGTGAGCAGCGCGATCTGGACCTCGGGCGAACCCGTGTCACCCTCGTGGGTGGCGTACTCGGTGATGATGGACTGCTTGACGTCTGCAGCGAGGGGCACAGGTTCTCCTTGGTGTCGTTGCGCGGAGCTCCGGGGCATGTCCACCCGGGCATGACGCATCCGCGGCCGATCTGACGGCAGCGAACAGACTAGCAGACGCCCAGGATCCGCGCCGTCTCCGCGGTGTCGTCGGCCATCTGCGCGACGAGGGCGTCGACCCCGTCGAAGCGCACGGTGGGCCGCAGGCGCTGGACGAGCTCGACGACGACCTCCTCGCCGTAGAGCTCGAGGTCCGTGCGGCCGAGGACGTACGCCTCGACCTGGCGCACGACGCCGTCGAAGGTGGGGTTGACCCCGATGGAGACGGCGGCGGGCAGCCGCTCGGGCACCCCGTCCGTGCCGGCCCGCAGGAGCCAGCCGGCGTAGACGCCGTCGGCCGGGACCGCCCCGCTCGCGGCGGGGTCGAGGTTCGCCGTGGGGTAGCCGAGCTCGCGCCCGCGGGCCTCGCCGTGGACGACGACGCCGCGGATCCGGTGGGGACGGCCGAGGACCTGCGCCGCCCCGGCGACGTCACCGACCGTGAGGAGCTCGCGGACCCAGCTCGAGGACCAGCGCTGGGGCGCGTCGTCGCCGGCCACGTCGTCGACGACGCGCACGGTGAAGCCGTGGCGGGCGCCGAGCTCGGCCATCGTGCGGCGGTCCCCGGCGTTCTGCCAGCCGAACCGCGTGTCCGCGCCGATGACGACGCCACGGGCCCGCAGCGCCCCGACGAGGTAGGCGAGGACGAACTCCTCGGGCGTGGCCCGCGCGAAGTCGAGGGTGTAGGAGAGCACGAGGACGGCGTCGACGCCGGTCTGCGCGAGGAGCTCGAGCCGGTCGACGAGCCCCGTCAGCAGCGGCGGCGCCTCGTCGGGGCGGTGGACCTGGGCGGGGTGCGGGTCGAAGGTGACGACGACGGCGGGGGCCCCGGCCGCACGGGCCTCGGCCACGAGCTCGGCCAGCACCGCCCGGTGCCCGCGGTGGACGCCGTCGAAGTTCCCGATCGTCACGAAGGTCCGCTCGAGGTCCTCCGGGACCTCAGCAGTCCCCCGCCACACCTGCACCCTGCGCCTCCTCCGTCACCGTGGGTCACCGCCGGCGACCGGTGGAGAGACTACCGTCGGCGCCGTCCTCACCCGACGAGCACCCCGGCGATCGTGGCGGACATGAGGTTGCCGAGGGTGCCGGCGGCCACGGCACGCAGGCCGAGGCGCGCGATGACGCCGCGCTGGCTGGGTGCGATGCCGCCGAGCCCGCCGAGCAGGATGGCGAGCGAGCCGAGGTTGGCGAAGCCCGTGAGGGCGAACGTGACGACGGCCTGCGTCTTGTCGCTGTAGTCCTCGGCCTGCGGGGCGAAGTCGGCGAACGCGACGAACTCGTTGAGGACGACCTTCTGGCCGAGGAAGCTCCCGGCGTCGACGGCCTCGTGGAGGGGGACGCCGACGGCGGCCATGAGGGGCGAGAAGACGTACCCGAGGATCTCCTCGATCGAGAGGTCCCCGTAGCCGAAGAGGCCCCCGACCGCGCCGAGGACGAGGTTGGCGAGCGCGATGAGCGAGACGAAGGCGAGGAGCATGGCGCCGACGTTGAGCGCGAGGTCGAGCCCGTCCGAGGCGCCGCGCGAGGCGGCGTCGATGACGTTGACCGGGCGCTCCTCGTCGGCCTCCGCGTCGTCGGGCTCGTCGGGGCTGCCGGCAGCGGTCCCGGCCGTCGCGGCCCCCGCCGCGGCCCCGGCCGCCGTGGCGCCCGTCGCGGTCCCGCCCTCGCGCGCGCGGCGGGTCAGCTCCGCCATGCCGTCCTGGGTGGCGCCGCGGCGTGCGCCGCGCCGGAAGGCGGCCGCCAGCCGGCCGCCGAGGCCCCCGCCGTCCGCTGGGCGTCCGTCGGCCGCCGTCCCGGCGCCGCGCCTCGGCTGCTCCTCGCTCCCGGCGGGCGGGGCGGCGCCGCCTGCGCCGTCACCGTCGCGCGCGGGCGACGCGGTCGGCCCGATGTCGGCGAGCGCGTCCGCGGGCACGATGATCTTCGCCATGAGGAGCCCGGCGGGCGCCGCCATGAAGCTGGCCGCGATGAGGTACTCGAGGTTCGCGCCGAGGAGCGAGTAGCCGATGAGGACGGAGCCGGCGACCGTCGTCAGGCCCCCGCACATGACGGCGAAGATCTCCGAGGGCGTCATCCTCCTGATGTAGGGCCGGATGACGAGGGGCGCCTCGGTCTGCCCGACGAAGATGTTGGCGGCGGCGTTCATCGACTCCGGGCCGGTCGTCCCGAGCACCCGCGCGAGGGCGCCGCCGATCCAGCGCGTGACGAGCTGGAGCACGCCCACGTGGTAGAGCACGGCGGTGAGGGAGGCGAAGAAGACGATGACGGGCAGGACCTGGAACGCGAAGACCGAGCCCTCGTCCGGGAGGATCGCACCGAAGAGGAAGTCGATGCCGGCCGCGGAGGAGTCGATGACCGCCTGCACGCCGCTCGTCAGGGTGGACAGGACCCGCTGACCGGCCGGGACGTAGAGGACGAGGACGGCGAAGACCACCTGGACCACCAGCGCCAGGCCGACGGTGCGCACGCGGATCCGCCTCCGGTCGACGGACAGGAGCCAGGCGAGGAGCAGGACGACGACCATCCCGCCGATCCCCCACAGGACCTCGAGCACGGGGCCTCCGATCTCGCGCTGACGTGCCGCCGCGGTGCGCCCGAGGCGTGCCGACCCCGCGCCGCACCAGGTCTGCAGCGTCGCACAGGGGTCCGCCCTCCGCGCGCGGGGTGGGCGCGGGTGCTCAGGCGGGGTCGAGGACGAGCACGGGCCGCGTGCGGCCGCCGCGGTCCGCGACGAGGGCGACGACCGCGCCGTCCGGGGCCATGGCCGCGACGACGACGTCGCCCGTCCCTGCGCTGGGGATGGCGCGCCCGTAGCGCAGCTCGCCGGCCTCGGCGGTGGTGAGGTCGCGCACCGGCAGCACGGCGCGCGCGGCCTCGCTCAGGCCGACGAGGGCGACGGGCTCGCCGCGGGCGTGCGCGTCGCCGAGCGCCTCCACGTCGGCCGCGCCCTCGATCGCGAACGGGCCCACCCGGGTGCGGCGCAGCGCCGTGAGGTGCCCACCCGTGTCGAGGGCAGCCCCGAGGTCGCGGGCGAGGGCACGCACGTAGGTCCCGGACGAGCACGTGACGACGGCGTCGACGTCGACGACGGCGACACCGTCCTCGGTCGTGCCGCCGCGCACGCCGAGGACGTCGAAGCGGTGGATCGTCACGGGGCGCGGCGGCAGCTGGACGTCCTCGCCGCCGCGGACGCGGGCGTAGGACCGCTTGCCGTCCACCTTGATGGCGCTCACCGAGCTCGGGACCTGCTGGATCGGGCCGCGCAGGGGCCCGAGGGCGCGCTCGAGCGCCTCGGCGCCCAGGTCGGTCGCGCCGGGCGCGGTGACGACCTCGCCCTCGGCGTCGTCGGTGACGGTCGACTGGCCGAGGCGGATCGTCGCCGTGTACTCCTTGTCCGCGCCGACGAGGTAGGTGAGCAGCCGGGTCGCGCGGTTGACGCCGAGGATGAGCAGCCCCGTCGCCATGGGGTCGAGGGTGCCGGCGTGCCCGACCTTCTTCGTGCCCGCGAAGCGCCGGGTCCGGGCGACGACGTCGTGGCTCGTCCAGCCGGCCGGCTTGTCCACGAGGAGGATCCCGTCGGCGGGGTCGCTGGACCCGCTCGCGTGGCCGGGACGGTTGCGTGGCATCGCAGCGAGGCTAGCAGCGCGCTACGAGGGCTCGCCGCGCCGGCGGCGGGCCCGCAGGACGAGCTGCACCGCGGAGGCGACGAGGAGGACGGCGAAGATCCGTTGGAGGACGAGGCCCGGCAGGACGAGCGCCAGCGTCGCGCCGACCGGGGCGCCGAGGATCCCGCCGAGCCCGAGCCACGTCCCGGACCGCCAGTCGGTGTAGCCGTGCCGCGAGTTCCGCCACGCGGCCATGAGCGAGATCGGCACCATGACGGCGAGCGAGGTCCCCTGCGCCTCGTGCGCGGTGAAGGAGAAGACGAGGATGAGGATCGGGACGAGGACGACGCCTCCCCCGATGCCGATGAGCCCCGAGAGGGTGCCCATCGCCAGGCCGGCGAGGACGTACCCGGCGAAGGAGAGCGCGTCGAGCTCGAGCGCCTCCGCGGCCCCCTCGACCTCGATCCCCCACGCCATCCGCACGGCGACGGCGACCATGATGAACGCGAAGACCGTGCGGACCTGGGCCTCGGACATCCGGTGGACGAGCGCGCCGCCGACGAACGTGCCGGCCAGGCCACCGACGACGATGGCCAGCGCCGGGAGGAGGACGACCTCCCCGCCGACGACGTAGGCGATGGCCCCCGAGGCGGCCGTGAGGACGATCGCCACGAGGGAGGTCGCCTGGGCGCGCTTCTGCGCGAAGCCGAAGGCGAGGACGAGCAGCGGGACGAGGACGACTCCCCCGCCGACGCCGAGCAGCCCGGAGAGCACCCCCGTGGCCACCCCGGCCACGGCGAGCCGTGCGGTCAGCCCGCGGGAGGGACCGGCGGGGGCACCGGCGGACGCGCCGGTCACCGCTCGTCGGCGAGGTCGCCCTCGTCAGCCCCGTCGGTGGGAGTGTCGTCCGCGGTGGCGCCGTCGTCGGCCCGGTCGTCGGCCGCGTCAGCCGCGAGGGGGTCCTCGCCGTCGCCCGCGGCGGCGTCGTCCGCGTCGGCGGGGCGGCGGTAGGGGTCCGCGTCGCCGGCGGGCTTGGCGCCGGCGGCGAGGCGGGCGAGCTCCGCGTCGCGCTGGGCGGCAGCGCGGAGCGCCTCCTCGAGCCCGGCGGCCGTCTCCGGCACGGCGTCGGGCACGAACTCGAGCGTCGGGGTGAGCCGGATGCCGGTCTGCTTGCCGACCTCGGAGCGGATGACGCCCTTGGCCGAGGCGAGCGCCGCGGCCGAGCTCTCCCGCTCCTCGGGCGTGCCGAGGACGGTGTAGAAGATCGTCGCGTGCTGGAGGTCCCCGGTGACACGGACGTCCGTCACCGTGACGAAGCCGAGGCGGGGGTCCTTGATCCTCGTGTCGAGCATCCGCGCGACGATCTGCTGGATGCGCTCGGACAGCTTGCGGGCCCGCGCGGTGTCGGCCATGTCAGTCTCCGGTTCATCAGTGGTGCTCGGCGGCCGCCCACACTATCGCCGGGCCGGTCGGGTCGTGCGTCCGCGGGGCGGCGGGCGCGGGTGGTGAGCCACGAAGGCCCGGCTCGCTCACGCGAGCCGGGCCCCTGCGGGTGCCGCACGGGTCCGGGCGGACCCGGCCCCGTACGGCGGTCGGACGGTCGGACGGTCAACCGGTCGCGACGATCAGCGGCGGGGCTTCTCCCGCATCTCGAACGTCTCGATGGTGTCGCCTTCCTTGACGTCGTTGAACGAGCCGAGGCCGATACCGCACTCGAACCCTTCGCGGACCTCGGTGACGTCGTCCTTCTCGCGGCGCAGCGAGTCGACGGAGAGGTTGTCCCCGACGACGACGCCGTCCCGCAGCAGACGAGCCTTCGAGTTACGACGGATCGTCCCGGACCGCACGATCGAACCCGCGATGTTCCCGAACTTCGAGGAACGGAAGACCATGCGGATCTCGGCGGTGCCGAGCTGGACCTCCTCGTACTCCGGCTTGAGCATGCCGACGAGGGCCTGCTCGACGTCCTCGATCGCCGCGTAGATGACCGAGTAGTACCGGATGTCGACGCCCTCGCGGTCGGCCATCTCCGTGACCCGCTCGGCGGGACGCACGTTGAAGCCGATGATGATGGCGTTGTCGACCGTGGCGAGGTTGACGTCGTTCTGCGTGATCGCACCGACACCGCGGTGGATGATGCGCAGCTCGACGCCGTCGCCGACCTCGATCTTGAGCAGTGCGTCCTCGAGCGCCTCGACGGCACCGGACACGTCGCCCTTGAGGACGAGGTTGAGCGTCTCGACCTTGCCCTGCTCGAGGGCCTGCGTGAAGTCCTCGAGCGAGATGCGCTTGCGGCGCTTGGCGAGGGTCGCGGCGCGCTCGGCGGCCGCACGCTTGTCGGCGATCTGCCGGGCGGTGCGGTCGTCGCTCGCGACGAGGAACGTGTCGCCGGCGCGGGGCACCGACGTCAGGCCGAGGACCTGGACCGGACGGGCCGGGCCGGCCGCGGTGACCGACTCGCCGTACTCGTCGAACATCGCCCGGACGCGGCCGTGCGCCGTGCCCGCGACGATCGAGTCGCCGACGTGCAGCGTGCCCGACTGGACGAGGACGGTCGCGACGGAACCGCGACCCTTGTCGAGGTTCGCCTCGATGGCCACACCACGCGCGTCCTTGTCCGGGTTGGCCCGGAGGTCGAGCGCGGCGTCGGCCGTGAGGAGGACGGCCTCGAGGAGGTCGTCGATGCCCATGCGCTTGAGCGCGGAGATGTCGACGAACATCGTGTCGCCGCCGTACTCCTCCGCCACGAGGTTGTACTCGGTGAGCTGCTGGCGGATCTTGGCGGGGTTGGCCCCCTCCTTGTCCACCTTGTTGACGGCGACGACGATCGGCACGCCGGCGGACTGGGCGTGGTTGAGCGCCTCGACCGTCTGGGGCATGACGCCGTCGTCCGCCGCGACCACGAGGATCGCGATGTCGGTGACGTCGGCACCACGGGCACGCATGGCGGTGAACGCCTCGTGACCGGGGGTGTCGATGAACGTGAGGGCGCGCTCGACGCCCTCGTGCTCGGCGACGACCTGGTAGGCACCGATGTGCTGGGTGATGCCACCGGCCTCGCCGGCGACGACGTCCGTCCGCCTGATGGCGTCGAGCAGCTTCGTCTTTCCGTGGTCGACGTGACCCATGACGGTGACGACCGGCGGACGAGCAGCGAGGTCCTCGTCGGTCTCGGCGGCCTCCTCGGCCTCGAGGTCGATGTCGAACCCGCCGAGGAGCTCGCGGTCCTCCTCCTCCGGCGAGACGATCTCGATGACGTACCCGAGCTCGTCCCCGAGGGCCTTGAAGGTGTCCTCGTCGAGGGACTGGGTCGCGGTCGCCATCTCACCGAGGTGGAAGAGGACCGTGACCAGGCTCGCCGGGTTGGCGTCGATGCGGTCAGCGAAGTCCGCGAGGCTGGCGCCGGCGCGGATGCGGACGGTCGTCGAGCCGTCCCCGCGCGGGACCTGCACGCCGCCGATCGACGGCGCGGACTGCTGCTCGAACTCCTGACGCTTCGCGCGCTTCGACTTCCGTCCACGCACGGGGCGGCCACCGGCGCGCCCGAAGGCGCCCTGCGTGCCACCGCGGCCACCGCGGTTGGGGCCGCCGGGACGGCCGGCGAAGCCGCCGCCACCGCCACCGGGACGGCCGGCGAAGCCACCGGCGCCACCGGGACCGCCGCCGCCTCCGGGACCACCCGCGCCGGGACGGCCGCGGCCGCCCCCACGGGCGGGGGCGCCGGGGGTACCGACCGAGCTCTTGCCGGGCATCATGCCCGGCGTCGGACGAGGAGCGCCGCCCGGGCGTGCGGGACGCTCGGCAGCGGCACCCGGACGGGGGCTCGCGGGACGCGGGGCGCCCGGACGCGGTCCACCGCTGCCACCGGGCCGGGGCATGCCCTGGCTCGGCGCGAACGGGTTGTTGCCGGGGCGGGGGCCACCCGGACGCGGCCCACCGGGGCGGGGGCCACCGCTGCCACCGGCCCGGGGCATGCCCTGGCTCGGCGCGAACGGGTTGTTGCCCGGGCGCGGCGCGCCGGGGCGGGGGGCGGCGGGCGCATCCGGCTGGGCCGACGCCGCGGGAGCGGCGGGCTCTGCCTCGTGCGACGGCGCCGCTGCGGGGGCGGGGGCGGCCGGTGCCGGCGTGGGTGCCGGTGCCGGCGCGGGTGCCGGCGCGGGCTCCGCCGCCGTCGCCGGGGCGGGCCTCGGGGTCGGCGCGGGTGCGCTGGGCTGTGCCGTCGGCGCGGGTGCGCTCGGCTGCGCCTGCGGTGCGGGCGCGGCGGGCTGTGCCGGCGCCGCGGGCTGTGCGGGCGTGGGGGCCTGCTCTGCCTGCGGCTCGGGAGCCTTCTTGGCCGCCGGTCGGGGACCGGGGCTGGCGGACTTCTTGGGTGTCTCCGCCGGTGCTGCGGGCATTGCCTCACGCAGCTTGCGGACCACCGGGGCTTCGACTGTCGACGACGCCGACTTCACGAACTCTCCGAGTTCGCTCAGCTTGGCGAGCACCGTCTTGCTTTCGACGCCGAGCTCTTTCGCGAGCTCGTGGACGCGGACCTTTGCCACAACTCTCCTGTCTCGGCCCGCCCGGGACAGGGTGGGGCCGTCTTAGTGCATGGGGCTCATCGCTGGGTACTCATCGGGTGCCCATCGGCTTCCAACCCGCTTTCTACTTCGATGACTCGTTGTCATTGTCATTGGCGAACCAGGCGTGCACGGCGGCGAGGTCCACGCTCCCTGCGGTGTGCAGGGCTCGTGGGACTGCGCGTCGTCGTACGGCGAGGTCCAGGCACTGCTGGTCTGCGTGCAACCAGGCGCCTCGTCCGGGAGCGCTCGCCCTGCTGTCCACCACGACGCGGTCGGCGCCGGGGCGGTGCAGGACGACCCGCACCAGGGCGGACCGCGGGGCCTTGGCCCGGCACCCCACGCACGTCCGCACCGGTCCCGCGCCTGACGGAGGGGGATCTGGTGGTGTGTTCATGGGATGTCCGGGTGTGTGACCCGCCGGAGAGTCTACCCCGCTTCGTCCTCGGAACGCACAGGGGTGCCCGCAGCCGACCCCTGCGGATCGGGCGTGTCGTTGCTCACACCGGGTGCTGGGGCCTCGGCCTCGGCGCCGTCCACCGGCCCCGCGGGCGCGTCGGACTCGGGGACGGCGGTCACCGCCTCGCCCTCGGTGTCGGAGTGGATGTCGATCCTCCACCCCGTCAGGCGCGCGGCCAGGCGGGCGTTCTGCCCCTCCTTGCCGATCGCCAGGGAGAGCTGGTAGTCGGGGACGACGACGCGCGCGGCGCGCTCCTCGAGGCTGACGATCTCGACGCTGCTGACGCGGGCCGGGGAGAGCGCGCTCGCGACGAAACGGGCGGGGTCGTCGCTGTAGTCGACGATGTCGATCTTCTCGCCGTGGAGCTCGCTCATGACGGCGCGCACGCGCTGGCCCATGGGCCCGATGCAGGCGCCCTTGGCGTTGAGGCCCTGGACGTCGGTACGGACGGCCATCTTCGAGCGGTGCCCGGCCTCGCGGGCGAGGGCGACGATCTCGACGGTGCCGTCGGCGACCTCGGGGACCTCGAGCGCGAAGAGCTTGCGCACGAGGTTGGGGTGGGTGCGCGAGAGCGTGATCGAGGGGCCCTTCATCCCGCGGGACACCTCGAGGACGTAGGCGCGCAGGCGGTCGCCGTGCTTGTAGGTCTCCGTCGGCACCTGCTCGTGGGCGGGCAGGACGGCCTCGAGGTCGCCGACGTCGACGAGGACGGTCCGGGGGTCGCGGCCCTGCTGGACGACGCCGGCGATGACCTCGCCCGCGCGGTCGCGGTAGTTGCCCATGACCTGCTCGTCCTCGGCGTCCCGCAGGCGCTGGACGATGACGCTGCGGGCCGTCGACGTCGCGATCCGACCGAAGCCGCTCGGGGTGTCGTCGAACTCGCCGACGGCGTTGCCCTCCTCGTCGACCTCCGTGGCCAGCACGGTCACGCGCCCCGTGCGACGGTCGAGCTCGACGCGCGCCTTCTCGGCCGCGCCAGGGGTCCGGCTGTACGCGAGCAGCAGCGCCTCCTCGATGGCGCGGACCAGCACGTCCAGGCTGATCTCACGCTCCCGCTCGATCATCCTCAGCGCCGTCATGTCGATGTCCACGCGTCCTCCTCAGCCCTCGTCCTCGTCGAGCGCGTCCTCGTCGCGAGTGCGACGGAGCTCGGGCTCGACCTTCCCGCCGGTGATCCCGGCGAAGGAGATGTGCTCACGGACGTCGTCGCGCTCGAGCCGCACACCGTCGTCGTCGACGTCGACGATCCGGCCGCGCAGCGGGCCGGCCGCGGTGCGCAGCTCGACGAGGCGGCCGGTGGCCCGGCGGAAGTGGCGGGGCTCGGTGAGCGGGCGGTCGATCCCGGGCGTGCTCACCTCGAGGGTGTAGGCACCGGGGAGGACGTCGACGTCGTCGAGCGTGGCGGAGATCGCCCGCGAGACGTCGGCGAGGAGCTCGGAGTCGACGCCACCGGGACCGTCCGGCAGGTCGACGACGACGCGCACGACGCTGCGGCGTCCGGCCGAGCTCGCGGTCACGTCCTCGAGGAAGAGCGAGGACCGGATGACGACCGGCTCCAGGGCGGCGCGCAGCCGCTCCGAGACGTCCGAGGACCTGGGGCTCATCGCGACGATCCTCCTTCTCGACGGGGTGGGTGAACGGCGCCCACACTACCGACCCGGGGCGGCCCGGTGCGCGCCGGCCTGCGGCGCCGGGCGGCCCGGCGGACGTGGCAGGATCGGCCCCGATGCCTGCTCACACGCCCTCCCCGCGGCCGCGCGCGACCCGCACCGCCGCCCGGGCGGGGACCGGTGTGCTCATCCTCACCCTGCTCGCCGGCTGCGGCGTGCGGCTCGAGACGCCGCCGCCCACGATCCCCTCGCCTCCGGCCGCCGAGGTCCTGCGGCAGGACGTCGCCCTCGAGGCCCGTGACCTCACCGCCCGCTCCGCGAGCGCGCTCTCCGCGGGCGGCACCTCGGACGCGGTGGCCGACGCACTCACCGACGTCGAGGAGGCCGCGACGGCGCACCTCGCCGCGCTCGACGGCGTGTGGGAGCCGTGGCCCGGCTCGGGGCCGGACGCGACGGCCCCGCCCACCGCGGCACCGGGCGCGGGCTCCCCCGGCCCCGGCGGCGCGCCGGGCGCCGCAGCAGGTGGTGCGGGCGCGAGCGCCGCGGGCGCTGCGACGCCGGCCGACGTCCTCGCCCTGCTCGTCGCCGGAGCGCGCACCGCGCACGACGCCGCGCGCGGGCCCGGCGAGACGGCGCCCCTCCTCGCGGCCGTCGCCATCTCCCGCACGTACGCCGCGGTGGACCTCGCCGCGGCGCTCGGCACCGAGGCGGACGTCCCGCTCGGCACGCCGCTCCCGGACCCGGGCGGCGCCGGGGCACAGGCCGGGGCCGGAGCCGACGCCGACCTCCCCGCGGTCGGCGCCGAGACGGTCCACGCGCTCGACGCCGGGCGGTACGCGTTCGAGGTCGTCGCCGCGCGGACGTCGGGGCGGGAGCGCGACGCCGCCCTCGCGCGCGCGGCCCACCTGGCGGGGGTCGTGCGCGCGGTCGGGGACGGCGCCGAGCCCGTCGCCTACGACGTCACCGGGCCGCTCGGCTCGCCGCTCGCCGGGCAGACGCCCGAGCGCTCCCTCGCCGCCGCCGCCGAGCTCGACCTCGTCACCGCATGGGTGGGCGAGCTCGCGTCGGTGACCGACCTCGCCCAGCGCGCGGCCGTGCTCGACGCGGCGCACCACGCCGCCGGCCAGGCGCGCTCGTGGGGCGCCACGCTGCCAGCGTTGCCCGGGCTCGCGCCGTAGCGCAGGCTCGCGCCGTAGCGCGCCGCCCGGGCTGAGGCCCCGGCGCTCAGGCCAGGGCGGCGCGGACGGCGGCCGTGAGGGTGGCGACGGCGTCGCCGACCGCGACCTCCTGCCGCTCCCCTGCACGGCGGTCCCGGACCTCGACCGTCCCGTCGGCGACCCCGCGGCCGACGACGAGGACGAACGGCAGGCCGAGCAGCTCGGCGTCGGCGAACTTCACGCCCGCCGAGACCTTCGGGCGGTCGTCGAGGAGGACCTCGACGCCCGCCGCCTCGAGCTCGGCCGTCAGCGCCTCGGCGGTCTCGAGGACCACCGGGTCCTTGCCCGTCGCGACGACGTGGACGTGGGCGGGGGCGACGCCCGCCGGCCACGCGAGGCCCGCGTCGTCGTGGTTGGCCTCGGCGAGCGCGGCCAGGGCGCGGGTGACCCCGATGCCGTAGGAGCCCATCGTCACGACGACGGACTTGCCGTTCTCGTCGAGCACGGTGAGCCCGAGCGCCTCGGCGTACTTGCGGCCCAGGGCGAAGATGTGACCGATCTCGATGCCGCGCGCGAGCTCGAGCGGCCCGCTCCCGTCCGGCGCGGGGTCCCCGGCGCGGACCTCGGCGGCCTCGATCGTGCCGTCGGCGGTGAAGTCACGGCCGGCGACGAGGCCGAAGACGTGGTGGTCGGCGACGTCCGCGCCGGTGATCCAGCTCGTCCCGTCGACGACGCGGGGGTCGAGGAGGTAGCGCGGCGCGATCGTCGCGCTGCCCTCCGGGACCTGGGCGTTGGGGCCGAGCACGCGGGGGCCGATGTAGCCGCGGACGAGCTCGGGGTGGGCGGCGAAGTCGCCGTCCCCGGCGGGCTCGACCTCGGCCGGCTCGAGCGTCGCCTGGAGCCGCTTGAGGTCGACGTCGCGGTCGCCGGGCAGGCCGACGACGACGACCTCGCGCGCGCCGTCGGGGTGCTGGAGGGCGAGCACGACGTTCTTGAGCGTGTCCGCGGCCGTCCACTCCCGGTCCGCGCGGGGGTAGAGCTCGTTCGCGCGCGCGACGAGGCTCTCGATCGTCGCCGTGCCGGGCGTCTCGCGGACCTGCGCCGGGGGCGCGTCGGTCGCGTCGACGGGCTCGGGCACGGGCGTCGTCACGGCCTCGACGTTGGCGGCGTACCCGGCGGGCGAGCGCACGAACGTGTCCTCGCCGATCGCCGTCGGGAAGAGGAACTCCTCGCTGCGCGAGCCGCCCATGGCGCCGCTCATCGCCGCGACGATGACGTACTCGAGGCCGAGCCGGGTGAAGACGCGCTCGTAGGCGTCGCGCTGGGCGGCGTAGGACGCGTCGAGGCCGGCGTCGGCGACGTCGAAGGAGTACGCGTCCTTCATGACGAACTCGCGGCCACGGATGAGGCCGGCCCGGGGGCGGGCCTCGTCGCGGTACTTCGTCTGGATCTGGAAGAGCGTGATCGGCAGGTCCTTGTACGAGGAGTACAGGTCCTTGACGAGGAGGGTGAACATCTCCTCGTGGGTGGGCGCGAGGAGGTAGTCGCCGCCGCGACGGTCCTTGAGCCGGAAGAGGTTGGGGCCGTACTCGGTCCACCGCCCCGTGGCCTCGTACGGCTCGCGGGGCAGCAGCGCCGGGAAGTGGACCTCCTGGGCGCCGGCCGCCTCCATCTCCTCGCGGACGACCGCCTCGACCTTGCGCAGCACGCGCAGGCCGAGCGGCAGCCAGGTGTAGACCCCCGGGGCGGCGCGCCGGATGTAGCCGGCGCGCACGAGCAGCCGGTGGCTGGCGACCTCGGCGTCAACCGGGTCCTCGCGCAGGGTCTTGACGAACAGGGACGACATCCTCATGGGCACGCCCGCCAGCCTACCGACGCCCGCGGGGTCCGCCGGACGCGCGCGGGGTCCAGCCGACGCCCGCGGCACCGTGCCCAGCGTGATCCCTGGGCGGGCGGGGCTCCCGTGCGCGAGGATGGGCGCGTGCCCGAGATGCCGGAGGTCGAGGGCCTGGCCGCGTTCCTGCGGGAGCGTGCGGCCGGGCGGACGGTGGCGGCGGTCGAGGTCGGCGCCATCAGCGCGCTCAAGACCTACTCCCCCGCCCCCACCGAGCTCGTCGGCCGCGCCGTGAGCGGGGTCCACCGGCACGGCAAGTGGCTCGACGTCGCGCGCACCGCTCCCGACGGCGACCTCCACCTCGTCTTCCACCTCGCGCGGGCGGGCTGGCTGCGCTGGTACGACGCCGTGCCGGCGGCCGCCCTGCGCCCGGGGCGCTCCCCCATCGCCCTGCGGGTCCGCCTCGACGACGGCGCCGGCTTCGACCTCACCGAGGCGGGCACCCGCAAGCGCCTCGCCGTCCACGTCGTCGCCCGGCCGCAGGACGTGCCACCGATCGCCACGCTCGGCGTCGAGCCGCGCGACCTCACCCCCGAGGTCCTCACCCGCCTCCTGCAGGAGCGGAACCAGCAGGTCAAGGGCGTGCTGCGCAACCAGTCCGTCATCGCGGGCATCGGCAACGCCTACTCCGACGAGATCCTCCACGTGGCGCGGATGAGCCCGTTCGCGCCCACCCGCACCCTCGGCCCCGACGACGTCACCCGCCTCCACACGGCGATCCACGAGGTCCTCGACGCCGCCGTCGCCGCGTCGGCGGGCCGGCCGGCGGCCGAGCTCAAGGACGCCAAGCGGCAGGGCATGCGGGTCCACGGACGCGCGGGCGAGCCGTGCGGCGTGTGCGGGGACACGGTGCGCGAGGTCTCGTTCGCGGACTCGGCCCTGCAGTACTGCCCCACGTGCCAGACGGGCGGGCGTCTCCTCGCCGACCGGCGCATGTCGCGGCTCCTGCGCTGAGCGCTAGAAGAGCACCGTCGCGTACGTGCCGACCTGCGCGAACCCGGTGCGCCGGTACGTCGCCAGCGCGGGCGCGTTGAAGTCGTTGACGTAGAGGGACACGGTCGGTGCGAGGCGGGCCCGGGCGTCGGCGACGACGGCCGCCATCCCCGCGGCGGCGAGCCCTTTGCCGCGCAGCGACGGGTGGACCCACACACCCTGCACCTGCGCCACGCCCTGGGCCAGCGCCCCGACCTCCGCCTTGAAGACGACCCGGGGCCCGCGCCGCCCCTCGTCGATGCGGACGTAGCTGCGACCCGTCGCGACGAGCTCGTGGACGCGCGCCTCGTAGGCGCCCCCGGAGGAGACCGGGGAGTAGCCGACCTCCTCGGTGAACATGGCGACGCACGCCGGGATGATGAGGTCGAGCTCGTCGAGGCGACCCAGGCGCACGCGCGGGTCCGGCTGCACCGCCGGGTCCTGCGAGATGGCCATCGAGGGCTGGTCCGCGCGGATCTCCCGCGGCCGCGACCACGCGGGCTCGAGGCGCTGCCACAGGGCGAGGACCTGGTCGGCCGGCCCGACGATCGAGGAGCAGCGGCGTCCCCGGGCGCGCAGGTGCGCGGCGACGTCGACGACGTCGGCGGGGTCGGTGAGCCCGACGGGCACGAGGTTCGCCCCGGTCCAGCACAGCGCGCGCAGCGCCCCGTCCCGGAAGACGCCGAGGAGCTCGGTGCCGAGGATCGGGGTGTCGCCGAGCCGCTCCGCCTGGACCGCGGCGAGCACGCTGCCCACCGGGTCGCGTCCGCACAGGGCCAGCGCGTCGGCCCGCTCGTGCGCCCCGAGGGCGCGCACGCGCCCGACGTCCTCGCCCCGTCTCCTGACGAGCATCCGGGGGATGGTCCTCAGCCGACCGTGACGACGGGCGAGGCCCCGCCCTCGGCGGCCTCCATGCTCGCGGCGATGCGGTTCGCCTCGGCGATGAGCGTCTCGACGATCTGGTCCTCGGGGACCGTGCGCACGACCTCGCCCTTGACGAAGATCTGGCCCTTGCCGTTCCCGGAGGCCACTCCGAGGTCCGCCTCGCGGGCCTCGCCCGGTCCGTTGACGACGCAGCCCATGACGGCCACGCGCAGGGGGACCTCGAGGCCCTCGAGGCCGGCGGTCACGGCGTCGGCGAGCTCGTAGACGTCCACCTGCGCGCGCCCGCACGAGGGGCAGGAGACGATCTCGAGCTTGCGGGGCCGCAGGTTGAGCGACTGCAGGATCTGGATACCGACCTTGACCTCCTCGACCGGCGGGGCCGAGAGGGAGACGCGGATGGTGTCGCCGATGCCCTTGGAGAGCAGGGCGCCGAAGGCGGTGGCGGACTTGATCGTGCCCTGGAACGCCGGCCCGGCCTCGGTGACACCGAGGTGGAGCGGCCAGTCGCCGCGCTCGGAGAGCATCTCGTAGGCGCGCACCATGACGACCGGGTCGTTGTGCTTGACCGAGATCTTGAAGTCGTGGAAGCCGTGCTCCTCGAAGAGCGAGGCCTCCCACACGGCGGACTCGACGAGCGCCTCGGGCGTGGCCTTGCCGTACTTCTCGAGCAGGCGCGGGTCGAGCGAGCCGGCGTTGACGCCGATGCGGATGGAGACGCCGGCGTCCGAGGCCGCGCGGGCGATCGCCTTGACCTGGTCGTCGAACTTGCGGATGTTGCCCGGGTTGACCCGCACGGCCGCGCAGCCGGCGTCGATGGCCGCGAAGACGTACTTCGGCTGGAAGTGGATGTCCGCGATGACGGGGATCTGGGACTTCTTCGCGATGATCGGCAGCGCCTCGGCGTCGTCGGCGTTCGGCACGGCCACGCGCACGATGTCGCAGCCCGTCGCCGTGAGCGCCGCGATCTGCTGGAGCGTGCCGTTGATGTCGGTCGTCTTCGTCGTCGTCATCGACTGGACGGAGACGGGCGCGTCGCCCCCCACCTCGACGCTGCCGACCTTGATCTTGCGCGTCTGACGGCGCGGGGCCAGGACCGGCGGGGTTTCCTTGACGGTCGGCATTCCCAGAGAAATCGGTACGCTCACCCGTCCAGTATCGCTCACGCGGACGTCCCCGCGCATCGTGCCGCCCACCACACCTGTTCGCCGGTGCTCTCAGCCGGTGAGGGAGACGGGCCGGACGATGTCGGCGTAGGCGAGGAGCAGGCTCATCGCGGCCATGCCGACGACGACGACGTAGGTGAGCGGGAGCAGGCGCGCGACGTCGACGGGCCCGGGGTCCGTCCGTCCGCGCCAGCGGGCCAGCCTGCGGCGTGCGCCCTCCCACAGCGCCCCCGCGACGTGCCCGCCGTCGAGCGGCAGGAGCGGGAGGAGGTTGAAGACGAAGAGCGCGAGGTTGAGCGAGGCGAGGAGGCCGAGCATGTCGACGCTGCGCTCCCTCAGGCCGTAGTCCTCGCCCTCGAGCGAGGCGATCTCCCCCGCGAAGCGGCCGACGCCGACGAGCCCGACGACCCCCGGGTCCCGCTCCCCCTCGCCGAACGCGGCCTGCGCGATGGAGACGAGGCGCTGCGGGAGCGTGAGGACGACGCCGACCGTGCGGGTGACGGACTCCGCGACGTGGCCCGGCACGGCGCTAAGGGGCTGGGTGACGAGCTCGACCGCGGGCCCGATCCCGACGAAGGGCCGCTGCTCGGTGCGCGGCTCACCGGCCTCGTCGAGGACGACCTCCCCGCCCGAGACGACGGGCCGCTCGGCCAGGGCCGGCGTCACGGTGAGGGCGACCTCGGCGCCGTCGCGCTCGACGACGACGCGGGCGGCCCCGGTGCCGCTCGCGGCGATGGCGGCGGAGACCTCCTCCCACGTCGACGTCGGCGTGCCGTCCCACTCGCGCACGACGTCACCGGGCTGGAGGCCGGCGGTGGCGCCGGGCGCGGCGGGGTCGGACGGCGCGCACGCGGTGGCGGCGGGGTCCGCGGGCAGGCACTGCTGGACGGTGCCGAGCGTGGCCGTGTAGGCGGGCAGGCCGAGCCCGGTGACGATGACGGCGAGGAGCACGACGGCGATGAGGAGGTTCATGACCGGGCCGCCGAGCATGACGACGAGCTTCTTCGGCACGCTCAGGGCGTAGAAGGTCCGGTGCTCCTGGCCCGGCTCGACCTCGGCGAGGGAGTACTCCCGCGCCTCCTCGACGAGCGTGGCGCGCCCGTCGGCGCGCCGGCGCACCCGCGCCCCGGCCCGGGCGGGCGGGTACATCCCCGTCATGCGGACGAAGCCGCCGAGGGGCACGGCCTTGACGCCGTACTCGGTCTCGCCGCGGCGGCGGGACCACAGGGTGGGCCCGAACCCGATCATGTACTGGCTCACCCGGACGCCGAACCGCTTGGCGGGCAGGAGGTGGCCCACCTCGTGGAGGGCGATCGAGACGACGAGGCCGACGACGAGGACGAGGACGCCGACGAGGAAGCTCACGCCAGCTCCTCGATGCGGGCGTTCGCACGGGCGCGGGCCCAGCGCTCGGCGGCGAGGACGTCCTCGAGGGTGAGGGCCTGCGCCGGGGTGCCGTCGTGCTCGGCCAGGACCCGCTCGATGACCTCGGTGATGCCGAGGAAGGGCAGGCGCCCGGTGAGGAAGGCGCCGACGCACTCCTCGTTGGCGGCGTTGAGGACGCCGGGGTGCGTCGCGGACGCGGCGGCGGCCTCGCGGGCGAGGCGGACGGCCGGGAACGTGTCCTCGTCGAGCGGTTCGAAGGTCCACGCCGTCGGGCTGTCCCAGCGGCACGGCGCGACGGCGCGCTCGGGCCGGCGGGGCCACGACAGGCCGAGGGCGATGGGCAGGCGCATGTCCGGCGGGGAGGCCTGGGCGATCGTCGAGCCGTCGCGGAACTCGACCATGGAGTGCACGACGGACTGGGGGTGGACGACGACGGTGATGTCGGTGACGGCGACGTCGAAGAGGAGGTGCGCCTCGATGAGCTCGAGACCCTTGTTGACGAGGGTCGCCGAGTTGACGGTGATGACCGGGCCCATGGCCCACGTCGGGTGGGCGAGCGCCTGCTCGGCGCTGACGCCCGCGAGCTCGGCGCGCGTCCAGCCGCGGAACGGCCCGCCGGACGCGGTGAGGATGAGCCGGCGGACCTCGTCGGCCGAGCCGGAACGCAGCGCCTGGGCGATCGCCGAGTGCTCGGAGTCGACCGGGGCCACCTGGTCGGGCCGGCGCTGCGCGGCCCGCACGAGCGCGCCGCCCGCGACGAGGGACTCCTTGTTCGCCAGGGCGAGGTGCGAGCCGGCCCGCAGGGCGGCGAGGGTCGGCTCGAGGCCGACGGAGCCGGTGATGGCGTTGAGGACGACGTCCGCGCCGAGGCCCGCGACCTCGCTCGCGGCACGCGGCCCGTGGAGGATCTCGACGTCGGGCACGGCGCGGCCCGCCGCTCGCGCGCGGTCCGCGATGGCGGCGCGCAGGACGCCCGGGTCCCCGCCCGAGACGGCGACGACGGGCGCGCCGGTGTCGAGCACCTGCTGCGCGAGGAGGTCCGGCTGGCGGCCGCCGGCGCTCAGCGCCCGCACGTCGTAGGCCCCGGGCTCCGCGGCGAGGACGTCGAGCGCCTGCGTGCCGACGGAGCCCGTCGAGCCGAGCAGGACGAGCGAGGTGGCGCTCACTCGACGGCCAGGAGGACCTCGACGGCCCGGTCGATGAACGCGTCGACCGGGCCCTCGGCGTACGCGTGCCGCGTGCGGGCGGTCGGGAACGTCGCGTCGCGCAGCTCGGCGGCGGTGAGGTCGCCACCGGCGTCGAAGTACTCGACGAGCCGGTCGAGGATGTCGTCGACGGCGGTCGCCGCGTACCCGCGGCCGCGCTCGGGGGCGGCGAACCGCTCCCCCGCGGGCCGCACGAGTCGCGGGTAGAGGGACGTGGCGAGCTCGGCGGTCCGGTCCATCCACGCCCGCTGGCCGTGCGCGGCGATGAAGTCCTCGCGCCGGCGCTGGACGAGGGCGGCCTCGAGCCGGTCGAGCGCCGCGTCGACGGCGGAAGTCGCGTACCCCTGCCGGACGAGGTCGAAGGCGGCGCCCCGGACGTCGTCCTCGGTGAGGGTGGTGCCGGCCGGCGCGCCTGTCCCCGACCCGGCGGAGGACACCTCGTACGCGGCGCGGGCGCGGTCGAAGAACGCCTCGACCTGCTCGCGGTCGTACCCGGTGCTCATCCGCCCGACGATGGGGAACATCGCAGCCATGGTGTGGTCTACCTCTTCTCCACGAGGAGCTCGGCCGCGAGCTGGCCGCACGCGCCGTCGATGTCACTGCCGCGGGTGTCGCGCACCGTCGTCGGGATCCCGGCCCGGCGCAGGGTCGCGACGAACTCGTCCTCGACGCGCGGGTCGGACGCCGTCCACTTCGATCCCGGCGTCGGGTTGAGCGGGATCGGGTTGACGTGGATCCAGCCCTTGCCGCGGGCGTTGAGCTCGTCGGCGAGGAGCTGGGCACGCCAGGCGTGGTCGTTGATGTCACGGATGAGGGCGTACTCGATGCTCACCCGCCGACCGGTGACGTCGAAGTAGCGGCGCGCCGAGTCGAGGAGCTCGCCCACCTTCCACCGCGAGTTGATCGGGATGAGCTCGTCGCGGAGCTCGTCGTCCGGGGCGTGGAGGGAGACCGCGAGCGTCACGGGGATCTTCTCCGCGGCGAGCTTGTCGATCGCCGGGACGAGGCCCACCGTGGAGACGGTGATGTTGCGGGCGGACATGCCGAAGCCGTCCGGCGCCGGGTCCACCATGCGGCGCACCGCGCCGATGACGGCGCGGTAGTTCGCGAGCGGCTCGCCCATGCCCATGAAGACGACGTTCGTCAGGCGCGTGGGGCCGCCGGCGAGGGCGCCGTCGCGGCACGCGGCGGCGGCGAGCCGGACCTGCTCGACGATCTCCGCCGTCGAGAGGTTGCGCGTGAGGCCCTGCTGGCCGGTGGCGCAGAACGGGCACGCCATCCCGCAGCCGGCCTGGGAAGAGACGCACAGGGTGGCCCGCTCGCTGTAGCGCATGAGGACCGACTCGACCTTGGCCGCGTCGTGCAGGCTCCACAGGGTCTTGATCGTCGAGCCGCGGTCCGCCTCCATCGTGCGGACGGTCGTCAGCAGCTCGGGCAGGAGCTCCCCGACGAGGGTGCCGCGCCCGTCCGCCGGGAGGTCGCTCATGGCCGCGGCGTCGCGCGTGAGGTGCGTGAAGTAGTGCCGCGAGAGCTGGTCCGCGCGGAAGGCGGGCAGCGCGTGGTCCTTGACGGCCTCGGCGCGCTCGGCGCGGGAGAGGTCGGCGAGGTGTCGCGGCGGCTTGCCGCGCCGCGGGGCGGCGAAGGTCAGGCGCGGGCGGGCGCCGGGCGCAGGGGCGCCGGGCGTGGGCGGGAGGTCAGCAGTCTGAGACATGTCCCGGCAATTCTCGCAGAGGATCGCGCCGCTGCGGCCTCATGTGCCGAGGAACACGCTGAACAGGACGTAGCAGACGGGCGCCGTGAGGACGAGGGAGTCGAGCCGGTCCATGACGCCGCCGTGCCCGGGAAGGATCGAGCCCATGTCCTTCATGCCGAGGTCGCGCTTGAGGAGCGACTCGGCCAGGTCCCCCACCGTCGCCGACGCGACGACGGCCACGCCGAGGACGACGCCCGACCACCACGGGCCGTCGAGGACGCCCGCCATCATCCCGACGCCGACGCCGCACGTGAGGAGCACCGACCCGCCGAGCCCCTCCCACGACTTCTTCGGGCTGATCGAGGGCGCGAGCGGGTGCTTGCCGAGCAGGACCCCTGCGGCGTACCCGCCGAGGTCGTTCGCGACGACGGCACCGATGAAGGTGAGGACGAGCCACGGACCAGAGTCCGCGGCGACGATGAGGACGGCGAAGCCCGCGAGGAGCGAGACGTACGCGGCGGCGAAGATGCCCGCCGAGGCGTCCCGGACGGCGTCCGGCCCCCCGCCGTCGAGCACCCGCCAGACGAAGACGCCGCCGGCGGTGAGGAGGAAGGCGACGAGCATCGCCTCCCGGCCGGCGGTGTAGGCCGAGACGATGACTCCGGCCGTACCGACCCAGAGCGGCAGCAGCGGCAGCCGGATGTCCCGGGTCTGCACCGCGCGCGCGAGCTCCCACAGTGCGGCGCACGCCGCGACGAGTGCGAAGACGACGAACGCCTCGCGCCGGATGAACAGGCTCGCGAGGAGGATACCGCCGAGGAGGACACCGACGCCGATGGCCGCGGGGAGGTTGCGCCCCGCGCGCCCGGCCGGGGGGTCGGTCGGGCGCGGCGGCGCCGGCTCCACGAGGGCACGGCGAGCCGAGGCCTCGGCCTCGCGCAGCCGGCGGCGTGAGGGCGGAACGGGGTCGGGGGTCGTCACGGCGGGGACCTGCTCAGACCTCGAGCAGCTCGCGCTCCTTGCCGATGAGCAGGTCGTCGATGACCTCGACGTGCTTCTTCGTCAGCGACTCCAGCTCCTTCTCGGCGCGGTCGACCTCGTCCTCGCCGGCCTCCCCGTCCTTCTTCATGCGGTCGAGCTCGTCCTTGGCCTTGCGGCGGACGTTGCGGATGGAGATGCGCGCGTCCTCGCCCTTGGTCTTGGCGAGCTTGACGTACTCCTTGCGCCGCTCGGCCGTCAGGGCCGGCAGGACGATGCGGATGACGTTGCCGTCGTCGGTCGGGTTGACGCCGAGGTCGGACTCGCGCAGGGCGCGCACGATCGCGGCGGTCGCGCTGCGGTCGTACGGCGTCACGAGCACGGTGCGCGCCTCGGGGATCGTCAGGGACCCCAGCTGCTGGAGCGGGGTCGGGGCGCCGTAGTAGTCCACGAGGATCTTGCTGAACATGCCGGCGTTCGCCCGGCCGGTCCGGATCCCGGTGAAGTCCTCGCGGGCGACCTCGACCGCCTTGTCCATCTTCTCCTCGGCCTCGAGGAGGGTCTCGTCGATCACCGGAGCTCCTTCGTCTGGTCCTCAACCGTCACAAGTGTGCCGATCTTCTCACCGCGCAGGGCGCGAGTGACGTTACCTGCGGCGTTCATGCCGAACACCCGCATCGCCAGTCCATTGTCCATGCACAGGCTGAACGCGGCGGCATCGACGACCCGCAGGCCGTCACGCAGGGCGTCGCCGTACGTGAGGTGGTCGAGGCGGCGGGCGGTCGGGTCGGTGTTCGGGTCGGCGGTGTAGACGCCGTCGACGCCGTTCTTGCCCATGAGCACCTCGTCGCAGTGCGTCTCGAGCGCGCGCTGCGCGGCGACCGTGTCCGTGGAGAAGTAGGGCATGCCCGCGCCGGCGCCGAAGATGACGACGCGGCCCTTCTCGAGGTGGCGGATGGCGCGCAGCGGGATGTACGGCTCCGCGACCTGGCCCATCGTGATGGCGGTCTGCACGCGGGTGCTCGTCCCGGCCTGCTCGAGGAAGTCCTGGAGGGCGAGGCAGTTCATCACGGTGCCGAGCATGCCCATGTAGTCGGCCCGGGCGCGGTCGATGCCGCGCTGGGAGAGCTCGGCGCCGCGGAAGAAGTTCCCGCCGCCGACGACGATGGCCACCTGCACGCCTGCGCGCACGGCCTCGGCGATCTCGCGGGCGACGGCGGCGACGACGTCGGCGTCGAGCCCGATGCCCCCGCCCCCGAACACCTCCCCCGAGAGCTTGAGCAGCACCCGGCGCGGGGTGGTCACGGTCTGTACGGGAGCGTTCATCGAGCGGGTCCTCCTGGGTGCTGCACCGGCGGTCGTGGGGTGGTGCACCGGTGGCCCCGGCCCCGATGAGGGACCGGGGCCACCGGTGAAGGGGTCAGGCTCCGACGCGGAAGCGGGCGAAACCGGTGACGGTCCCCCCGACTCCCTCGACGACCTTGCCGACCGTCGTCTTCGGGTCCTTGGCGAACGCCTGCTCGAGCAGGACGTTCTCCTTGAAGAAGCCGTTCATCCGGCCCTCGATGATCTTCGGGAGCGCGGCCTCGGGCTTGCCCTCGTTGCGCGAGGTCTCCTCGGCGATACGACGCTCGCTCTCGACGACGTCCGCGGGGACGTCGTCGCGCGTGAGGTACGTCGGGGAGTACGCCGCGATGTGCATGGCGATGTCCCGCGCCACCTCGGCGCCGGCGGCGTCCGTGGCGACGAGCACGCCGACCTGCGGGGGCAGGTCCTTGGCCGTGCGGTGCAGGTAGCTCGCGACCTTCTCGCCCGAGACGCGGGCGACCCGGCGCACGACGAGCTTCTCGCCGAGCGTCGCGGCGGTCTCGTCGACGAGCGTGGCCACCGTCGAGCCCTCGGTGTCCGCGGCGAGGAGCGACTCGGCGTCGCCCGCACCGGAGGAGACCGCGGCCGCGAGGACGCGCTCCGCGAGGGAGATGAACGTCTGGTTCTTCGCGACGAAGTCCGTCTCGGAGTTGACCTCGACGAGGACGCCGGCCTCGCCGGCGCCGTCGGCGACGACCTCGATGGCCACGAGGCCGTCGGAGGCCGAGCGGTCCTCGCGCTTCGCGACGCCCTTGAGACCCTTGACGCGGATGATCTCGAGCGCCTTCTCGGCGTTCCCGTCAGCCTCGTCGAGGGCCTTCTTGACGTCGAGCATGCCTGCGCCGGTCTTCTCGCGCAGGGCCTTGATGTCAGCGGCGGTGTAGTTCGCCATCAGTGGTGATCCTCCAGATCCGTTGAGTGCTCAGGCCTGCTCGGGCGTCTCGGCCGGGGCGGCCTCCGCCTCGGGTTCTGCCGTGGTCGCCTCGGCGGCGTCCTGGGCTGCGACAGAGTTGTCCGCGACCTGCGTGTCGTTCGCGCTCTCGCCGCTCGTGACGGGGGCGACGACGTCGGCCTCCTCGGCGGCCTCGGCCACCTGCTCGGCCGGGTTGACGGCGCCGGCGACGTGCTCGGCGGCCTCGACGTCGGTGGCCGGGGCGTCGGCCTGGACGACCGAGGCGGTGGCGCTCTGGTCGGCCTCGTGGGCGGCGAGGAGCTCGCGCTCCCACTCGGCCAGGGGCTCCGCCTCGGGGGCGGCGGCGTCGCCGGAGCGGCCGGAGTGGCGCGTGACGAGGCCCTCGGCCGCGGCGTCCGCGATGACGCGGGTGAGCAGCGCGACGGCGCGGATGGCGTCGTCGTTGGCGGGGATGCCGTAGTCGACGTCGTCCGGGTCGCAGTTCGTGTCGAGGATCGCGACGACCGGGATGTTGAGCTTGCGCGCCTCGGCGACGGCGAGGTGCTCCTTGTTGGTGTCGACGATCCACACCGCGGAGGGGACCTTCGCCATGTCGCGGATGCCACCGAGGGTGCGCGTGAGCTTGTCGCGCTCACGGCGCTGCATGAGCAGCTCCTTCTTGGTGAACGAGCTCGAGGCGACGTCGTCGAAGTCGACCTGCTCGAGCTCCTTGAGGCGCTGCAGACGCTTGTAGACGGTGCCGAAGTTGGTGAGCATGCCACCGAGCCAGCGCTGGTTGACGTAGGGCATGCCCACGCGCGCAGCCTGCTCGGCGACGGCCTCCTGCGCCTGCTTCTTCGTGCCGACGAACAGGATGGAGCCGCCGTGGGCGACCGTCTGCTTGACGAACTCGTAGGCGCGGTCGATGTCCGCCAGCGACTGCTGGAGGTCGATGATGTAGATCCCGTTGCGCTCGGTGAAGATGAAGCGCTTCATCTTGGGGTTCCAACGACGGGTCTGGTGCCCGAAGTGGACGCCGCTCTCGAGGAGCTGGCGCATGGTGACGACGGCCATGGCACGTCCTTCCCGTACGGGCGGGGCCCGCACGTCATGGCGGGCAGCACCCGGGCGGACTTCTCCGCCGGGCGTGCTCGCAGTTCGGTTGTCTGCGGTCGGTCTGATGACCGCCGCTCCTGGTGCCCACGACGCGCCTGCGCCCGCCCAGGGGGCGGGACCGCTGCCGGCGTGCCTCGCCGTGCTCCACCGGTCGGAGACCGGCTGCCTGGCGACAAGTGGGCGCGCGTTGTCAACCGGAGTGATCCGGTTGCGGAGGTGATCCTACCCGATCGCCCGCAACCGTTGTCACTGCGCCGGTCGGGCGCCTTCTCCACAGGGCGGGCCCGTGTGCCGTCATCCTCCGGGGCGGGCCCTGGCGCGGAGCTCGGACGACGGCGGTGCGCAGCCTGGGTCGCATGTCCGCCTCCTCGTCACTGTCCGTCGCGGCGGCGGCGCTCGCCGTGTCGGCGGTCCTCGTCCTCCAGCCGGCTGCCCGCGACCCCACCGGGTCCGCACCCCCGGCCGGGTCGACGATCTCGCGCGACGGCACGGCACCCCCGCAGACGGCGGGCGGGGCGCCTGCGCTCGCGTACGCGTGGCCCACCCTGGCCGAGGTGCCGGTCCTGCGGGCGTTCGACCGGCCGGACGCGCCGTGGGCGAGCGGCCACCGCGGCGTGGACCTCGCGCTCGCCGTCGGCGCGCCGGTCCACGCCGCGGCCGACGGCGTCGTCGCCTTCGCCGGCGTCGTCGTCGACCGCCCGGTCGTCTCCGTCCAGCACCCCGACGGCGTGCGGACGACGTACGAGCCGGTCCTGCCCGCCGTCACCCGCGGGCAGGCGGTCGCGGCGGGTGACGTCATCGGTCGTCTCGGCACGGGTGGCCACTGCGGGGCGTGCCTGCACTGGGGCGCGCGGCGCGGGTCGGACGACTACCTCGACCCGTTGAGCCTCCTGCGCGGCCGGGTCGTCATCCGCCTCCTGCCCGGGTGAGCGCTCAGGCGCGGGGGTGCGCCTGGGCGTAGGCGGCGCGCAGACGTTCGGCGGAGACGTGGGTGTAGCGCTGGGTGGTCGCGAGCGAGGTGTGGCCGAGGATCTCCTGGACGGTGCGCAGGTCCGACCCGCCGCTGAGGAGGTGCGTCGCCGTCGAGTGCCGCACGCCGTGCGGGGCGAGGTCCCGCACGCCCGCGAGCGCCGTGAGGGCGTGGACGCTCTCCCGCACGGCACGCACCCCGAGGCGCCCCCCGCGAGCGCCGAGGAAGAGCGCCGCCGGCGACGCGGGGCTCACGAGGGCCGGGCGTCCGCGCTCGAGCCAGGCGTCGACGGCCCGCGCCGCCGGGATGCCGTAGGGCACGACGCGCTCCTTGGCGCCCTTGCCGAGCACCCGCACGGTGCGCTCGCGACGGTCGACGGCGTCGACGTCGAGGCCGACGAGCTCGCTCACCCGTACGCCCGTCGCGTAGAGCAGCTCGAGCGCCGCCCAGTCCCGCAGGTGCGCGGGATCGCCGTCGTCGGCGCGGGCCGAGGCGACGGCGAGGAGGTCCGCCGCCTCGTCCTCGGCGAGGACCTCGGGGACGCGTGTGTCCGGCCGCGGGCTGCGCAGGCGCAGGCCGACGTCGGCGGGCAGGTGGCCCTGCCGGTGCGCCCAACCGGTGAAGGTGCGGGCGGCCGCCGCGCGCCGGGCGAGCGTCGCTCGGGACCGGCCGGCGCGGGACTGCGCGGCGAGCCACGCGCGCAGGGCGGTGAGGTCGAGGCGCGCAAGGTCGGGCGGCGCGTCACCCGTCGCGGTGAGGTCTGGCACGGCGTCGCTCAGCGTCGCGAGAAGCGACGCGACGTCGGCGACGTAGGCCCGCACGGTGTGCTCGGACAAGCCGCGCTGGAGGGTGAGGAAGCGCGCGAACTCCGTGAGCAGGTGCTCGGGCGGCGCGGGTGTGGTGGGCACGTCCCTACGGTGGCCCGCGTGCCTGACGAGGGCAAGGGACCGCGCCGGGCCGCACGGCGGGCCGTGCGGCCAGGCCGGTGGTCCGCCGCCTCGCCCGGGCCGTCCGCCCGGCCCGCCGGGTGGTTCCCGCCCTCGCCCAGCGGGCTGTCCACCGGCGTCCACTCACCTCGGCGGGCCGCGCCCCCCCGACCTGCTGTCGGCGCGCCCCCGCGCAGTCCGCGTCGCACGTCAGCGTCCGCTCGTCCGGGCCCGGCGCCAGCCGGCGCCGTCGCGCTCGATCCGGCCCGCGAGCTCGAGCGTCCCGAGCGCCGAGCGGACCTCACCCGGGCTGAGGCCGCTCGCGCGCACGAGGTTCCCCGTGGCGGCTGTCGCCCGCACGGGCAGGGCGTCGAGGAGCCGCGAGGACACGGGGTCGAGCTCGTCGAGCAGCCCCGCCTGGACGGCGCGTTCGGGGGCGAGGTCCTCCCCCGCGGGGGCGACGAGCTCGAGGACCTCCGCGGCGTCCGTCACGCACACGGCGTCCGTCTCCCGCAGGAGCCGGTGGCAGCCGGCCGACGCCATCGACGTGACCGGGCCCGGCACGGCACCGACCGGGCGCAGGAGGACGGCCGCGTGGCCGGCCGTGCTGAGGGCCCCGGAGCGCCACGCGGCCTCGACGACGACGCACCCCTGGCTCAACGCCGCGATGAGGCGGTTGCGCTGGAGGAAGCGGTGGCGGCTCGGGGCGCTCCCGGGCGGCGCCTCGGCGACGACGGCCCCGGTGGCGAGGACCTCCTCGAGCAGCCGGGTGTTCCCGGCGGGGTAGAGGCGGTCCACCCCGCCGGCGAGGACCGCGACGGTCACGCCACCGACGCTGAGTGCCCCGCGGTGCGCGGCGGCGTCGATCCCGTACGCCCCGCCGGAGACGACCCCGACCCCGCGCTCGCTGAGGCCGAGGGCGATCTGGGCGGCGACGTGCTCGCCGTAGCTCGTGCTCGCGCGGGCGCCGACGACCGCGACCGACCGGCGCACGGCCCGCAGGCCCTGGCCGCGCACCCACAGCGCCACGGGCGCCGCCGCGCCGAGGTCGGCCAGGCCCGCGGGCCACTGCTCGTCCCCGTCCACGACGAGGTGCCCGCCGAGCGCGGCGAGGACGTCGAGCTCGCGCCGGATGTCGAGCCCGGCCAGGCGCGGCGCCCACCGCGCCACCGCCTCGTCCGAGGGCGTCGTCGCGCCGCGCCCGCCCGCCCCGGTGCCCCCGCGCCGTGCCGCGTGGAGGACCCAGTCGAGCGCGGCCACGGGCCCGAGGTGGGCGAGGAGCGTCCCGGCGGCCCCGTCGCCCGGCTCGGCCAGGCGGCTCCACGCGGCGGCGGCGAGCCGGGGGTCGGTGGCGTCGAACGGCAGCCGTTGGTCGCTCGTCTGCTCAGGCACGGGTGCCTCCTCTCGTCCGCAGGCTCAGCGCCGCCCCGATCTGCGCCGCCCGGGGACTCTCCTCGCCGTCGAGGTCCGCGAGCGTCCAGGCGAGGCGGAGCACGCGGTCCATCCCGCGCAGGCTGAGGGCACCGCTCTCCATCGCGCGCTCGAGGTCGCGCCGCATGGGTGCGGTCAGCCCGCCCTCCCGGCGCCGCAGCCACGCGCCGGGCACCTCGGCGTTCGTCCGCCACGGCATGCCGGCCCAGCGTGCCCGTTGCGTGGCCCGGGCGCGGCGGACCCGCTCGGCGACCGTCGCGCTCGTCTCCGGCGTCGCCGAGACGGACAGCACGGCCCGGGTCACCGCCGCGACGTCGACCTGGATGTCGATCCGGTCGAGGAGCGGCCCGGACAGGCGCGCGAGGTACCGGCGCCGTGCCATCGGTGTGCACGTGCACGACAGGCCCTTGCCCGCCGCGTTGCCGCACGGGCACGGGTTGGCGGCGAGGACGAGCTGGAACCGCGCCGGGTACCGGGCGGTCCCCCGGGCGCGGTGCAGGACGAGCTCCCCGTGCTCGAGTGGCTGGCGCAGGGTCTCGAGGACCCGGGGTGAGAACTCCGGGGCCTCGTCGAGGAAGAGCACCCCGCGATGGGCGCGTGACGCGGCGCCGGGACGCGGGATCCCTGAGCCGCCGCCGATGACGGCCGCCGGCGTCGCCGTGTGGTGCGGGTCCTCGAATGGCGGGCGCCGCACGAGCCCGCCGGCCGCGTCGAACGTGCCGGCGACGGAGTGCACGGACGTGACCTCGACGGCCTCGGCGTCGGACAGGTCCGGCAGGAGGCCCGGCAGCCGGGCCGCGAGCATCGTCTTGCCCGCACCGGGCGGACCCATGAGGAGGAGGTGGTGCCCGCCCGCCGCTGCGACCTCGAGGGCGAAGCGTGCCTCGTCCTGTCCGAGGACGTCCGCGAGGTCCCCGGCCGGTCGCGGCCTGGGCGCGGCCCCGCCGTCCGCCGCGCCGCCCGCCGCCGTGCCGGGGACGACCGCCTGCCCGCCGTAGTGCCGGACGAGCTCCCCCAGGTGCGCGACGCCGTGGACCCGCGCGCCGGGGACGAGCGCGGCCTCGGCGACGTTGCCCTCGGGCACGACGACGTCCCGGCGTCCCTGGGTGACGGCCGCCGCCACCGCGGGCAGGACGCCCCGCACCGGGTGGACCCGCCCGTCGAGCCCGAGCTCACCGAGGTGGACGGCGCGACCGGCCTCGGCGGCGCCCGGCAGCCCGTCGGCCACGAGGCACGCGACGGCGATCGCGAGGTCGAATCCCGACCCCGCCTTGGGCAGCGAGGCCGGCGCGAGGTTGATCGTGCGCCGCCGCGAGGGCCAGGCGACGTGGCACGACGCCACCGCGGCGCGCACGCGCTCGCGCGCCTCCGACAGCGACGCGTCGGGCAGCCCGACGAGCGTGAACGCCGGCAGGCCGTCGGCCACGTGCGCCTCGACCTGGACGAGGTGTCCGGCGAGCCCGACGAGCGCCACCGACCACGTGCGGCCGAGCCCCACTCAGACCACCGCCCGCAGGTGCTCGACCCTCGCCGGCCCCGACGGCTGCGGCCACACCGCGACGACGTCGATCCGGACCCCGGCGGCGTGCTCGTCGTGAGCCGCGAGCCACGCCGCCGCGAGCCGCCGCAGCCGCGCGGCCTTGCGCCCGACGACCGCCTCGGCCGGGTGCCCGAAGCGCGCCGACGACCGCGTCTTCACCTCGACGAAGACGATCTCGTCCGCAGCCGGGTCACGCGCGACGATGTCGAGCTCCCCCTCGGGGCACCGCCAGTTCCGCTCGAGGACCTCGAGGCCCGCCTGCGTGAGCATCATCGCGGCGACCCGTTCGCCGTACGCACCGACGGCGTCCTTCGCTGCGGCCATGGCAACCACCTCCGCCGCCAGCCTGGCCCGCACCGGCGACACCGCCCAGGGTCACCGGACGCCGGTGTGGACGTCGCGGCGCGACGCGAGGCTGGGGAGGAAGCGCGCCTGACCGCGAGAGAAAGGACGGGCAGCTCAGCTGAGCCGGTCGGGCATCCGCAGCTCGGCCTTGGCGAGCTCCTCGACGTTGACGTCCTTGAACGTCACGACGCGCACGGAGCGCACGAACCGCGCGGAGCGGTAGACGTCCCACACCCAGGCGTCGCCGAGGGTGAGCTCGAAGAAGACCTCACCGCCGGCCGTGCGCACCTGCAGGTCCACCTCGTTGGCGAGGTAGAACCGCCGCTCGGTCTCGACCACGTAGGAGAAGAGCCCCACGACGTCCCGGTACTCGCGGTACAGCCCCAGCTCGAGCTCGGTCTCGTAGTTCTCCAGGTCCTCAGCGCTCACGTGCTCATCATGCCTCCTCCGGCGACGGCGGCGCCCACGGCGTCCTCCTCGCGGGCCGGCAGGCGCCAGCTGCGGCGGTGGAGCGGGGACGGGCCGAGGCGCCGGAGCGCGTCGACGTGCCAAGCCGCCCCGTAGCCCTTGTTCGCCGCCCAGCCGTAGGCGGGGTGCTCGGCGTCGAGCTCGACCATCATCGCGTCGCGCTCGCACTTGGCGAGGACGCTCGCCGCCGCGACGACGGCGCACGTGAGGTCCGCCTTGACCTGGGTGCGCACCGGCACGAGCGGTGCCGCACCGGCGGCGTCGGGCACCACGGCGAAGAGGTCCTCCTGCGCGGGCGGGGTGAGCCAGTCGTGGATGCCGTCGAGGACGACGACATCGGGCACGAGCCCCTCGGCAGCGAGCGCGGCGAGCGCCCGCGTCCCGGCGAGCCGGAGGGCCGCGATGATGCCGACCGCATCGATCTCGGCCGGGCTCGCGTGCCCGACGGCGGCGCCGGTGCACCACGCGCGGATCGGCCCGCACAGCTCCTCGCGGATCGCGGCGCTGATGAGCTTGGAGTCGCGCAGCGCGCCGGGGTGCCGGCCCGTCGCCTCGTCGACGACGGCGACGCCGACGCTGACGGGGCCGGCCAGCGCGCCCCGCCCGACCTCGTCCATCCCGGCGACGAGGCGGTGCCCCTCACCGAGGAGGCGGCGCTCGAGGCGACGGGTCGGGGTACGGGCAGCGGGAGGCACGCGCCCATCGTAGGCAACGCCCGGCCGTGCCCGGCCCGCCGCGCGCGGTCCCGCGCCGGAGAGGCTCAGGGCTCGGGGACCTCGGCGAAGACGTCGCCGGGGTTGCGCAGCAAGCCCCAGCTGTCGACCGGCCAGAGGACGACGAAGGCCTTGCCGACGACGTTCCCCATCGGCACCGCGCCCCCGCCGGCGCGTCCCTGGTGCGCGCGGGAGTCCTGCGAGTTCGAGCGGTTGTCGCCCATGAGCCACACGTGGTCCTCGGGCACAAGGCGCTCGAACTCGGTGTCGCTCGGCGACACCCCGGGATGGAGGTACGGCTCGTCGATGCCCTCGCCGTTGACGGTGAGCCGGCCCTCGGCGTCGCAGCAGGCCACGGTGTCCCCGCCGACGCCGATGATGCGCTTGATGAGGTGCTCGCCGGCGTTGTGCGGGAGCAGCCCGATGAACGTGAGGACGTTCTCCGCCCCCCGCTGGAGCACGTTGCGGGTGTCCGGGGGTGGCTCGCCGAGCCAGCCGCCCGGGTCGACGAAGACGACGACGTCCCCGCGGTGGACGTCGAGCGGTCCGGGCGCGAGCTTGCTCACGAGGACCCGGTCGCCCACCTCGAGCGTCTGCTCCATCGACCCCGAGGGGATGAAGAACGCCTGGACGAGGAACGTCTTGATGAGGATCGACAGCACGAGCGCGCTGGCGAGGACCACGACGGCCTCGCGGAGCACTCCCCCGCGCTTGGCCGGTGCTCCGGCGGGCTCCGCCTCGTCGTCGGGCCGGCGGAGGTCGTCACGCTGGCGCCGGGGCGGCGCGTCGGGCAAGCCGTCGGTGACGCCGTCGTCCTCGTCGTTCACGACGTCGACCGCTCCTCTCGCCTACCCCTGGAAAGGCCACCTGCCCAGCTCTGGCGAGCCGGGCAGGTGGTATCGCGCGTACGCCTCACTTCGAGGTGACGTCGCGCTTCTCCTTGATCTTGGCCTTCTTGCCGTGCAGCGCGCGCAGGTAGTACAGCTTCGCGCGACGGACGTCGCCGCGGGTGACGACCTCGATGTGGTCGATGCTCGGGGAGTGCACCGGGAAGGTGCGCTCGACGCCGACGCCGAAGCTCACCTTGCGGATGATGAAGGTCTCGCGCACGCCGGCGCCGGAACGGGCGATGACGACGCCCTGGAAGACCTGGATACGCGAGCGGCTTCCCTCGACGACCTTGACGTGCACGCGCAGCGTGTCACCGGCGCGGAAGGCGGGGACGTCGTCGCGGAGCGAGCCCGCGTCGATGTGGTCCAGGGTCTGCATAGTGTTCTCTTCCCGCCGGTGCCACAGGTCACCCGCGCTTCTCAGGGCAGCCGGGGGCTGCTGACGTTGTCGGTTGGTGCGACGCGTCCGGCTGGCGCCGCTCCCCTGTGGCAGACACGGCGAATAGTGTCGCGGACGCGCGACCGGCTCATTCTGCCACAGTGCGCGCGGTGCTCGCGAAGACGAGCGCCATGACGACGTCGTCCTCGAGGACGTCACCGACCCGGAACTGCCGCGCGCCGACGACGGTGAACCCGTGCCGGGCGTAAAAGCGCCGGGCGCGGCCGTTGACCCGGTTCGTGCCGAGCCACACCCGGTCCGGCCCGCTCGCGCGGGCCACGTCGAGGGTGGCGGTGAGGAGCACGTCGGCCAGACCGGTGCCCTGGTAGGCCGCGTCGATGTAGCACTTGCTCAGCTCGGCGGTGGAAGGCGGCCCACCCGGCTCATCCGGCTCACCGGCAGGGTCGGTCTCTCCGGGGGCGGCCGAGTCGTGGACGAGCATCGTGTAGCCGACGGCGCGCGCGGCGCCGCCCAGCTCCTCCTCGGCGAGGAGGAGGACGCGGGCGGGGTCGGCCAGGTACGCGGCGAACCGTGCGGGGTTGAGGGAGTCCGTGACGAAGGCGGCGATCGAGGCGTCGTCGAGCGTGGGCGGGCAAGCGAGCGGGAACGTCCGGGCGGCGACCTCCGCCAGCACGGGTGCGTCGGCGGCACCGGCGCGGCGCACACGCACCTGGCGCAGGGCGTCGGACGCGGCGAACCACCCGAGGCCGGCGAGGACGCGCCGGTCGTGGGCGTCGAGGTCGGCGGGCGCCAGGGCGGCGAGGAGGTCCGGGCGGCGCTCGGCGGTGCGGCGCAGCGCCTCGTCGCGCCGCCAGCGGGCGACCTTGCCGTGGTGCCCGGAGAGGAGGACGTCGGGGACGGCGAGCTCCTCCCACACCGGCGGCTTCGTGTAGACGGGGTACTCGAGCAGCCCGGCGGCACCGTGGGACTCCTCGACGAGCGAGAGCGGGTTGCCGATGACGTCGGGCAGGAGCCGGGCGACGGCCTCGACGACGACGAGCGCCGCCACCTCCCCCCCGTTGAGGACGTAGTCCCCGATGGAGACCTCGCGCACCTCGACGTCGCGCCGCGCGCGGTAGTGCTCGGTCACGCGCGCGTCGATGCCCTCGTAGCGCCCGCAGGCGACGACGAGGTGCTCGGCGCCCGCGAGGTCCTCGGCGGTGCGCTGGGTGAACACCTCGCCCGACGGCGTCGGCACGAGGAGGACCGTGCGGCGGGCGCCGACGGCGGCGTCCCCGCCGTCGGGGTCGCCGTCGCCCGGGTCCCCGGCGCGGCCGCCGGCGAGCACGTCGTCGAGCGCGAGGCCCCACACGTCCGGGCGCATGACCATGCCGGCGCCGCCGCCGAACGGGGTGTCGTCGACGGTGCGGTGGCGGTCGGCCGTCCAGTCGCGCAGGTCGTGCACCGCTAGGTCGAGGAGGCCGTCCCGTCGCGCCTTGCCGACGAGGGAGAGGTCGAGGGCGTCGAGGTAGGCCGGGAAGATCGAGACGACGTCGATGCGCACGTCAGGCGCCCTCGCCCGTGCTCTCGTCGCCGCGCACGCGCGCACCCGCGTCCGGGGTCGCGTCGTCCGCGGGCAGCGGGTCGCTCGCGAGGAGGCCGCGGGGCGGGTCGACGACGACGCGCCCGCCCGCGACGTCGACGACGGGGACGATCTGGCTGACGAACGGCACCATCGACCGCTCGCCGCCCGCCTCGGTGACGACGAGGACGTCGTGCGCCGGCGGGTGCTCGACAGCGGCGACCGTGCCCAGCACCCGGCCGTCGACGTGCTCGACACGCAGGCCGACGAGCTCGTGCGGGTACCAGGCGTCGTCGTCGTCCGCGGCGTCGTCGGAGTCCGTGTCGACGACGAGCGCGGTGCCCCGCAGCGCCTCGGCGGCGGTGCGGTCGGCGGCCTCGGCGAAGCGCACGTGCCAGTGCCCGCCCTGGTTCGCCACCTCGGCCACGGTGAGGGGCCCCCGGTCGCGCGGGTCGGTCACGAGGACCGCCCCGGTGGTGAACCGCTCCTGGGGTGCGTCCGTGCGCAGCTCGAGCCGCACCATGCCGCGCAGGCCCCGGGGCGCGCCGATGCGCGCGACGATCAGCTCCACGTCCGTCCCCTCGATGTCATGTGTGGTGCGCTCGGGCGCACCGGTGATGTTCTAGCAGCGGGTGGACCGTCCACGGAAGCACGGTCAGGACTCGGCGAGCACCCCGAGGACAGGGTTCCACGCGCGGAACGTGCGGTGCGTGATGAGGTGCGCCCGGTGGAACGGGTCGTCGTCGAGCAGGCGCGTGGCGTGCTCGACGTCCTGCGCCACGACGAGGAGGAGCGCCCCGGGGGCAGCGTTGTCGAGCCACGGGCCCGACGCGAGGAGCTCGCCGGACTCGACGAGACCGGCGAGGTACTCCCGGTGCTCGGGCCGCAGCGTGGCGACGTCGTCGGTGCGGGCGGAGTCGTAGGTGTACTCGACGGCGAAGATGGTCATCCCCCGACCGTAGCCCCGCGCAGCACCCGGGGCAGCCGCGACGCCGTCGGCCGCCGCGCGGGCACGGCGCCGGCACCGCCACCGGCGCCGGGTGAGGCCGTGGTCCCCGGGCGGCAGGAACGCGAAGGACCCCCGGGCCGGTCCGTCCCCGGGGGGCTCGGGCCGGACCCGGAGGCCCTCTCGATCAACGCGCTGGCCACCCGTGGGGGGGCCGGTGGTGCCTCAGCCGCGGTCGGCGTCCGTGTCGACGACGTCGACCCGGACGGGGCCGTCCGTCGACAGCGCACCGACGACGGTGCGCAGCGCGCGGGCCGTGCGTCCCTGCCGCCCGATGACGCGACCGAGGTCGCTCGGGTGGACACGGACCTCAAGCAGCTCGCCGCGGCGCAGTGAGCGCCCGGTGACAGTGACGTCGTCAGGGTTGTCGACGATGCCCCGCACCAGGTGCTCGAGGGCGTCAGCCAGCATCGGTCTCGCCGTCGGCCGGCTCGGTCGCCTCGGCGGGTGCCTCGGCAGCGGCGGGGGCGGACGCGGCGGCCTTCTCGGCGTCCTCCGCGGCGCGCGCCTTGCGCTTCTCGGCGTCGTCCTCGGCGGCCTTGACGGCGGCGGCCTTGGCCTCGGCAGCGCCCTCCGTCGTCGAGTCCTTCGTGCGCAGGGTGCCCTCGGTGCCGGGCAGGCCCTTGTGCTTCTGCCAGTCACCGGTGATCTTGAGCAGGACCTGGACCTGGTCGCTCGGCTGGGCGCCCACGGAGAGCCAGTACTGCGCGCGCTCCGAGTCGATGTCGATGAGCGAGGGCTCCTCGGTCGGGTGGTACTTGCCGATCTCCTCGATCGCCCGGCCGTCGCGCTTCTTGCGGCCGTCCATGACGACGACGCGGTAGTACGGCGCACGGATCTTGCCCATGCGCTTGAGACGGATCTTGACTGCCACTGTGGTGGTCGCTCCTGGTTCGTGGGGGTGGACCGCGCCCGTCCCCGGTGGGTGTCGGGGTTGAGTCTGGTCCTGGACACGGCTGCGGGACGGAGAGAGGGGCCGTCCAGGCCGAGTACAGCGAGTCATTCTGCCAGACGCCGGCCACATGCCCAACCTCCAGGGGTGTCCGCGGCCCGCGGGGTGACGGATCCGACACCCCGCGGCGCGGTGGCGTCACGGGCGCCGGCTCACGACCAGCGGAACAGCTTCGCGGCGAGCGGGTAGAGGACGGCGACGTACCCGAGCATGACGACGACCTGGAGCGCCGGGAACCCGTCGGAGAACCACGCGGCGGTCATCGCCTGGCTCGCGGCGCCGAGCGGGGTGTAGGAGCCGATCGTCGCGAGCGTCTCGGGCATCATCGGCCCCGGCGTCCACATCCCGGCGAAGAGGAGCATGGGGAAGTAGACGAGCATCCCCAGGCCGGACGCGGCGCTGCCCTTGGGTGCGCGCGCCGCGATGAGCAGGCCGACACCGAACATGGCGGCCGCGCCGAGCAGGAACGCGAGCACCGCCACGGCCGGCTGCTCGGGGGCCGGCGAGCCGAAGACGACCGCGGCGATGACGAGGGCGAGCACCGCCGCGGCGGCGAGCGCGGCGATGTTGACGGCCACCTGCGCGACGAGGACGCCCTGGGGGCGCATGGGGGTGGTCGAGAGGCGGCGCAGGATCCCCTGCTCGCGGTAGGTGGCGAGGAAGACCGGGAGCGTCGTCAGGGCCGGTGTGGCGATGGCCGTGGCGAGGACGACGGGCGTGAAGATGTGGATCGGGAGCATCCCGGCCCACGGCTCGGCGAGGTCCGTGATGCGCTCACGCATCCCGGGGATGGCGAACCCGATGCCGACGAGGAGGATGCTCGGGAACGCGAGGGCGAAGAAGGAGCCGCCGGCGTCGCGGAGGAAGAGGCGGGCCTCGGCGGCGGTGAGGGCGCCGAGCCCTCGGGGCGAGCGGGTTGCCGTCAGGGTGGTCATGGCGCGACCTCCTCGGTCTGGATGCTGGTGGTGGAGGACCCGGTCACCTCGACGAAGACGTCCTCGAGGGTGCGGGAGATGGTGCGGACCTCGGTGGGGATGACGTCGTACCGGGCGAGCTCGACGATGGCGGCCGGCAGGACGCGCTCGCTCCCGCTCACCTCGTACTCGTCGCCGTCGCGGCGCACGGCGTGGACGTCCGGGAGCGCGAGCAGGGCGTCCGCGGCGGCGGGGGCGTCGTCGGGCAGCCGCATGCGGAAGGCGCGCTCGTGGCTCGCGCCGCGGATGAGCTCGACGGGCGAGCCGGAGGCGACGACGCGGCCGTCGTCGATGATGACGAGCCGGTCGCACAGGCGCTCCGCCTCGTCCATGAAGTGGGTGACGAGGACGACGGTGACGCCGGTGTCGCGGACCCGCTCGATGAGCGCCCACGTGTCGCGCCGGGCCTGCGGGTCGAGGCCGGTGGTCAGCTCGTCGAGGATCGCGACCTGCGGGTTGCCGATGAGGGCGAGCGCGATCGACAGGCGCTGCTGCTGGCCGCCGGACAGGTCCGCGAACGCCGTGCCCTTCTTCTCGCGCAGCCCGAGGAGGTCGAGCAGCTCCTCGGGGTCCGCCGGACGGGGGTAGAACGCGGCGTAGAGCTCGAGGGCCTCCCCCACCCGGAGCTTGGCCGGCAGCTTCGCCTCCTGGAGCTGGATCCCGACGTGCTCGCGCACCGCGGCCGGGGTCCCGCTGGGGGTCCGTGCCGAGGAGGCGGACCGTCCCGCCGTCGGCGTGGCGCAGGCCGGCCAGGCACTCGACGGTCGTCGTCTTGCCGGCCCCGTTGGGACCGAGGATCCCGAAGATCTCGCCGCGCTCGACGACGAGGGAGACGTCGGCGACGGCGACCTTCTCGCCGTAGGTCTTGCGGAGGTGGTCGATCTCGATGACGGGACTCATGGCGTGCTCCGATCCGAGGTTGAGGCGGCCGCGCACTCAGGTGGTGACGCGGTGGATGGCGACGTCGCGGGCCAGCCGGTGGAAGGCGAGGGCGCCGAGGGCGATGAGGAGGACCCGCGCCGCGGCGAGCGCGAGCGGCGAGGTGAAGAGGGCGAAGGCGCTCCACCCCTCCTCCGCGGCATCAGCCACGAGGAGGGAGGCGTACACCGGCGCCACCGTGAGCGGCAGGAGCAGGGTTCCCCACCACCCACCGAACCGGTAGTAGGCGATGCCGACGAGGAGCCCGCTCACCTGGGCGGCCAGGAAGATGAGCGCCATGTCGAGCAGGCCCGCGGCGAACCCGTCCTGCCACGCGGCGAAGCCGTCGTCGCCGGCTGTGTGCGGCCATCCGAGGCGTGCGAACAGCGCGCCCTCGGCGAGCAGGGCCAGGTTGAGAACGAGGGCGTACGCGCAGGCGCTCACGACGACGGTGACGAGCTGGGCGCGGATGAACGCGCGCCGGGTCATGCCGTTGGCGACGTGCACCCCGAGCTGGGTGGTGGCGAAGATGATGGCGGTCGCGAACGGGAACCACGTGGCGCCCTGCGCGGCGAACTGCACGATCGACATCTCCACCGTCGCGACACGGTCGACGACGATGAGCGCCGCCGTCACGCCGACGGCGACGATGACCCAGAACCAGGCGGCGAGGACGAGGTTGGCGCCCAGCGACCAGGCGGCCGCGCGGCGCCACTGAGGACCACGCCGGGTCCGCCGCGGGTAGGTGAAGAGGCCACCGCTCGTGGGTGAGGTGAGGGTGCTCATGATGCTCCTGAGGTGAGGTGGACGAACAGGTCCTGCATGCTGACGGGGCCGACCTCGAACCCGTCGTCGGCGAGGCGGGCCCGCACGGGCTCGGTGAGGTCGCCGAGGACGGTGACCTCCGCCGTCGGGCCGAGGTCGCGACGCCCGAGCACCTGGAGGCCGTCGACGGCGGTGTCCACCCGCGCGGCCGGGCCGACGACCGTCGCCCCGCGCGAGCGCAGCGAGTCGGCGTCCTCGGCGAGGAGGACCCGGCCGTGATCGAGGACGAGGACGTTCTCGAAGAGCCTCTCGACCTCGCTGATGAGGTGGCTCGAGAGGATGATCGTGCGCGGGTTCTCGACGTAGTCGGCGAGGAGCGCGTCGTAGAAGCGGTACCGCGACGGCGCGTCCATGCCGAGGTAGACCTCGTCGAAGATCGTCAGCGGTGCGCGGGACGCGAGGCCGATGACGGCGCCGACGGCGGAGCGCTGGCCGCGCGAGAGGGTGCCGGGCCGCTTCTTCGGGTCCAGCCCGAACAGGTCGAGCAGCTCGCCGGCGTACTCCGCGTCCCACGTGGGCCGGGCCGCGGCGACGACGTCGAGCGTGGCGCAGATCTTCTCGTCCGCGAGCACGTCGCCGCTCTCCCGCACGAGGCAGACCCGCTCCATGACGCGCTCGTTCTCGAACGGGTCCTCCCCGTCGACGAGGACGGTGCCGCCGGTCGGCCGGCGCAGGGAGGCGAGGATCGACAGGAGCGTCGTCTTGCCCGAGCCGTTCCGCCCGAGCAGGCCGGTGATGCCGCCCGGCGCGAGCTCGACGCTCGCGTGGTCGACGGCGCGGGTGTCGCCGAAGTGGACGCTGAGGTCGCGGACCTCGACCGAGAAGCCGGTCATGCGTGCGTTCCCTTCTCGTAGGTGGATCGGATGTAGCCGAGCAGGTCGTCGGCGCTCAGGCCGAGCGCTCGCGCCTCGGCGAGGACCGGGTCGAGGTGGTCGGCGAGGAAGCTGCCTCGCCGCTGCTCACGAAGCCGCTCGCGGGCACCGTCGGCGACGAACATCCCGACGCCGCGCTGCTTGTAGAGCACGCCCTCGTCGACGAGCGCCGCGAACGCCTTGGCGGCCGTGGCCGGGTTGATGCGGTACGTCGTCGCGTACTGGGTGGTGGACATGACCTGCTCCCCCTCCGCGACCGTCCCTTCCAGGACCTGGCGCCGCAGCTGCTCGGCGATCTGCACGTAGATCGGCGTCGTGGCGTCGAACATGCTCACCTCGGTTCAGTGGTTCATTACAACAGCAATGAACCACTGAACCGCCGGGGCGTCAAGTGGCTCCTGGACCGAGGGCCACGACCGCCTGGACTCGGCGGTGGGGCTCCGACGTCTGTGCGCCTCGACGCGCGCTGTGCGCCTGGTGCACCACCAGCACAGCGCGTGTCGAGGCGCACAGACCCCGCGAGGTGCCTCGCCGGATGGCGGGCGGGCCGCACGCGCTGGCCGGGCGGGGCGCGCTGTGCCGGGTCGTGGCGGGTCTGGCGGGAGCCGCGAGGAACGAGCGGCGGAGGGAAGACCCGGCGCGGCGCGCCCCACCCGGCACCCCCGGCCGGGCCAGCGACTTACGGACCAGCTAGTACCGCACGCCGCGCAGGACGACGGCGCTCGGCCGCGCGAGGACGGCGATGTCCTCGCGGGGGTCCTCCGGGTAGACGACGACGTCCGCGCTCGCGCCCTCGACGAGCCCCTCGGCGCCGAGGAACGCGCGCGCCTCCCACGTCGCGGCGGCGACGACGGCGGGCGCCGGCACCCCGGCGCGGACCACCTCGGCGAGCTCGGCCGGGAGCGACCCGTGCGCGATGGTGCCGCCGGCGTCGGAGCCCATGAGCAGCGGCACGCCGGCCGCGTGCAGCGCCCGCACCTGCTCGTGGCGCCGCGCGTGCATCGCGCGCATCCGCCCGGCGTAGACCGGGTACTTCTCCCCCGCCTGGTCGGCGAACGCGCCGAACTGCGCGACCTGGAGCAGCGTCGGCGTCACGGGGACGCCGCGGCGCGCGGCCTCGGCCATGTGGTCGGCGTCCATGCCGGTGCCGTGCTCGATGCCGTCGATGCCGGCGTCGAGGAGCGGGCCGATCGCCTCGTGGGAGAACGCGTGCGCCGTGACCCGGGCCCCGTTCTCGTGCGCGGCGGCGATCGCGTCGGCGAGGACGTCAGCGGGCCAGAGCGGGCGCAGGTCCGCCTCGGCGCCCTCGGACCGGTCGATCCAGTCGGCGACGATCTTGACCCAGCCGTCGCCGTCGCGCGCCTGCTCCGCGACGGCGTCGGGCAGGTCCCCCACCCGGTCGAGCTCGAGGCCGTAGTTGCGCAGGTAGCGCTTGGGGCGCGCGAGGTGGTGCCCGGCCCGGAGGAGCCGCGGGAGGTCGCCATGCTCCTGCACCCACCGGTTGTCCATGGGCGAGCCGGCGTCACGGACGAGGAGCGTCCCCGCGTCCCGGTCCGCGAGGGCCTGGGCGAGCGCCTCGTCGGTGCTCACCTCGCCGTCGGGCCCGAGGCCGATGTGGCAGTGGACGTCGACGAGCCCGGGCAGCACCCACCCCTCGAGGACGACGGCGCCCGCCGCGCCCGGCGGGGGCGTCGCCGTGAGGACGCCGTCCGCCACCCAGCACTCGTCGAGCTCGGCGTCCTCGCCCGCGACGACGACGCCGCGCAGGTGCAGCACCTCGCTCATGCTGGCTCCTTCCGAGCCGGTGGGGCTAGCGCCCGAGGAACTTCTCCAGGCCGGCGGGCAGCTCGAGGTCGCTGGGGCGCGGACCGGCGCCGGCATCGGTGGGCGCGACGCCGAAGGCCGACCCCGCGGGGGCGGCGGGGCGCGCGGGGACGTCGCGCTCCTGCTGGGCGCGCTTGGCGGGGTTGCCGGACTTGCCCTTCTTGCCCTTGCGCTGCGGCGGCGGTGCCATGCGGCCCTTGGACTTCTTGCCGCCGCCGGGGAGCTGGCCCATCCCGCCGGGCATCTTGCCGCCGGACCGCGCCATCTGACGCATCATCGTCTTCGCCTGGTCGAAGCGCTCCATGAGGGAGTTCACCTCGGCCACGGTCGTGCCGGAGCCGCGGGCGATGCGCGAGCGCCGTGAGCCGTTGAGGATCTTGGGGTTCGTGCGCTCGGCCGGGGTCATCGAGTGGACGATCGCCTCGACGCGGTCGACGTCGCGCTCGTCGAAGTTGTCGAGCGCCTCGCGCATCTGACCCATGCCCGGGAGCATCCCGAGCATCTTCTTCATCGAGCCCATCTTCTTGAGCTGCTGCATCTGGTCGAGGAAGTCCTGGAGGGTGAAGTCCTCCTCCCCCGCGACCTTGGCGGCCATGCGCTCGGCCTGGTCGGCGTCGAACGTGCGCTCGGCCTGCTCGATGAGGGTGAGGATGTCGCCCATGTCGAGGATGCGTGAGGCCATGCGGTCCGCGTGGAACCGCTCGAAGTCTCGCAGGCCCTCACCGGTCGAGGCGAAGAGGACCGGCTGACCCGTGACCTTCGCGACCGAGAGCGCGGCACCGCCGCGGGCGTCGCCGTCGAGCTTGGACAGGACGACGCCGGTGAAGCCGACGCCCTCGGCGAAGGACTGCGCCGTCGTCACGGCGTCCTGGCCGATCATGGCGTCGAGGACGAAGAGGATCTCGTCCGGCTGGACGGCGTCGCGGATGTCCGCCGCCTGCGCCATGAGCTCGGCGTCGACGCCGAGCCGTCCGGCGGTGTCGACGACGACGACGCTGTACTGCTTGTCGTGGGCGTGCGCGAGGCCGGAGCGGGCGACGTCGACCGGGTCACCGACGCCGTTGCCCGGCTCGGGGGCCCACACGGGGACGCCGGCGCGCTCACCGACCACCTGGAGCTGGGTGACCGCGTTGGGCCGCTGGAGGTCCGAGGCGACGAGGAGCGGCGTGTGGCCCTGCTCGCGCAGCCACAGGCCGAGCTTCCCGGCGAGCGTCGTCTTGCCGGCGCCCTGGAGGCCCGCGAGGAGGATGACCGTGGGCGGGCGCTTCGCGAAGTGGATCTCGCGTGCCTGGCCGCCGAGGATCTCGATGAGCTCGGCGTTGACGATCTTGACGATCTGCTGGCCGGGGTTGAGGGCGGCCGACACCTCGGCGGACATCGCCCGCTCCCGGACGGCGGCGGTGAACTGCCGCACGACCGGCAGGGCGACGTCGGCCTCGAGGAGGGCACGGCGGATCTCGGCGACGGTCGTGTTGATGTCGTCCTCGGTCAGCCGCCCCTTGCCGCGCAGGGAGCGGAAGGTGGTGGTCAGGCGGTCGGACAGGCTGGCGAACAACGACTTACCTCGCCTCGTTCGAGAGGGACACGGTCAAGGACCCAGGATATCCGCCAGGGCGCCCGCGCGGGTCACCGCGCACCCGGGCCGCCCGCGCACCAGCCGCACGGGTGCCCGGGGCCGGCCCCACGGGGCCGGCCGCGTCGTCCTCCGGGCGACGCTCTACCGCAGCACCTCCCGCACGCGCTGCGTGAGCTCGTCGACGAGGCGGGCCCGCCACGCCGTCCACGCGGCCGGGCCGGCCGCGCTCGCGTCGGCCTCGGTGAGGAGACGCAGGACCTCGAGCACGTCGCGCCGCCTGCCGACCGCGGCCGCCACCCGATCGACGACGGCGGGATCCGCGATGTCCTCCCGCGTCGCCGTCTCCGACAGGGTCAGGTGCTCGCGCACGAGGACGACGACGACGTCCGCCACGTCCCGCCGCACGCCGATGCGGGCGAGGACCGGGCCCACACGCTCGGCGCCGGCCGCCGAGTGGTCCACCGCGCCCGCGACCTTGCCGATGTCGTGGAAGAGCGCGCCGAGGAGGAGCGCGTCCGCCAGGCCCCCCTGCGGGACCCACACGTCTTGCGCCCCCGCGTCGCGGAGCAGCTCGGCGGCGTTGGCGGCGGTCTGGACGAGGTGCCGGTCCACCGTGTGGCGGTGGATGGGCGAGCGCTGGGGGCGGTTGCGCACCGCCGCCCACTCGGGGATCCACCGCGCGACGGTCCCGGCGAGGTCGAGCGCCTCCCACACGGGCACCTGCGCCTGCCCGCTGGCGAGCAGCTCGAGGAGGTGCTCGCGCGCCGGCACCGGCCACGGCTCGGGCAGGGCGGGCGTGGCGGCGAGGCTGTCGAGCGTCACCGGCGAGAGCGGCAGGCCCAGACGCGCGGCGGTCGCCCCCGCCCGCAGTGCGAGGACGGGGTCGGTCCCCGGCGCGGCGTCGAGGCCGAGGACGAGCTCGCCGTCGTGCTCGACGAGTCCCGCCCCCACCGACCGCAGCCGCGGGGCGACCCGGCGCCCCCGGACGACGAGGGGGCCGCGACGCCCCGGCGCCGGGCGGCGCAGCGCCTGCCGGGCGTGGCGCACGGTCGTGTCGAGGGCGGCGGAGACGACGCGTGCGGACTGAGCGAGGTCGGCGAGGAGCTCGTCGGCGTCGCCCGCCCCCACCCGTTGCGCCACGGCGTCCGCGTCGACGAGGAGGAGCCGGTTCGTGCGGCGCCCGGCGACGAGGGCGAGGGCGTCGCGCACGTCGAGGAGGTGCGTGTACGCCGCGTCGAGCTCCCCGTGCGGGCGGTCCGTCAGCCACGTGGCCGCGAGCGCCTTGACGACGATCGCGTCGCGCATCCCGCCGCGGGCCTCCTTGAGGTCCGGCTCGATGAGGTACGCGACCTCGCCGTGCCGGTCGGCGCGCTCGCGCACGGAGGTGAGCAGCTCGGGCAGGCGGCGGCGGGCCGCCGCGCGCCAGTCCTCGAGCAGGGCCGTTCGCGCCCGGTGGACGACGACGCCGTCCCCGGCGACGGGCCGCAGGTCGAGCAGCCCGATCGCGGAGGTGAGGTCGGCCAAGGCCACGCGCCGGCACTGGGCGAGGCTGCGCACCGAGTGGTCGAGGTCGAGGCCGGCGTCCCAGATCGGGTACCACAGCGACTCCGCCAGCTCGGCGACCTGCGCCTCGGCGAGGGTGCGCCCGTCGTGGACGAGCATGAGGTCGAGGTCGCTCGTGGGGCCGGCGTCGCGCCGCCCCTGGCTGCCGACGACGGCAAGGGCCACGCCCTCGACGTCCCGGCCGCCGACGGCGCGTCGCCACAGGTCCGCGAGCGCGGAGTCGACGAGGTCGGACAGCGCCCGCCGGTACGGCCCGCCCGCGCCGGCCCGCGGCGCGGGCACCTCGAGCCGGGCGCGGCGCAGGTCCCCCACCGAGATGTGGGGGACCTGCGCCGCGCGGTCGGGCGGACTCGCCGCCCCGTCCCGCACGTCCACCGTCAGAAGCTCACAGCGCCGAGGCGCCGCGCTCCCCGGTCCGGACGCGGACGACGTCCTCGACCGGCACGGTCCACACCTTGCCGTCGCCGATCCGGCCCGTCTGGGCCGCCTTGACGAAGGCGCCCGTGATGAGGCTGGCGTCCTCGTCGTCGACGAGGATCTCGACCCGGACCTTGGGGACGAGGTCCACCGTGTACTCCGCGCCGCGGTACACCTCGGTGTGGCCGTGCTGGCGGCCGTAGCCGCTGGCCTCCGAGACCGTCATCCCGCGCACGCCCACCGCGGCGAGCGCCTGCTTGACCTCGTCCAGCCGGTGGGGCTGGATCACGCCCGTGACGAGCTTCATGCGTTGACCTCCGTCGAGTGAGAATCCTGAGCCGTGGTGCTGCGCGGCGCGGGGGTGAACGCGGAGCCGCGTCCCGTGCCGAGCGTCTCGTACGCCGTCTCGCCGTGGACCGCCGCGTCGATGCCGCCCGCCTCCTCGGCCTCCGGCACGCGCCAGCCCATGGTCGCCTTGAGCGCGAGGCCGATGACGAGCGTGACGACCGCCGAGAGCGCCATCGCCACGACGGCGATGATGACCTGGACCGCGAGGAGGTTGAAGCCGCCGCCGTAGAAGAGGCCGCCGTCCGTCGCGAGGAAGCCGATCATGACGGTGCCGACGAGCCCACCGACGAGGTGGACGCCGACGACGTCGAGCGAGTCGTCGAAGCCGAGCTTGTACTTGAGGCTCACCGCGAGGGCGCACAGGCCACCGGCGAGGAGGCCGAGGACGATCGACCCGACGGGGCTGAGCGAGCCGGCGGCGGGCGTGATCGCCACGAGGCCGGCGACGATGCCCGACGCGGCGCCGAGGGACGTCGCGTGACCGTCTCGCAGCTTCTCGACGGCGAGCCAGCCGAGGATCGCGGCGGCGGTGCACGTCGTGGTGTTGACCCAGGCGAGCCCGGCCATGCCGTCGGCGCCGTAGGCGGAGCCGGCGTTGAACCCGAACCAGCCGAACCACAGCAGCGCCGCACCGAGCATGACGAACGGAAGGTTGTGCGGGCGGCTCGGCTCGGTGCCGAAGCCGCGGCGCTTGCCGACGATGAGCGCGAGCACGAGGGCCGCGACGCCGGCGTTGATGTGGACGACCGTGCCGCCGGCGAAGTCGACCGGCTCGGCGATCGACGCGAACGGGCCGTCGCCGCTGAGGAGGCCCCCGCCCCAGACCATGTGGGCCATGGGGAAGTAGGCCAGCGTCACCCACAGGCCCGTGAAGACGAGCCACGTGCCGAACTTCACGCGCTCGGCGAGCGCGCCGCTGATGAGCGCCGTCGTGATGATCGCGAACGTCACCTGGAAGCCGACGTCGACGATGACCGGGAGGCCGCCGTCGAGGACGAACTCACCGCTCTCGTCGTAGATCGCCCCGGCGAGACCGAACATCTCGAACGGGTTGGCAAAAAAGCCCCCGATGCTCTCCGAGCCGTAGGACATCGACCAGCCCCACAGCACGTAGACGACGCCGATGACGCCCATGGCGCCGAACGACATCATCATCATGTTGAGCACCGACTTGGAACGGGTCATGCCGCCGTAGAACAGCGCCAAGCCCGGTGTCATGAGCAGCACCAGGGACGCTGAGGTCAGCATCCACGCGGTGACTCCGGTATCCAGCATCTGCAGTCCTCTCGCTCCCGACTCGTGGGCCGGCCGAGAACAACTGTCGACCTAAGTCGTTACGCCACGCGCACGCCCGTGTTTCGGGCGTGTGACACCTGCGCGCCGCGCGTGACGATCGTGTGTCGTCCAGGGTGAGGTCTCGGATGCCGAGACGACCGCTCGCGCGCTCAGGACAGCAGTGCGTCGACGAAGTCCTCCGGGACGAACGGCGCGAGGTCGTCGGCGCCCTCGCCGAGCCCGACGAGCTTGACCGGGACCCCGAGCGCGCGCTGGACGGCGACGACGATCCCGCCCTTGGCGGTGCCGTCGAGCTTGGTGAGGACGATGCCGGTGACGTCGACGACCTCGGCGAAGACCTGGGCCTGGCGCAGGCCGTTCTGCCCGGTGGTCGCGTCGAGGACGAGGAGCACCTCGCTCACGGGCGCCTGGCGGGAGATGACCCGCTTGATCTTGCCGAGCTCGCCCATGAGGTCTGCCTTGTTCTGCAGCCGCCCGGCCGTGTCGACGAGGACGACGTCGACGCCCTGCTCCCGGCCCGCCTTGACGGACTCGAACGCGACCGAGGCCGGGTCCGCGCCCTCGCGGTCGGAGCGCACGACAGGCACCCCGACGCGCTCGCCCCACGTCTGGAGCTGGTCGGCGGCGGCGGCGCGGAACGTGTCCGCGGCGCCGAGGAGGACGCTGCGGTCCTCGGCGACGAGGACGCGGGCGAGCTTGCCGACCGTCGTCGTCTTGCCGGTGCCGTTGACGCCGACGACGAGGACGGTCGCGGGGTGCGGCTCGCCGTCGTCGCCGACGCCGGGCGAGACCTTGAGGGAGCGGTCCATCGCGGGGTCGACGAGGGCGAGGAGCTGGGTGCGCAGGACGTCGCGGACGGCCGCCGCGTCGTTCGTGCCGAGCACCTTGACCTGGGTGCGCAGCTCGTCCATGAGCTCGGTCGTCGGGCCGATGCCGACGTCGGCGAGCAGGAGCGTCTCCTCGATCTCCTCCCAGTCGGCCTCGGTGAGGTCGCCGCGGGAGAGGATCGCGAGCAGGGACTGCCCGAGGGTGCCGGAGCGGGCGAGGCGGGCGCGCAGGCGCACCATCCGCCCCGCGACGGGCTCGGGCCGCTCGAGCGTGGGCGCGGGCGGCTCCTCGACGGCGACGTCCTCGCGCTCGAGGGTGGCGGTCGCGGTCGCGGCGGGACGCTCGTCGGAGGAGAGGTCGACGCGCTCCTCGGGCAGGGCGGGCGGTGGCTTGCGCCGGCCCCGCAGCCCGGAGGTGAGCGCGATGGCCCCTCCGCCGAAGACGACGATGACGGCGGCAACGATGGCCCAGATGTCTTCAGTCACAGTCACCCAGTCTGGACCACGCGGGCGAGGACCCGCGAACGCGCCTCAGGCGCGCGCGGCAGCTCAGTGCGCGGGGCGGCGCAGGCGCACGGCGGCGAACGTCTCGCGCAGGTCCTCGGCGCGCATGTAGGCGGACTCCGCGACCGGCTCGCTCAGCGCGTAGAGGTCGGCCAGGTCGCCGACGTCGGAGGCGTCGTCCGCGGCGTCCTTCCAGCGCAGGTCGTCGCCCCGCCACGCGGTCAGCGACGAGCGCAGCCACCCGTGCCACCCCTCGGCGGGCTGGCGCGGGGCCAGCAGGAGCGCGAGCACCCCGGCCGCGCACACGAGGGCAAGGATCGTCACCACCACTAGTCCCGTCATGCCGCAATTATCACCCGGGGGCACGGCAGATGGTGGGCCAGGACCGGCCCGGCGCGGCGTGTCCGGCGGTGGTGTTGCTCACACCGGCGCGCGGTCGTCCTCCGTCATCCGCTGACTGATGAGCGTCGTCACACCGTCGCCCCGCATCGTCACGCCGTAGAGGGCGTCGGCGATCTCCATCGTGCGCTTCTGGTGCGTGACGACGATGAGCTGGGAGTCGCTGCGCAGCTCGGTGAAGATCTCGAGGAGCCGGCCGAGGTTGGCGTCGTCGAGCGCGGCCTCGACCTCGTCCATGACGTAGAACGGGCTCGGCCGCGCCTTGAAGATGGCGACGAGGAGGGCGACGGCGGTGAGCGAGCGCTCACCCCCGGACAGGAGCGAGAGCCGCTTGACCCGCTTGCCCGCCGGGCGCGCCTCGATCTCGATGCCGGTGGTGAGCATGTCGTCCGGGTCGGTGAGGACGAGCCGGCCCTCCCCGCCGGGGAAGAGCCGGCCGAAGACGTCGACGAATGCGGCGGAGGTGTCGGCAAAGGCCGAGGCGAAGACGTGCTCGACGCGCTCGTCGATCTCGCGGACGATCTCCATGAGGTCCGCGCGGGACTTCTTGAGGTCGGCGAGCTGGGTGACGAGGAACGTGTGCCGCTCGGCGAGCGCGGCGTGCTCCTCGAGCGCGAGCGGGTTGACCCGGCCGAGGCGGGCGAGGTCGCGCTCGGCCCGCCGCAGCCGGCGCTCCTGCTCCTCGCGGACGTAGGGCACCGTCTCGGGCGGTGCGTCGCCGTCGGGAGCGGGATCGGCCACGGACGAGGCGCCGGCACCGGACGTCGTGCCGCCGTCGAGAGCGGCCGCGCGCGTGCCACCCTTCGCCTCGGCGCCGGCCGGCGCGGCGGCGACGGGCACGGGGCGGTCGGGGCCGTACTCGTCGACGAGGACGGCCGGGTCGAGGCCGAGGTCGGTCACGGCCCGCTCCTCGAGCTGGGTGATGCGCAGGCGCTGCTCGGCGCGGGCGACCTCGTCGCGGTGGACGGCGTCGGTGAGGCCCGCGAGCTCGGTCGACGTGGCCTCGAGCTCGGTCCGCACGCGGGCGACCTCGCCCTGCCGCTCGGCCTGGTCCGCGTCGGCCTCCTCCCGCGCCCGGGCCGCGGCCTCGAGCGAGGTGCCGATGGCGGCGAGCGCGCGCTCGGCGCCGGCGTGCACCTCGTGCGCCACCCGTGCCTGCTCGGCGCGGACCCGTTCCCGCTCGGCGGCCCGGCGGCGCGCCGCACGCTCGGACTCCGCGGCGCGGGCGAGCGACGCGGCCCGCCCGGCCAGGGCGCTCGCGCGCTCCTCCAGGGTGCGCAGCGCAAGACGAGCCTCGGTCTCGGCGGCGCGGGCGGTGCGGGCGTGGGCGGTGGCGGCGTCGCGGGCGGCCGTCGCCGCGGTGAGGTCCTCCTCGGCGCGGGCGGGCTCGCGCTCGGCCACCGCGAGGCGCTCGACGAGGGCGGCGAGCTCGCGCTCGTGCTCCTGCCGGGCGGCGGTGGCCCTGGCGATGGCCGGCCGGATCCGCTCGGCCTCGGCCTCGGCCGCGCGGGCGGTCGAGCCGAGGCGCCCGAGCCGCTCGGCCACCGCCGCGAGGCGCGCGTCGGAGGCGTGGAGGTCCGCGAGGGTGGCCTCGACCGCCACCCGTGCCCGCTCGACGCGCTCGCGCGCCGCCACGAGGGCGAACCGCGCCTGGTCCCGGCGGGCCGAGGAGGCGGCGAGCTCGCTTCCGGCCTCCTCGTGCGCGGCGTGGAGCTCGAGGACGCTCGGCCCGCCGCTGCCCCCGCCGCTCGCGCTGACGCGGGAGAGGACGTCCCCGTCCCGCGTGACGGCGACGACGTCCGCGGCGGCGAGCACGGCCCGGGCCGCGGCGAGGTCCTCGACGACGACGACGTCGGCGAGGAGCCGGTCGAGCGTGGGCCTCAGGTGCTCGCCCGCGGTGACGAGCTCGCGCGCCCACCGCCCGCCGTCGGGCGCGGGACCGGTGGCGGTGGCTGCCCCCGCGCCGCCGGCGGCGAGGACGAGGCGCACCTGGCCGACGTCCTGCTCGCGGGCGCGCCGCACGGCGTCGACCGCGACGTCGACGGACTCGACGACGGCGGCGTCGGCGGAGGGGCCCAGTGCCGCGGCGACGGCGTTTTCGTAGCCGTGCTCGACGGTGAGGGAGTCCGGGAGCGAGCCGAGGAGGCCGGGGAGCCGGTCGCTCGCCTCGAGGAGCGCGCCCGTGCCGTCCTTGCGACGCAGGGACAGGCCGAGGGCCTCCCGGCGCGCGAGCCACGTCGTCCGCTCCCCCTCGGCGGCGCGCTCGGCCTCGACGAGCGCGGCGACGGCGGCGCTCGCCTCGTCGTGCTCGAGGGCGGCGCGCTCGTGCGCCTCGTCGAGCCCCTCCTCCCCCTCCTCCGCACCGGCGGCCTGCTGCTCGAGGGCGACGAACTCGGCCTGCGCCTCGGCCGCCCGCCGCTCGGCCTGCTCGAGGGTGGCGCGCAGGCGGCCGAGCTCGGCCTCGCCGCCCTCGAGGGAGCTGCGCCGCGCCGCGACCTGCCCGCTGAGCCGGGCGAGGCCCTCACGCCGGTCGGCGACGCCGCGGTGGACGGAGGCGAGGGCGCGCTCGGCCTCCCGCTCGGCGTCCTCGGCCCCGGTCCGGGCGGCCACGGCCGTCTCGAGCACCGCCCGCCCGGCGGCGACCTCGGCGCCGATGGCCTCCTCCTGGGTGCGCGCGGCCGCGGCCCGGGCCTCGAGCTCGTCGGGGTCCGCGCCGGAGTGCTCCGGGCCGGGGGTTCCGAGGAGGCGGGAGCGCTCGGCGGCGAGCCCGGCGAGGCCGCGCAGGCGCTCGCGCAGGCCGGACAGGGAGTGCCACGTGTCGGTGGCCGCGCGCAGCTGCGGCGCGGCAGCGGCGGCGCGCTGCTCGAGCTCGGCGAGCCGGGAGCGGGCGGCGTCCTGGGCGGCCTCGACGGCGGCGCGGCGCGCACGCAGGGCCGTCTCGTCGGCGACCTCCCGGGCGAGGGTCGACGTCAGCTGGACGAGGTCGTCGGCGAGGAGGCGGGCGCGGGCGTCGCGCAGGTCCGCCTGGACGGTCTGAGCGCGGCGGGCGACGTCGGCCTGCCGGGCGAGCGGACCGAGCTGGCGGCGGATCTCCGTCGTCAGGTCCGTCACGCGCGCGACGTTGGCCGCCATGGCGTCGAGCTTGCGCAGCGCCTTCTCCTTGCGGCGCCGGTGCTTGAGGACGCCGGCGGCCTCCTCGATGAAGCCGCGCCGCTCCTCGGGCCCCGCGGCGAGGACGGCGTCGAGACGCCCCTGGCCGACGATGACGTGCATCTCCCGGCCCATGCCGGTGTCCGAGAGGAGCTCCTGGATGTCGAGGAGCCGGCACGACTCACCGTTGATCGAGTACTCGGACCCGCCCGCCCGGAAGAGGGTGCGCGCGATCGTCACCTCGGAGTACTCGATGGGCAGCGCGCCGTCGGTGTTGTCGATCGTCAGGGACACCTCGGCGCGGCCGAGCGGCGCGCGCGAGGACGTCCCCGCGAAGATGACGTCCGCCATCGACCCGCCGCGCAGGTTCTTCGCGCCCTGCTCCCCCATGACCCAGGCGAGCGCGTCGACGACGTTCGACTTGCCGGACCCGTTCGGCCCGACGACGCACGTGATGCCGGGCTCGAGGTGGAGGGTCGTCGCTGAGGCGAAGGACTTGAACCCCCGCAGCGTCAGCGTCTTCAGGTGCACGAGGGCAGACTACTTGGCGCCCGCCCGCGGACGGGCGAGCCTCAGAGGCCGGGGAACCAGAGCGCGATCTCGCGGGCGGCGGACTCGGCGGAGTCCGAGCCGTGGATGAGGTTCTGCACGACGGCCGTGTCCCACGTGCGGGCGAGGTCGCCGCGGATCGTGCCGGGCGCGGCGACGGTGGGGTCCGTCGCGCCGGCGAGGGAGCGCACGCCCTCGATGACGCGGTTGCCCTCGACGACGGCGGCGACGAGCGGACCGGAGCCCATGAACTCGAGCAGCGGCGCGTAGAAGGGCTTGCCCTCGTGCTCGGCGTAGTGCTCGCCGAGGAGGTCGGCGTCCGCGGCGCGCTGCTCGAGCGCGACGACGCGGTAGCCCTTGGCCTCGATGCGGCGCAGGATCTCCCCGGTCAGGGCACGGCGCACGCCGTCGGGCTTGATGAGGACGAGGGTGCGCTCGGCGGCGCTGGCAGTCGTGGTCACGGTCATCGAGACTACCTGCCGGGCGCGCCGGGCGACCCGCCGGCACCGCCCGGCCCGGGCGCGGTGGGTCCGGCCTCGAGCCCGGCCTCGGCGCGCTCACGCTCCACCCGCTCGGCGTCGATCCGGGTCCCGACGCGCAGCGAGGAGACCCACACGAGGAGGAAGACGGCCCCGATGGCGAACATGGCGCCGAGGACGAACCCGCACAGGAGCAGGACGCCCTGGACCGCCCACCCGAGCGCGTACCCCGCGCGGCCCCGCCGGACGAGGCCGGCGGCGAGGACGCACCCGAGCGCGACGCCGCCCCCGACGCCGAAGACGACGGCGGGCTCGGCCACGCGCAGCCCGAACGCGACGAGGGCGGCGAAGAAGACGACGAAAGCCTCGAGGACGAGGATCGTCGTGGCGAAGAGGGCGCGGGCCGAGCGGCGGGGTCGCGCCGGGGCGCCTGCCCCGCGCGCGGCTGCCCCGCTCCGGGCTGCCCCGCTCTGGGGGTCGCCGCTCTGGGGGTCGCCGCTCTCGGCGGCGCCGCTCACGGGAGCGGCCCGAGCTCGGCGACGAGGGGCACGAGGTCCGCGATCGAGTCGACGACCCGCGTGGGGCGGTACGGGAACCGGTCGACCTGCTCGCGCCGCGTCGAGCCGGTGAGGACGAGGACGGTGCGCATGCCGGCCTCGAGCCCGCTCACCATGTCCGTGTCCATCCGGTCGCCGATCATGACGGTCGTCTCCGAGTGGGCGTCGAGGCGGTTGAGCGCGCTGCGCATCATGAGCGGGTTCGGCTTGCCGACGTAGTACGGCTCCACCCCGGTCGCCCGCGTGATGAGCGCGGCGACGGCGCCGGTCGCCGGCAGGGACCCCTCGGGCGAGGGGCCGGACGGGTCCGGGTTCGTCGCGATGAACCGCGAGCCGGCCTCGATGAGCCGGATGGCGCGGGTGATGGCGTCGAAGGAGTAGGTGCGCGTCTCCCCGAGGACGACGTAGTCCGGAGCGCGGTCCGTCATGACGTACCCGACCTCGTGGAGCGCCGTCGTCAGCCCCGCCTCGCCGACGACGTACGCCGTGCCGCCGGGGCGCTGACCGTCGAGGAACTGCGCGGTGGCGAGCGCCGATGTCCAGATCGCGCGCTCGGGGACGTCGATGCCGCCGAGGAGGAGGCGGGCCCGCAGGTCCCGGGGGGTGAAGATCGAGTTGTTCGTCAGGACGAGGAACGGTCGCCCGCTCGCGACGAGCGCCTCGATGAAGTCGGCGGCGCCCGGGATGGCGCGCTCCTCGTGGACGAGCACGCCGTCCATGTCCGTGAGCCAGCACTCCACCGGCTTGGGGTCGGTCATGCTCCTATCCTGCCCCAGCGCGACCCCACCCCGGCGCTCACTCCTCGCCGAACCGGTCCTCCACGACCTGGGCGATGGCGTCGAGGGCGTGCTCGGCCTGCGGGCCGGTCGCCCGCAGCGTGAGCACCTCGCCGTGCCCGAGGCCCAGGCCCATGAGCGCGAGGACGCTCGCGCCGTCGACCCCGTTGACCTCGACCCGGGCGTCGAACCCGACGACGAGGCGGGAGAGCATGGCCGCGGCCCGCGCGTGCAGGCCCAGCTCGTTGCCGAGGACGAGGGTGCGCTCGAGGGGCGTCACGCCGCCGTGCCCCGCCTCGGGCAGGGCGTGCCCCGTCCGCTGCGCCGCCGCGAAGGCGAGCGCCGCCTCCTCGGCGGCGTGCCGCACGGCACCTGCGGGGGCGCCGCCCTGGGCGGCGACGGCCGCGGCGACGGCTCCCTCGACGAGCGGCCCGTCGGCGAGCTGGACCCGCTCGTCCACGCCGAGCACCTCGAGCACCGCCTCAGCGGTCATCGTCGCCGAGCCGAGGTCCGTGAGGACGACGACGGAGCCCGTGCCGTCCGGCCCCCGGGCGGCGCTCACGGCGGCGGAGATGCGGTCGAAGCTCGTGCCGAGGGCGCCCTCGTCCGTGCCGCCCGCGGCCCGCAGGACGACGTCGGGCGCCATCTGCTCGGCGAGCTCGACGACCCCCGCCGCGAGGTCGGCGGAGTGCGAGACGACGACGAGGGACGTCGTCGGTCTGGTCATCGGCCCGTCCCCGGACGCGCCGCCTCGGCGGCTGCTCGTAGAAGGAGCGCGCTCGAGACGGCGCCGGGGTCGCGGTGCCCGGCGCTGCGTTCGCCGAGGTAGCTCGCCCGGCCCTTCGTCGCGATCATCGGCTCGGTCGCCGTGGCGCCGGCCTCGGCGGCGTCGGCTGCGGCGGCGAGGACGGCGGGGGCGTCCTGACCATCCGTGGCGGCGGCGCGGGCGGCCTCGGCGGCCGGTGCCCAGGCGTCGACCATCGTCTTCTCCCCCGGCGCGGCCTTGCCGCGAGCGGTGATCCCGCCGACGCCCGCCTCGAGCATCGCGGCGACGCCCGCACCGTCGATCGTCTCGCCGGTGGAGGTCGTGGCGGCGCGCAGGAACGCCGTGCCGAAGAGCGGGCCGGCGGCTCCGCCGACGGTCGACATGAGCGTCGTCGCCACGGTCCGCAGGACCTCCCCGGGGGTGCCCGACCCGGCGCCGGGGCCGGCGAGCTTGGCCGCGACGGCCGTGAACCCGCGGTCGAGGTTGTCCCCGTGGTCGCCGTCGCCGATGGCGCGGTCGAGCTCCATGAGGTCGATCCGGTTGGCGGACACCACCTCCTGCGCCAGGCTCGCCCAGCGGTACGCCCACGCGGCGTCGAGTGCTGCTGCAGTCTCGCTCATCAGGTCCTCACATTCCCCAGCGCAGTGCGGCGGTACACACAGGAGCGTCCCACAGCTCGGTCATCTCCTCATCGAGGCGGAGCACGCTCACGCTCACGCCCGCCATGTCGAGGGACGTCACGTAGCTGCCGACGAGGGAGCGCGAGACGACGACGCCGGCCGCCTCGAGGCGGGCGCGCGCCCGCCCGTAGACGACGGCGAGCTCCATCGGCGGCGTGGCGCCCATGCCGTTGACGAGGAGGAGGACCTCCTCGCCGGCACGGAGGCCGAGGTCGGCGACGACGGGCTCGAGGAGGCGGTCGGTGAGGGCGTCCGCGCCCGCGTGTGCGACGCGGGCCCGGCCCGGCTCGCCATGGATCCCGACGCCGAGCTCGACCTCGTCGTCGGCGAGGTCGAACGAGGGGCGCCCGGCGTGCGGGAGCGTCGGCGCGGACAGCGCGAGCCCCATCGAGCGCACCGAGCCGGCCACGCGCTGGGCGAGGGCCTCGACGGCGGCGAGGTCGTTCCCGCGCTCGGCGGCTGCACCGGCGATCTTCTCGACGAGCAGCGTCCCGGCGACGCCCCGCCGCCCGGCGGTGAAGGTCGAGTCCTCGACGGCCACGTCGTCGGCGACGAGGACGGTGCGCACGTCGATGCCCTCGGCGTCGGCGAGCTCCGCGGCGATCTCGGCGTTGAGGACGTCGCCCGTGTAGTTCTTGACGACGAGGAGGACGCCCGACCCGCCCGCCGCCGTGCGGACCGCGGCGAGGAACGGCTCGGGCGGCGGCGAGGTGAAGACGTGCCCCGGCACCGCGGCGTCGAGCATCCCGTGCCCGACGTACCCCGTGTGCAGCGGCTCGTGCCCGCTCCCCCCGCCGGAGACGAGGCCCACCTTCCCCGGCACGGCGCCACCCGCGCGCGTGACGACGAGCGGGTCCTCCTGCAGCGCGAGCACCCCCGGGTGGGCCGCGACGAAGCCCGCAACGGCCTCGGCGACGACGTCTTCGGGTGCGTTGATGAGCTTCTTCACGGTCCTCCTAGGGGCGTCCGAGCAGCTGGCGTGCCTCGGCGACGACGAGGATCGAGCCGGTGACGAGGACGGCGGACGTGCGCGGGTCGTCGTCCGCCTCGGCCCGCGTGACGGCGCGGTCGATCGCCTCGTCGAGCCGCTCGGCGACGTGGACGCGGTCCTCGCCGAAGACGTCCCGGGCGATCTCGGCGAGGTCCTCGACGTCGTGCGCGCGCTCGGTCGACGCGCGGGTGATGACGATCTCCGCGAGGAGCGGCTCGAGCCCGGCGAGCATCGTCTCGGCGTCCTTGTCCGCCATGATCCCGACGACACCGACGGTGCGGGCGACGTCGAACGCCTCCTCCATCGCGGCGCGCAGGGCCTCGACGCCGGCGGGGTTGTGCGCGGCGTCGACGAGGATGCTCGGGCTGCGGCGCACGAGCTCGAGGCGCCCGGGCGAGTCCACCGCGGCCATGGCCTGCTCGACGACGCCCGGGTCGAGGGACCCGCCGCCGAAGAACACCTCGGCCGCGGCGAGGGCGAGCAGCGCGTTGTGCGCCTGGTGCTCGCCGTGCAGGGGCAGGAACACGTCGGTGTACGTCGCGCTCGGGGTGCGCAGGGTGAGCATCTGCCCGCCGACGGCGATCTGCCGGTCGACGACGGCGAGGTCGGCGCCCTCGACGACGAGCCGCGCGTCGAGCGCGTGCGCGGCGTCCGCGACGATGCCGGCGACCTCCTCGACCTGGTCGGCGCTGATGACCGTCGAGCCGGGCGTGATGATCCCGACCTTCTCCGCGGCGATGGACGTGAGCTCGTGCCCGAGCCACCGCTCGTGGTCGCGCGAGATCGGCGTGAGGATCTCGACGAGGCCGTCGACGACGTTCGTCGCGTCCCAGCGCCCGCCCATCCCCACCTCGATGACGGCGACGTCGACGGGGGCGTCGGCGAACGCGGCGAGGGCCATGACGGTGAAGACCTCGAAGAAGCTGAGGCGCGGGCCGCCGGCCTCCCGGGACCGCTCGTCGACGAGCGCGATGTACGGCTCGACGTCCGCCCACGTGGCGACGAACGCCTCGGGGCTGATCGGCTCGCCGTCGATGGCGATGCGCTCACGGACCGTGCTCAGGTGCGGGGACGTGAATCGGCCGGTGCGCAGCCCCATCTCGCGCAGGAGCCGCTCGACGACCCGCGCCGTCGACGTCTTGCCGTTCGTGCCGGTGAGGTGGATGACGGGGTAGGCGCGCTGGGGCTCGCCGAGGAGCTCGCAGACCTGCTGCACGCGCTCGAGGCTCGGCTGGACGTCGTGCTCCGGTGCCCGCTCGAGGATCTCGGTGTAGATCCGGTGCACCTCGGTCTCCGCCTGGGCGCGGGCCGTGGCGGCGGCGGTCTCGTCGACGCCCACCTCGGGCGCGCCGAGGACCTCCTCGATGACGTCGGGGTCCGGTCCCGCGATGAGGTCCGAGGCGAGGACCCGGCGCAGGCCGGCGTCGTGCTCGGCGTCCTGCGCGGCGCGCTCGGCGCGGGTGGCCTCGTCGGTGCCGTCGTCGTCGTCGAAGTAGCCCTCCGGGTCGGGTGTGCCCGGCCCGACCGTGCGGTAGCGGCCGTCGGGGCCGTCCGTCTCGCTCATCGTGCCTCCGTCTTGTGGATGTCTACCTCGAGGCTGCCGGCGGGGTTGACGTCGACCCGCACCTCGACGGCGAGCGTCTCCGCCGCGATGAGGTCCGCGTGGGCGTGGGTCCACGCCGCGCGGTCCGCCGGGACCGCGAGCGCGAGGACGATCCGGTCGCCGATGTTGAGCCCGGCGGCCTTGCGCTCGTCCTGGACCCGGCGCACGAGGTCGCGGGCGTACCCCTCGGCGAGGAGCTCCTCGTCGAGGGCCGTCTCGAGGACGACGAACCCTCCCCGGGCGAGGACGCCCGCCGCGAGCGCGTCGCCCGCGCGGTCCTCGACCTCGGTGCTCAGGGTGTACTCCCCCTCGACGAGCGGGGTGCCGTCGACGACGACCGTGCCGTCGGGGAGCTGCTCCCAGGCACCGACCCGGGCGGCCTTGATGACCTGCTGGACGCCCTTGCCCAGGCGCGGGCCGGCGGCGCGGGCGTTGACGGTGAGCTTGGTGTAGACGCCGTACTCCGCGGCGGCCCCCTCGGCGAGGGAGCGCACCTCGACGTCCTTGACGTTGACCTCGCCCGCGATGAGGTCGACGAAGGACTCGAGGTCCGCCGTGTTCTCTGTGACGATCCGCAGCGCCCGCAGCGGCTGGCGCACACGCAGCGCGTTGGACTTGCGCAGGCCGAGCGTCGTGGAGACGACGTCGCGCACACCGTCCATCGCGGCGACGAGCTCATCCGCGGCGAACGCCTCGTCGAGCTCGGGCCAGTCGGTGAGGTGGACGCTGCGCCCGCCGGTGAGCCCGCGCCAGATCTCCTCGGAGACCAGCGGGGTGAGCGGGGCCATGACGCGGGTGAGGACCTCGAGCGCCGTCCACAGCGTGTTGAAGGCGTCGGCGTCCTCCTCCCAGAAGCGGTCCCGCGACGTGCGCACGTACCAGTTCGTCAGGAGGTCGAGGTGCTCGCGGATCGCCTGCGCGGCGCCCGGGACGTCGTAGGCCTCCAGCTGGGTGCGCACGCTCGCCGCGAGGTCGCGGGTGCGGGCGAGGAGGTAGCGGTCCATGACCGGCAGGCCGGCGGCCTCGGCGGGCTCGACGGCGCGGCCGAGGACGCCGGCGCCCCCGTTAGCGGTCCCGGCGTAGAGGCTGAAGAAGTACCACGTGTTCCACAGCGGCAGGAGCACCTGGCGCACGTTCTCGCGGATGCCCTCCTCGGTGACGACGAGGTTGCCGCCGCGCAGGATCGGGGAGGCGAGGAGGAACCAGCGCATGGCGTCGGAGCCGTCGCGGTCGAGCACCTCGGAGACGTCCGGGTAGTTGCGCAGCGACTTGCTCATCTTGCGCCCGTCCGAGCCGAGGACGATGCCGTGGGAGACGGAGGTGCGGAACGCCGGCCGGTCGAAAAGCGCCGTCGCGAGGACATGGAGCGTGTAGAACCAGCCGCGCGTCTGCCCGATGTACTCGACGATGAAGTCGCCCGGGTAGTGGCGGGAGAACCAGTCCGCGTTCTCGAACGGGTAGTGGACCTGGGCGAACGGCATCGACCCGGAGTCGAACCACACGTCGAGGATGTCCGGGATCCGGCGCATCGTCGCCCGGCCGCTCGGGTCGTCCGGGTTCGGGCGGGTGAGCTCGTCGATGTAGGGCCGGTGGAGGTCGACCTCGCCGTCGACGTTGCGCGGGAGGCGGCCGAAGTCGCGCTCCATGTCCGCGAGCGAGCCGTAGACGTCCGTGCGGGGGAAGGCGGGGTCGTCGCTCACCCACACGGGGATCGGCGTGCCCCAGTAGCGGTTGCGGGAGATCGACCAGTCGCGGGCGCCGGCGAGCCACTTGCCGAACTGGCCCTCCTTGATGTGCTCCGGCACCCACGTGATGTCGCCGTTGAGCTCGACCATCCGCCTCCGGAACTCGGTGACGCGGACGAACCAGCTCGTCACGGCCTTGTAGATGAGGGGCGTGCGGCAGCGCCAGCAGTGCGGGTAGGAGTGGTCGTAGGTCTCCTGGCGCACGAGCCGGGCACGGCTCGCCTCCGGCACGCGGGCGAGCGGCCCGCTGCCGGCCTTGAGGTCGGCGATGATCGCGCGGTTGGCCTCGAAGACCTGCTGGCCGGCGTACTCGGGCACCTCGGAGGTGAAGCGCCCCGCGGCGTCGACGGGCACGACCGTGCCGATGCCGGCGGCGGCGGACACGGCCATGTCCTCCTCACCGAAGGCGGGGGCCTGGTGGACGAGGCCGGTGCCGTCGTCGACGGAGACGTAGTCCGCCGTCAGGACGGTCCACACGCGCTCACCGAGGTCCTCGCGGCCGGTGAAGAAGTCGAAGATCGGGGTGTAGCGGCGCCCGGCGAGCTCGGCGCCGGTGAGGGTGGCGACGACCTCGGGCTCCTCGCCCAGCTCGCGGGCGTAGGCGCCGAGGCGCGCCTGGGCGAGCAGGACGCGCTCCCCCGCGAGCGGCCCCTCGGCCGGGACGACGGTGACGTAGTCGATGCCCGGCCCGACGGCGATGGAGAGGTTGGAGGGCAGGGTCCACGGCGTCGTCGTCCAGATGAGGGCGAGCTCACCGGTCTCGAGGCGCACGCCCACGGTCGCGGCTGGGTCCTGACGCATCTGGTAGACGTCGTCGTCCATTCGCAGCTCGTGGTTGGACAGCGGCGTCTGGTCCTGCCAGCAGTAGGGCAGGACGCGGTAGCCCTCGTAGGCGAGGCCCTTGGCGTGGAGCTGGGAGAACGCCCAGATGACGGACTCCATGTAGGAGACGTCGAGGGTCTTGTAGTCGCGCTCGAAGTCGACCCACCGGGCCTGGCGCGTGACGTAGTCCTCCCACTCGCCGGTGTAGCGCAGGACGGAGTCGCGGCAGGCCTTGTTGAAGGCGGCGATGCCCATCTCGTCGATCTGCGACTTGTCCGTGATGCCGAGGATCCGCTCGGCCTCGAGCTCGGCGGGCAGGCCGTGGGTGTCCCACCCGAAGCGGCGCTCGACGCGGCGCCCGAGCTGGGTCTGGAAGCGCCCGACGGCGTCCTTGACGTACCCGGTGAGGAGGTGCCCGTAGTGGGGCAGGCCGTTGGCGAAGGGCGGACCGTCGTAGAAGACGAACTCGTTCCCGCCGTCCTCGCCGGCGTCGCGCGCCTCGACCGAGGCGGCGAACGTGCCGTCGGCCTTCCAGTACGCGAGGACACCCTCCTCGAGGGAAGGGAAGCTCGGGGAGGCCGGGACGCCGTCGTCGGGGCGGTGGAGGGGGTAGCGCTGCGGATCGGCTGGCGTCGTGGCCATGGGTGGTGGTGCTCCTCGTCGGTGCGGTTCGTCATGCACGTCGGTGCGAGGACGACGCCGGCCGGCCCACGTCGGGGCCGGGTCCGCTGCCGCGGTACCACCTCGCTTGCCGTCGGGTCCGCGGCTGACGCCACGGCCCGGGGCCACTCTCGTGCGGGATGACGGTCCGCGACCGGCCGGTTCTACTGAGGGCTCGCGCCCCGTTCTTCCAGCGGCTCACCGGTGATGGCCGGGTCAGTGCCTGTGGGCCCAGTCTAGCCGGACCCCGCTCGCACCCACGAGGCGGCTGGCGGGCCGTCTCGACGCGCCGGCGGCTGCCCCCCGGGTAGCGGGCGCATGCCCGCGGGGACCGGTCCCGCGCGGGTGCGGCTGCCTGGTGCCGGTGGTAGGCAGGGCGTATGAGACGCCTCCTCCCCACCGCTGCAGCCCTCACCCTCGTCGCCGGTGCCCTCGCCGGTTGCGGCGGCGACGGCGGGTCCGACCAGACGGAGGAGCCCGGGATCGAGTCCACCGGGTCTCCGGCGGCGAGCCCGTCGGAGACCGTCACCGACCTCGCGCCGGACCAGCCGAGCCTGTCCCCCGGCTCCAGCGCCTCACCCGACGCGTTCGCCGCCGACGACGCAGGACTCACCGCGCTCAGCACGGCCGAGACGGCGGTCGAGAACGCCCGGGCGTTCGAGCTCGACCGCTCCGACGACGACGGCGGTCGCTGGGAGGTGCAGATCGCCGCCGACGGCGTCGAGCACGAGGTCCGCGTCAGCCTCGACGGCACGACGCTCATCGACCACGAGCGCGAGGACGAGCTCGACGACGAGGACCGCACGCGCCTCGACGCGGCGTCGGTGGCGGCGGCCGAGGCGGGCTTCAACGCCCTGAGCGAGGTCTCGGGGGCCATCACCGAGATCACCCTCGACGAGGAGCGCGGCACGGTCGTGTGGGAGGTCGAGGTCCGCACGAGCGACGGCGCCGACATCGACGTCCTCATCGACGCCGCCACCGGCGAGGTCCTCTGACCCGCTAACCGCCGGGGCGGCCCCCTCCGCCCCCGCTCCCGTCCCGACCCACCTCCCGTGATCATGCAGAGGTGCCGGCCGCGGCGCCTCAGGCTTCGTCGCGGGCGACGAGGTGGTTCGCGGCCTGGGCGCGCGGGCGGATGACCATGGAGTCGACGTTGACGTGGTGCGGGCGTTCGAGCGCCCAGCCGATCGCCTCGGCGACGTCCTCGGCGACGAGGGGCTCCGCGACACCTGCGTACACCCGGGCGGCGGCCTCGGGGTCGCCGAGACGGTTGAGCGCGAACTCCTCCGTGCGCACCATCCCCGGCGCGATCTCGATGACGCGGACCGGCTGGCCGACGAGCTCGAGGCGCAGTGTCTGGGCGATGACCCGCTCGGCGTGCTTGGCCGCGACGTAGCCGCCCCCGCCCGGGTAGGTGTCGAGCGCGGCCGTGGACGTGACGAGGAGGACGTCCCCGGCGCCGGTGGCGCGCAGGTCCGGCAGGAGGGCCTGCGTGAGCCGGAGCGTGGCGAGGACGTTCATCTCGTACATCGCCAGCCAGTCGGCCGGGTCCCCGTCCTCGACGCTGTCGGCGCCGATCGCCCCGCCGGCGTTGTTGACGAGGCTCTGCACGCCCCCCGTGGCTCGGACGTGGGCGACGAGCGCGGCGACGTCGTCGGGAGCGGTGAGGTCGGCGGCGAACCACGAGCAGCCGGTCTCGGCCGCGAGCGCCTCGAGCCGCTCGGTGCGCCGGGCGGTCGCGAGGACGTCCCAGCCGGCGGCGCGCAGCCGGCGCACCGTCGCGGCGCCGATGCCGGTCGAGGCGCCGGTGACGAGGACGCGGCGGGTGGGGGCGGTAGTCGTGGCGCTCATGCGCCGATCCTGCCGCACCGCCCGGGCGTACCGCGCGAGGTGCCGTGGCGAGGACGGCAGCGCGCACCCGGACCGCCTGGTGCCCGCACGCGTGGAGGCATGCGTGGCCGGTTGTGGCGCCGGTGGCGCCCGCGCCGCGATACTGGCGCGACGGCCCGGCGCGGCGCCGGAGACGAACGAGGAGCTGGTATGCGGGTCGGATTCATCGGTGCAGGGAACATGGCGGGCGCGATCGTCCGCGGGATCACGGCGGCGGGCGTCGTCGCCGGCGACGACGTCCTCGTCGTCGACGCCCGGCCCGAGGCCTCCGCCGCCCTCGCGGACGCGACGGGCGCCCGCGTCCCCGCCTCGGCCGCCGATCTCGTCGCCGCGAGCGACGTCGTCGTCCTCGCCGTCAAGCCCCAGGTCATCCCGGGCGTCCTCGCCGAGCTCGGCGGGGCACTCGTCGCGCGCCGCCCGCTGCTCGTCTCCATCGCGGCCGGGACGAGCCTCGCCGCCCTCGCGGGCATGCTCCCCGACGGCGCGGACCTGCCCGTCGTGCGCGTCATGCCGAACGTCAACGCGATGATCGGCGCCGGCATGGCCGCCGTGTGCGGGAACGCCGCCACGAGCGCCGACGACGTCGAGCGCGTGCGGGCGCTCTTCGCCGCCGTCGGCGACGCCGTCGTCCTCGCCGAGGCCGACTTCTCCACGTACACGGCCATCGCCGGTTCGGCCCCGGCCTTCGCGTTCGCGTTCATCGACGCCCTCGCCCGCGGCGCCGTCAAGAACGGGATGCCCAAGGCCCTCGCGACGCGCATCGCCGCGCAGACCCTCCTCGGCAGCGCCCGGATGGTCCTCGAGCGGGCCGAGGACGGCCTCACCCCGGCGGACCTGGTCGACATGGTCAGCTCCCCGGGCGGGACGACGGTCGCCGGAACCGTCGCCATGGACGAGGCCGGGTTCGGCCCCGCCGTCGTCCGCGGCGTCCAGGCGACGATCGACCGCGACCGCGAGCTCGGCGCCCGCTGAGCTCGCGCCGAGACCCGGCGTAGGATCGCTGCGGATCCCCGGCGTACGCCGGGTGCGCGGGCCTGGACTGGGGCCGCCGATCCGCGCGCGGCGCTGTGTCTGCGCAGTCTGCTTCCACCGACTGCCCTGGAGACCTCATGCCGCGCCGCCCCCTCACCGCCGGCTCCCTCGCCGTGCTCGCCCTCGCCCTCGCCGCCTGCGGCCCCGCTGATGGTGGCGATCCTCGTGCCGCCGGGACGGACGCCGACGGCGGGACGGCCTCGGCTTCAGCCACGCCTGGCGATGCGGCCTCGGCCGCTCCCGGCGCCTCGGGCTCGGCCACGCCGAGCACGGCCGCCTTCCCCCTCACCGTCTCGACGTGCGGGGTGGAGACGACGCTCGTGGCTCCCCCGGAGCGCATCGTCACCATCAAGTCCTCGGCGACGGAGATGGTCCTCGCGCTCGGCGCGGGCGACAGGCTCGTCGCCACCGCGTACCCCGACGGCGAGGTCCCCGCCGACCTCCCCGCCCCGGCCGCGGACGTGCCGGTGCTCGCCGAGAAGAACCCCTCCTCCGAGGCGGTGCTCGCGCTCGCCCCGGACCTCGTCTACGCGGGCTGGGAGTCGAACCTCTCCGCCGACGCCGCCGGGGAGCGGTCCCGCTACGAGGACCTCGGCATCTCGACCCTCGTCTCCCCCTCGGCGTGCAAGGGTGCGGCGCACAAGCCCGACCGGCTCACGTTCGACGCCGTCTTCGCGGAGATCACCCAGGCCGGGGCCGTCCTCGGGGCCGAGGACGCCGCCGCGGCGCTCGTCGCCGCGCAGCGCGCCGAGCTCGCCGCGCTCGAGCCGTCCGGCGCCGGCCGCACTGCGCTCTGGTACTCCTCGGGCTCGGACATCCCGTACGTCGGCGCCGGCACCGGGGCACCGCAGATGCTCATGGAGGCCGTCGGGCTCGAGAACATCGCGGCCGACGTCGCCGACACGTGGACGTCGCTCGCGTGGGAGGCGGTCGCCGACCGCGACCCCGACGTCATCGTCCTCGTCGACTCCGCGTGGAACACCGCCGAGCACAAGATCGAGATCCTCGAGTCCAACCCCGTCACCGCCGTGCTGCCCGCCGTGCGCGAGGAGCGCTACGTCGTCGTCGACTTCCCGGCGACCGAGGCCGGGGTGCGCAACGTCCCCGCAGCGACCGACCTCGCGGCCCAGCTCGCCGCGCTCGACGGCGCTCCCCCGGCGTGAGGGACGGGCAGGAGCCCGCGCCGGCGGCGGTCCGACGCCGGGGCTCCGTCGGCCTCGCCGCGCTCGTCCTCGCCGCGCTGCTCCTCGCCGGTCTGACGTGGGCGCTGACACTGGGGCAGGCGGACATCGCCGCGGGTGGCGTGTGGACCTCGGCATGGCACCGCGTGTGCACGGCGCTCGGCGGCACGGCCGGCGCGGGGTGGTGCGCCGCGGAGCCCCTGACGACGATCGAGCAGGCGATCGTCTGGGACGGGCGCGCGCCCCGCGCGGTGACCGCCGCGGCCGTCGGCGCTGGCCTCGCCGTGTGCGGTGGCGTCATGCAGGCGCTCACGCGCAACCCGCTCGCCGACCCCTACCTGCTCGGCATCTCCTCCGGCGCCTCCCTCGGCGCCGTGGCCGTGCTCGTCCTCGGCGTCTCGGTCATCCTGCCGGTCGCCGCGTTCGCCGGGGCGCTCGCCGCGCTCGTCCTCACCCTGGCCCTGGCGACGGCGCGCGGCGGCGGGCTCTCCCCCGTGCGGACGATCCTCGCCGGTGTCGCTGTCGCGCAGGCGTGCTCCGCGCTCGTCAGCTTCGTCATCTTCTCCTCGGCCACGGGCGACTCCTACCGCGAGATCCTCGCCTGGCTCCTCGGCTCCCTCGGTGGGGCGACATGGGCCGACGCCGCCATCGCCGTCGGAGCACTCGCCGTCGTCGGGGTCTTCCTCACCGCCCAGGGCCGCACGCTCGACGCCTTCACGTTCGGCGACGTCTCGGCGGCCTCCCTCGGCATCGACGTCCGCCGTACGCGCTGGCTGCTGCTCACCGCCGTCGCGCTCCTCACGGGCGCGCTCGTCAGCGTCTCCGGCGCCATCGGGTTCGTCGGGCTCGTCCTGCCCCACGCCGTGCGGCTCCTCGTCGGGGCGCGCCACCACCGCCTCCTCCCCCTCGCCGCGCTCGGCGGCGCGGCGTTCCTCCTCGCCGCGGACACCGCGGCCCGGAGCATCGCCGAGCCGCGCGAGCTGCCCGTCGGGATCCTCACCGCCGCCATCGGTGCGCCCGCCTTCGCCCTCCTCCTGCGCCGGAGCACGACGTGAGCGGCCGGCGCGAGCCGCTCGAGGCGGCTCGGGCGGGTGCCCGCGGCGACGACGGCGCGCCCACTCTCGCCGTCGACGGCCTCACGTTCGCCGTCGGGGGCGTGACGATCCTCGACGGCGTCGACGCCACCGTTCCGGCGGGGGCGGTGAGCGCCGTCGTCGGCCCGAACGGCTCGGGGAAGTCGACCCTTCTGCGCCTCGTCGCGGGCGCGCTCACCCCCACTGCGGGGATGCTCCGGCTCGACGGCGCCGACCTCACCGCGATGCCGGCGCGGGAGCGGGCCCGCCTGGTGGCGCTCGTCGAGCAGGACTCGACCGCCGAGGTCCACCTGCACGCGCGCGACGTCGTCCTCCTCGGCCGGGTGCCGCACCGCGCGCGCTGGGGCGCCGACTCCCCCGCCGACCTCGCCGTCGCGGAGGCAGCCCTCGCCCGGACAGGGGCGGCCGACCTCGCCGGACGCGACTTCGCCACGCTCTCGGGCGGCGAGCGCCAGCGCGTCCACCTCGCGCGAGCCATCGCCCAGGTGCCGCACCTGCTCATGCTCGACGAGCCGACGAACCACCTCGACGTCGGCGCCCAGCTCGCCGTGCTCGGCCTCGCCCGCGAGCTCGCGGACGACGGCGTCACCGTGCTCGCCGCGCTGCACGACCTCAACCACGCCCTGCGGTACTGCGACCACGTCGTCGTCCTCGACGCCGGCCGGGTGACCGCTGCCGGGCCGCCCGCCGAGGTCCTGAGCGAGGCGCTCGTCAGCCGGGTCTACGGGGTGCGTGCCCGCCGGGTGCACGCGGGCGGGCGGGACCTGCTCCTCTTCGACCCGGTATGAACCGGGCCGCGCCCGACCGCGAGCGGACGCGCCCCGGCAGGTGGCCACCGAGGCGAGACGCACGGACATGCCGACGTCAGGGCTCTTTCGATCGGCGCACTGTCCACGCCGCATTCGCGGCGCGCTCTCGGAGGCACCGAGGAGGCGGTCAGTGCGGCGGCCGCAGATCTGCGAACGCCGTGCTGGCCCTGCAGCCGAGCTCGCCGGGCTTGAGGTAGATCGACGGAACGTACACGTCGTGCACCTCGCCGGTCTCGGAGCGCGCCACGAGGACGCAGTCGTCGTCGTCGCCGGTGGCGACCGCGACCGTCCGGCCCTCGATGCTCGCCGTGACCTCTGCGAGCGGCGTGACGCCGTTCGGGTGCGGCTCCAGCAGCGCCGTCACGGCCGCGACGACGTCGGCCTCTGGCGGCAGGTCGTCGGGCAGGGCGCTCAGCGCCGACCGCACAGCCTCCTCGGCGTTGACGGCGACCCGGGGACGCTGAGACGGCGGTGCGGGTACGGCCACGAGCTCGTCGGGACAGTCCACGCCGCGGACGCCATCCACGCCCCAGTTGTCGAACGCGACCCGGAAGCAGTGGGGACCCGGGTCCTGCTCGGCCGGTGCGTCCCAGTACCCTCGCGGTGCTCGCGTGTCGGGGACGGTGAGGCCCAAGGTGATCCAGCCGATCGCCTCGCCGGCCACGTGCATGTCGGCGTCCACCTCCTCAACGCCGAGCATGACGATCCCGCTGCCCTCGGTAGCCGCCTGGACGCGCTCGGCGAACTGCACGACGTCGTAGGCGTGCGAGTGGAAGACCGTCGGCGCGAGCAGGTTGTCGATGGAGCTCCTCGCGTACTCCTCGCCGAGCGACGCGGGCGAGGAGCAGCCGACGAGAGCGGCCGCTCCTACGGCGGCGAGTGCGCTGATCACGTAGCGCGCGAGCAAACGCATGCCAGGACACTAGCGGGGGCCCCTCGAAGGCCGTCACTGGCACCGACCCTTCTCGCCACGGCAGACCGCGCCAGGCAAGAGGCGCTCGAGACGACACTCGCTCGGTTCAGCAGATCCATTGCTGGCACCAGGGGCTCGGTGACCTCCCTGCCATGCACGTCCACGCTCTCGTCCTGCGTGGTCGGCCGCACGGTCGCGCGGGTTGTGCTTTCGTTGGTGCTGCCGACGAAGGAGCGCAGAATGACAACGACGAACCAGCAGCAGCCAGCGACCGCGTCGGCGCCTCCTCCTGCTCCGACCGATGTCCCTGAGCTCCCGGATCTCCCAGTTCCACGCGCCGTCGACGACCGCCTGGTCTATGACGCGGTCACCTATGCCCGGCCGCTCGGCTTCCGACCGCTCCTGATGGACGTGCACCTGCCCGCCGATGCAGGCCGTCCTGCGCCGTGCGTCGTCTGGATCCACGGCGGTGCATGGTGGGAGGGCGACCGACGCTTCCCGCCGGGCAACTGGCCGCACGACGACCACTGGTTCCGGCTGCTGGTCGCATCCGGGTTGGCGGTCGCGACGATCGACTACCGGCTCTCCGGTGAGGCACGCTATCCCGCGCAGCTCGCGGACGCTCAAGCGGCGATCCGCTTCCTCCGTCACCACGCCGGCGCGCTGGGCATCGACCCCGACCGCATCGGGGCCGCCGGTGAGTCCGCCGGCGGCCACCTCGCGGCCCTCGTCGCACTCACCGGCGACACCCCGGTCGCTCCGACGGACCGCAGCGTCGTGGGGCCGAGCAGCGCCGTCGCAGCTGCGGTGCCGATGTACGCGGTGACCGACCTCCTCGCCTTCGGAACGGACGCTTCCGACGGCACCGAGGAGGAGTCGTGGGAGGGCCCCTCACCCGAGGACCTCCTCCTGGGCCGGCCCGTCGCGGAGATGGCCGACGTCGCCCGGGCGGCGTCACCGGTCGGGCACGTGCACCCCGCCGCGCCGCCGATGCTCCTGCTGCACGGCGCCGCAGACACCCTCGTCCCTCCCGCGCACAGCGAGCGCCTGGCCGCCGCCCTGCAGCACGTCGGTGCACCGGTGCGCCTCGAGCTCGTGCCGGGTGGCGAGCACTGCTTCGCCGGCGCCGACCCCGTGCCCGCCCTCCGGTCCGCGGTCGCGTTCCTCGCCGAGCACCTGCGTGCTTGACGCCTGGCACGCAGCCGCTACGGCCCTGGCGCAGTGCTCTCTGCGACGATAGCTGGCATGGAGATCCTGCTCGTCACCGTGTTGATCTACGTCGTGGCACTGCTGGTCGTCGGATACGTGTTGTACCGGGCGGTCCGTGCCGGTGTGCGGGACGGCATCCTGGGAGCTGACCAGTACCGGAAGCAGGCCGCCCGGGACACTGCACGCATGTCCACCGACGCTGCGCCGCACCCGGGCACTCTCGACAGCTGACTTGCGCGTGGGGCTTGAGCGCCGCGCGCTCAGGGGCGGTAGAGCTGCCACATGGTCAGCTCGCTGTCGTGTTTCCGGAGGCGCGTGATGGCTTCGTCGAGGCTGCGTCGTTCTAGAGCTCCAGCCCTGCTCGCACGGCCTCGCCCTCGCCAGACTCGATGTCGATGATGTCGACCTGAGCCCACGAGAGGGCACCTGCTTGGACCTCACGTATCCGTGAGGGTCGAAGTGAGGCGATGTGGTCGTGCTCGTCCATGCCACTCATCCTCCCGCACGGGTTCATGACGGGCGACGGTCGCGCGCCTCGCTTCCCGGCTGCTGTAGACGCGTACCAAGAGCGTCCGGACATGCCGCCTGACCGATGCGCGTCACTGGGCTGCCGCAGGGTTCGACCTCAGACGGCTTCGAGGACGAAGAAGAGGAAGCACAGGAACGACCGGCCCTCGAAGTCGGGTGGGAGCAGCTCCGGCGGGGTGTCCGGGGCGGGAGGCGGTTCGCTCACCGTCGCGATGCGAAAGCCCGCCGCGGCGAAGGCATCTGTCATGGCGTGCAGTGGTCGGTGCCAGAAGGTCAGGACCGCACGCTGTCCGTCGAAGGTGTAGTCCTCGGAGTACCTGGTGACCGCGAAGTAGTCGGCCTCCGGGTACACGGAACGCTGCGCCGCGTACTCGATCGCGTAAGAGGTCGGGTGGTTCACCGCGAGGATGAGACGACCACCCGGCTCCAGCACCCGTCGCAGCTCGGCGAGCGGACCGGCCCAGTCCTCAAGGTAGTGCAGGACGAGAGAGGCGACGACGTCATCGAACTCGGCGTCGGCGAACGGCAGCGGCTCGCCCAGGTCGGCTACGCGCACGTCAGTGTCCTCGCCCAGCCTCTCGCGTGCCAGGTCGACCATGGCTGCGCTCGTGTCGAAGGCCGTGATGACGGCGCCCTTGGCGCGGATCGCAGCCGACAACGGCCCGGCACCACACCCCGCGTCGAGGATCCGGCGCCCCGAGACGTCGCCGAGGAGCCGGAGCATCTCAGGGCGCTCGTAGTACGCGTTGAAGAGGTTGGACTCGTTGTCCGCCGAGTAGGCGCTCGCGAAGCTGTCGTAGTCGCTGGACGTCACCATGAGCTCGTTCTCGCAGGAAGCATGGGTTGTTCCTATCGGGGCGATGCGGGTGGGACAAACCCGCACGCGGTCCGGGCGGCGCGAGCACGCACTCGTGCCGCACTGAGAGCGCGTCGCGCTCGCCGCGACCTCGCCCCGGTCAACCGGCCGAGCACGGCGCGCTGACCGGCGTCTCCGAGCCGACGACGGCACAGGGTCCGCGCCGTTACGACCTCGTGAACGTCAGGTGGGTGACGCCACTGGGGGTGGAGACGGCCTCGACGTCGTAGTGCTCCTCCAGCGCCTCGAGGCCGTCCCACAGCCGCACGCCCCGGCCGAGGACGATCGGCACCTGGACGAGGTGCACGTGGTCGACGAGCCCTGCCGCGATGAAGTCGCGAGCGACGGTCGGTCCCCCACCGATGCGCACGTCCTGGCCGGATGCGGCCTCACACGCGACCTCGAGCGCCTCGGCGGGCGAGGCGTCGAGGAAGTGGAACGTCGTCCTGGCTTCCATCTCGATCGGCGACCGCGGGCGATGGGTGAGCACGAAGGTCGGCGAGTGGAACGGCGGGTTCGGGCCCCACCACCCGCGCCAGTCGTCGTCGTCCTGCCAACCCGGGGGCCGAACTTGCCCGCGCCCATGATCTCGGCGCCGATGCCCGGCTCGTGCTGCTGGGCGAACGCGTCGTCGATGCCGGCGGTGCCGCCCTCACGTCCCAGGACGGGGGCGCCGAAACGGGTGGCGATCATCCACTCGTGCAGGCGGCTGCCGGCATGGCCCATGGGTGCGTCGGGCGCCTGGCCCGCGCCTGTGGCGAATCCGTCCAGCGAGATCGAGAGGTTGTGGATGCGGGTCCGTGTCATGTGCTCGCTCCGTCAGGTCGCGTCCCGGACCGCGTGGCGCACGTAGATCACTCCGCTGGAGAACCGGCCGTGGTCCAGCAGCTCGAGATCGAGCCGAACGCCCTGCGGCAGCGCCGGCTTTCCGCCGCCGACGAGCACGGGGTACAGGAGCAGGACGCACTCGTCGACCAGCCCGTGGCGGAACGCCTCGGCCCCGATGGTCGCGCCGCCGATGCTCAGGTCGGCGGCGGACTCCTCCTTGAGCTGTCGCACCGCGTCGGGCTCGAACCGCCGCTCGATCCGAGTCCGCGCCGTCGTCACCTCGTCGAGCGTCGAGGAGTAGACCACCTTGTGGGCGTCGCGCCAGATCCCCGCGTACTCGCGGACGACGGCGGGTTCGGTCGTCAACCACTCGTCGTCCTCCCAGACGCGCATGGTCTCGTACATGCGGCGGCCGTAGAGCGACGTGCCGATGTGCCGTTCGTGCTCGTTCCAGAACGCGTGCACGGCATCGTCAGGCACGGACCAGTCGAAGGAGCCGGCCTCGTCCTCGAGGTAGCCGTCGAGCGAGATGTTGGCCGCGTAGATCAGCTTGCCCATGGATGGCTCCTCATAGACGGGCTCACAGCGTGCCAGCGTCGCGCTGGCGCCGACAAGAGCATCGGTGCCGGGGGAAGACGGCAGACACGGGCACGTCGCGGTGGCAGGCTGCTGCCATGACGAGCCTCGGCGCCCCCGAGACCCGCTTCGCCAGGTCCGGTGACGTCGACATCGCCTATCAGGTGGTGGGCGAGGGCGAGCGGGACATCGTGGTTGGCATCGGGTGGGTCTCCCACCTCGAGCTGTTGTGGGAGCTGCCTGAGACGGTGCACTTCTTGCGTCGCCTCCAGTCGCTCGGGCGTCTCGTCCTGCACGACGCCCGCGGCACGGGCCTCTCCGACCGTCCTGCCCGCCCGGCGGCGCTCGACGACCTCGTCGACGACCTCGTCGCGGTGCTCGACGCTGTCGGCAGCACGCGCGCCGTGCTCGTCGGCTGGCTCGACAAGGCCGCGGGGGCGCTCGCGCTCGCGGCGCGTCACCCGGCACGGGTGGAGGCGCTCGTGCTCGGCGAGGCGATGGCCACGACGGTTCCGCGGGCGGGCCATCCGGAGGGGTTGGACCCCGCCGTCGTCGAGGACCTCGCGGCTGCTGTCGAGCAGGGCGCATGGGGCACCGGAGCCCTCCTGCCCGGCATCGCCCCGAGCGTCGCAGACGACCCGCGCATCGCCGCCTGGTGGCGACGCTGGGAGCGGATGTCAGCGACCCCGAACATGGCGGCGGGCGTGCTTCGGACGCTGCTCGACCTCGACGTGCGGGCCCTCCTGCCGGCCGTCACCGCGCCGACGCTCGTGCTGCACCGATCAGGCAACACCCTGGTGCCGGGCGCGGCTGTGCGTCGCCTCGTCCGTGACCTACCCGATGGGCGCCTCGTGGAGCTCCCCGGAGCGGACCTCGCCGCCTTCTTCGGCGACACCGACGCGCTCCTGGACGAGGTCGAGGAGTTCCTCACCGGCACCCGGACCGGCGCCGACTCGGACCGGGCCGTCCTCACCATGCTCGTCACCGACGTCGTCGGGTCCACCTCGCGCGCCGCTGAGCTCGGTGACCATCGGTGGAGCGAGCTGCTCGACTTCCATCACCGTGAGGTGCGCGGGGCCCTCGCGCGGCACGGCGGCACCGAGGTCGACACGGCGGGTGACGGGTTCCTCGCCGTCTTCGCACTCCCGAGCCGTGCCCTGGCATGCGCGCGCGAGGCGCGGGACCGGCTCGCCGCCGGCGGGCTGACCATCCGCGCCGGCCTGCACACCGCCGAGGTGGTCCGCTCCGGCACCGGCGTCCGCGGTCTCGGGGTGCACGTCGCCGCACGCGTGGCCGCGGGCGCGGGCCCGGGCGAGATCCGTGCATCGGGCACCGTCGCCGACCTGGTCGTCGGCACGCGCGCCACGTTCGCGGAGCTCGGGGACGCGGACCTGGCCGGGGTGCCCGGCCGTTGGCGTCTCGTCGCGCTCACGGACCGGGACGAGAAAGGGTGAGCGGCGCGCACGCCGGCCATCCCGGTCTCTCGTATCCAGTGGCAGAGGTACGTCGCGTCACCGCCGTCGACCAGGAGCACGTCGGCTGCGCGAACCCACGGGACCCACCGCTCCTCGTCGATGGTGGGTATCCGGTGCCCCCACTGGGGCGGTCGGCACGCAGAGGGCGTGGCAGTCGGAGATCGGCTTGCCGAGAGGCTGCACCAACGCGGCCTGCTCGGGTTGGTGATCCCGCTGGGCTCCCGGGCTACGGTGCACGGATGAGCAATCTCACCATCGTGGGCGACCGAGACTCGTGGCGCTGCTGGCTGTGCGACGAGCCGGTGGATCCTGACGCCTCGGTCAACTCCGACCGCGGCCCCAGCGTCGACGCCGGTCTCGCCAAGGCCAAGAAGAAGGGTGCGGCAGGCCCGGAGCGGCTCGCCCATCGCGCGTGCAACACGCGCAAGGGGGCCGTCAAGCCGGTGGTGCCGTGGTCGCCCGACCTCTTCGTCGTCGATCCTGCGCCGATCGCGGAGACCGTGGAGCGCCTCGGTCGCAAGGGAGGGCGCGAGGTGGTGGCGCGCTGCCCGAGCCGCGAGGACGCCGACGCGGCGGCCGCCTGGCTCGTCGACCGGCTGTCGCGCTTCGCTCCCGACCTCGCCGTCACGACGCAGGTCGAGCCGGGGGGCGGGCAGTTCCTGCTCGTGCTGCGCACCGTCTGACGCCGGCGCAGCACGCCCGCCCATGGCGCCGCGACGGGTGCTGGCATGACGACCATCGACGGCCGGCAGCTCGCTAGCCTGCTGTCCGTGTCCGATCTCTGCGGCGCCGCGCCCCCGGTGCACGTCATGAGCGCGTTCGGCATCGAGGGACCGGTTGAGCGGCTGTCAGGGGGTCAGGGCACGTCATGGCGGGCGGGGGCGCACGTGCTCAAGCCCGCCGGGGACGAGGTCGAGGCAGCGTGGCTGGCCGACACCCTGGCCCGGGTCGATCAGGACGGCTACCGCCTGGCGCAGCCGGCACGCGCCGCCGACGGTCGGTGGGTCGTCGAGGGGTGGACCGCTGCTCGGTGGGTGGCCGGTGACCCCGACCCCTCAGGGCGCTGGCCCGAGCTGCTCGAGGCCAGCCGCTCCTTCCACGTGGCCGTGCGACGTGTGCCGCGTCCGGGGTTCCTAGCGCGGCGGACGCACTGGTGGGCCGAGGCCGACCGGTCGGCCTGGGACGAGATCCCCCCTCCCGCCGTGCCGGCCCTGCGTCCACTCCGTGCCGACCTCGTGCGGCTCACCGCACCCGTGACGGAGCCCTCACAGCTCATCCACGGTGATCTCTGCGGGAACGTCCTCCTCCACGACAGCCTGCCGCCCGCCGTCATCGACGTGTCCCCGTACTGGCGGCCGGCGCTGCTCGCGGACGCGATCATTGTTGCCGACGGGTTGCTGTGGAGGGGCGAGGGGAACGACCTCATGCAGGCGGCGGGCCGTGCCGGGGAGCCGTCGTGGGTCGCGCGCGGACTGCTCTTCCGCCTCGACACGATGGGGCACCAGCTCGTGCACGGCGATCGCGCCACCACGGACGAGGAGCTCGCGCCCTACGACGCCGCTCTCGAGCGGCTCCAGCAGTCGGGTTAGCAGGACGCGGCGGACGGACAGTCGCGCCGTCGGCCGTGCGTGCGCGGATCAGTCCTCGTGCGCGACGCGGAACAGGTCCTCCTCCGGCGGGCGGACGAGGGCACGGGCACCCGGGCCGTCCTCGGCCGTCACGAGGTGGCCGAGGCCGCGCACGACGGCGACCGGCCGCCCGCTGACCTTGCCCTTGGCGAGCTCGGCGGCCGCGGCGATCTCATCCGCTGCCGCGACGACGCTCGAGCGCAGCTGGCGGCCGTAGGCGTCGGTGCGCCCGCGCATGTCCTCGAGGACCATGACGCCGGCGGCGCCGATGGCGATGTCGGCCACCCCCTGCCGCCACGGCCGTCCGACGGTGTCCGTGACGAGCACGCCGGGCCGCCCGCCCAACCGGGCGGCGAGCCCGCGGCGCAGGCTGCGCGCGGAGGCGTCCGGGTCCTCGGGCAGGAGGAGCGCGGTGCCGAGCGGGACGTCGGAGGTGTCGACGCCGGCGGCGGCCATGACGAGCCCCTGCGGGTTCTCGACGATCCGCAGGACCGAGCCGTCCGGGCGCGGCCGCTCGGCGACGACCCGCACGGTCTGGCCGGCGATGACGGCGTCACGCTCGGCGTCGTCCCGGGCGGCGACGAGCCGGCGCTCGGCCTTGGCGACGATCTTGCTGGCGACGACGACGATGTCGCCCTCGGCGAGGCCGGTGCTGCCGTCGGGCCAGATCAGCGCCTGGAGCGCGGGGGCGATGCGCGCAGCGAGGTCGTCGCCACCGGTGATCGTGGGCACGCCGTCGGGCGCCTGAGCGAGGAGCATCGTCATGGGCTCGACCTCCGCGAGCGAACTTCTGCCTGGTCATGCCCACGGGCGCGCGGATCCGCCCCGAGTTGAGGCCTGCACTTCTGCATGATCACGAACAATGGGGGTGGGGAGGGGTCAGCGGGCGAGCTTGGGCAGGACGTCGCGGCCGAACACCTCGAGCCACTCGGCCTGGTTGCGCCCCACGTTGTGAAGGTAGACGCGGTCGAAGCCGAGGTCGACGTACTTCTGGATCTCGGCGCGGTGGACGTCCGGGTCCGCCGAGATGACCATCCGGCCCGCGAAGTCCTCCTCGCGGACGAGCTTGGCGATCGCCGCGAAGTCGAACGGGGAGCGGATGTCCGCCTTGGGGAACTTCATGCCGCCGTTCGGCCACTCCGTCATGGCGTTCGCCATCGCCTCCTCGTCCGTCGGCGCCCAGGACAGGTGGAGCTGGAGGACGCGCGGCATCGTGCCCGGGTCCTTGCCGGCCTCGCGCGCGCCGGCGGCGAACTTCTCGAACAGCCCGCTGATCTTCTCCAGCGGCGCGCCGACCGTAATCAGCCCGTCGGCGTGCTTGCCGGCGCGCTTGGCGGTGACGGGTCCACCGGTGGCGACGAGGATCGGCGGGGCGACCTCGGGCATCGTCCACAGCCGGGTCGACTCGAGCTTGTAGTACGTGCCCGAGTGCTTCGTGTCCTTGCCGGCGAGCGAGGCGGTGAAGAGCTTGCGGATGATCTCGATGGCCTCGAACATCCGGTTGATGCGCTCGGGCGCCTCGGGCCAGTACCCGGCGACGACGTGCTCGTTGAGCGCCTCGCCCGAGCCGAGCCCGAGCCAGTGGCGCCCGGGGTACATCGCGGCCAGCGTCGCGCTGGCCTGGGCGACCATCGCGGGGTGCCAGCGGAAGGTGGGGGCCGTGACGCCGGGGCCGAGGTCCCCGCGCGTGCGCTCGGCGACGGCGGTGAGGACGTTCCACACGAACGCGCTCTGGCCCTGGGCGGGGGTCCAGGGCTGGAAGTGGTCCGCGGCCATGACGCCGGAGAAGCCGTGCTCCTCCGCGAGCGCGGAGTAGTCGACCGCCTCCGTGGGGTGGAACTGCTCGAGGGCGGCGGCGTATCCGATCGTCAGGCTCATGGTCCCCAGTCTCTCAGCACGGGCACGAGGGGTGCCCGCCGGACGACCACGGGGCCGCCGTGCTGTCCGGCACTACTTCCGCGCTGGCCGTCGCGTGCTGAACGTGACCGCCGTCATCCGCTCGGCGGCGACTTGTACTGCTCACGTTCAGTCATCCGCGGCCGGGGCGCCCGGACGTGGAAGAATCTCGCTCCATGACTGACGCGCACCCCTCCCGCCCCGACGCCACCTCGCTTCCCGCCGCTACGGTGCCGGACAAGGTGAGCCTCGACGGGCTCGAGCAGCGGTGGGACGCCCGGTGGGGCGAGCAGGGCACCTACGCCTTCGACCGCACCGCCGAGCGCGCCGACGTCTTCTCCATCGACACCCCGCCTCCCACCGTCTCCGGCTCGCTCCACGTCGGCCACGTCTTCTCCTACACGCACACCGACGTCGTCGCCCGGTTCCAGCGCATGCGGGGCAAGAAGGTCTTCTACCCGATGGGCTGGGACGACAACGGCCTGCCGACCGAGCGCCGCGTGCAGAACTACTTCGGCGTGCGCTGCGACCCGTCGCTGCCCTACGTCGAGGACTTCACCCCGCCCCACACCGGCGGGGAGGGCAAGAGCGTCAAGGCCGCGGACCAGGTGCCGATCTCGCGCAAGAACTTCGTCGAGCTGTGCGAGCGCCTCACCGCCGAGGACGAGCAGCAGTTCGAGGCGCTGTGGCGCCACCTCGGCCTCAGCGTCGACTGGTCGCACCACTACCAGACCATCGGCGCCGGCGCGCAGAAGGTCGCCCAGGCAGCGTTCCTGCGCAACCTCGCCCGCGGGGAGGCCTACCAGGCCGCCGCGCCCGGCCTGTGGGACGTGACGTTCCAGACGGCGGTCGCCCAGGCCGAGCTCGAGGCCCGGGACTACCCCGGCCACTACCACCGCGTGGGGTTCCATCTGCCCGCCGGCACCGCCGCGCCGGGTGCTGCGGGTGACGAGGCCGCCACGGGTGGCGCGGCAGACCGCGTGTACATCGAGACGACCCGCCCCGAGCTCCTGCCTGCCGTCGTCGCCCTCATCGCCCACCCCGACGACGAGCGCTACGCCCACCTCTTCGGCACGACCGTGACCTCCCCGCTCTTCGGCGTCGAGATCCCCGTCCTCGCCCACCCGGCGGCGGAGATGGACAAGGGCGCCGGCATCGCCATGTGCTGCACGTTCGGCGACCTCACCGACGTGCAGTGGTGGCGCGAGCTCGACCTGCCCACCCGACCCGTCGTGCGCCGCGACGGCCGGCTCGTCACCGACGTCCCCGCGTGGGTCACCGACTCCGGCGCGCGGGCCCTGTGGGCCGACGAGCTCGCTGGCAAGACGACGTTCAGCGCCCGGAAGGCGATCGTCGACGCCCTGCGCGCCACGGGTGACCTCGACGGCGAGCCCGTCGCGACCCAGCGCAAGACGAACTTCTTCGAGAAGGGCGACAAGCCGCTCGAGATCGTCACGTCGCGCCAGTGGTACATCCGCAACGGCGGCCGCCCCGCCACGGACGCCGACGGCGCCGACCTGCGCACCGCCCTCCTCGAGCGGGGGCGCGAGCTCGACTTCCACCCCGACTTCATGAAGGTCCGCTACGAGAACTGGGTCGGCGGGCTCAACTCCGACTGGCTCATCTCCCGCCAGCGCTTCTTCGGCGTCCCCATCCCCGTCTGGTACGGCCTCGACGCCGACGGCGAGGTCGACCACAACCACGTCCTCGTCCCCGACGAGGCGAGCCTGCCGGTCGACCCGAGCACCGACGTCCCGCCCGGCCACGACGCCTCCCAGCGCGGCCAGGCCGGCGGCTTCGTCGGCGAGGTCGACATCATGGACACGTGGGCGACGTCCTCCCTCACCCCCCAGATCGCCGGTGGCTGGCTGCGCGACGAGGACCTCTTCGCCCGCGTCTTCCCGATGGACCTGCGCCCCCAGGGCCAGGACATCATCCGGACGTGGCTGTTCTCCACGGTCGTGCGCGCGCACCTCGAGTTCGGCACCCTGCCGTGGCGGCACGCCGCGATCTCCGGGTGGATCCTCGACCCCGACCGCAAGAAGATGTCGAAGTCCAAGGGCAACGTCGTCACTCCGATGGACCTCCTCGTCGAGCACGGCTCCGACGCCGTCCGGTACTGGGCCGCCTCGGCGCGCCTCGGTACGGACGCCGCGTTCGAGGTCGGCCAGATGAAGATCGGGCGCCGCCTCGCGATCAAGGTGCTCAACGCCTCGAAGTTCGCGCTGACGATGGGCGGGGACGCCCCCGTGAGCCGGGACCCCGCCGCGGTGACCGAGCCCGTCGACCGCGCGATCCTCGCCGAGCTCGCGGACGTCGTCGAGCGCGCCACCGCCGCCCTCGAGCTCTTCGACCACACCCGGGCGCTCGAGGTGACCGAGACGTTCTTCTGGACGTTCTGCGACGACTACCTCGAGCTCGTCAAGGACCGCGCCTACGACTCCGAGGGCGCCTACGACGAGGCGGCCGTCGCGTCGGCGCGCAACGCGCTCGCCCTGACGATCGACGTCGTCCTGCGCCTGCTCGCCCCCGTCCTGCCCTTCGCCACCGAGGAGGTGTGGAGCTGGTGGCGGACCGGCTCGGTGCACGAGGCGTCGTGGCCGCAGGCCGCGCCGCTGCGCGAGGCCGCGCCCGACGGCGACCCCGCCGTCCTCCACGCGACCGGGCTCGCCCTCGCGGCGCTGCGCAAGGTCAAGTCCGAGGCCAAGGTCTCCCAGCGCACGACGTTCGCCCGGGCGCGCCTCACGCTGCCCGCGGCCGACGTCGCCCGGGTCCAGGCCGCCATCGGTGACCTCCGGGCCGCGGGTCGGGTGCGCGGGGACCTCGAGGTCCTCGGCGCCTCCGCCGCGGAGGGGGCCACGGTGAGCGCCCACGAGCTCGACGAGCCCCAGCCGCGCAAGGGCTGACGCACGGCTGGGCATGCGCGACCGGGTGGCGCACGTCCGGGCGCACGCGGCCGAGCACGGACAGGGGCCTGAGCCCGCGACGAGACGAAGGACGGGCATGAGCGAGGCAGCAACGGCGGGGCCGCCTGGCCGGCGCGAGGCGACGACCCCGGGCACGGGGACCCTCGGGCCCGAGATGTCGATCCCGTGGATCCTCGCCCGGCGCGTCTCCACGGCGGGCCAGGGCACGCTCTTCGAGCGCAAGTCCGCCCTTGGCAGCGGCTTCGTGCCGGTGACGGCGCAGCACTTCGCCGACGACGTCCTCGCGCTCGCGAAGGGGCTCGTCGCGCTCGGGGTCGCCCCGGGCGACCGCATCGCGATCATGAGCCGGACGAGCTACGAGTGGTCCCTCCTCGACTTCGCCACCTGGGCGGTCGGGGCCGTGCCGGTGCCGATCTACGAGACGTCCTCCGCCGAGCAGGTCGCGTGGATCACGGCCGACGCCGGTGTCCGTCTCGTCTTCACCGAGACCCACGCCCTCGCCGGCCTCGTGGAGCCTCTCGTCGACTCGGTCGAGACCCTCGAGCGGGTGCTCGTCATCGACACCGGCGCGATCACGGAGGTCGCCGCGGCCGGGACCGACGTCCCGGACGAGGAGGTCGCCCGGCGCAGCGCGGCGGTGACGGCGGACAGCCTCGCGACGATCATCTACACGTCCGGCACGACGGGGCGCCCCAAGGGCGTCGAGCTCACCCACGGCAACGTCGTCACCCTCGTCGTCAACGGCTCCGCCGACCCGGACCTCGCCCTGACGGTCGCCGGCGCCGACAAGCGCACCCTCGTCTTCATGCCGCTGGCGCACGTGTTCGCCCGGTTCGTCGAGGTGCTGTGCGTGTACTCGGGCGCGACGATGGGCCACGTCCCGGACGCGAAGAACCTCGTCGCGGACCTCGGCGCCTTCCGGCCGACGTTCCTCCTCGCCGTCCCGCGCGTCTTCGAGAAGGTCTACAACTCCGCCGACGCGAAGGCCGGCGCGGGTGCCAAGCAGCGGATCTTCCGCTGGGGCGCCAAGGTCGCCATCACGTACTCACGCGCGCTCGAGGCCGACGGCGGCCCCTCCCCCGCGCTCACGGCCCAGCACGCGCTCGCGACGCGGCTCGTCTACGGCAAGATCCGGGCCGCCATGGGCGGCGACCTCGCCTACGCGGTCTCGGGCGGAGCACCGCTCGGCGAGCGCCTCGGGCACTTCTTCCGCGGCATCGGCGTCGTCGTCCTCGAGGGCTACGGGCTCACCGAGGTCGGCGCGCCCACGACGGTGAACCGCCCGGGTCACGTGAAGATCGGGACGGTGGGCCAGCCCTACCCCGGGACGTCGGTGCGCATCGCCGACGACGGCCAGGTCCAGGTCCGCGGTCCGCACGTGTTCCGCGGCTACCACGGCAACCCCGAGGCGACGGCGGCCGCCTTCGACGGCGACTGGTTCGTCACCGGCGACCTCGGCACGATGGACGACGACGGTTACGTCCGCATCACCGGGCGGCAGAAGGAGATCATCGTCACGGCGGGCGGCAAGAACGTCGCGCCCGCGGTGCTCGAGGACCGCCTGCGCGGGCACCCGCTCGTCTCGCAGGTGGTCGTCGTCGGGGACGCGCAGCCGTTCATCGCCGCCCTCGTCACCCTCGACGCGGACATGCTGCCGGCGTGGCTCGCCAACCACTCCCTCCCGGCGATGGGCGTCGAGGACGCCGCGGCGCACCCGGAGGTGCTCGCCGCGCTCGACCGCGCCGTCGCCCGTGCGAACGAGGCCGTCTCGCGCGCCGAGTCGATCCGCAAGATCACCGTGCTGACGACCGACTTCACCGAGGCGAACGGCTACCTCACGCCGTCGATGAAGGTCAAGCGGGCGGCCGTGCTGCGCGACTTCGCCCGCGAGGTGGACGCGCTCTACGGCGGCTGAGCCCACGGCTCCCGCGGCGCACGGCGCTCCCGCCGCGCGGCGTGCCCTGCGGTCGCGCGTACCGGCTACATCCTCGCGCGGAGCACCTACGCCGTCGACGTGGCCGCGCGCGTCTCGGCGGCCTCGACGTGGTGGCGGATGACCTCGCCGACGATGAACGCGAGGAACTTCTCCGCGAAGACGGGGTCGAGGCCCGCCTCCTCGGCGAGGCCGCGCAGGCGGGCGATCTGCCGCGCCTCGCGCGAGGGGTCGGACGCGGGCAGGCCGAGCTCGGCCTTGAGGACGCCGACGCGCTGCGTGCACTTGAAGCGCTCCGCGAGGAGGTGCACGAGGGCGGCGTCGATGTTGTCGATGGTGCCGCGGGCGAGCGCGAGCTCGGGTGGTACGTCGGCACGGGCCTGGTCCGGATGGTCCTCGCTCATGGCGTCGATCCTAGGTCCGCCGGGCGGGATCCCGAACCGCCCGGTCCGTCGGCACGGCTGAGGATCACCGGCACTCAGCCGTCGTAGCGGTCCAGGACCACGTCGACCATCTCGGGCGCCACGGTCTCGCCCGGGAGGAGGAGCGGTGCGCTGACGACGTCCGCCCCGCACGCGGTCGCCAGGTCTGCGAAGTACCCGGGCGCGAGGAGGTAGGTGGCGACGACCACGCGGGCGCCGGGCCTCTCTTCGCGGGCCGCCGCGACGGCGTCGGGAAGGGCCGGCTGCACGGCGGAGATGTAGCCGCAGCGGACGGGCCGGTCCAGGAGGGCGCCGAGCATCTCACCCATGGCCTCGCAGTCCGCGACCGCCCGGGCGTCGGAGGAGCCCGCGGCCGCCAGCACCACGCTGTCGTCCGGCGCGAGGCCGGCGTCGTCGAGGCGGCGCGCGAGCCGGCGCGCGAGCCGGACGTCCGGGCCGAGCGCCCGCTGCACGGCCGCGTCGGTCGCGCGGCGGGCGGCGCGGGCCAGGTCGACGTGCACGTGGTAGCCCGCCGAGAGCAGCAGCGGCACGACCCGGACCCTGCGCTCGCCGATCTCGGCGAGGGTGGCGGGCACGTCAGGCTCCTGCACGTCCACGAACGACGGCACCACCGCGAGATCGCGCCGGCGCGCGGCGACGGCCTCGACGAGGGCGGCGATGGCACGCTGGCCCGCGCGGGAGGACGTGCCGTGCGAGCACGCGAGCAGCACGGGGGGCTCGGCAGGCGGCTCCACGGCCGACGTCTCCGCGGCGGGTGGCCGCTCAGCGGTGGCGAGAGCGTTCACGCAGCGATGCCGATCTCGACGCAACGGTCGACGACCCGCGTCGGGTACGTCCGCAGGTGCAGCTCGGGGTTGGTGTAGCACTCACCCGTGGCGAGGTCGTAGACCTGCTTGTGCAGCGGGGAGGCGATCGTGGCGCGCTCCGCGCCAGCGACGACCTTCGACCCCGTGATCCCGCGCGCGATGACGTGGGAGCCGGTGGCCGGGTCGCGGTGGCCCACTGCGTGGACCTCGCCCGGCGAGAGCCGGAACAGGGCCACCTGCTCACCACCCACCCAGGCCACCTCGCCCCAGGCGTCCTCGAGGTCGTCGAGATGGCAGACGCGGTGCCACTCGATCGTCCGCGCGGCTCGGGCCGGCTCAATCAGCAGCTCGGTCATCTCGTGCTCCCGTTCCTCGTCTTCTCGCCGGCCCCGCGCCGAACGATGTCGAAGCTACGCACGCTGTGTTTCCGGCCGGGCAGCGCTCTGTTGCGCTCCGGTGAACTTCCCCTCACCACGGTCGTGGGGCGCGGTTACCGGCGCGTAACACGGGGGACACGACGGGGTGACGGTGGAGAAATCCCGCGCGGTTACGTTCGGTCTCACCCGTCGTCAGGAGATCGCCATCATGACCAGCACCTCGACCCGCCCGCGCGAGATCGTCGTCGTGGGCGGCGGACCGGCCGCGCACCGCTTCGTCGAAGCCATGTGCGCCCGTGACCTCACGGGCGTGCGGCTCACCGTCCTCGCCGAGGAGGACCACCTGCCCTACGACCGGGTGGCGCTGAGCAGGGCGCTGTCCGGGCAGCTCGACCTCACCCTCGGCGACCCCGCCCTGTGGCAGAACCCGCAGGTCCAGCTGCGCACGGGCGAGCGTGCGACCGAGATCGACCTCGCGGCGCGGGTCGTGCGCACCGCGTCGGCCGAGCTGCCCTTCGACGACGTCGTCCTCGCGACCGGCTCGGACGCCGCCCGGCTGTCCATCCCCGGGGCCGAGCACAGCCACGTCTACCGGACGCTCGAGGACGTGACCACCCTGACGGCCGAGGTGGGCCGGCTGTCCGCGACGCTCGGGCGAGCGCCCCGCGCCGTCGTCATCGGCGGCGGCCTGCTCGGTCTGGAGGCAGCCGGCGGGCTGCAGGGGCTCGGCGCGGAAGCCGCGGTCGTCAACGTCGGCCCGTGGCTCATGAACGCCCAGCTCGACGAGGGCGCGGGCGAGGCGCTCGGCCGGCTCATCTCCCGCACCGGCATCGCCGTGCACTGCGGCGTCGTGCCGACCGCGATCTCCGTGGGCGAGGACGGCGCCGTCGACGGGGTGGAGCTCGCGGACGGGGAACCGCTGCCCGCGGACCTCGTCGTCGTCGCCATCGGCGTCCGGCCCCGCGACGAGCTGGCACGCGGAGCCGAGCTCGAGCTCGGGCCGCGCGGCGGCGTCGTCATCGACGAGCGGTGCGCGAGCGCCGCCCCGGGGGTGTGGGCCATCGGGGAGGTCGCCAACTTCGAGGGCCGGTGCGTGGGCCTCGTCGCCCCCGCGAACACCATGGCTGAGGTCTGCGCCGACAACCTCCACGGCGGGACGGCGACGTTCCCGGGTTTCGACACCGCCACCAAGCTCAAGCTCTCCGGCGTGGACGTGGCGAGCTTCGGCGACGCCTTCGGCGCGTCCGAGGGCTGCCTCGAGATCGTCTACGCCGACCCGGCGCGCGGGACGTACCAGAAGGTCGTCGTCACCGACGACGCCAAGACGCTGCTGGGCGGCATCTTCGTCGGTGACGCCACTCCCTACACGTCGCTGCGCCCCCTGCTCGGCCGCGAGCTGCCCGCCGAACCGGGCGCCTACCTCTCCGCCGCCGGCAGCGGCGTCCCGGAGGGCGACCTGCCCGACGACGCGGTCCTGTGCTCGTGCAACAACGTGTCCGTGGGGACGGTCCGCTCGGCCGTCCACGGCGACGGCGGCGAGCCGTGCCACGAGATCGCCGCCCTCAAGACGTGCACCCGGGCCGGCACCCAGTGCGGGTCCTGCGTCCCCATGCTCAAGAAGCTTCTCGACGGCGAGCTGACCAAGAGCGGGCTGACGGTCTCCAAGGCACTGTGCGAGCACGTCGGCCACTCCCGCGCCGAGCTCTTCGAGGCCGTGCGTGCCCTGGGGCTCACCTCATTCGAGGAGGTCATGCAGCGGTTCGGGACCGGCCGGGGCTGTGACATCTGCAAGCCGGTGATCGCCTCCATCCTCGCCTCGCTGCGCAGCGAGTACGTGCTCGACGCCGGGCGCGGCGCTCTGCAGGACACGAACGACCGGGCGCTGGCGAACATGCAGAAGGACGGCACCTACTCGGTCGTCCCGCGGATCCCCGGTGGTGAGATCACGCCGGCCAAGCTCGCGGTCATCGCCCAGGTCGCGGCTGACTTCGGGCTGTACACGAAGATCACGGGCGCCCAGCGGATCGACATGTTCGGTGCCCGCCTCGAGCAGCTGCCCGACATCTGGAAGATCCTCGTCGAGGCCGGTTTCGAGTCCGGTCAGGCGTACGGGAAGTCGCTGCGCGCGGTGAAGTCGTGCGTGGGGTCGACGTGGTGCCGCTTCGGCGTGCAGGACTCGGTCTCCATGGCGATCGGGCTCGAGCTGCGGTACCGCGGCCTGCGCGCCCCGCACAAGCTCAAGATCGGCGTCTCGGGGTGCGCGCGCGAGTGTGCCGAGGCACGGGGCAAGGACATCGGGGTCATCGCCACCGAGAGTGGCTGGAACCTCTACGTGGGCGGCAACGGCGGCTTCCAACCGGTCCATGCGCAGCTCCTCGCCACGGACCTCGACGACGAGACGCTCATCCGCTACATCGACCGCTACCTCATGTACTACATCCGCACCGCCGACCGGCTGCAGCGCACGGCCCGCTGGATGGAGGAGCTCGACGGCGGCATCGACCACGTGCACCGGGTGGTGATCGAGGACTCCCTCGGGATCGGCGCCGATCTCGAGGCGGCCATGGCCACGCACGTCGACCACTACGAGGACGAGTGGGCCGCCACCCTGGCGGACCCGGACCGGCTGCGCCGGTTCCGGTCGTTCGTCAACGCCCCGCCCGTCGCCGACGACCCGGGCGCCTACGTCATCGAGCGCGACCAGCGACGCCCCGCCACGGTGGCCGAGCGCGCCGGCGACCTCGGGCCCGGGATCGTCCCGGCCGGGCCGGCACCCCGCGGGCCGGTCGTCGTCGCCGGTCCGGGCATCCCGGTCCGCAACGCGAACCAGGAGGCCTGAGCGATGCACCTCGAGGCCGACCTCAGGGGTCGCACCGTCCTCGTCCTCGGCGCCGCCCACGCGTCCCGGCGCGTCCTGCGCCGGTACACCCACGCCGGTGCCGTGGTGCGCGCCGTCACCTCTCCGGCGGAGCTGGCCGCCGCCCGCCTCGACGGCATCGCCCTCGTCGTCGCCGTCAGCGACGGGAACCCCGGGTGGTCCGGGGTGACCCAGCGGCTGGGCGCTCGTCACCTCGTCGTCACGGAGAAGGCCGCGGCACCCGGTGGGCAGATCGTGCTCGTCGGCGGTGGTCCCGGGGTCGAGGAGCTCCTCACCGTCGCGGCGCGTGAGGCGCTGCGCGAGGCCGACGTCGTCCTGTTCGACCGGCTCGCCCCGCACGAGAACCTCAGCACCCTCACCCAGGGCGCCGAGCTCATCGACGTCGGCAAGCGCCCCGGGCACCACGCGGTCCCCCAGCGCGACATCGAGGCGCTCATGATCGACCACGCCCGTGCCGGGCAGACCGTCGTGCGGCTCAAGGGTGGCGATCCCTACGTCTTCGGCAGGGGCGGGGAGGAGGTCGCGGCGGCGGCGGCGGCCGGCATCCCCGTGACGGTGGTGCCGGGCGTGACGAGCTCGATCTCCGTGCCGGGCGCGGTCGGGATCCCGGTCACGCACCGGGAGGTGAGCCACCTCTTCACCGTCGTGTCCGGGCACGCCCCGCTCACCGACGCCGAGCACGAGCACCTCGCCGGCCTCGGGGGCACGATCGTCGTGCTCATGGGCATCGGCACGCTCAACCAGCTCACCTGGGGGCTCCTCCGTGCCGGCATGGGTCCCTCGACCCCGCTCGCCGTCGTCGAGCGCGGCTACCGCGCGGACCAGGCGACGACGTACACGACGCTGAGCGAGGCCGTCGGCTCCGGCACCCTCGCGGCGTGCGCCTCCCCCGCCGTCGTCGTCATCGGCGAGGTGGTGCGGCTGGGCCGGGACTGCCCGCAGGAGATCGCGGCGCTCCTCCCGACGCCGGCGGGCGGCGTGGGCGTCGTATGACCACGACCACCGACGGCGGCGCTGCCGTCGCCGACTTCCGGCCCGACCAGCTCGCGGGCTTCCGCATCGGGGTGACGTCCGACCGCCGCGCGGAGGACCTCATCGCCGCGCTGGAGCGGCGGGGCGCCCACGTCCTGCACGCTCCCGCCCTGCGCATCGCCCCCGTCGCCGAGGACGTCCGCCTCGTCGAGGACACACGCTCCGTCCTCGCCGCCCGGCCCGCGGTCACCGTCGTCACCACGGCCTACGGGATGCGCCGCTGGACCGAGGCCGCCGACGCCGCGGGCCTCGGCGAGGAGCTCATGCGGACGCTGGAGGCCTCACGGATCTACACGCGCGGGCCGAAGGCCCGCGGTGCCGTCCGGGCGGCCGGTCTCGACGACGTCGGGATCGCCGAGGACGAACGGACGTCCTCCGTCATCGACATGCTCCTCGCGGAGGGAGTCGCGGGGCGGACGGTCGTCGTCCAGCTCCACGGCTACACCGACGGCGAGCAGCTCCGCCGGCTCACCGACGCGGGGGCCACGGTGCTCACCGTGGAGCCGTACCGCTGGGTCAAGCCCGACGGTGCGGACCGGCTCCCCCGGCTCATCGAGGCCGCGTGCGCCCGGAACCTCGACGTCGTGACCTTCACCTCCGCCCCGGCGGTGGACGCGCTGCTCAGCACCGCCGGGGAGCTCGGGCTCGCCGAGAACCTCGTCCAGGCGCTGCGCACCGACGTCGTCGCGGCTGCCGTCGGCCCCGTGACGGCCGGGCCGCTCCGCGCGGCCGGCGTGGAGCCGATCGTGCCCGAGCGGTTCCGGATGGGCGCGCTCATCCGGCTCGTGTGCGAGCACCTCGCGCTCCATCACGTCACGGAGGCCGCGACCGTGCTGGGGCCGGTCCAGATCCGCGGGTGCTCCGTCGTGCTCGGCTCGCGCGTCACCACGCTCGCTCCCGCACCGCTCGCGCTCTTCCGGGCACTGGCCGGCGCCCGCGGCGGCATCCTCACCCGGCAGCAGCTCATGGCGCACCTGCCCGGCACGCCCAGCGCCCACGCCCTCGACATGGCGATCGCCCGCCTGCGGCAGTCGCTGCCGGAGCCCGAGCTCGTCACCACGGTCGTCAAGCGTGGCTACCGCCTCAACGGCTAGCCAGCCGGTCGCCCCCGGGGCTGGTCGACCGGTGCGTCGCGCGGACCTCACCACGGTGATCCGGCGTGGTGAGGCACCAGTGATGAGGGCGTAACGAGGTGAGACCTACGGCGAAACACGGCCCGCCTAGTTTCGGTCCACGACGCCCCTGAGGGAGGACACCATGAGCATCGACGAGGCCCCCACAACGGCCACGGCCACCGCCACGCTGAGCGCCGGCCCGCTGACCACCGACGCCGCGGCGCCGGCGCACCGTCCGACGACGATGATCACGTTCCGGCCGGGCCGGTGGATCGACGGCTGGGACGCCGAGGACGTGCCGTTCTGGAACCGGCAGGGCAGGGCGATCGCCCGCACGAACCTGCGCTGGTCGGTGCTGTGCGAGTTCCTCGGCTTCGTCGTCTGGCAGCTGTGGTCCGTCGTCGCGGTCCAGCTCCCCGCGGCGGGCTTCGACCTCACCTCCGCGCAGATCTTCTGGCTCATCTCCATGCCGAGCCTCGTGGGGGCGACGCTACGCATCCCCTACACGTTCATGGTCCCGCTGCTCGGCGGACGGAACTGGACCGTCATCTCCTGCCTCCTGCTGCTCCTGCCCACCGCCGGTCTCGCGGTCGCGGTCGCGGACCCGGGCACCTCGTTCGGTGCGCTGCTCGCCCTCGCCGGCCTGGCGGGGTTCGGCGGCGGCAACTTCGCCAGCTCGATGGCCAACATCACGTACTTCTACCCCAAGCGGGAGAAGGGGTACGCCCTCGGCCTCAACGCCGCCGGCGGGAACCTCGGCGCGGCCGTGGCCCAGCTCGTCGTCCCCGTCGTCATCACCGCCGGCGCGGCGCTGACGCTCAACCTGCCACTGGCCGGGCTGGTGTGGATCCCGCTCATCCTCCTCGCCGCGTGGGGGGCCGGGAGGAAGATGCACAACCTCTCGCACGCCCGCGGCGACCTCACCGGCTCCCTCGCCGCCCTGCGCGAGCCGCACCTGTGGGTCATGGCCTTCCTGTACATCGGCACGTTCGGGTCCTTCATCGGCTTCTCGGCCGTGTTCCCCAAGCTCATCGGTGACGTCTTCCCGGAGTTCTCCTCCTTCGCCGTCGGCGGGGCCGCCCTCTCCCTGGCGTTCCTCGGCCCGCTCGTGGGCTCGCTCACCCGCCCGTGGGGAGGCAAGGTCGCGGACCGGTTCGGCGGGGCGCGGATGACCGTGCTCGCCCTCGCCGTCATGGCGCTCGTCGCCATGGCCGTGGCCGTCGTGCTCACGCTCGGCGTCGCGAGCTTCTGGCTCTTCCTCGTCCTCTTCCTCGCCCTGTTCACTGCCAGCGGGTTCGGCAACGGCGCCGCGTACACGATGATCCCGACGATCTTCGCCGTGCGGGGCCGGAGGCTCGGAGGTGTTGCGGGGGTGAGCAGCGAGCGGACGGCCTCGGCGGCCCTCGGTCTCGTCTCCGCCATCGGCGCCTACGGCGGCTTCGTCGTCCCCCAGGTGCTCAGCGCCTCGATCACCGCCACGGGCGGCTACCACACCGCGTTCTACGGCTTCGTCGGGGTCTACTTGCTCATGCTCGCGGTCGCGTGGCTGTGCTACCTGCGCCCCGGCTCCGAGCTCGCGCGGGCGGGGGTGTGAACGCCATGGCCACCGACACGCACTGCCCCTACTGCGCGCTCCAGTGCGCGATGACCCTCAGCGCCGGCGCCGCCCCGGAGGTGAGCGGCCGGGACTTCCCCACGAACCGCGGCGGCCTGTGCCGCAAGGGCTGGACCTCGACGTCGCTTCTCGCCTCGCCGGAGCGCCTCACCACGCCGCTCCTCCGGGGCGTCGACGGCGAGCTCCACCCGGTGGGCTGGGACGAGGCCCTGGACCGGGCGGTCGACGCCGTGCGCACGAGCCAGACCCGGCACGGCAACGACTCCGTCGGGGTCTTCGGCAGCGGCGGCCTGACGAATGAGAAGGCCTACCAGCTGGGCAAGTTCGCCCGGGTGGCGCTCGGGACCCGCCACATCGACTACAACGGCCGGTTCTGCATGTCCTCGGCCGCAGCGGCCGCGAACCGGGCCTTCGGGCTCGACCGCGGCCTCCCCTTCCCCGTCTCCGACCTCGACGACGCGGCGACCGTGCTCCTGCTCGGCTCCAACGTGGCGGACACGATGCCGCCCTTCGTGCAGCACCTCGCCGGTGCCCGGGGGCGCGGGGGTCTCGTCGTCGTCGACCCTCGGCGCTCCGCCACGGCGGCACTGACGGCCGACGGGGCGGGCCTGCACCTGCAGCCCACGCCCGGGACGGACCTGGCCCTGCTGCTGGGGCTGGCGCACGTCGTCGTCCACGAGGGCCTCGTCGACACCCGGTACGTCGAGACGCGCACCACCGGCTACGGCGCGCTGCTGGCGACCCTCAGCGCGTGGTGGCCCCAGCGGGTACAGGCCGTCACCGGGGTGCCCGCCGAGCTCGTCCGGGAGACGGCGCACCGCCTCGCGGCCGGTGCCCGCGCGGGCGCCGGGGCGAGGGCTGGGGCCGGCGGGACGTACATCCTCACGGGCCGAGGCGTCGAGCAGCACGTGGACGGCACGGACACGACGACGGCGGCGATCAACCTCGCGCTCCTCCTCGGCCTGCCCGGCACCGCGCACAGCGGGTACGGGACGCTGACCGGCCAGGGGAACGGGCAGGGCGGGCGCGAGCACGGCCAGAAGGCGGACCAGCTGCCCGGCTACCGCTCGATCACGGACCCGGCTGCCCGGGCGCACGTCGCCGAGGTCTGGGGGGTGCCGGCCGAGTCGCTGCCTGGCCCGGGGGTGTCCGCCACCGAGATGCTCATGTCGCTCGGACGGCCCGGCGGGGTGCGGTGCCTGTTCGTCCACGGTTCCAACGTGGCCGTCTCGGCGCCGGATGCCGGCGCGGTGCAGGACGCCCTCGGCCGCCTCGACTTCCTCGTCGTCGCCGACTTCTTCCTCTCGGAGACCGCCGCCCGGGCCGACCTCGTCCTGCCGGTGGCCCAGTGGGCCGAGGAGGAGGGCACGATGACCAACCTCGAGGGTCGGGTCATCCGGCGCCGCCGGGCGCTGCTCCCGCCGCCCGAGGTGCGGGACGAGCTCTGGCTCCTCGCCGCGCTCGCCGAGCGGCTCGGTGCGCCCTCGTCGTTCAGCGCCGACCCGGAGGAGGTCTTCGCCGAGCTCGCCCGCGCCTCCGCGGGTGGGCGGGCGGACTACTCGGGCATCGACTACGCGCTCCTCGAGTCCGGTGCCGCGGTGCACTGGCCCTGCCCCACCGGCTCGGCGGGGACGCCCCGGCTCTTCCTCGACGCCTTCGCCCACGACGACGGCCGGGCCAAGCTCGTCCCGGTCTCACCTGCACGGGTGCCGGACCGTCAGCACCGCGAGGGGGCGCTCGTGCTCGTCACGGGGCGGTTGCTCGAGCACTACCAGTCCGGCAGCCAGACGCGCCGCGTCCCCGACCTCGTGGGGGCCCAGCCGGAGCCGCGCCTCGAGATCCACCCGACGACGGCCGCGCGGCTGGGCGTCGTGGACGGCCAGTGGGTGGACGTCACGAGCGCCCGCGGCGTGGCGCAGGGCCGGGTCCGGGTGACGACCGGCATCCGCCCGGACACCGCCTTCCTCCCCTTCCACTTCGCCGGCGCGCAGACGGCCAACCTCGTGACCGAGGCCGCGACGGACCCGGTGTCCGGGATGCCGGAGTTCAAGGCGACCGCGGTGCGGGTCAGCGCGCGAGCGGTGCAGCCGGCATGAGCGCCGTCACCGGGCTCACCCCGGAGCGGGTCGTCGTCGTCGGCTACGGCCCCGTCGCCTCGCGCCTCGTCGACGAGCTGCTGCCGGCGGTCCGGGCCGGCAAGGTCGAGCTGCTCGTCCTCGGCGAGGAGGAGCGGCCGGCCTACAACCGGGTCCTCGTGGCGGAGGTCGCGGTGGGCCGCACCACGCCGGAGGCCATCACGCTGGCCGACCCCACGGAGCTCTCCCGTGCCGGGGTGCAGGTGGAGCTCGGCGTGCGCGTCGGTGCCCTGGACAGGGAGCGCCGGCAGGTGCTGCTGAGCGACGGGCGGACCGCGCGCTACGACCGACTCGTCCTCGCCACCGGGGCACGCGCCGCCGTGCCCTCGCTCGCCGGCATCCGCCCCACCGAGGACAGGCTCCCGACGGGGGTCACTGCGCTGCGCGACCTCGCCGACGCAGCACGGCTCCGGGCGGCCGTGCGCGAGCGGCGCCGGATCGTCGTGCTCGGCGGTGGGATCCTCGGTCTGGAGGCTGCGCTCGCCGCCTCCGAGGAGGGCGCGGACGTGACGCTCGTCCACTCCGGTCCCGGCCCCATGGCGCGCCAGCTCGACCGCGGCGGCGCGAGCGTCCTCACCGCCGCGCTGCGCGCGCAGGGGGTGCGGGTCATCGCCGGTGCGAGAGCCGCCGGCGTGACGACCGAGCCCGGCCCCGACGGGCTACCCCGGTTCCGCGCCCTCGTGCTCGACGACGGCACGGAGGTCGAGGGCGAGGCGCTCCTCCTCTCCTGCGGCGTGCGTCCGCGGGTCGAGCTCGCGCGGGCCGCCGGGCTGCAGGTGATCACCGGCGTCGTCGTCGACCACGAGCTCCGGGCGGATCCCGAAGGACGGGTGCTCGCGCTCGGCGACTGCGCCGAGATCCGGTGCTCCGCGCCTGGCTGCACGCGGTGCACGGGCCACGGGCCGTCGGGGCTCATCGGCCCGGGCTGGCGCCAGGCCGAGTGGCTCGCGGCGCGGCTCACGGCGGCAGCGGGTGCTGGCGCGGGCGGGGCCGGTGCTGCCGGTGGGGCGCCCGCGGGCGCGGACGCAGACGCCGGCATGAGCGCGGAGGGACCCGGCGTCATCCTCCTCAAGTCCCGCTCGGTCGACCTCGCGGCCGCCGGGAACGTGGCCCCCGAGCCGTGGGACGTCGAGGACGACCCCGCGGGTGCGCCGCCGGTGCACGTCGCCCAGTGGGCGGACCCGCAGCACGGGCGCTACGTCAAGATGGTGACCCGCGACGGCGTGCTCGAGGGCATGGTCTGCGTGGGCATGCCGCGCACCGCCGCCGAGCTCGTCCTGCTCTTCGAGCGCCGCGCGGAGCTTCCCGCGGACCGCACCAGCCTGCTGCGCCTCGACGCGGCCGACGAGCCGGCCGTGGCGGCGTCCGGGCCGGAGCGCACGGTGTGCCGCTGCACGGGCGCCACACTCGGCAGCATCGACGAGGCGATCGGCCCGGGGTGCGACACGGTGGCCGCCGTCGGCCGGGCCACTCGCGCGGGGACGGGTTGCGGCGGCTGCCACTCGACGATTCGGGAGCGGCTGGCCGCTTGGGGCGCTGCGCAGGCGGCCAAGGCGACAGCGGCCACGGCGACAGCGACGGCGAGCGGGCAACCGGCGCTCCCGGCCGGCCTTTCGACGTAGTCCTGGGACCGGGCAGCACGAGGCCCCCGCCCGCAGGGGCGAGGGCCTCGTGGTCCGCTCACATCCGGGCGGTGTCCCCGCCCATCGTCATGGCGTGGTCGGACGGGGTCGATGCGTCGTGCCAGCGCAGGATCGCGCCGACGCCGTCGGCGAGGTCGACGCTCGCCTCGTCGACGAAGGTGAAGCCCGCGCCCTGCTCGACGGCCGCGAGGCCGAGCGCCTGGTCGGCGCGCATCTCGCGCGGGTCGGTCGCGCCGAGGTCGAGCGCCTCCTGACGGCTGAGCGCCACCTGCATGCCGAACTCTCCGACCCAGAGCGTGCGGTCAGCAAAGGTCGACGGCGGCCCAGCAACGGCCTCGGTGAGGAGGAGCTCGGCGACCTGACCCCGCCGCAGCACCTCGACGACGGCGTCCAGGCCTGTCGTCGCGTTGGCATCGCGCCCGTGCTCCTCCCGGAACCGGTCGACGACCTCCTCCCGGCGGCGCATCCGGTACGCGGTCAGCGCGGCGTCGACGTGCTGGGCGAAGGCCTCCTCGTTCACGCCCTCGGCTCGGGAGCCGCCCTCGATGACGGCGACGAGCGGTCGGGCGGCACCGCCGAGGTTGTCCCGCACGAGCGGCACGGCGCGGACGTCGCCGGTGAGCAGCAGAAGCTCGGGACGTCGGCGGGCGACGGCCCGGTCGAGCTCGGCCGCCACCGCCTCGGCGTTGCGCTCCCACGAGTCCTCGGCGCGGGCCTGGATGCGGCGGGTGGCCATCCCCTGCGAACGGACCTTGTTGAGGACGTCGTGGCCACCCTCGACCGTCGAGGTGCCGTCGTCGAGGGTGAGGTCGAGGGCCGCGTTCTCGTAGAGCGTCAGGTCGGCACCGGAGCGGTCGATCTCAACGAGGAGGTACCGCACGGTCTCGTCCGCCACCCGGGCCAGTGTGAACGCCGCCGCGCCGCCTCGGCAGACGATGGCCTCGTCCGTGGCCGGCGGGCCGGCCAGGGCCCGGTCCACGAGAACACCTGCGCTGCCGGCGACGATGACGCGGCCGTGCTGGCCGCTGACGTGCGTCGGTATCTCGACGCGTTCGCCGATCGCGGCGACCGCCGCGGCCGGTGCGCCCTGGGCCTCGAGGGTGCGGCGCAGGTCGCGCCAGCGGGTGAGGACGGCCTGGGCACCGGACTCGCTCTCGCGGGTGCCGTCGAGGACGATCGTGACGACGTCCTCGTCGGCGGGCAGGAGACTCGTGAGCCACTCAATCTGCATGTGAAGTGCACCTCGCTCGTAGGTGGGGATGAGTCCTTCCCACCTTGGGCCAGATCGGCCCGTCGCGCATCCGTTACGGGCGACCGCGCGCGGTGCCGGTGGCGTTCAGGCGCTCTTCTCGCGCGGCGGGCGGCGCTTGCCGGGCTGCTCACGCGGAACGAGGGTCGGGTTGACGTTCTCGAGGACGACCTCGCGGGTGATGACGACCCGCGCGACGTCGTCGCGGCTCGGGACGTCGAACATCGCCTCCCGGAGGATCTCCTCCATGATCGCGCGCAAGCCGCGCGCCCCGGTCCCCCGCAGGAGGCCCTGGTCGGCGATGGCCTCGATGGCGTCGTCGGTGAACTCGAGCTCGACGCCGTCGATCTCGAACATCCGCTGGTACTGGCGCACGAGGGCGTTGCGCGGCTCCGTGAGGATCCGCACGAGCGCGTCGCGGTCGAGCGGCGAGACGGTCGCGATGACGGGCAGGCGGCCGACGAACTCGGGGATGAGCCCGAACTTGTGCAGGTCGGCCGGGCGCACCTCGTCGAAGACGTCCGCCTCGGCATCGGTCGAGCGCAGCGACGCCCCGAAGCCGATGCCGCGCCGTCCGGCCCGGGAGGTGATGATCTCCTCGAGGCCCGCGAAGGCGCCCGCGACGATGAACAGGACGTTCGTCGTGTCGATCTGGAGGAACTCCTGGTGCGGGTGCTTGCGCCCGCCCTGGGGCGGCACGGAGGCCTGGGTACCCTCGATGATCTTGAGGAGGGCCTGCTGCACGCCCTCGCCGGACACGTCCCGGGTGATCGACGGGTTCTCGCTCTTGCGGGCGATCTTGTCGATCTCGTCGATGTAGATGATGCCCTTCTCGGCCTTCTTGACGTCGAAGTCCGCGGCCTGGATGAGCTTGAGGAGGATGTTCTCGACGTCCTCGCCCACGTACCCGGCCTCGGTGAGGGCCGTGGCGTCGGCGATGGCGAAGGGGACGTTGAGCATCTTCGCCAGGGTCTGCGCGAGGTAGGTCTTGCCCGTGCCCGTGGGGCCGATGAGGAGGATGTTCGACTTCGACATCTCCACGGCGTCGTCCCCGGGCGCCTTCTCGGCGGCCTGGACGCGCTTGTAGTGGTTGTAGACGGCCACGGCGAGGGAACGCTTGGCGGGCTCCTGCCCGATGACGTACTCCTCGAGGAAGTCGAAGATCTGGCGGGGCTTGGGCAGGTCGACGAGGCCGAGCTCGCTGGCCTCGGCCAGCTCCTCGTCGATGATCTCGTTGCACAGCTCGATGCACTCGTCGCAGATGTAGACACCCGGACCGGCGATGAGCTTCTTCACCTGCTTCTGGCTCTTGCCGCAGAACGAGCACTTGAGCAGGTCCGTACCCTCAGCAGTACGCGCCATGCCTACCCCTCCTCACGCTCGTCCCGATGCATCTCATTGCACACTATGGCGATCTTCCGCGCACCGCCGCAGGCGGCCCGGAGTGTCGGCGGCCGGCTCCCTCACGCCTCGAGCTGCGGGAGGGTCTCCGGCTTGCGGGACTCGAGGACCTGGTCGACGAGCCCGTACTCGAGCGCCTGCTGCGCTGTGAGGATCTTGTCACGCTCGATGTCCCGGCGGACCTGGTCCACAGGGGTGGTCGAGTGCGCCGCGATCGTGTGCTCGAGCCACTCGCGCATCCGCAGCACCTCGTTCGCGTGGATCTCGATGTCCGAGGCCTGCGCGTACCCGCCACCCTCGAGCGCGGGCTGGTGGATCATGACGCGCGCGTTCGGCAGCGCGAGGCGCTTGCCAGGGGTGCCCGCGGCGAGGAGCACCGCGGCGGCCGAGGCGGCCTGCCCGAGGCACACCGTCTGGATCTGCGGCTTGATGTACTGCATCGTGTCGTAGATCGCCGTCAGCGCCGTGAAGGAGCCACCCGGGGAGTTGATGTACAGCGTGATGACGCCGTCCGGGTCCGCGCTCTCGAGGACGAGGAGCTGGGCCATGACGTCGTCCGCGGACGCGTCGTCGATCTGCACGCCGAGGAAGATGATGCGGTCCTCGAAGAGCTTCGTGTAGGGGTCCTGCCGCTTGTACCCGTACGCCGTGCGCTCCTCGTACTGGGGCAGCACGTAGCGCGACGAGGGCGAGAGCGGCGCGGTGGACGCGGGGAACCCGCGGTTGAGTCCGCCAGCCTGGGCGAGGAAACGAGGGTCGGTGCTCACATGTGCTCCTGGGGTCGCAAAGGTCGGTAAGAGGGGCGCGTGCGCTACGGCGTCGCGGTTCCGCCGCCGCCGGAGACCGAGGCCGCGTGCTCGACGACGTGGTCGATGAAGCCGTACTCGAGCGCCTCGGGAGCGGTGAACCAGCGGTCGCGGTCGGCGTCGGCGTTGATCTGCTCGACGGTCTTGCCGGTCTGCTGGGCCGTGAGCTCGGCGAGGACCCGCTTCATGTGGAGGATGAGCTCGGCGTTGATGCGGATGTCCGTCGCCGTGCCGCCGATGCCGCCCGAGGGCTGGTGCATCATGACGCGGGCGTGGGGCGTGGCGTAACGCTTGCCCGGCGCGCCGGAGGAGAGCAGGAACTGCCCCATGGAGGCGGCCATGCCCATGCCGACCGTGGCGACGTCCGGCTGGACGTACTGCATCGTGTCGTAGATGGCCATGCCGGCCGTGACGGAGCCGCCCGGGGAGTTGATGTAGAGGAAGATGTCGCGCTCGGGGTCCTCCGCGGCGAGGAGCAGCAGCTGGGCGCAGATGGTGTTCGCGTTGTCGTCGCGCACCTCCGAGCCGAGCCAGATGATGCGCTCCTTGAGCAGGCGGTTGTAGATGTGGTCGTTGAGGGCGAGGTTGCCGCCCTCACCCCTGGCAGTCTGCGGCGTCTGGCTCACGTACACGCTCCTCGTCTCTCTCGTGCTGGCACCGACGTACCGAACGGATCGCGGCGTCGGCACGGGCGTCCAGCGACACTAACCCCGACCGGGCGCCCGGCAGTCCCGTTGTCCGTGGGTTTCGCTGTTGGCGCACGCCGGCCCGGGCGCACCGGCCCCGGACGCACGGGAGGCCCGCGCCGGACGGCGCGGGCCCCTCGTGGCGTGCTGGGTGGTCAGCTCTTGGCGGAGTCCGCCGAGGCCGCCGACGGCGCGCTCTCGGGCGAGTCCGGGCTGTCGGGCGAGTCGGCGCTGTCCGCGGACCCGGCGCTGTCGGCCGAGTCCGGGCTGTCGGGAGAGTCCGCCGAACCGGCCGAGCCGGAGCCGGCGACCGCGGCCTCGGCAGCGACCTTGGCCGCGGCGTCCTGCTCGTCCGAGCCGATGAACTCGCTCAGGTCGAGCTCGGCGCCGGCTGTGTCCTTGACCGTCGCCTGGCGCAGCGCGACGGCGAGGGACTTCGTGCGGGCGAGCTCGCCGACGAAGACGGGGATCTGGCCCGCCTTGTCCGCGCTGGAGATGAACTCGTTCGGGTCCATCCCGTACTGCTGGGCGTTCGACAGGAGGAACTGGATGAGCTCGTTCTGGCTCACCGAGACCTCGAGCTTCTCGGCGAGGGCGTCGAGGAGGAACTGCTCACGCAGGAGGCTCTCGGTCTCCTCGCGGACCTCCTCGCCGTGCGGGTCGTCCTCGGCCTTGCCCTCGGCCTCGAGGTGGTTCTTGATCTCGGCGTCGACGACGCGCGTCGGCACGGGGAAGTCGACGGCGTCACGGAGGTGCTCGAGCATCTTGTCCCGGGCCTGGACGGCCTGGTTGGACGCCTTGTCCTTGGCGACCTGCGTGCGCAGGTCCTCGCGGAGCTCCTCGATCGTGTCGAACTCGCTCGCCAGCTGGGCGAACTCGTCGTCGACGGCGGGGAGGTCGCGCTCCTTGACGGTCGTGGCGGTGACCGTGATGTCGGCCTCCTCGCCCGCGCGCTCGCCGCCGGCGAGGGCCGCGGTGAACGTCGTCGTGTCGCCGGCGCTGAGGCCGGTGAGGGCGTCGTCGAGCCCCTCGAGCATGTTCCCCGCGCCGATCTGGTACGAGACGCCGGAGACGGAGTCGACCTCCTCCTCACCGATCTTCGCGGTGAGGTCGATGACGACGAAGTCGCCGTCGGCGGCCGCACGGTCGACGCCGACGAGAGAGCCGAAGCGCTCGCGCAGCGCGTCGAGGCGGGCGTCGACGTCCTCGTCGGTCACGTCGACGGGGTCGACGGTCAGCTCGAGGCCCTCGAGCTCGGGGAGCGTGATCTCCGGGCGGATGTCCACCTCGGCGGTGAAGACGAGCTGGCCACCGGGCGTGCCGGACGTGGCCGGGATCTCGGTGACGTCGACCTCGGGCTGGCCGAGGGGCTTGAGCTCGGCCTCGGTCACCGCCTTGCGGTAGAGGTCCGGGAGGGCGTCGTTGACGGCGTGCTCGATGACGGCTGCGCGTCCGACCCGCTGGTCGATGATGCGTGCGGGCACCCGTCCCTTGCGGAATCCGGGCACGTTGACCTGCTCACCGATGTGGGAGTAGGCGTGGTCGAGGCTCGGCTTGAGCTCGTCGTACGACACCTCCACGGTCAGCTTGACCCGGGTGGGCTCAAGGTTCTCGACGGCGCTCTTCACTGCGGTGCTCTCCACTCATCGGATTCCGGGGACACCCTCGCCGTGGCGAGGGACGATCGTGCGGTCGGCGCGCGGGGCGCCTCGGCGTGCGGCTGGACCCGCACCGCTGGCGCGGGCCGAGACGGGCGGCGCGCACAGACCCGGCCATCGTAGTGCACGCCTTAGCACGTCCGCGCGGCGGCGGCCGGGAAGGCGGGCGCCGCCGGGCGGTCCTGCGGGACGGTGCCTCGCGGCAGTCGTGGTCGGGGTGGCGGGATTCGAACCCACGGCCTTCCGCTCCCAAAGCGGATGCGCTACCAAGCTGCGCTACACCCCGTCGCCGAGGAGTCTAGGCCAGCGGGAACCGCCGGTCGGTGCGCGGCTGCTCGATGCACGGCGCGCAGGGCGTTAGACTTTGACCCGTGCCGGCTGCGATGCTGGCTCACGCGGGTGTAGCTCAATGGTAGAGCCTCTGCCTTCCAAGCAGATGGTGCCGGTTCGATCCCGGTCACCCGCTCCAGCACTCCTCGGCGGCCGCAACGACGCGGCCCCTCCCCTCGCTCGCACAGCCCGCGCCCAGCCCTGCGAACGACGAACGGCCGCCACCTCCGAGGAGGCAGCGGCCGTTCGTCCGTCCGGGGAACCGGCGAGGATCAGTCCTCGACGAGCATCCCCTTCTGGTAAGCCTTGGCCAGGCGCCGGGGCACCTGGATCTCCCGGCCCTGCACGCGGACGGCGACGAGCTCGGTGAGCTGCGCCTTCCACTGGGACCGGCGAGAGCGGGTGTTGCTGCGGGACATCTTGCGCTTCGGAACTGCCATGTGCCCTGCCGCTCCTTTCGTGGTCGAGACGATTGCCGTCGTATATCTTGCCACGGCCACGGGCCTGGTGACGAACCCGACCTCGCGGGCTCGCTGTGAGGTTCCCCGCTCGCCGCGCCGCGGTCCCGACCGTCGTGGCTGCGGCACCGCCTCGCGCCGTGCGGTTCCCCGCCCGGCGCCGCTCGCGACGATACTCGGTCCATGCCCGAGCCCACCCCGCCCGAGGTCCGCACCCTCGCCCGCGGGACGACCGCCACCGAGCTCGAGGTGCGTCGCTCGCGCTTCATCACGTGGCTGCGGCGAGCCGACGACGAGGCCGCGGCCCGCGCGCTCGTGGCCGACGCGCGCGCGGCGTTCCCGGACGCCCGGCACCACTGCTCGGCCTTCGTCGTCCGCGTGCCGGGGGCCAACCTCGTCGAGCGCTCCTCCGACGACGGCGAGCCCGCGGGCACCGCGGGGATGCCGATGCTCGAGGTGCTGCGCGGCAGCGGCCTCGTCGACGTCGCCGCCGTCGTCGTCCGGTACTTCGGCGGGGTCAAGCTCGGCACCGGCGGGCTCGTGCGCGCCTACTCCGACGCCGTCCGCGGGGCGCTCCAGGCGGCGCCCCGCGTCGCGCTCCAGCGCCTGGGCCTGTGGGACGTCCACCTCCCCCACGCCGAGGCCGGTCGCGTCGAGGCCGAGCTCCGCGCCCGGGGCGTCCTCGTCCACGACGTCGGCTACGGCCCGCAGGTCCGTCTCACCCTCGCGACGAACGACGACGCCGCGCTCCGCTCCTCGCTCGCGAGCCTCACCGGCGGTGCGGGCGAGCTGATCGACGCCGGGGAGACGACGACGGAACGGCCCGTGCGGTCCTGAGGGACCAGGATGGCAGCGACCGTCGGCACGAGAAGGAGGACGCATGGACGACCGCTACGAGCCCTTCGTCCCGGCTCCCGCTGACGGCGTCACGGCCGAACGACGGTCGTCGTGGTTCCCGTGGCGCGACATGTCCGTCTGCGTCGAGCACGTCGGCGCGCCCGACGCCCCCGTGCGGCTCGTCCTCCTCCACGGAGCCGGCGGCAACGCTGCCGCGATGTGGCCCTTCGCCTCCCGGTTCGCGGCGCTCGGCGCCCACGTCACGGTCCCCGACCTCCCGGGCTACGGGCTCACCCGCGTCGCCGACCGCGCCGGCGTCCGGTACGAGCACTGGCGGGACGTCGTCGCCGACCTCGTGCGCGCCGAGGCCGACGACCGGCCGCTCGTGCTCCTCGGCGCGAGCATGGGCGGTCTCCTCGCCTACGACGTCGCGGCCGCCACCGGGCTGGCCTCCTCGCTGGTCGTCACCTGCCTGCTCGACCCGCGCGAGCGGGACGTGCGCGCCCGGCTCTCGTGGCACCCGCTGCTCGGCGCGCTCGCCGGTCCCGTGCTCCACGTGGCCGCGGGGCCGCTGGCGCGCGTGCAGGTGCCGATCCGCTGGATCGCCGACATGCGTCACATCAGCAACGACCCCCGGCTCGTGCGCGCCGTCGTCCGGGACCGCGCCGGCGGTGGCGGGCGGATGCCGCTCGGCTGGATGCGCAGCTTCCTCGAGTGGGTGCCGGCCGTCGAGCCGGAGGAGCTCACCGGGACACCGGTGCTCATGGCTCACCCCGCGCTGGACCGGTGGACGCCCCTCGCGATCAGCGCGCGGTTCTTCGACCGCATCGCGGCGCCCACGGAGCTCGTGCTGCTCGACGGGGCCGGCCACTTCCCGGTGGAGCAGCCCGGCTTCGACCAGCTCCTCGCCGCGGTCGCGCGGGTCGTCGGGGGTCTCACGCACCCCGATGCCGCTCCGGCCGCGGTCCCGGCCTGAGCACGGAGACCTCACGGGGACGGCGTAACGCCTCGCCGGCGGCCAGTGCCGTTCTACGGTGAACGCCATGGCAGAGCCGCAGCGGTGGTACCCCGACGCCGGGAGGAGCCGCTTCCACGGGGTCGCGGTGGTCATCGGCGTCGTCATCCTCGTCTTCGCGGTCTACCGGGTGGTCGCCTACCCGCACGAGGACCGCAACGACGGCATCGCCACCGTCCTGTTCTTCCTCCAGGCAGCCGCCCTGCTCGGCATGGGCGGAGGCGGGCGGCGGACGTTCGTCGAGGCGGACGACGCCGGTATCGCGGTGGCGAACGGCTGGTGTCCGCGCCAGATCCCGTGGGGCGACATCACCGAGCTGCGCCCGAACGTCCCGTACTCGTGGGCCACGCTCGTCGTCGTCCGCCGCGACGGCACGGAGGTGGAGCTTCCGCTGCCCGCGGACCACCGCGGCCTCCTCGACCGGTGGGAGGCTGTGGCGTCCCACCGGGAGCCCCCCGCACCCTGAGGCGTGCCGCGGGAGACATTGCCAACACGTTGATCGGTCCGGGGCCGTGGTTTAGGGTTCAAGAAGGTGTCAGCCCCGGCGCGGAAGGAGAACGCAGCAGCGATGAGCGCGCTCGCCGTCCCCACCTCCGCCCCCTGCGGCTGCCGCACCTGTCTGTAGAGCGCCCGGCTCTACCGTGCGGCGCTGCCGCATGCCAGGCGCTCCCCCGGCCCCCGCGAGGACGCGGCGCGGTCCCACCCAGCGACACCCCACCCCCCTACCTGCGAAGGATCGATCCATGGCACGCATCTACGACGACGTCACGGCCCTCATCGGCCGGACCCCGCTCGTCCGTCTCAACAGGGTCACCGAGGGCTCCAAGGCCACGGTCCTGGCCAAGCTCGAGTTCTACAACCCCGCCAACTCCGTCAAGGACCGCATCGGCGTCTCGATCGTCGACGCCGCCGAGCAGTCCGGCGCCCTGACCCCCGGCGGAACGATCGTCGAGGCGACGTCCGGCAACACCGGCATCGCGCTGGCGATGGTCGGCGCCGCCCGCGGCTACGACGTCGTCCTCGCCATGCCGGAGACGATGAGCAAGGAGCGCCGCGCCCTCCTCCGCGCGTTCGGTGCCGAGCTCATCCTCACCCCCGGCTCGGAGGGCATGAAGGGCGCCGTCGCCAAGGCCGAGGCGATCGCCGCCGAGCGACCCGGAGCCATCCTCGCCCGCCAGTTCGCCAACGAGGCCAACCCGGCGATCCACCGCAAGACGACCGCCGAGGAGGTCTGGAACGACACGGACGGCGAAGTCGACTACTTCGTCGCCGGCATCGGGACCGGCGGCACCATCACCGGTGTGGGCCAGGTGCTGCGCGAGCGCAAGCCCGGCATCAAGATCGTCGCGGTCGAGCCCGCCGAGTCCCCGATCCTCAACGGCGGCCAGCCCGGTCCGCACAAGATCCAGGGCATCGGCGCGAACTTCGTCCCCGAGATCCTCGACACCGAGGTCTACGACGAGGTCATCGACGTCAACCTCGAGCAGGCGACGGTGGTCGCTCGACGCCTCGCTGCGGAGGAGGGCATCTTCGCCGGCATCTCGTCCGGCGCCGCCGTCCACGCAGCCCTGGAGATCGCCGCCAGGCCCGAGGCCGCGGGCAAGACGATCGTCGTCATCATCCCGAGCTTCGGCGAGCGGTACCTCTCCACCCCGCTCTACAGCGAGTTCGCCGACTGACGTGCACGACTCGGACGTGCGGTTCCTCGACCTGCTGCGCGAGGACCTCGAGGCTGCGCGCCGCGGTGACCCCGCCGCGCGCAGCCTCGTCGAGGTCGCGCTCGGGTACCCGGGCGTCCACGCGCTGTGGATCCACCGGCTCTCGCACCGCATGTGGCACGCCTCGCCGCTCCTGAAACTGCCCGCCCGGCTCATCTCCCAGCTCGCGCGCGCCCTCACCGGCGTCGAGATCCACCCCGGTGCCTCGCTCGGGCGGCGCCTGTTCATCGACCACGGGATGGGCGTCGTCATCGGCGAGACCGCCGAGGTGGGCGAGGACGTCGTCCTCTTCCACGGGACGACGCTCGGCGGGCGGTCGATGACCCACGGCAAGCGGCACCCTACGGTGGGCGACCGCGTCACGATCGGCGCGGGTGCGAAGGTGCTCGGCCCGGTCCATGTCGGCGACGACGCGCGGATCGGCGCCAACGCCGTCGTCGTCAAGGACGTCCCCGCCGGGGCCGTGGCGGTCGGCGTACCAGGCCGGGTGCGCACGGCCCCCGTCGGTGACGTGGACCCGTTCGCGGACCCTGCGATCTACATCTAGCGCGACGGCGGCGGGCTCACAGGCGTCGGCGCGGCCGGCGAGCGCTGCGTCGGCCGCGTGGTCCCGGCGACGTGACGGGGCGGGGCGCCCGGATCCTGGCGCCCCGCCCCGGCAGCGGTCAGTGACGGCCCGACGACGCGCGGAGGGTGACGATCTTCCCCGCGCCGAAGGCGTCGGTCGAGACGTACAGGCGCCCGTCGGACCACTCGACGCCCGCCGGCTGGTTGAGCGTCGCCACCGTGGAGACCTTGCCCCGGCGGGAGATCGCGGACACCTCGTTCCCGAACAGCTCCGCGACGTAGACGGTCCCGTCCGGAGCCACGGCGAGGTTCGTCGCGCCGGCGAAGCCCCGCGCGAGCAGGCGCACGCGCCCGCTCCACGGCTCGACGGTGTAGACCGAGCCGTTGGCCCCGAGGCTGCCGTCCTCGGGACCGCCCGGGAGGGTCGAGACGTAGAGCAGCCCGTTGCGGCCGACCTCGACGTCGGTGGGCACCGACTCGAGCATCATGACGTGCCCCGCGACGCACGGGTCGACGCCGTTCGCCTCCGCCATCTCGGCCGTGATCCGCACGGGGGTGCCGGGCAGCACCGCCACCGTGCGCACCTTCCCCCACCGGTCGACCTTGAGGACGGCGTTCGCGGCCGCGTCGGCGACGTAGAGCTCGCCGCCGACCGTGACCGAGCCGTACGGGTGCGAGTCGACGAGGCCCTGGTAGGGCGCGAGGGGGCCGGGCGGGAGCGTCGCGAGGCACTCGGGGCTGAGCCCCTGGAACCCGTAGGTGGTCCGGCCGTCGGGGTTCTTCGTCGCCTCGTGGTGGTCGAGGTCGGCGATCTGACGCACCCGCCCGTTGGGCGAGCGCTGCTTGATGACGGCCGAGAGCTCTCCGCCCTCCTCCGTCGGGTAGGCCGTCTCGGCCCACGTGAGCGTGCCCCGGTGGGTCGAGACCGCCGCGATCTCGATGCCGTGCGGACCGACGAGATCACGGGACCGGCCCCGGTGGTCGATCCGGGTCAGCGCCCCGGCGAACGCCTGACCGACGTAGAGGGTGCCCGGACGCTCGACGTCGAACGTGAGCGGGCTGACGAGGTTCTCGGCGACCGTCACCGGGCGGTCCGGCCGCGGGTGCGACCCGTGGGCGGCGGCGGGCGGGGCGAGCGCGAGCCCGAGCGCGAGGGCGCCGGCGGCGCCGAGAGCGAGCGGCTTCCAGGAACGTTGCATGGGTTCTCCTCCTCGAGACCCGGGGTACGCCCGGAGTGGGCGTGGACGCACGCTAGTGCGCGGCGCCCGGCGGGCGACATGCCTCATCGGGCAGCTGACCAGGCGCTCTCGCCTGCCGTCGGGCACCCCGAGCGGGCACGACCGAGGCGGCGCGCGACGAGGCGGCGCGGGGCGCGGGCGAAGCAGCGCGGGCCGACAAGCGCCGCGGGAGAAGCGGGGCGGGGTGCGGCTCAGGCGCCGGTGCGGGGCGCGCGCTGGCACCGCGAGCACCAGTAGACCCGGCGCGTCGCCATGTCCGCCTCGCTGACCGGGGTGCCGCACACCCGGCACGGCAGCCCGCCGCGGCGGTAGACGTACCAGCGGTCCTCCGGCCCGCCCCGGTCCTCGGGGCGGGTCGTGTCGATGCGCCCGGTCGCGACACCGTCGGCCATGAGGACCTCGAGGTCGGCCCACATCTCGCGCAGCTGCGCCGCGGGAACGTTCCGGCCGAGGCGGCGAGGGTGCACCCGCGCCCGGTAGAGCGCCTCGGCCCGGTAGATGTTCCCGACGCCGGAGATGACCGCCTGGTCCATGAGCAGCTCGCCGACGGCACGGCGGCGGGCGCGCACCGCCGCGACGAAGGCCTCGCCGTCGCCGTCGGGGCGCAACGGGTCCGGGCCGAGCCGCGCGTGGACGGTGGCCTTCTCCGCCGAGGTGATGACCTCGCACGCCGTCGGCCCGGTGAGATCGGCGACGCCGTGGCGCCCGACGAGGCGGACCCGTACCGCCCCGCGCGGCTCGGGCGGCTCGAACTCCTCCGCGGTGGTACCTGCGGCGCCGCCGGACGCGGCCGCGTCGCCGGCCCCCGGGGTGGTCGCCGCCGGGCCGAGGTCCGGCAAGGGGGTCTCCTCCTCGGCCACGCGCCGGCGCGGCGCACCGATGGCGTGCGGGGCGTGGAAGGTCGCGTCACCGGCGAACGTCCACGAGCCGTAGAGGCCGAGGTGGACCCGCAGCCAGTGCAGGTCGACCCCGTCGTCAGGACCGTCGTCGCCACCCGGACCGTCGTCGCCCGGATCGACGCCGGCACCCGGGAAGGCGTCGTCGGTGGCGCGCTCGCCGCCGTGGCCCGCGGTCTCTTCCTGGGCCGCGCTCGCGAAGCCGAGGAAGAGGTGCTTGCCGTGGGCGTCCGTGCGCACGAGCCGGCGGCCGTCGAGCAGCGCAGCGCCGGCCGCGAACCGCCCCTGCGGGGAGCTCGCCGCGAGCACCTCGCCACCGAAGAGCTCGTCGAACGCGAGCGCGAGGCGGTGGATGGAGTGGCCCTCAGGCATCGTGCGCTCCTGCTTCTGAGTCGGTGGCCGGGTCCACCGGGTCGGTGACCGGGTCCCACACGGCGCGCGCGAGGTCGACGGCGGCGCGGTGGGCGAGGAGCGGCGTGCCCTCACGCGCGTACATCGGCGTGGCCCGTGCCCACAGGGCGGGCGGGAGCGTCCCGTCGGCGCGGACGACCCGCCACCACGCGACCTCCTGGCCGGACCGGGAGAGCACGGCACCGACGTGCCGGGCGGCGCCGCGGCCGGTGCGCAGACGGACCGCCTCCGCGATGAGCCCGTACGTCGTGGCGCGCCCCGGGGGCACGTGGGCGGCGGTCTCGAGCACCATCGCGCTCACGCTCCCGGGCCGCTCCACCGGTCCATCATGGCAGCGCGCCTCCGCGGCGCACGGCCAGGCGGGTCGCACCCCGGGCCCCGCCGCACCGCGCCGTGGGCGCCGCCACACTCCTGGGCGACGCCGGTGCGCCGCCTATGATCGGGGGGACATGAGCAACGAGACCCACGCCCCGGCGGGAGCCCCCGCAGCCGCTGCCGCCGCCGACCCGCACGCGTGCGCGCACTGCGACAGCTCCGTCCCCCACTCCCACCGCGACGTCCGCGAGGCCGTCACCACCGCCCGGACCCGCGCCCGGCGCGATGCGCTCGTACGGGCCGGCGTCGCCGCCGTCCTCCTCGCCGGTGCCCTCGTGGCCGCGGGTACAGCCGTCGGCGCGGGCTGGGCGCTCGTGGTGCTCGCCGTCACGGTGGCGGGGTGGGCCCTGAGCACCGCCGTCGGCGTCGTCGTCGCCGGCGCCTACCGGGCGCGGACGTCGGACGCCCGGGCCCTCGTCATCGCCTCGCTGACCGCGGCGGCGCTCACCCCGCTCGTCGCGCTCGCCGTCGCCCTCGTCGGCCCGCGCCACCTCGTCCTCGCGCTCGTCGCGGGGGCGGGGTGGCTCGCGTGCACGGCGGCGGTCGAGGTCTCGCGCGCCCGCACGTGGCGCACGCTCCTGCTCGAGCCGGGGCGCGAGGGCGAGACGGCGCGGGCACGCGCCGTCTCCGAGGAGGAGCCTGCGGGCGGTCACGCGCGCTGGTTCGCCACGGGCGTCGTCGTCGGGGCGTTCGTCGTCGCCCTCACCCTCGTGCCGGTGGCCGTCGTCGTCCTCGTGCCCCTCGCCGTCGTCCTCGCGGCCGTCTCGGCACGCCCGCCCGCGCGGTAATTCCCTCGCCCGCGCGGCGCCGTCGCTGGCATCCTGCGGGCATGACGACCTCTCCCCTGCCTGCCGGTTACCGCCTCGCCGAGCTCGACGGCGTCGCCGACCGCGACGCCATCATCGACGTCGACGGCTGGGCCTTCGCGTACGAGCTCAGCCCCGAGGACGAACCGGCTCGCGTGTGGGACCTCGAGCCCGGCCGCATCGTCGGCGTCTGGGACGAGCGCGACGCGAGCGCCCCGCGCCTCGCGGCCCTCCACGCCTCCTACGCGTTCTCCCTGCCGGTCCCCGGCGGGGTGCGGCTCCCGACGGCGGGGCTGACGTGGGTGGGCGTGCACCCCGGGCACCGCCGGCGCGGCATCGCTCGCGCCATGCTCACCGCGCACCTCGAGCGCTCGCTCGCCCGCGGGGAGGTCCTCTCCGCGCTCAACGCCGCCGAGACCGGCATCTACGGCCGGTACGGCTACGGGGTGGCGACGCACGCCGTCAAGCTCACGCTGAGCCGCGGCGCCGAGCTGCGCGACGTCGAGGGCAGCGACGCGCTCCTCGTCGACCTCGACTCCTTCGACCCGGCGGTCCACCTCGACGTCGTCGAGCGCGTCCACACCGCCGTCGACCGTCCGGGCTGGATCACGCGGGACACGGACGCCCTGCGGGCCTCGCACCTGACCGACTGGCCCTCGGCGCGCAAGGACACCGAGCGGCTGCGCATCGCCGTCGTGCGCACGAGCGAGGGAGAGCCGCGCGCGTACGCCGTCTTCCGCCGCCGGGAGAAGTGGTCCGCGGCGAACGCCCCGGAGGGTCTGGTCCGCGTCCGCGAGGCGGTCGCGCTCGACGCCCCCGCGGCGCGCGCCCTGTGGGGCACGCTCACCGACCTCGACCTCATGGCCACGATCGAGACGAACGCCCTCGTGCCCGACGACGCGCTCGTCCACCTCCTCACCGACCTGCGTGGGGTGCGGCTGACGGCGCTCGACGACGTGTGGGTGCGGATCCTCGACGTGCCGGGCGCCCTCGCTGCGCGGCGCTACCAGGCGGACCTCGACGTCGTCCTCGACGTGCGGGACGACCAGCTGCCGGCCAACGCCGGGCGCTGGCACGTGCGCGGAGGGTGGGAGGCCGCGAGCGCCGAGAGGACCGAGGCGCCGGCGCACCTGGCGCTCGACGTCGCCGACCTGGCCTCCGCCTACCTCGGCGGGACGTCGCTCGCGGCGCTGGCAGGAGCCGGGCGGGTGCGCGAGCTCGTGCCGGGCGCGCTGGCGCGGGCCTCGGCCGCCTTCGGCTGGCCGGTCGCGCCCGGGACGAGCTGGGGGTTCTAGGGCTGGGGTTCCGGGGCTGAGGACGTAGGGCCCGTCTGCGGTCCTAGAGCCCGGCCTCGTACGCGGCGAGCTGGTCGATGCGGCGCTGGTGGCGCTCGTCGCCCGAGAACGGCTCGGCGAGGAAGGTCTCGACGAGCGCGATGGCCTCATCGACCGAGTGCTGGCGCGCGCCGAGCGCGATGACGTTGGCGTCGTTGTGGGTGCGGGCGAGGGCGGCGGTCTCCGTGCTCCACGCGAGCGCCGCGCGCACGCCCATGACCTTGTTCGCCGCCATCTGCTCGCCGTTGCCCGAGCCACCGATGACGATCGCGAGCGAGCCGGGCTCGGCGACGACCGCCTCGCCGGCGTCGAAGCAGAACTCGGGGTAGTCGTCGTCCGCGTCGTAGGCCTCCGCGCCGTGGTCGACGACGTCGTGGTCGGCGGCGAGGTGCTCGACGAGGGCGGCCTTGAGCTCGAACCCGGCGTGGTCGGCGGCGATGTGGATGCGCATGGAACCTATCCTGCCGTGCCCGGCGCGTGCGTGGGGTCACTGCCCGCTCCCGGCGCGGCACGTCGTCGGGCGCCCAGGGCCTCGGGCGCACGCCGCGCCCCGCCGTCGTCGCGCCGAACGCCCCCTCCGAGCGGCGCCCCGCGGGGGTGAACGCGTATGTTTCGGGGCATGACCACGAGCGACAACGAGACAGCCGTGCCCGCCGCGCTGAGCGCGGCCGAGGCCATGGACCACAGCGTCCGCCCGCAGGACGACCTCTACCGGTTCATCAACGGGACCTACCTCCGCGAGCACGAGATCCCCGGTGACCGCGCCCGCGACGGCGCCTTCATGGTGCTGCGCGACCTCTCCGAGGAGCGCGTGCGGGACATCATCACCGAGGCCGCCGAGAACCCGACCGGGTCCCCCGAGGCGCAGAAGATCGGCGACCTCTACTCCTCCTTCATGGCCACGGAGCGGATCGAGGCCCTCGGCACCGGGCCGCTGCGCCCGGACCTCGACCTCCTCACCGCCGCGCTCGACAAGGACGCCCTCACCCGGGCGATGGGCGCGCTGCAGCTGACCGGCGTCGGCGGCGGCGTCGGCCTCTTCGTCGACACCGACTTCAACGACCCCGAGCGGTACAGCGTGTTCCTGTGGCAGTCGGGCCTGGGCCTGCCGGACGAGTCGTACTACCGCGAGGACACCCACTCCGAGACCCGCACCGCCTACGTCGCGCACGTGGCGGCGCTGCTCGCGCTCAGCGGGCTCGTCACCGAGGACGAGGCGATGGGCGCCGCGGAGCGCGTCATGCGCGTGGAGACGACGCTCGCCGGCGCTCACTGGGACCGGGTCAAGAGCCGCGAGGCGGACCTCCTCAACAACCCGATGTCCTGGCCCGACCTCGTCGCGAGCGCGCCCGGGTTCGACTGGGACCTGTGGCGCGAGGCCCTCGAGGTGCCCGCGGACGCCGTCGAGCACCTCATCGTCGCCATGCCCTCCTACGCGCGGGACTTCGCCCGCGCGTGGTCCGAGCTCGACGTCGACTCGCTGCGCCTGTGGCTGACGTGGCACGTGCTCCACGCCCGCGCGCCGTACCTGCCCGAGGCGTTCGTCGAGGAGAACTTCGACTTCTACGGGCGCACGCTCACCGGCGCACCCGAGCTGCGCGACCGGTGGAAGCGTGGCGTCGCGATCGTCGAGGGCGCCCTCGGCGAGGCCGTCGGCAAGGTCTACGTCGAGAAGTACTTCCCGCCGGAGCACAAGGCCGCGATGAGCGAGCTCGTCGCCAACCTCGTGGCCGCGTACCGCGAGTCGATCGACTCCCTCGAGTGGATGGGCGAGGAGACGCGCGCCCGCGCCCTGGCCAAGCTCGAGGCGTTCACGCCGAAGGTCGGCTACCCGGACCGGTGGCGCGACTACTCAGCGCTGGAGATCTCCCCCGAGGACCTCCTCGGGAACGTCCGCGCGGCCAACGTCTTCGAGGAGCGGCGCAACCTCGCCAAGATCGGAGCGCCGATGGACCGCGACGAGTGGTTCATGCCCCCGCAGACGGTCAACGCCTACTACAACCCGACGATGAACGAGATCGTCTTCCCGGCCGCCATCCTCCAGCCGCCGTTCTTCGACGCCGACGCGGACGCGGCCTGGAACTACGGCGGGATCGGCGCGGTCATCGGGCACGAGATCGGCCACGGGTTCGACGACCAGGGCTCGAAGTACGACGGCACCGGACGGCTCTCCGACTGGTGGACCGACGCCGACCGCGCGGAGTTCGAGGCCCGCACGAAGGCCCTCATCGCCCAGTACGACGCGTTCTCCCCCGACCAGCTGGACGGCTCGCACCACGTCAACGGCGCGCTGACGATCGGCGAGAACATCGGCGACCTCGGCGGGCTGTCCATCGCGATCAAGGCCTACGAGATCGCGCTGCGCAAGCAGGGTCTCGGCGGGCTCGCCGACGCCCCGGTCGTCGACGGCCTCACCGGCCTGCAGCGCGTCTTCTACTCGTGGGGCCGCATCTGGCAGCAGAAGGCGCGCGACGCGGAGGTGGTCCGGCTGCTCTCGATCGACCCGCACTCCCCCAACGAGTTCCGCTGCAACGGCGTGGTCCGCAACCTCGACACGTTCGCCGAGGCGTTCGACGTCCAGCCGGGCGACGCGCTCTACCTCGCCCCCGAGGAGCGCGTGCGGATCTGGTGAGCTGTGCGGACCTCGTGACGTGACCGGCCGGGGTGCTCCGGCTCCCCGGCCGGCAGGCGGCTAGAACAGCTCGTAGGTGGAGCGGGCGAGCGCGAAGCCGTGGCCGGTGGCGTCGTGCCGGCACGTCACGCCGGCCTCCGAGCTCTCGCACGTGAAGCCGTGCGCGCTCTCGCTCTCGCCGTAGTCGAGGATGGCGACCTCCCCGGCGATGACGAGCGGCTCGCACGGCATCGTCGCGCCGGCCTCGTCAACCCGCACGTGGCCCCCGGCGCCCTCGGGGCACGCCACGGCGTCGGCAGGCTCGTACGTGAAGTTGCTGATGACGCAGCCCGCGGAGTCGTCGCCGATCTCGCAGGCGATGTTGCCGCTCGGCATGGCGAACGTGACCGGCTCGGCGTCCTCGTCGGCAGTCGCCGTGGCGTCGCCGTCGCTCGTCGGCCCGCCGGTGGCGCCGGTCGCCGCGGGGGGCGTCGGGGTCGCCTCGGCGTCGGAGCCGGAGGTCAGGCGCCCGGCGAGCATGACCGCGAAGACGACGACGAGCACCGCGACGACGACGATGACCGCGATCTCGCCGCCGCTCATCGTGCGGCGCGCGTCCTGTGCCCGTGCCATGCGTTCCTCGCCTCGTCAGCCGTCGGTGTGCCGACGAAACGGTACGCGAAAGGCCGGCACCGGCCGAACTGCGGCGTCGGACGCGCCCACGGTGGCCCGTGACCGGCGCCCGGGCGCCCGGGGCCGGCGCCGCGGTGGTCGCGGCCGCGGCCGGCGCCCGCTGACCGCACAGGGCGTGCAGCGGGCGACCGGCGCCTGCCTCGGCACCCGGTTCAGCGTCAGCGTCAGCGTCAGTCGAAGACCGGGCCGGACGTCCGGGTGCGCTTGAGCTCGTAGAAGCCGGGCACGCCGGCGACGAGGACGCAGCCGTCCCACAGGCGCCCCGCCTCCTCACCCTTGGGGGCCGGGGTGATGACCGGGCCGAAGAACCCGATCCCGTTGAACGCGACGACGGGCGTGCCGACGTCCTCCCCGACGATGCTGATCCCGCGCTGGTGGGAGGCGCGCAGGGACTCGTCGAGCTCGTCGGAGGTGGCGTAGCGCGCGAGGTCGGCGGGCAGGGCGGCCTCGGCGAGCGCCTCGTCGATGACGGCGCCGAGGTCGTCGCCACGGCCGCCGGGGTGGATGCGGGTTCCGAGCGCGTCGTAGAGCGGCTTGACGTGCTCCTCGCCGTGGAGCTCACGAGCGGCGTTGACGACGCGCGCCGGGCCCCAGGCGCGGTCCATGAGCGCGCGGTAGTCCTCGGGCAGCTCCCGGCCCTCGTTGAGGACGGCGAGGCTCATGATGTGCCAGCGGACCGTGATGTCGCGGACCTTCTCCACCTCCATCATCCAGCGGGACGTCATCCACGCCCACGGGCACATCGGGTCGAACCAGAAGTCGGCGGTGTTCGTTGTCGTCGTCGTTTCGCTCATGCGCTCATCCTGCGCCACACGGGGCCACGGGCGCACACGGGCCGACGGCGGGGCACCGGCTGGGCGCGGGCTGCTCGCTGTCCGCCTGGCCGCCATGCCCTCGGCCTGGCGCCGGGGCCGCTCCCCGCCGTCGGCCTCCCCCCCCGACCTGGGCAATTGACTCGCGGACCCACCGGGCCGGCATGGCAGGATCGAGCGCGGACGCCGCGCACACCCGTCGCGGCCCCGCCACCGACGAAGGAGAGACCGTGCCCGGAGAGAACCTCACCCGCGCCGAGGCCCAGGAGCGGGCCGGCACCGTCGCCACCCACTCCTACGAGATCGACCTCGACCTCGTGCGCGGCGACAAGGTCTTCGGTTCGCGCACGCTCGTGCGGTTCTCCGCCAACCCGGGCGCGAGCACCTTCCTCGACCTCATCGCCGACGCCGTCCACGAGATCACGCTCAACGGGCGCCAGGTGGACGTCGCCGCGTGGGACGGGGTGCGGATCGCGCTCGACGGGCTCGAGGCGGAGAACGAGGTCGTCGTCGTCGCGGACTGCCGCTACATGCACACGGGTGAGGGCCTGCACCGATTCGTCGACCCTGTCGACGGCGAGGTCTACCTCTACAGCCAGTTCGAGGTCGCGGACTCACGTCGCGTCTTCGCGGTGTTCGAGCAGCCCGACCTCAAGGCGACCTTCACGTTCACCGTCCTCGCGCCGGCCCACTGGACCGTCGTGTCGAACTCCCCCACCCCGGAGCCGGAGCCGGCACCGGGCTCCGACCTCGCCGCCGCGCGCTGGCGGTTCGCGCCGACCGCCGTCCTGCCCTGCTACGTCACGGCGATCATCGCCGGGCCGTACCACCGCGAGACCGGGGAGCTGACGAGCGCGGACGGGCGCACGATCCCCCTCGGGGTCTTCTGCCGCGCCTCCCTCGCCGAGCACCTCGACGCCGAGAACGTCATGGACATCACCCGCGCCGGCTTCGCCTTCTACGAGGAGGCGTTCGCCCGGGCCTACCCGTACGAGAAGTACGACCAGCTGTTCGTCCCGGAGTTCAACGCCGGGGCCATGGAGAACGCCGGCGCGGTGACGTTCCTCGAGAACTACGTCTTCCGCTCGAAGGTGCCCGAGGCGATGGTCGAGCGCCGGGCCGTGACGATCCTCCACGAGCTCGCGCACATGTGGTTCGGCGACCTCGTGACGATGCGCTGGTGGAACGACCTGTGGCTCAACGAGTCCTTCGCCGAGTACGCCTCGACCCTCGCGACCGCCGAGGCGACCCGGTGGACGAGCGCCTGGACGACGTTCTCCTCGCTCGAGAAGTCGTGGGCGTACAACCAGGACCAGCTGCCCTCGACCCACCCGATCGTCGCCGAGATCAACGACCTCGAGGACGTCGAGGTCAACTTCGACGGGATCACCTACGCCAAGGGCGCCTCCGTGCTCAAGCAGCTCGTCGCGTGGGTGGGGCAGGACGCCTTCCTCGCCGGGGTGCGCGCCTACTTCGCCAAGCACGCGTACGGCAACACCGAGCTGAGCGACCTCCTCGCCGAGCTCGAGGCGACGAGCGGGCGCGACCTCAGCGCGTGGTCGCGGCTGTGGCTCGAGCAGGCCGGCGTCACGCTCCTGCGCCCGCACGTCACCACGGACGGCTCCGGCGTCATCACGTCCTTCATCATCGGCCAGGAGGCCCCGGCCGAGCACCCCGTCATGCGCCCCCACCGCCTCGCCGTGGGCGGGTACGACGTCGCTACGGACGACGACGGTGCCACGCGCCTCGTCCGCACGTTCCGCGTCGAGCTCGACGTCGACGGCGAGCGCACGGAGGTCGCCGAGCTCGTGGGCACGCGGCGCCCGGCGCTCATCCTCGCCAACGACGACGACCTCGCCTACGCCAAGGTCCGCCTCGACGAGGATTCCCTCGCGGTCGCCGTCGAGCACCTCGCCGGCTTCACCGACTCGCTCCCACGCTCGCTCGTGTGGGCGGCCGCGTGGGACATGACCCGCGACGGCGAGTGGGCCGCGCGCGACTTCATCGACCTCGTCCTGCGCAACATCGCGGTCGAGTCCGACTCGACGGTCGTCATGGTGCTGCTGCGCCAGCTCACCCTCGCCCTGTCCGCGTACACCGCTCCCGAGGACCGCGCCGCGCTCACGGAGCGGGTGACGGAGCGCCTGTGGGGGCTCGCCGAGGCCGCCGAGCCGGGCTCGGACGTCCAGCTCCAGCTCCTCAAGAGCCTCGCGGGCAAGGCGGAGAGTCCCGCCCTGCTCGACGCCATCGCCGGCCTGCTCGACGGCTCGGCGCCCCTCGAGGGCCTCGCCGTCGACACGGACCTGCGCTGGGAGCTGCTGACCGCGCTCGCCGCCGCCGGCCGCGCCGGCGAGGCGGAGATCGCCGCGGAGGCCGAGCGCGACGCGACGGCCACCGGGCAGCGCGCCGCCGCCCGGGCCCGCGCCATCATCCCGACGGCGGAGGCGAAGGAGCGCGTGTGGGCGTCTGTCGTCGAGTCGGAGGAGCTGCCCAACGCCCTCCAGGGCGCCGTCATCTCCGGGTTCGCCGACGTCCACGACCGCTCGCTCCTCGTGCCGTTCGTCGACCGGTACTTCGCGGCGCTCGAGCGCGTCTGGGCCGAGCGCACGAACGAGATGGCGCAGAGCATCGTCACGGGCATGTTCCCGTTCCGCCTCGCCGGCCTCGCCGACGCCCTCGGCGTCGACGTCCTCGAGCGGGCGGACGCCTGGCTGGCCGGAGCCACGAGCGCCCCGCCGGCGCTGCGCCGCCTCGTGGGCGAGGACCGCGACGCCGTGCGCCGCGCCCTCAAGGCGCAGGACCGCGACCGCGCCGCAGCCCAGGACGCCTGACCCGCCAATCACGACCCCACGCTCGTGATCATGCACAAGCGCCGCTAGGGCCGGCCCGCCAGCCACCTCCTCCTCGTGATCATGGAGAAGTGTCGGGCGACGCCCGCTCGCCCCGAACACGCTCGCCTGCACTTCTGCATGATCACGAGCAAAGGGGATCGGGCAGGCGCGGCGGTCGCCGGGCAGGGCAGGCGCCGAGCCGCTCAGGGGATGAGGACCGTGAGGTCGGGGACGGCGGCGTCCGCGCCCGCGTGGAGGAGCGCGTCCTCGTCGAGGGTCGTCATGACGCCGAGCGTCATGCCCACGCCGGCAGCGCGGGCGGAGGCCACTCCGGCGGCGGAGTCCTCGGCAGCCAGGCACAGCGCCGGGTCGAGGCCGAGACGCTCAGCCCCGAGGAGGAACGGCTGGGGCGAGGGCTTGCCGATCGGCGTGTCCTCAGCCGTGACGAAGCCGACGCCGATCCCGTCCGCGCCGATGAGCTCGAGCGCATTCTCCGCCCACGGGCGCATGGCCGAGGTGACGAGGGAGACGGGCAGGCCGAGCGCACGCCAGGCCCGGACGGCCTCGCCCGCGCCGGGCACCGGCTGCGGTGGGTTCGCCTCGGCGTCGATGCACTCGATGACCGCCGCAGTCAGCGCGACGGGGTCCTCCCCCGTCCACGGCCCCTCGATCGAGGCGAAGGACTCCTGGCCGCGCCGGCCCATGAACTGCCCGATGAGCGACGGCGGGACGTCCCAGCCACGCCGCGCGAAGTAGGTGGCGAACGCGGCCTGCTGCATCGGCTCCGAGTTGACGAGCGTGCCGTCGAGATCGAGGAGCAGACCGGCGCCCGGCGTGCGCAGGACGCGGACGAGCCGGGACCGCAGCTCCGCGGTCCCGGCTCGTTCGTCGTCGTGCTGTGTGCTCACGCCCACGCGAACAGTACGTCGCCCGCGGCGACCGTGCTGCCGGGCTCGACCCGCAGGTCGAGCGCGTCGGCCGCCGCCTCGAGCCCGACGACCGGGCTGACGGGCGAGCGCCCGCCCTCCTCGATCTCAGCCGGGTTCCAGCTGACCAGCACCTGGCCGGCCTCGACGACGTCCTTCTCGGCGGCGTGGAGCGTGAAGCCCTTGCCCTCGAGCTGGACGGTGTCCAGCCCGAGGTGGACGAGCACGCCCTTGCCGTCCTCGGTGAGGATGATGAACGCGTGCGGGTGGAACTTGACGATCGTGCCGGAGACCGGCGCGACGACGTCCACCTGCCCCGTGCGCTCCGGGTCGATGGCGATGCCGGGACCCACGATGGATCCGGCGAACACCGGGTCCGGCACGTCCGTCATGGCGACTGCCGTGCCGGCGACCGGTGCGAGGACGGTCAAGCTCACCGCAGGTCCTCGATGTCCTCGACGATGTTGTCCGCCTCGGGCCCGACGACGACCTGGACGGCATTGCCCTGCTGGACGACGCCGAAGGCGCCGGCGGAGCGCAGCGAGGCCTCGTCGACCTTGCTCGGGTCGGTGACCTCGACGCGGATACGGGTGATGCAGGCCTCGAGGTCGACGATGTTTCCGTCGCCGCCGAGAGCCGCGAGGATGGACTCTGCCTTGCTCATGATGTGCTCCTCATCCACGGCACCGGCGGCCGCAATTCGTGACGGCCTCGGTCGCCCGTGAGCCGCGATCTCACCTGGACCCCGCTGGTCCAGACGACTAGATCAGACAGTCCGGCGCCCCACCGTGTCAAGCGGTGACGCGCCGTGCTGACGCCGTTCACTCACCGGGCTCGAGAACACCCCACGTGAGCTCCGCGAGGTCGCTCGCGAGGAGGTCCGCCTCCGGCCCGACGACGACCTGGACGACGCGCCCGCGCACGAGCACCCCGTGGCACCCGGCGGAGCGGAGCACCCGGGGGTCGACGTGGTCCGGGTTCTCCACCTCGGCGCGCAGGCGAGTCACGCAGGGCTCGATCTCGCGGACGTTCTCCACACCGCCGAGGCCGGCGAGGATGTGCTGGATGTCCTTCATATGACACCTCCCTGTGTCGCGGCCAGCGTGGCACGGGTGCCCGCCGCCTCGGGTGTGCCGCGCCGCCCCGGCTGGCGGTGCGGCGGGAGCAGCGTGGGGCTCGGCGCACTGACCGGTACCCACAGCGAGTAGCGGTCGCCGCGGTAGATCGACCGCGAGTACTCCACCGCGACGTCGTCGCTGAACGTGCGGCGTGCGATCCGCAGGCCCGGGGCGCCGGGCCTGACCTCGAGCATCTCCGCCTCCGCCGGGCCGACCGTCACGGCCTCGATCGTGTCCTCGCCCCACGACGGCGCGAGACCGCGCTCGCTCAGCGCGCGGAAGACGTTGGGCGGGGGGCCCTCGTCGAAGAGGTCGGGCGCGAGGATCGTCGGCACCCACGTCTCCTCGAGCGCCATGGGGCGCCCGTCGGCGAGCCGGATGCGGTGGAGGTAGTAGACCTCCTCGACCGACGTGCGCTCGAGGGCCTCCGCGACGTCAGCCGGCGGGCGGACGCGCTCGGCCCGCAGCACGCGCGTCTCCGGCTCCTTGCCCCGGCGGCGCATCTCCTCCTCGAACGGGGTGAGCCGGAGCTGGAGGTCCACCTTCGGCTGGGCGACGAAGGTGCCCCGGCCCTGGACCCGCTCCAGCGCCCCCTCGACGACGAGCGCGTCGACCGCCTGGCGCACGGTCATCCTGGAGACGCCGAAACGCTCGCAGAGCGAGCGCTCCGACGGGATCGACGAGCCGACCGGCAGACCGTCGGAGATGAGCCCGCGCAGGTACTCCCGGACAGTCACGTACTTCATGCTCGGCCCCGCTCCCCGTCGGTCCCCGACGATGAAAATTGTTACCAAACGTTGTTCCGGCGCTCCCCGTGAGGTGCTTGACACCAAGCATCGCCAAGCGATCTAGTTAGCACAACTGGTCCAGACATCCCAGTAGACGTCTGGCCAGACCATCCCCGCCCGGTTCTTCCCGGGCCACCGGAACGCGTAGCGGCACGCCGCGACCACCTCGACGAGGAGCATGACGTGACAGCAGCAACCGCCGGCGCAGCAGCGCCGGCCAAGAAGGAAAAGAAGCCTATCCCCGGCTTCGCCCAGCTCCAGCGCGTGGGGCGCTCCCTCATGCTCCCCATCGCCTCGCTGCCGGCGGCCGGCATCCTCCTGCGCCTCGGCCAGGCCGACATGCTCGGCACCGACGGCCTCGCGGGCGTCAACGGGTTCGGCTGGGTGGAGCCCGTCGCCGCTGTGTTCGGCGCCGCTGGTGGTGCCCTGTTCGACAACCTGGCGCTGCTCTTCGCCGTCGGTGTCGCCGTCGGCTTCGCCCGCAAGTCCGACGGCTCGACGGCGCTCGCCGCGGTCATCGGCTACCTGGTCCTCACCAACGTCCTCGGCGCGCTCGCGACGATGAACGCCCCCTGGGGCGGCACGTTCGGCGGCGGCGAGGAGGGCGCTGAGACCATCAACTACGGCGTCCTCGGCGGCATCGTCATCGGTATCGTCGCGGCGCTGCTCTACCAGAAGTTCTACCGCGTCAAGCTGCCCCCGTACCTCGCCTTCTTCGGCGGGCGCCGCTTCGTCCCGATCGTCACCGCCTTCACCGCCGTGTTCGTCGCGGTCGTCTTCGCGTTCATCTACCCGATCTTCGACGCCGTCATCACGGGCTTCGGCGACTGGGTGACGAACCCGGGCAACTCGGTCCTCGGTGGCTTCGTCTTCGGTACCGTCAACCGCCTGCTCATCCCGTTCGGCCTGCACCACCTGCTGAACAACCTGCCGTGGTTCCAGTTCGGCGAGTACACCAACCCCGAGACGGACCAGGTCGCCAACGGCGACATCTTCCGCTTCCTCGCGGGCGACCCGACCGCGGGCACGTTCATGACCGGCTTCTTCCCGATCATGATGTTCGCCCTCCCGGCCGCGGCCATTGCCATCTGGCACACCGCCAAGCCGTCGCGCCGCAAGGTCACCGGCGGAATCATGATCTCCGTCGCCCTGACGGCGTTCCTCACGGGTATCACCGAGCCGCTCGAGTTCGCGTTCGCGTACGTCGCGTTCCCGCTCTACGTCGTGCACGCGCTGCTCACCGGTACGTCGTTGGCAATCGTCAACGCGCTCGACATCCGCAGCGGGTTCACGTTCTCCGCCGGCGCGATCGACTACCTGCTCAACTTCCGCATCGCCGAGCAGCCGCTGATGATCATCGTCATCGGTCTCGTCTACGCGGTCGTCTACTACTTCCTCTTCCGCTTCATCATCACCAAGTTCAACCTCAAGACCCCTGGTCGCGAGGACGACGACGCTGGTGGCTCGGTCTTCGACGAGGCGCAGGAGGCGGCCGCCGTCTCGACCGGCAAGCGTGACGCCGAGCTCGGCGCCGGCGACGTCGCCCGGGAGCGCGGCAAGGCGCTCCCCGAGGAGGCACGTGACCGCCGGGACACCGGCACCACGCTGCCCGAGCAGCGCAAGAAGTGAGCCGCTGCCGGCCGGGGCACCGCGCCGGCCGGCCGGCGGTGAGCTGATCAACTGACCAGCTTGCATGCACGAGAAGGGCCCGGCACCTCACAGGTGCCGGGCCCTTCTGTCGTCCTTGTGCCTGCTGTACGCCGGCCGCCCGGGGACAGCCGGTGCGGGCGGGTCAGGCGAGGCGGTCGTCGTCGCCGAGGTGGGAGCGGACGGCGGCCACGAGCGAGAGCAGCCGGGCGGAGCCGGGCAGGTCCTCGACGAGGACGGCCGCCTCGGCGCCGTCCGCGAGCGGGAGCTTCCAGTTCGGGTACTCGGTGTCCGTCCCCGGCTGGTTCTGCGCCCGCCGCTCCCCCACCGCGTCGGTGAGCGAGACACCGACGAGCACCGACGGCGTGCGCACCACGTACGCGTGGAGCGCCTCGACGACCTGCCGCTCGGTCGGGTCCTCACCGACGAGGCCCTCGTCCCGCAGCCGCTCGAGCGTGCGCTCCCGCTCCGTCCGGGCCTCGAGCCGCACCTTGGGCGCCGGCTCGGTCAGCAGCCCGAGCCGCTCCCGCAGGTCGACGTGCTCCTCGGCGAGGTATCCCGCCGTGGGAGGCAGGTCGTGGGTGTTGACGGTGGCGAGCACGAGCCGTCGGTAGTCCGCGGGCGGGAGCGGGTAGCCGTCGGCGTCCTTCTCGAACCACAGCACGGACGTGCCGAGGACACCGCGCTCGGTGAGGTAGCCACGCACCCACGGCTCGACGGTGCCGAGGTCCTCGCCGATGACGACGGCGCCCGCGCGGTGCGCCTCGAGGAGGAGCACCCCGACCATCGCCTCGTGGTCGTAGCGGACGTACGTGCCCTCGTCCGCGCCCGCGCCGTCGGGGATCCACCACAGGCGGAAGAGGCCGAGGATGTGGTCGACGCGGATGGCGCCGGCGTGCCGGAGCACGGTGCGGGCCATGTCCCGCAGCGGGGCGTAGCCCTGGCGGGCGAGCGCGTCCGGGCGCCACGGCGGCTGGGACCAGTTCTGCCCCTGCTGGTTGTACATGTCCGGCGGCGCGCCGACGCCCATGCCCTGGGCGAAGGCCGACCGCATGCTCCACACGTCGGCGCCCTCGGGGTGCACACCGACCGCGAGGTCGTGCATGACGCCCATGCCCATGCCGGACTCCTTGGCGACGGCCTGCGCGCGCGCCAGCTGGCCGTCGGCCACCCACTGGAGCCACACGTAGAAGTCGACGCGCTCGGCGAGCTCGCGGCGGGCCCTGAAGACCGCGGGCGAGGCCACGTCGTGCAGCTCGGTGGGCCACTCCTCGCCCTCGTACCTCTCGGCGAGCGCGCACCACAGGGCGAAGTCCTCGAGGCCCTGGCCCTGGTCGGCGCGGAAGCGGTCCATGTCCCGCTGGCGAGCGCGGGAGCGGCCGGCCGCGTAGATGACCTCGAGGGCCTGCCGCTTGGCGGACCACGCCGCGTCCCGGTCGATCGGCCCCGGGTCCTGGGCTGCGGGTCGCACCTCGGCGGCCGCCCACTCGACGAGCGCCCGCTGCGGCCCGGGGAGGTAGGAGGTCTCCCGGATGTCCTCCGGGCGGATGTAGAGCGGGTTGACGAACCTGCGCGTGACCGGCAGGTACGGCGAGGGCGTCATGTGCCCCACCGGCTCCGCGGCGTGGAGGGGGTTGATGAGGAGGAAGTCGGCACCGAGCTCGCCGAAGAAGCTCGTCAGCTCGCCGAGGTCGGCGAGGTCGCCGATCCCCCACGACGTCCGCGAGCGCACCGAGTACAGCTGCGCCATGAACCCCCAGCCGCGGTCCTTGGCGAGCGCGGGCTCGGTGAGGCGGTCGGGCGTGACGGCGAGGACCGTCCGCTCGACACCGACCTCACCGTCGCCGACCTCGGCGACGATCATGTGCCAGCCGAGCGGGAGGTCGGCCGGCACGAGGAACGTCGCCCGCCCGGTGCGCACGCCGTCGACCGTGCGGGGCTCGACCCACAGGTCGAGCTGGGTGAGGTCGTGGCTCTCGCCGGCCTCCGTGTCGACGCGGATGCGGACGGGGGTGCCGTCCGGCACGTGCACGAGGAGGTGGTGGGTGCGGCCGGCGCGCAGCACGACGCTGGGCGGCAGCACCGAGCGCCACGGCGCGTCCTCGAACTCCGCGAGCGCCTGGGTGACGTCCGCGTCCGTCGCCGCCTCGACGCCGAGCGCGCCCAGCACGGCGCGGATCGTCGCGGCCCGGACCGTGCGGTGGTCGCCGGTGTAGTCCCAGAAGTCGGTCGCGACTCCATGTGCCTCAGCGAGGCGCCGGAGCTCGTCGCTCGGGGAGTCCACGTCCTGCGGGGTTGTCGTGCTCACGCGTGCACCAGGCTCCTTCGTCTCCGTTCGGGCACGGCGACGCCGCCTCCGACTGGTCCCCGTGATCTTGCCAGAGCACGGGGATCTTGCCTGTCGGGCGGGCGGGCGGTGCGCCGTGCCGGGTCGTGGCGGGCCTGGCGGGAGCCGCGAGGAACGAACCGGGCCACGAGGGGCGGGCGGGGCGCCGTGCCGGGTCGTGGCGGGCCTGGCGGGAGCCGCGAGGAACGAACCGGGTCACGAGGGGCGGGCGGTGCGCCGTGCCGGGTCGTGGCGGGCCTGGCGGGAGCCGCGAGGAACGAGCGGCGGATGGAAGACCCGGCACGGCGCACCGCCTGCCCCGACCCACCACCACCCGTCAACCTGTGATCGCCCGCACTTCTCGCCCGCGGTCCCGGGTTGCGGCGCCCGGGAGGGGTCACAATGGTCGGAACCCAGGCATACAGAACGGGAGCACAGCGTGAGCGAGCAGAAGCAGGCCCAGAACACCGGTGAGCGAGCCGCGGACGTCGAGACGGTCAGCGGCATCGGGGTGAGCCCGGGGCGCGCAGCCGGACCTGTCGCCCAGCTCGCCGGTGCGGTGACCGAGCCGGCCGCCGGCGCCTGCCTCGAGGGCGAGGAGGCGATCGAGGCCGCCGCCGCGGCCGTCGCCGAGCATGCCGTCAAGGTCGCTGCGGGGCTCAACGCCGCCGCGGAGGCCGCCAGCGGGGAGAGCAAGGAGGTCCTCGAGACCACTGCTCAGATGGCCGGTGACCCCACGCTCGTCAAGGTGGCCCAGGGCAAGGTGCGCGAGGGCACGAGCGCCCCGCGCGCCGTGTGGGAGGCCGCCGGCGCCGTCGCCGACCAGCTCGCCGCCCTCGGCGGGTACATGGCCGAGCGCGTCCGCGACGTCCAGGACGTCCGCGACCGCATCGTCGCCAGCCTCCAGGACCTGCCCATGCCGGGCGTCCCGCAGCGCGACGAGCCGTTCGTGCTCGTCGCCCTCGACCTCGCACCCGCGGACACCGCCCTCCTCGACCCGGAGAAGGTCCGCGCGATCGTCACGGCCGAGGGCGGGCCCACGTCCCACACGGCGATCCTCGCCCGGTCCCTCGGGATCCCGGCCATCGTCGGCGCGAGCGGCGCCCTCGAGGCCCTCACCGACGGCCGCCTCGTGCTCGTCGACGGCGCCGCGGGCACGGTCGTGCTCGACCCGTCGGACGAGGACGTCGCCGCCGCGGAGAAGCTCGCCACCCAGGTGCGCACGTTCGACGGCGACGGCCGCACCGCCGACGACCACAAGGTGCAGCTGCTCGCCAACGTCGGCGACCCGGCCGGCGCGGCGAAGGCCGCCGAGGCGGGGGCCCAGGGCGTCGGCCTCTTCCGCACGGAGTTCTGCTTCCTCGACCGCGCGGACGAGCCGACCGTCGCCGAGCAGGTCGAGCAGTACCGGACGGTGCTCTCCGCCTTCCCCGGCAAGAAGGTCGTCGTCCGCACGCTCGACGCGGGTGCGGACAAGCCCATGCCGTTCCTCACCGACACCGACGAGCCCAACCCGGCACTCGGGGTACGCGGCCTGCGCACGTCGTGGAGGAGCCCGCAGATCCTCGACAACCAGCTCCAGGCCATCGCCGAGGCCGCGGCCGCAGAGAGCGCCGACGTCTGGGTCATGGCGCCGATGATCGCCACGGTCCCTGAGACCGAGGACTTCGTCGCGGCCTGCGAGCGCCACGGGCTCGGCACCGCCGGCGTCATGGTCGAGGTGCCGAGCGCCGCCCTGCTCTCCGGGCCGATCCTCGCCCGCGCGGCGTTCGCGTCGATCGGGACAAACGACCTCACCCAGTACACGATGGCCGCGGACCGCCTCCTCGGCTCCCTCGCCACCCTCTCCGACGCCTTCCAGCCGGCAGTCCTGCGGATGATCGAGGCGACGTGCCGGGGCGGCGAGCAGCAGGACCGGCCCGTGGGCGTGTGCGGCGAGGCTGCCGCGGACCCGGCCACCGCCGTCGTCCTCGTCGGGCTCGGCGTCTCGAGCCTGTCGATGTCCCCCCGCTCCCTCGCCGACGTCGCCGCGGTGCTCGCCGCGACCCCGTTCGCCCGGTGCCAGGAGCTCGCACAGGTCGCGGTCCAGTCCGAGTCGGCGGACCAGGCGCGTGCCCGTGTGCGCGAGGGGCTGCCGATCCTGGCGGAGCTGGGCCTGTGACCGCCCACAACCTCGCGGCTCAGCGGACCGCGTACGAGGCCCTCGGCGGCCGGGCGGCGTTCGAGACGCTCGTGCGTCGCTTCTACGAGGGCGTGCGCACGGACGACCTCCTCGCGCCGATGTACCCCGAGGACGACTTCGAGGGCGCCGTCCAGCGCCTGACGGGGTTCCTCGAGCAGTACTGGGGTGGTCCGACGACGTACTCCGAGCAGCGCGGGCACCCCCGCCTGCGGATGCGCCACGGGGCGTACCGGGTCACGCCCGCCGCCCGCGACCGCTGGCTCGCCCACATGCGGGCCGGCGTGGACGAGCTCGCGCTCTCGCCGGAGCTCGACGCCATGCTCTGGGACTACCTCGAGCGGGCCGCGCACTCCCTCGTCAACGCCCCGGAGGAGAGGTGAGCGGCGCCGAGGAGGTCACTGGTCCCGCCGAGGACAGCGCCCTCGGTGAGACGCCGACGGCGGCGCTCGCCGCGGTCCTGCAGGCCCTCGACCTCGAGCGCACGGGGGAGGACACATTCGTCGGCACCTCCCTGCCCCAGCTCAACGGCCGGGTCTACGGCGGTCAGGTCCTCGCCCAGTCCCTCATCGCCGCCGGCCGGACCGTCGCCGACGCCGGGCTCGACGCGGCCCGCCTGCCCCACTCGGTCCACGGGTACTTCCTCCGCCCGGGCCACCTCGAGGTGCCCATCACCTTCGAGGTGGAGCGGATGCGGGACGGGCGCTCGTTCAGCGCCCGGCGGACGCACGCCATCCAGAAGGGCAAGCCGATCCTGTCGATGATCACCTCGTTCCAGGTGAGCCAGGAGGGCCTCGAGCACGCCGAGACGGCGCCCGACGTGCCTGCCCCCGAGGACCTGCCGAGCGCCGTCGACCTCTTCAACGGGCTCGACCACCCGGCGGCGCGGTTCCTCGCCCGCACCGGGGCGTTCGACGTCCGCCACGTCGAGCGGCACCTCTACCTCGGGGCGGGAGGCCCTGCGCAGGAGACGCAGGCGCTGTGGATGCGCGCCCGGGGGCGGGTCGAGGGGGACGAACTCCTCCACCGCGCGCTGCTCGCCTACTCGTGCGACCAGGTCATGCTCGAGCCCGTCATGCGCCGGCACGAGCTGGGGTGGATGAGCCCGGGCCTGAGCGTCGCGAGCCTCGACCACGCGATGTGGTGGCACCGGCCCGTGCGCACCGACGAGTGGCTCCTCTACGTCCAGAGCTCGCCGAGTGCGCAGGGCGGGCGCGGGCTCGGGATCGCCAAGGTCTTCGACCGCGCCGGCGCGCTCGTCGCGACCGTCTCCCAGGAGGGCATGGTCCGGGTGCCCGCCGACGGCGCCTCACGCACGGGCGGCTGACCCCGCCTGCACCTCACGCACGGGCGCCCGACCCTGCCTGCGCCCTCACGGGCGGGCGGCTGACCCTGCGCGCGTGCCCCGGTCGCGACGCGAGCCAGCGCCCCGCCGGGGCGAGGCGCGACCGGCGGGCGCCGGGCGACGGTTGGCGCGCGGCGCGGGGCCGTCGAGATGCGCGTGGGCACCTACAGGCGCACAGTGTCCCTCCCGCGCCGGGCGGCATCGACGCCGGCGCCCGGCAGGTCATCGGGGGCTCCGTTGCGCATCAAGGGTTCAGTCGTCGTCATCACCGGTGCGTCGAGCGGTGTCGGCCGCGCGACGGCGCTGAGGTTCGCCGGGAAGGGCGCGCACGTCGTGCTCGCCGCCCGACGACGCCCGGCGCTGGAGTCGCTCGCCGCGCAGTGCCGCGAGCACGGCGTCGAGGCGCTCGCCGTCCCCACCGACGTCACCGACGCCGATGCCGTCGACGCCCTGGCCCGCACCGCCGTCGAGCGGTTCGGCCGGATCGACGTCTGGGTGAACGACGCCGCGGTGGCCGTCTTCTCCCCCTTCCTCACCGTGCCGCTCGCGGACTTCCGCCGCGTGCTCGACGTCAACGTCATGGGCTGCGTCCACGGCGCGCGGGCGGCGCTCAGCCAGATGCAGCGCCAGGGCGAGGGTGTCCTCATCAACGTCGCCTCCGTCGTCGGTGAGGTCCCGCAGCCCTACACGGCCGCGTACTCGGTCTCCAAGGCGGCCGTCCAGGCCCTCGGGGTGAGCCTGCGCTCGGAGCTCCTCCTCGACCGCGCCTCCGGCGTGGACGTCGTCACGGTCCTCCCCGCGACGATCGACACACCGTTCTTCCGGCACGCCGCCAACTACACCGGCCGCGAGCCGGTCCCCATGCCGCCGCTCTACAGCCCCCAGCGCGTCGCACGGGCCATCGTCAAGGTTGCCCGGGCGCCGCGCCGGGAGGTCGTCGTCGGGCCTGCCGGGCGACAGTTCGCCCTCCAGCACAAGGTCGCGCCGGGCACGACCGACGCGATGATGGCCGTCCAGGTCGACCGGACCCAGCTCTCGCGCCACAACGCGGCGCCGCACACGACGGGCAACCTCTACACGCCGTCGGCGGACCCCCGCGACGCGGAGGTCGAGGGCGGGTGGCACGGCCGGCGCCGGACGGCGCAACGCCGGCTCGCCGTCGTCGCGCTCACGGTCGGCGCGGGCCTCGTCGCGCGGCGGGCGCTGCGGTGACGCTCGGCGCTCTGCCGCCCCGCGGACTGACCCTCCTCGCCGGGTTCGAGAGCACGTACGTGCCCGCCGCCGGCCTCGACGCCTTCGACCTCACCCGCCACGCCGAGACGTGGCGGGCCGACCTCGACGCCGTGCTCGGTGCCGGGGTGCGGCACCTGCGCTACCCGCTGCGCTGGCACCGCATCGAGCGTGAGCCGGGCGTCTACGACTGGCGCGAGGCCGACGCGGTCCTCGGTCACCTCCGCGACCGTGGCGCCGTGCCCGTCGTCGACCTCGTCCACCACACGAGCTACCCGGACTGGCTCTCCGACGGCTTCCGCGGTGCCGACTTCTCACCGGCCCTCGTGCGTTTCGCCGAGGCGGTGGCGACCCGGTACCCCTGGCTCCCGGCGTACACGCTGTTCAACGAGCCCTTCGCCACCCTGTTCCTCGCCGGGCACCAGGGCCTGTGGCCGCCCTACGACCGCGGCGACGCCGGGTTTGCCCGCCTCCTGCGGTCCGTGCTCCCCGGCCTCACCGAAGCCGCTGCGTGCTGGCGTGCGCTGCTCCCCCGTGCCCAGCACGTGTGGATCGACACCGCCGAGCACCACACGGGCGTCGGTCCCGGCGCGCCCTACGCCGTGGTGGCGAACGACCGCCGGCACGTCGCCCTCGACCTCGCGCTCGGTCACGACCTCTCCCTCGAGCGCCCGTACCTGCGCCGGCTCGTCGAGGCCGGCGGCGAGGCGCTCCTCGACCTCACCCCCCTCACTGTCGACGTCCTCGGGCTCGACTACTACGCCCACTCGGAGTGGTTCTACGACGAGGTCGGCGGCCACGCCCCCTCCCCCCGGCCCGTCGGCCTGGCCCGCGTCATCGAGCAGTACGGCGACCGGTACGGCCTGCCCATGATGGTGAGCGAGACGAACGTGCGCGGCCTGCCCTCCGACCGCGTGTCCTGGCTGCGCTACGTCCTCGAGCAGTACGAGACCGCGCTCGCCCGCGGGTACGACCTCCACGGCCTGTGCTGGTTCCCCCAGGTCAGCTCGTGCGACTGGGACACGCTCCTCGCCCTCGCGCGGGGCCGTGCCGACCCGGTCGGCATCGTCGACCTCGCCGACGACGGGACGCGCACCCGCACGATCTTCACCGAGGCGTGGGAGGCGGTCGCCGCCGGAGCCGGCTCGGCCGACCTCCCCGCCTACCGGTTCCAGCCGCCGTGCGACGGCCAGCTCGCCGGGATCGGCCCGGCGACCGCCCACTGGCCGTGGGAGGACCCCCCGCCCGACGAGCTCGTCCCGCCGCTGCACGTGGCCGCCCCTACGACGGCGCCCCCGTCCCCCATCGCCCATGTCCACAAGGAGCAGCTCATGGAAGCGCCCAGCACGTGCCCCGACCTCGTCGTCCTCTCGCACCTGCGCTGGTCCTGGGTCTGGCAACGGCCGCAGCACCTCGTCTCGCGGCTCGCCGCCGCGCGCACCGCCGCCGGCGCGCGGACGTGGTTCGTCGAGGAGCCGCTGCCCGCCGACGTCGAGCGCCCGACCCTGCGCACCCAGGAGGTCGACGGCGTCACCCGCGTGTGGCTCGAGGTGCCGCCCAACGCCGAGGGCCCGGCGCAGCCGAGCTTCGACGACCCCCGCGCCCGTGACTACGCCGACCTCCTCGCCCCGGTCCTCGCCCGCGGCGGGACCGCCGTCGGCACGCCCGCCCACGACGTGTGGCTGTACACCCCGATGGGCGTCGAGATCGCCCGCTCGCTCCGGCCCGGCCGCACCGTCTACGACGTCATGGACGACCTCGCGTCCTTCCGCGACGCCCCGCGCGGCCTCGTCCTGCGCCAGCGCAACCTCGTGGCCCGCGCGGACGTCGTCTTCACCGGCGGCCGTTCGCTCCACCACTCCGTCCTCGCGCACCGGAGCGAGGGGGTGCACCTCTTCCCCAGCGGCGTCGAGGCGGACCACTACTCCGGCGCCAGGGCGCTGCGCCGGGACCACGAGCGTCCCGTGGCCGGGTACGTCGGCGTGCTCGACGAGCGCCTCGACCTCGGCCTCCTCGCCGACCTGGCCGCACGACTGCCGGACTGGACCCTGCGGATCGTCGGGCCCGTCGCCAAGATCGACCCGGCGAGCCTGCCCGCGGCGCCGAACATCGAGTACGCCGGGATGGTCGCGTACGAGGACCTGCCGTGCACGATGGCGGGCTTCGACGTCGCTCTCATGCCCTTCGCGCTCAACGAGGCGACACGCTCGATCAGCCCGACGAAGACGCTCGAGTACCTCGCGGCAGGGCTTCCGGTCGTCTCCACCCGGGTCCCCGACGTCGTCGCGGACTACGCGAGCGTCGTCCATCTCGCCGACGACGGCGCCTCCTTCGCCGCGGCGTGCCGGGAGGTCCTCACGCAGGACCGGTCCGAGCGCGACGCCCTCGTCGAGCCGATCCTCGCGCGCCAGGAGTGGGACCACATCGCCTGCGCGATGGCGGAGCTGCTCGACAGGGTCGGCGCGGCGGCTCAGGCTAGCGCTGCCGAAGCTCTCGCCGGTGAGAGCGAGGCGGCCGGGTGACGTCCTGGTCGGACGATGCCGGGCCCACCGCGCTCGCCCGCGAGCTCGGGGAGGCCCACCGGCAAGGGGTCGGAGCGGCGACGGCAGGGCTGCAGGACGCCGCCCTCGGTGCGGTGCGGCTGAGTGGGGACGGCGTGCCGGTCCTCGCGGACGCCGCCGTGTCCTCGGCGACGCCGTTCCTGCGCGCACCGCTCCTCACCCGGATCTCCCGCGCGCGACTCCTCCACACGGCGTCCGCCGACGGGCTGTGCCCCGCGTGCGGGGTCTCGGCGCCGTGCGAGACCGTGCGCGCGCTCGGCTGAGGGTCCCGGACCGGTTGGCCGCCTCCACCGCGAGGCGGGCCGGCGTCGCGCCCCCGACCACGGGTGGATCCTCGCGCGAGGCGCGCTCGATTCGACGAGCGCGGCTTGCGGGGGACCTTGGCGATCTGGAGACCCGAGCCCGGGCTCACGTGGGCCGCGGCGGTCAACCGGCGCCGGTCGTTGTCGTCGTTGACGCCGTCACTGTGACGCCAATAGGCTCCGAATCTTCCCGCCTACTGGCCCCGGCCACCGATGATCCCGGAGCACCCATGGCCCGCACCCGCACCCTTGCCGCGCTTGTCGCCGCGGCCGCCCTCACAGTCCCCACCGCCCTGCTCGGCTCGCCCGCCGTCGCCTCGCCAACCGAGCTCGAGCGGCGCCCGTCGCTGGCCACCGGCGAGACCGTCCCCGCACCCACCGTTACCGAGCCGGTGGCGAGCACCAGCCCGGTCGGCGACCCGAGTCACGGCTACCCGTTCCTCGCCACCGACGTCGACCTGAGCGCTGCGGGGTACGTCGAGGAGGAGTTCCTCATCTCAGGGGAGGCGACCCGCTACGCCGCCGACGGGCTGACTGACGCCACGGTCACCAGCACCGGGCACCCCTACACCACGCGCATCGTCGTCCGCCGCCCCGTAGACGCGGCCACCTCCAACGGGGTCGTCCTCGCCGAGTGGATGAATGTCTCCAACGGGTGGGACCAGGAGGTCGACTGGTTCCAGACGCACGAGCACCTGATGCGCGAGGGCTACACATGGGTCGGCGTCTCCGCCCAACGCGCCGGCGTGCACTCGGAGACCGGCCTCAAGGCGTGGAGCCCGGAGCGCTACGGCGCACTCGACCTCACTGACGGCGGCACCATCGAGGACGACTCGCTGTCCTATGACGTGTTCAGCCAGGCCGTGAAGGCCCTGCGGGACCCGGCCGGGACCGACCCGCTCGGTCCGATCGACCCCGACTACGTCATCGCGACCGGCCACTCGCAGTCCGCAGGGCGGCTTCACACGTACTACAACAGCGTCCAGCCGTTGGCCGACGTGCTCGATGCGGTCGTCCTGCACGGCGGCGGTGGGCCGGTCCGCACCGATCTCGACACCCCGCTGTTCAAGCTCAACTCCGAGGGTGACCTCGCGATCGACCTCCTCGATGCCGCTGTGCGCCAGCCGGACTCCGACACGGTGCGCACGTGGGAGGTCGCCGGCGCCTCGCACGGCGACTGGAAGCTCATCACCGACTACGGCCCGCTGCGGCTGCGTGACATCGGCACGCTGCCCGGCGGCCACCCGGGACTGCCGCAGACCTGCGATCTGCCCTCGCTCTCCCGGGTGCCCCAGCACCAGGTACAGGCCGCGGTGTACGACCACACCGTCGCCTGGGTCGCCCACGGCGTCCAGCCGCCGACAGCGGATCCGATCGAGCTCGACGACGAGGGCCAGGTGGTCCGCGACGCCCTCGGCCTCGCCGAGGGCGGCATCCGCCTCGCCGCGGTGGAAGCGCCGGTGCGAGTCAACAGCGGCGTGAACACCGGACCTGGTTTCTGCTTCCTCGACGGGAGCTCGGTGCCACTGCCCGAGGCCGTGCTCGCCGAGCTGTACCCGACAGTCGACACCTACGCCGGGGACGTCGCCGCCGCGACCGCCGATGCCGTCCAGCGCGGTTACGTGCCGATGAACGTCGCCGTCGACCAGGCGTGGTACTCCGACCTGGCTTACCTCGTGGGTGACCTGGCCGCTGAGGACCGCCTCACCGGGCCGCTCGCGACCCGGCTCGCGTCCTGGGCCGAGCTGGCCGGGGTCGCCGCCGACAACGGCCAGCGCGACGAGGCCGTCCGGCAGCTCGAGCGCATCGCCGCCGAGATCGAGAGCTCGAGCGTCGACGCCGCCGCGCGCGCGGCGCTCCTGCGCCAGGCGGAAGCTGCCCTCGCGGTTCTTGGGGCGACCGACCCTGCCTACACCCCGGCGATCACGCTCGACGACGACGAGGTCCAGGCCGGCACGAGCGTTGGCGTGGTCCTCAGCGGCTTCATGCCGGACGGGACGGTCGTCCTCACCCTCGACGGCACCGTCCTCGCCGAGGTGGAGGTCGACGACGAGGGCGCGGCCACCGCCGACGTCACCATCCCCGTGACGACGGCGGGCGGGCAGTTCGCGCTCACGGCGACGCAGGGCGCGCTGACGGTCAGCGCCCCGCTCACCGTGACCGCGGCACCGACGCCGACGCCGACGCCGACGGACACGATGTCCCCGACGCCGACGGGCACCGACTCACCCGCGCCGACCCCGGCACCCACGACCACCCCGCCCGGCGGGGGCGGGCTGCCGAGCACCGGTGCTGAGGTCGGCGCGGCGCTCCTCGCCGCGCTGGTGCTCCTCGGGACGGGTGGGGTCCTCCTGGCCCGCCGCCGGGCCGGGGCCTGACCCAGCCGACGACGACGCCCCGGGTGGTCCGACCGCCCGGGGCGTCGTTCTGCCCAGCCACCCCCGGGACGCGTCACCGTCCGCCGCGCGTCAGGCGTCTCGCCGCGCGCGTCACAGTCTCGCTGGACGCGTCACCGTCCGGCGCTGCGTCGGGCCGAGACGAGGTGGAGCGGGGCTCCCGGGCCGAGACGCCGGCGGGTGACGACCTCGAACCCGGCGGTCGCGCACGCGTCGACGACGTCCGCCGGCCGCGGCAAGGCCATCGGCGGGTCCTGAGCGTGGAGGAGGACGTCGAAGTGACGGCTGAACGGTGACTCGTCCGCCGTCGTCGTGACGACGACGAGGCGCCCGCCCGGCGCCAGCAGTTGGCGAGGGACGCGAGCAGCCTCCCCCGCTCCCCCCCGCGGACCCGGGGCGACTCCACGAGCAGACGTCACAGGAGCGTGCCGTCCCCGCAGCCCACGTCGAGGAGACGCTCCGACGCCGCGGCATCGAGCTCGTGGACGAGGGCCACCTCCGCGAGCGGGGCCATCGCGCTGGAGAGCCGGGCGATGACGTCCGCATGGTCGACGACGTCGGGCGGCCCGTCCCTCCCCGCAGCTGGTCGCCATGCCGCGATACACGTCGCCCTGAGCGGCGCCGTGCTGCGCGCGTGCGTCTCAGGCGTGCGCGGGCGGCTCCGGGGCGAAGGCGGCGTTGTGGGTGGAGACCTTCCGCGCGAGCGAGAGGTGGGACCCGAGGAACCCACCGGCGCCGACGACGACACCCGCGGCGAGACCGATCGCGACGCCCAGCCCGTGGTGGCCGCGGCGCCGGGCGAGCCACGAGCCGGTGTAGAGGCCGAGCGCCACCGAGTTGGCCGCCGCGTGCGCGACCCCCACGCGCTTGGCCCCGCCCTCGGTCGTCGCCCACTCCGCCCAGCCGGTCACCGCCGTCGGGACCGCCGCGAGCAGCCCGACGCCGACCAGCCGGCTGGCGGCCTCGCGCGAGCTCCCGGTGAGGTCGAGGATCGTCGCCGAGGTCCACGCGCCGATCGGCAGGTCCGTGAGGAGCGGGTGGAGGGCGTGCCCGAGCACCCGGCCGTGGAGCGCCCGACGGGCAGGCTCGCTCGCCACGAGCGCCTCGGCGACGGGCTCGAGGGCCTTGACCGCGGGGTCGAGGGCGTCGTTGTGCTCGAGGGCCAGCGCCGCCCGGACGAGCAGCGGCTCGCGACCTCCCCCGTGGCCGTCGTGGACGCGGGCGGGCTCGTGCGACGTCATCGCCATGGGGACCTCCGGGAGTGCGGGCGGGCTGGGTAAGAGGCAGCGTCGCCCAGTGACGTCGCAGACGCATCCGGAGGCCGGCGGCCGGGCGGCATGCGCGCCCGTGGCCGCCGGTGGTCGCGGTCTCAGCATTCCCGGGACTGATCCGTTGCCCGGACCGCAACAACCCTTGACAGCGCGGAGGGGCAGTCGGATCCTGAGACCAGTCCTCGGTCGTGTGCTGCCCCCTCCTTCCCTCAGCGCACCAGCCGATGACTCCGCGCGCTGCGCGCGGACGGGGGAACAGCAACGAAGGAGCATGCGTGATGAGGCGCACCAAGACGAGGACCCGCCCGACCCTGCTGGCGCTCGCCGCCGTCGCCGCGGTCGGCCTGGCCGGCGCGGTCCCGGCCACGGCCGACAGCCACGAGGTCGGCACGAACGTCGCCCTCGCCGCGAACGGCGGCGAGGTCACGGCGTCCGGTCAGGAGGTCGCGGGCCAGTGGGGCCCCGACCTTGCCATCGACGGCATCACGGGAGGTGTCGCCGGGCCGCAGGGCTCGCGCTGGTCCTCGAACACGGCCGACGACGCGTGGATCCAGGTGGAGCTCGCCGAGCCCACCGACGTGCACCACGTGACGGTCTACTGGGAGACGGCCTGCGCGCGCCAGTACCGCCTCCAGGTGTCGGCCGACGGCGCGGAGTGGACCGATGCGACCGACGTCGTCGAGCCCGTCTGCGGCACCCGCGACGTCCAGCTGCTCGACCTCGACGAGCCGGTCAGCTTCGTCCGGATGCAGGGCATCGACCGCACGCCCATCGATGGCACCGAGTACGGCATCTCGCTGTGGGAGCTCGAGGTCTGGGACGGGCCCGAGGCGGACCAGATCCCGCTGCCCGGCGCCATGGACCTCATCCCCCGGCCAGTGTCGCTCGAGGTCGACGAGGAGGGGGAGCCCTTCGTCCTCACGTCCGGCGCACAGATCGTCGCGGACGACGAGGCCGCGAGCGCTGGTGAGTTCCTCGCGGACATCCTGCGCCCCTCGACCGGCTACGAGCTGCCTGTCGTCGACGACTCCGACGACGGCGGGGACATCACCCTCGAGGTCGGCCCGGAGCACGCCGTCGAGGGCTACGAGGACCACCCCGAGGCGTACACGATCGACGTCGACGACGAGGGTATCGTCGTGGCCGCGACCGAGCCCCACGGCGTGTTCAACGGCGTCCAGACCCTGCGCCAGCTGTTCCCGTCCTTCGTCGAGCACGACGAGGTGACCTCGGGCCCGTGGGCCGTCCCCGCGCTGAGCGTCCTCGATGCCCCGCGGTTCGACTACCGCGGCATCATGCTCGACGTCGCGCGCAGCTTCCAGACCGTGGACGAGGTCAAGGAGTACATCGACGCCCTCGTCCAGCTGAAGATGAACCACCTCCACCTCCACCTCGCGGACGACCAGGGCTGGCGCATCGAGATCACGAACGAGGGGCGCGTCGAGGGCGACGACATCGACTACACGCGCCTCACCTCGATCTCCGGCCAGACCGCGATGACCGAGGGCGGGTACAACGACGAGCCCGGGCACACCGGGTTCTACACCCAGGAGGACTACGCCGAGATCGTCGACTACGCCGCCGAGCGGCACATCGTCATCGTCCCCGAGATCGACACGCCCGGACACACCCAGGCCGCCCTCCACGCGATCCCCCAGCTCAACACCGAGGGTGCCGCACCGGAGCCGGACCCGGAGACGGGGGTCCCGCCCGCGCACGGCACGGGCGAGGTGGGCCACTCCACCCTCGACACCCGCAACGAGGTGACGTACACGTTCCTCGAGCACGTCTGGGCCCAGATCGCGGAGATGACGCCCGGGCCCTACCTCCACATCGGCGGGGACGAGTCCCACGTCACCGAGGAGGTGGACTACATCTACTTCATGGACCGGATGATCGACATCGTCGAGGACCTCGGGAAGGAGCCGTTCGGCTGGAACGAGCTCGCGCTCGCGGACGTCCACGAGGGCAACGTCCTGCAGATGTGGAGCGCCGGCACGGCAGGGGCTGACATCGCGCCCGAGCGGGTGAACGAGAACGGCGCCCAGCTGGTCATCTCCGACGCGCCGCAGGCCTACCTCGACCAGCGGTACGACGGCGACGACCCGGGCGACCCGGACGACTCCGTCTCCCCCATCGGCCTGTCGTGGGCGTGCCGTGACAACTGCACCGTCGAGCGTTACTACGACTGGGACCCGCTGGCGCTCTTCCCCGAGGCCAACCCGGAGGGTTTCCTCGGCGTCGAGGGGCCGCTGTGGTCGGAGACGGTCCGCGGCATCGACCAGGCGCTGTGGCTCGTCCTGCCCCGGGCCGCCGCGGTGCTCGAGATCGGGTGGACCGAGCAGGAGCAGCGCCGCTTCGACAACTTCGCCGAGCGGCTCGCGTCCCTGGGCGGGCGGATGACCCTCCAGGACCACAACTTCTACGCCACGCCCCTCATCGACTGGACGGTCGACGCCGCCGGGATCGACCAGGCGATCGAGCGGGCCGGCACGGCCGCCGACATGACGCTCGGCGTCGTCACGGCGCCGGGGACCACAGCGGAGGAGATCACCGCGACGATCGACTTCGGCGACGGGAGCGACCCGGTGCCCGCGACGGTCACCGCCACCCGCGAGGGCGACGAGCTCCACGTCAACGGTGAGTACCTCCTGTCCGCCCAGCACACGTTCGCTGCTCCCGGGACGTACGCCGGCACGATCACGGCGACCGGACCCAACGGGACGGCCACCGCGCTGGTCACGTTCACGGTTGCCTACACGCCGGCGATCACGCTCGACGACGACGAGGTCGAGGCAGGGACGAGCGTCGGCGTGGTCCTCAGCGGCTTCATGCCGGACGGGACGGCCGTCCTCACCCTCGACGGCATCGTCATCGCCACGGTGGAGGTCGACGACGAGGGCGCGGCCACCACCGACGTCACCATCCCGGTGACGACGGCGGGCGGGCAGTACGCGCTCACGGCGACGCAGGGGGCCCTGGAAGTGAGTGCCCCGCTCACCGTGACCGCGGCACCCGTCCCGACGCCGACGCCGACGGACACGATGTCCCCGACGCCGACGGGCACCGACTCACCCGCACCGACGACGGCACCGACCACCCCGCCGCCCGGTGGGGGCGGCCTGCCGATCACCGGCGTCGAGACTGGCGCGGCGCTCCTCGCGGCGCTCGCCCTGCTCGGAGCGGGCCTGGTCCTCCTGGCCCGGCGCCGCACCAGCGCCTGACGCGAGGGAACGACGACGCCCCGGGTGGTCCCGCCGCCCGGGGCGTCGTGCTGCGCGTCATCCCGGGGGCGTGCTCGTCCCGGCAGGCCGCCGGGCGGAGACGAGGTAGAGCGGGTCACCCGGGGCGATGCGCCGGCGGGTGACGAGCTCGAGCCCGCCCCTCGCGCACGCGTCGACGACGTCCGCCGCTCGCGGGAGGGCCATCGGCGGGTCCTGCGCGCGGAGCAGGAGGTCGAAGTGGCGGCTGAAGGGTGAGTCGTCCGCCGTCGTCGTCACGACGACGAGACGCCCGCCCGGTGCCAGCAGACCGGCGAGGGAGGCGAGCAGCGCCACCCGCTCCGCGGGCGGGACGTAGTAGAGGACGTTGGCGAGGAGGACGAGGCCGAACGGGCCCTCGACCCTGCCGGCGCGCACCAGCGCCCCGACGTCGCCGCGCTCGACGCTCGCCCGGGCGCTCAGCCCGGCTTCGGCGAGGGCGCGCTCAGCGACGGCGGCGGTGGCGTCGTCGACCTCCACACCGACCCCGTCGGCCCCGGGCGCGTCCATGAGCAGGCGCCGCAGGTGGGTGCCGTCCCCGCAGCCGACGTCGAGGAGACGGCGCGGGCCGGCGGCGTCGACCTCTCGCGCGAGGGCCGCCTCGACGAGGGGAGCCATCGCGCTCGAGAGGCGGGCGATGACGTCGGCGTTCTCGACGACGTCGCGACGTCGCGTCCTCCCGCGCAGCTCATCGGCCATGTCGCGGTACACGTCGCCGTGGAAGCCGCCGAACGCCTCGTAGCCCGCGCGGACGACGCCGTCGTCCAGGACGGCGGCCCCGCGGCGGGTCAGCAGGTACCCGGCGGGCGTCCGCGTCACGACGCCGTGCGCGACGAGGACGCGCACGAAGGCCGTGAGCAGCTCCTCCTCGCTCGTGCCTAGCCGGGCGGCGAGGTCGGGGACGGTGCGCGGGGTCCGGAGCGCGGCCAGGACACCGCTGCGCAGGCCGGCGTGGAGGGCCGCCACCCGTAGCGCCGCCTGCCCGTCCCGGATCGCGCGCACACGCGCACCGAGGTGCCCGGCACGGGCGATCCGGACGACCGACCGCAGGGAGACGATGGCCATCGATCACTCCTCCCGACGGGGCGCGCGGGCGGTCCCCGACGGCCCCATCGTGCGCGCCCGCGGGCCGCTCGGCGAGCGCGGTGGCGCAGCGCCTCGCAGACTGTGCCCGTGAGGATGATCGGATGAGGTTGCGCAGGGTGAGCGTCGACTCCCCGGGGTTGACCCGGCGGCGGGCGGGCAAGGGGTTCGTCTACCTCGACGCGACGGGGCGGCGCATCGACGACCCCGAGGTGCTCGAGCGCTGCAAGTCGCTCGTCATCCCGCCCGCGTGGCGCGAGGTGTGGATCTGCCCCGTCCCGAACGGCCACATCCAGGCGGTCGGCACGGACGACGCCGGCCGGCGCCAGTACCTCTACCATCCGGCCTGGCGGGAGCGGCGCGACCGCGCCAAGCACGAGCACGTCCTCGCGATGGCCGGGGCGCTCCCGGCTGCCCGCGAGCGCGCCGCGGTCGACCTGACCCGCCCCGGCATGCCCCGCGAGAAGGCGCTCGCCGTGGCGTTCACCCTCCTCGACCGGGGGTTCTTCCGGGTGGGGAGCGAGGCGTACACGGAGCAGAACGGCAGCTTCGGCCTCGCCACGATCCGTAAGGAGCACGTCCGGATCCGCCGGGACGGCACCATCGAGTTCGACTACATCGCCAAGTCCGGCCAGCGCCGCCAGCTCGTCCTCGAGGCGGACGCGGACCTGCGCGCCCCCATCGCCACCCTCCGGCGCCGCCGGGGCGGGGGCGAGGAGCTGCTCGCCTACCGCCGCTCACGCCAGTGGTTCGACATCACGAGCGGGGACATCAACGCCCACGTCAAGGAGCTCCTCGGTCCCGACTCGAGCGCGAAGGACTTCCGTACGTGGCACGGCACCGTCCTCGCGGCGCTCGCCCTCGGGCGTGCCGAGCACGCCTCCTCCGCCCGCAAGCGCGCCAAGGTGGTGCGCGCCGCCGTCGTCGAGGTGTCCGAGAACCTCGGCAACACCCCCACCGTGTGCCGCGCCTCCTACATCGACCCGCAGGTCATCGAACGGTACGAGCGCGGGGAGACCGTCCCGCGCGAGCTCGCCGAGCGCGCGGCGCAGCCGGTCCCGATGTCCGACACCGAGCGGGCCGCGGTGGAGCGAGAGGTGCTCGCGCTCCTCGCCTGAGACGTCGCCCGGGCCTCGCCGGACCGCTGGGGCCGGGCGGCAACGGCACCTGCGCGGGCACCGTCGTCGCGCCGCCGTCCGCTTGCCGGGACGGTCACCGGCGTTCGTTGACACTCTTCCGCGCCCCTGGATAGCGTGAGGTGCTTCACAAAGGCGTGGAGCACCTGAGCACCAGGCGGGCGCCACGGACGGGCGGCCGGGTCACCAACGACGCGGCCAGGCGGCGGTCGAGGCAGGCTCGCTCGAGGTGACCGCCGACGCCTCGCGCGACGGTGACGTCGTCACGGGCTCGACGACCGCCGCGTACGGGGCGCACTCCTGCCCGTGAGGCGTCGTGGCGCCGTTGTCGCACCGCGCGCCCGCACGGTCAGCGGTTCCGGTGCCGCCGGAAGGAGACGGGCTCCTCGACGAGCGGCTCCCAGGCCGCGCGCTCGTCGTCGGTGAGCCGGCGCGGGCGGCCGGTGCCGGAGTCGACGAGGACGATCGTCGTCATCGCGCGCGCGGCGACGCCGTCGGGACCCGGGATCTCGTAGCAGACGTCGATGCTCGCGCCGCCCATGCGGGCGACCCACATCTGCACGTGGAGGGGCTGCAGGCTGTACGGCAGCGGCGCGAGGTACTCGATCTCCTGGTGTGCGATGAACGTCGCGGTGGCCGCCCCGGGGCCGGCGTCGAGGAGCTTGCCGCCGCTGTCGCCGGTGCCAGGCTCCGTGGCGACAGGCCCACCAGTGCCGGGCTCGCCCGCCGTGGACTGCCCCGCAGCCTCGTCCTGCGACGCGGGATCCCCGGGCCGGGGCGCCCAGAACGCCGCGATGCGCGCCTCCTCGAGGAGGGTGAGCATCGCGGCGTTGTTGACGTGGCCGTACCCGTCGATGTCGGACCAGCGGAGCTGGACCGGGATGGTCAGTCGTGCCACGGCAGGCGCCCGCTCAGTCGCGGGTGAGCTTGCGGTACGTGACCCGGTGCGGACGCGCGGCGTCCGCGCCGAGGCGCTCGGTCTTGTTCTCCTCGTAGGAGGCGAAGTTTCCCTCGAACCAGTACCAGCTCGACGGGTTCTCCTCGGTGCCCTCCCAGGCGAGGATGTGCGTCGCGACGCGGTCGAGGAACCACCGGTCGTGAGAGACGACGACGGCGCAGCCCGGGAACTCGAGCAGCGCGTTCTCGAGGGAGCCGAGGGTCTCGACGTCGAGGTCGTTCGTGGGCTCGTCGAGCAGGAGGAGGTTCCCGCCCTGCTTGAGGGTGAGCGCGAGGTTGAGGCGGTTGCGCTCACCGCCGGAGAGGACGCCGGCCGGCTTCTGCTGGTCCGGGCCCTTGAACCCGAACGCCGCGACGTACGCGCGCGAGGGCATCTCGACGTTGCCGACCTGGATGTAGTCGAGCCCGTCGGAGACGACCTCCCACAGGGTCTTCTTCGGGTCGATGCCGCCGCGGGACTGGTCGACGTAGGAGATCTTCACGGTCTCGCCGACCGTGAGGTCACCGGCGTCGAGCGGCTCGAGGCCGACGATCGTCTTGAAGAGCGTCGTCTTGCCGACGCCGTTCGGGCCGATGACGCCGACGATGCCGTTGCGGGGCAGCGTGAAGGACAGGCCGTCGATGAGCGTGCGCCCGTCGAAGCCCTTGTTGAGGTTCTTCGCGTCGATGACGACCGAGCCCAGGCGCGGACCCGGCGGGATCTGGATCTCCTCGAAGTCGAGCTTGCGGGTGCGCTCGGCCTCCGTGGCCATCTCCTCGTAGCGCGCCAGGCGCGCCTTCGACTTGGCCTGACGGCCCTTCGCGCTCGAACGGACCCACTCGAGCTCGTCCTTGAGGCGCTTGGCGAGCTTGGCGTCCTTCTTGCCCTGGACCGCCATGCGCGCCTGCTTCTTCTCCAGGTACGTGGAGTAGTTGCCCTCGTAGGGGTAGAGGCGCCCGCGGTCGACCTCGGCGATCCACTCCGCGACGTGGTCGAGGAAGTACCGGTCGTGGGTGACGGCGATGACGGCGCCGGGGTACTTGGCGAGGTGCTGCTCGAGCCAGAGCACGCTCTCGGCGTCGAGGTGGTTCGTCGGCTCGTCGAGGAGGAGCAGGTCCGGTGCCTCGAGGAGGAGCTTGCACAGCGCGACGCGGCGGCGCTCACCACCGGAGAGGACGGAGACGTCCGCGTCCGGCGGCGGGCAGCGCAGGGCGTCCATCGCCTGCTCGAGCTGGGCGTCGAGGTCCCAGGCGTTCGCCGCGTCGATGGCGGTCTGGAGCGTGCCCATCTCCGCCATGAGCGCGTCGAAGTCGGCGTCCGGGTCGGCCATGAGCTCACCGATCTCGTTGAACCGGTTGAGCTTGGCCTTGATCTCCGCGACGCCTTCCTCGACGTTGCCGAGGACGGTCTTCTCCTCGTTGAGCGGCGGCTCCTGGAGGAGGATCCCCACGGAGTAGCCCGGCGACAGCCGCGCCTCCCCGTTGGACGCCTGCTCGAGACCGGCCATGATCTTGAGGATCGTCGACTTACCGGCACCGTTCGGGCCGACCATGCCGATCTTTGCCCCGGGCAGGAACGCCATCGTGACGTCGTCGAGGATGACCTTCTCGCCGTGCGCCTTGCGCGCCTTGACCATCGAGTAGATGTACTCGGCCACAACTCTCCCTGTGCGATCGGGTTCGGCCGAGAATCCTCGGCCGTTCAACCTCCCAGGGTAGGACACCCTGCCGCCCGCTGGACCGCACTGTGTCCGACCCCACGCACCGGGCGGTGCGCAAGGCGCCGAAGCACGAGGACCCGGCGCGCTCAGCTCGTCGTCGCGCCGGTCAGTGCGGCGCCCTCCGGCTCGTCGCCGTACTCCTCGCCGGCCGGCTCGTCATCGGGCGGGAGCTCCCAGACGGGCGCGTCCGCTTCCGGCGCCGTGCCCGGTACCGGGTCCGCGTGGCCGAGCGGCTCCTCCTCCTCGAGCCGAACGCCCCGGACGACGCGGGAGAAGTGCGCGGTGCCGGTCTTGAGATCGATCCCGACGACGTCGGCGTGGATGACGAGGGTCGTCTGCTCCTGCCCGTCGCGCGTCCACGTGTCGGTGCCGAGGGTGCCCACGACGACGACGGGGGTGCCCTTGACGAGCGACGCCGCGACGTTCTCGGCCAGGTCGTACCAGGTCTTGACCGTGAACCACTCCGTCCGCCCGTCGCGCCACTGCCCCGTGGCCGCGTCCTTGACGCGCTGCGTGACGGCGATGCGGAACCGCGTGTACCTCGTGCCGCGCTCGCTGATGACGAGCGTCGGTGTTGCGCCGACATTGCCCCGGACGGTCACCTGAGACTTGACGTCCATGACGTGCTCCTCCACTCCCGCGCCGGCCCGGTGCCGGCGTCGGGCGACACGCTGCCGCGCCGGCCCGACGCCACCCGGCCCACCGCGGGCGTCCTGTGGACGGGGTGGCCAGGGACCTTCCTGTGCGGGAAGCGCGGGCGGGCGGTGCCCGCGGAGTGGTCAGCCCAGGGCCTCGCGGAGGCGCCGGTGGCGGGCGTGGAACGCGTCGGTGGGCGCGGCGAGCTCGGCGCGCACCACCATGCGCAGGCGCTGCGTCACGGCGGCGCGGTAGTCCCCGGCGGCACGCTCGGCGGCAGCACCCCGGACCGACCGCGCAGCGATGACGAGCACCGAGCCCGCGACGACGGCCCCGACTCCCCCACCGAGGAGCGCCGCCGTCGGCAGGTCCCACTCGGCAGCCGCGCCGACGGCGAGGACGACGAGGGCAAGCAGACCGAGCACCCCGAGGGCGAGCCCGGCCCAGCGCAGTGCGGCGGCGCGGGGCACGCGGGTGGGCGGGAGCGCCACGCCCGCGACCGCCTCGGTGGCCGCCGCCGCGAGCCGCTCGACGGGCGCGACCGCCTGCTCGATGCCGGCGCTCCAGCGGGCCGGGAGACCGGCGGAGGCTTCCTCGACCCACCGCCCCCGCACGCCCGCGACCGTGGCGACCGCGGGCGCCTCGGGATCGGCGAGCGCGCTGTCCCCCTGGCGTGCGACCGCCGTGCGGATCGACTGCTCGACGGCGTCGATCCCGCTCGCGACGGTGAGCTGACGCGCTGCGCCGTCGACGGCGTCCTCCCCGAGACCGGGCTCGCCCGACCCGACCGCTCCCCGGAGGCGACCGGCGACGGCGTCGAGCTCGGCCTGCGCCGTCCGCGCCGAGACCGACGGGAGGGCAACCGCGAGCGCGAGCACCGCGCGCAGCTCGTGGATGCCCTCCCCGGTCAGCGCCGACGTCGTCAGGACCTCCACGTCGGCGAGGCCGTCCGCGGCGAGGAGGGCACGCACACCGTCCGCGACGGGGACGACCTTGTCGTCCGGGATCGTGTCGACCTGGTTGACGAGGACGAGCATGGCGTCCTGCCGGTTCGCGAGGGCGCGCAGGTACCGCTCGTGCAGGGCGTTGTCCGCGTACTTCTGGGGGTCGACGACCCACACGAGGATGTCGACGAGCGGGAGCAGCCGGTCCACCTGGGCCGAGTGCTCCTCGGCGACTGAGTCGTGGTCGGGCATGTCGAGCAGCACGAGGCCGGAGAGGGCACGCTCCCGCTCGTCGTCGGGCGGGCACTCACGGACGATGCGCCGGTGCTCAGCGACCGCGAGGAAGTCGAGGAGTCCGTCCGCCTCACTGCACCACGCGCACGCGGCGGCGCGGTCCGTCGTCGGACGGATCGCGCCGACGTCGGCGAAGGTGACGCCTGAGATCGCGTTGAAGAGGGAGGACTTCCCCGATCCCGTGCCCCCGACGAGCGCGACGACCGTCCGGTCCACGCCGAGCGCGAGGCGGTCATGGACCGTGCGCATGTCCGCCCGGGCGCGCTCGGCGAGCGCGGGGTCCACGAGGTCGCCAGCTGCGACCAGGCCGTCCTCGATGCGCGCGACGCGGGCCGCGAGCGCCGAGTCCGTCCCGTCGGCGGGCGTCCGGTCGCTGCGCTCGGCGGGTTCGACGTGCGTCATAGGTGCCCTCTCGGTTCGCTCGAGCGCCACCTCCGTCCTGTCAGGGGACGTCGGGGCACTGCGCTCGGTGAGTTCGACGTGCGTCATAGGTGCCCTCTCAGTTCGCTCGCTCGTAACCGGAGCCCGGAGCCGGCCTCCGGGCGCAGGTCGAGCTCGTCGAGTCGCTCGACGAAGCGGTCCGCCTCCGCCCGCACGGCCGCGCCGGCGTACTCGATGAGCTCGGCGCGGGCACGCTCGACGAGCTCGACGCCTGAGCGGCCGAGCAGCGAGGAGAGCGCTCGCGCAGCCCCGTCGAGCCCGGCGGCACCCGCCTGGGCGAGCGCCGCGACGCCGGCGTGATCGAGCGCGTCACGAGCGCTCCCGGCGGCGAGCTCGGGGGTGAGCACCTTGGTCCGGGCGACCCACCGGTCGACGGCGGAGCGGGCGCGTGCCTGCCGCGCGGTGGCGTCGGTCCCGGGTGCGTCCGCGGACGTGCTGGTGGCACCTGCGGTGCCGGGGGCACCCGTCGCGGCAGCAGTGCCGGGCGCCGTCACCCCCGCCGAAGCGGCGAGGAGGACCTGGCCGCCGAGGGCCGGTTCGCTCCCGGCGGCGCGCACGGCGGCGCCCGCCTCCCCCGCCGCGGCGGCGATGAGCGTGACGAGAGCGGCCCGGACGTCCGCGGCGATCCCGGCCGCCGCTGCCGAGCGGGTGCGGTAGGCGCCGGAGCGCCACCCGCGGCGGACGCGCGAGCCGGTGCCGGCGACCAGCGGGGCGAGCGGCCCGCCCGTGCTGGCGAGCGAGAGCCACCGGGTTGTCGGCGCCCCCTGGGCCGCGACGCCGGCGGCGAGCGACCGCGTGAACGCCTCCGCGTGGTCCTCGGCGGCATGCGCGGCACGCGACCGCAGGCTTCCCGCCGCGATCGTCTGGGCCGTCACGCCGTCGGCGAGGCGCAGGAGGTCCTCCCGCAGGCCGCGCCACGCCCCCTGCGTCGTGCGGCGGACGACGCCGCGCGCCGTGTTCCGCCCGCCGACGAGTGTGAGCCACGTGCGCAGCGGCTCGATGGCGGACTCGGGGAGCAGCCCCTCGTGCGGGCCGACGTCCTCGATGACGAACAGCGGCGCCGAGCCGAGCCCGAGGCCGTCGAGCCGGCCGAGGAGGTCCGCGCGGACCTCGGCCAGCACGCGCCGGGGGACGCGGTTGAGGACGACGGCGAGGGAGGTCCCCCGCTCCTGCGCCTGAGTGAGGATCCGCCACGGGACGGCGTCGCCGTAGCGGGACGCCGTCGTGACGAAGACCCACAGGTCCGCGGTCTCGAGGAGGACGTCGGCGAGCCGGCGGTTGGTCTCGTCGACGGAGTCGACGTCCGGGGTGTCGAGCAGAGCGAGGCCCCGCGGCACGCCGTCGTCCTCGACGAGGTCCGCGAGCGCGGCGAGCGGATGGTCCTCGAGAAGCCAGGAGTCCTCGGGACGCGCGGCGAGGACCGGTTGGGTCGTCGTCGGGCGCAGGACGCCCGCGGTGGAGACCTCGCTCGTGATGACGCTGTTGACGAGGGTGGACTTCCCGGCGCCGGTCGAGCCGCCGACGACGACGACCGCCGGGCCCTCCTCATGCTTGAGGCGAGGCAGGAGGTGGGCGCCGATCTGGGTCTCGACGCGCTCGCGCAGGCGGCGCAGCTCAGGCGCGTCGGGGAGGTCGAGCGGGAAGCGCACCGCCTCGACGTCGGCGAGCAGGTCCGTGACGACGTCGAGCAGCGGTGAGCGCCCGCGGACGTGCCGAGGGTGCCTGCCGACGGCGGCGGGAGTCTCGGGCACGGCAGTCACCGCCCTAGGGTGCCTTGCCGCGGCGCCGGCGCCAAAGAAGCGCGCCGCGCGTGCGCGCTCCGACCGCCCGTGTCGGCGCAGCCAGGGCTCGTCGAACGCCCTGACCACGCACCGAGCGGCGAGCGCCGACGGCGACGGACCTGACACAATGGCCCCAGCGCCGCTGCGGGGTCCGCACCGTGCGCGGGCCCCCGTAGCTCAACGGATAGAGCAACGGCCTTCTAATCCGTAGGTTGCAGGTTCGAGTCCTGCCGGGGGCACAGGCTTGCATCGCCCCTTGGTGAGACGATGACCCATCGTGAGAGCCCCCTTCGCCCGCGTCGATGACCGCGCCCGTCGTTCGTCCTGGCTGGTGTGGCTCGCCGGGGCGTGCGTCTACTTCCTCGCCGTCCTCCACCGGGCCTCGCTCGGGGTCGCCGGGCCCGACGCGATCGACCGCCTGGGCATCTCCGCCACGGAGCTCGGCTCGTTCGTCATGGTCCAGCTCGGCATCTACGCGGCCATGCAGGTCCCCGCCGGCCTCGCCATCGACCGCTGGGGCCCCCGCCGCGTCCTCCTTGTCGCCACGCTCGTCCTCGGCGTCGCCCAGACGACCTTCGCGTTCGCCACGGGGTATCCCGTCGCTCTCGCGGCCCGAGCCCTGCTCGGCATGGGCGACGCCGCCGTCTTCATCGCCGTCCTGCGCCTCGCGGCGATGTGGTTCCCGCGCCGGCGCTACGCCATCCTCACGACGGCGACCGGCCTGTTCGGCATGGCCGGCAACCTCGTGGCGACAGTCCCGCTCGTCATCGCGCTCGAGGACTACGGCTGGACCCGCACGTTCGCCATCACCGGGCTGACGTCCGTCGCCTACGCCCTGCTCCTCCTGCGACCCGCCATCGCGGCCCCGTACCGCGAGGTGCGGGAACCGGCGCAGCAACCGGAGCGCACGAGCCGCCGGGCGCTGGCGGACGTCGCCGCGTCCTGGGGGCGCAAGGAGACCCGCCTCGCCTTCTGGACGCACCAGGCGACGATGACCCCCGGCGGTGTCATCTCCCTCGTGTGGGGCTACCCGTTCCTCACCGAGGCGCTCGGCTACAGCAACGCCGCGGCCGCGGGTCAGCTCTCCCTCTACGTCGTCGCCACCCTCGCCGCGAGCTTCTTCATCGGGCCCTTCGCCGGCCGACGCCCGGGGTGGCGGATGCCCATCGCCGTCACGGTCTCCGTCGGCGGGATCCTCGCCGTCGTCTCGCTCGTCGCCTGGCCGGGCGACGGGCCACCACCGTTCGTCGTCACGACGGCGTTCATCGTCCTGGCGCTCGGCGGCCCCGCGTCGCAGGTCGCATTCCACATCGCGCGCGACTACAACCCTCCCTCCCGGATCTCGACGGCGACCGGGCTCGTCAACTCCGGCGGCTTCGCCGGGGCGATGATCGCGGCGATCCTCGTCGGCATCGTCCTCGACGCGCGCTCGGGCACCGCCGCGCCGACGCTCGGCGACTACCGGTGGGCGATCGGGTCGGTCGCCGTCCTCGCGCTCGCCTCCACCCTCGCGATGGTCGCCACGCTGCTGTCGGTGCGCATCGGCGTGCTCGACCGGATGGTCCGGCAGGAGGACGTCGTCGTCCCGGTCTACCCGCGCTGGTGGGACCAGACGTACGCGCGGCTCTCCCGGATGCGCGTCGAGGAGGACGACGGCGGCGCGGCCCCGCCCCGGGACGAGGGCCCGGACGCCCCGGATGACGACGGCGCAGCATCGCCGGACGACGACGGCCGATCCGCCCGATGAGCGCCGAGCGGTCCCCGCGAGCGATCGGCGTCATGTTCGCCCTGCTGGCGCTGATCTGGGGCTCGAGCTTCCTCCTCATCAAGGTCGCCCTCGACGGCCTCTCCCCCGCCCAGGTCACGCTCGGCCGCCTCGTGTGCGGCGCGCTCGCCCTCGCGGGCGTCATGGTCGTCACCCGCCGCCGGTGGCCCCGGGGCGCGGCCGTGTGGGGCCACCTCACCGCGATCTCGATCGTGCTGTGCGTGGCGCCGTTCCTCCTGTACTCCTGGGCCGGGCAGTACATCCCCTCGGGGCTGTCGAGCATCTACAACGCCACCACCCCGGTCACGACCCTGCTCGTCGGGCTCGCCCTCCTGCCGGACGAGCGCCTCACCCGTCGCCGCACCGTCGGGCTGCTCGCCGCGGGAGCCGGCGTCGTCGTCGTCGCGGCACCGTGGTCCGCGCTCGCCGGGTACCGCGGGGAGAACGTCCTCCTCGCGCAGGCCGCCTGCCTGGGCGCGACCACGTGCTACGGGCTGGCGTTCGTCTACAACCGCCGGATCCTGCGCGGCTACGACTACGACCCGACGACGATCGCCGCCTCCCAGGTCGGCGTCGCCGCCGTCATCATGCTCGTCCTCGCCCCCGCCGTCGCCGCGACGCCGGTGGCGCTCACGGTCCCGGTGACGGCGAGCATCGTCGTCCTCGGCGCCGTCGGCACAGGGCTCGCCTACGTCTGGAACACGACGATCATCCGCGCCTGGGGAGCGGCACCGGCCTCGACCGTCACCTACCTCACGCCGGTCGTCGGCGTCGCGCTCGGCGTCCTCGTCCTCGGTGAGGAGCTCCACTGGAACGAGCCCGTCGGTGCGGTGCTCGTCATCCTCGGCGTCCTCGTCAGCCAGGGCCGGCTCGTGGCTCCCCGCCCGCGGGCGACCCCGCCCGGCCCCGTCGGCGAGCACGGCGCCGGGCAGGCGCGCCCCGACGGGCTCGCCCCGGACACGCGGGACCGCTGAGCACCTACCCTGGACAGGTGAACTCACGCACCTTGAACGACCCGATCGTCTGGATCGACTGCGAGATGACGGGCCTCGACCTCGCCAGCGACGCCCTCGTCGAGGTCGCCGTCGTCATCACCGACTCCGAGCTCCGTCCGGTCGACGCCGGTATCGACCTCGTCATCGCTCCTCCGCCCGGCGCGGTCGAGCGGATGGGCGACGTCGTGCGGGAGATGCATACGACGTCCGGCCTCATCAACGAGCTGGCCGACGGCCTGACGATGGAGCGGGCGCAGGAGCTCGTCCTCGAGTACGTGCGCTCGTGGGTGCCGGAGCCGCGCAAGGCCCCCCTCGCGGGCAACTCCGTCGGCACCGACCGGACGTTCCTCCACCGGGACATGCCCGAGCTCGTCGAGCACCTGCACTACCGGATCATCGACGTCTCCTCGATCAAGGAGCTGGCGCGCCGCTGGTACCCACGCGCCTACTTCCACTCCCCCGCGAAGAACGGCGGGCACCGCGCGCTGGCGGACATCCTCGAGAGCATCGACGAGCTGCGCTACTACCGGGCCGCGCTCTTCCCGGCGGGCGACGGGCCGGACTCCCCCACGGTGAAGAAGGCGGCCCAGGCCGTGGCCAAGCAGCCGACGTCGGCGATCCTCGCCGGGATGGGCGAGACGGCCGACGGCGCCACGACGGTCCCGACGCCGGCGGCCGCCGACGTCGCCGCTGACCTCGCGGCTCTCGGGGCGGCCTCGCGCGCCGGCCAGGGCGGCGCCGCGTTCGGGCTCCCCTTCGGGGGTGAGACGCAGGACACCCCGCCGTCGGCCTCCGCGCCGTCCTGAGCACCCGCGGGAGCGGCTACACTAAACGACTGCAACGTCAGTGCTCGCGAGGGCCTCGACCGCGCACATGGTGGGTATAGCTCAGTCGGTAGAGCGCCTGGTTGTGGTCCAGGAGGTCGCGGGTTCAAGCCCCGTTACTCACCCCAGCACGAGAAGGCCCCCGGCCCGCGGCACACACCGCGAGCCGGGGGCCTTGTCGTTCCCGCACGCCGCCGAGCACCGGCACAGGGGTGGGTCGGGCCCGCCCCGGGGCGCCCGAGCGGAGCTGGCGCCGACCCCGGACGCACGAGCGCGGGGCACGCCGGTCCGCTCGGACCCGCGTGCCCCGCGCCCTACCCCGCCCCCCTGGGGTAGTCCTTGTGCGGCCTCCGGCCGCGCCTACTGCTTCTCGACGGTGATCGTCCAGCTGGCGTCACCGAGCCGGTCGAAGTGCGTCACCGGGTAGCCGTTCTCCGCGGCCCACCGCGGGATGGCGTCGGTGGCCTGGGTGCAGTCGAAGTTGATGGTGAGGTGGTCACCGCTCTCGAGGGAGGCGATGGCCTGCTTGGCCTCGACGAGCGGGAACGGGCAGACCTGGCCGTTGGTCTCGAGGGTCACGGGCATGGGAGATCTCCTTCGTCAGTGTGGTCAGGCGTTGGCGAGCGAGGCGACGGGCTGGGAGCCGGACGCGGTGCCCGAGCGGTGGCGCAGGATGAAGATGTGGGTGGCGACCCCGGTCCCGAGCACCATGAAGCCGAAGGACAGCCAGCCCTGGTAGGAGAACTGGGCGGTGTTGACCATCGCGTTGCCGATCGTGCAGCCGCCGGCGAGCGCGGCACCGACGCCCATGAGCGCACCGCCGCTGATCGAGCGGACGACCGTCGTCGCGTCCGGGACCCGCAGCCGGAACTCCCCGCTGGCCTTGGCGGCGATGAACGCTCCGACGAGGATGCCGAGGACGAGGAAGACGCCCCAGTCGACGAGCTCGACGTCACCCGTGACGAGGAAGCTGACGACGTTGGCCGACGGCGTCGTGATGCCGAGCCCGGCGTTGCGGCCGCTGGCGGCGCTGAGCGGCCACGCGACGGTCGCGATGACGCCGATGAGTACGGCCGTCCCGAAGGCGTGCCAGGGCTTCTCGAGGAGGAGGTGCGCGAGCCCGGTGCGGCGCGGCGGCAGCGTCGCGATCGCCAGCTTCGGCTCGGCGGCGAGGTGGCGCGAGGCGAGCGCCGCCACGCCGACGGCCAGCACCGCGACGAGCCACCACGGCGAGATGCCGAGGCTGTCGTGGATGGTCGTGAGCGGGACGGTCTGGGCACGGGCGGCGGCGGTGAGGTCGCCGAAGATCCCGTACTTCATGATCGATGCGAACCCGGCATAGAAGAGGAGAGCGAACCAGCTGCCGATGAGGCCCTCGCCGGAGCGGTAGAACGTCCCGGTGGCGCACCCGCCGGCCAGCACGATGGCGAAGCCGAAGATGAAGCCGCCGACGATCGTCGGCCACAGCGCCAGCTCGCCGGCACCGAGCTCGATGACGCCGAGGCCCTGCAGGGTGAACAGGCCGACGCTCTGGACGGCGATGACGATGAGGAACGCCGTCATCCATCGGGTCTGGCGCCCGATCCACACGTCCCGGAACGCGCCCGTGACGCAGAAGCGACCGCGTTGCAGCGCGAAGCCGAGAACACCGCCGACGGCAAGTCCGGTGAGGACCATGGGTCTTCCTTCAGTGAGGGGCGCCGCGCGCCGTCCGGGCCTGGACAGGTCCGGACGGCGTGCGCACCGGTGAGACGTGCGAGTGGTTCGGACGCTAGGGACGGACGGCGCGCGCCGTCGACCGCCGTCCACCGCCCGGGACCACAGGTGCCCGACCGTCTGCCAGGTGAGACGACGACGCCCCCGTGCCACTCACCAGCTCACCAGGACGAGACGAGCTCGATCCCCTCAGCCGCGATCGCCTCGGCGAAGGCGGGGTCGCGCAGGAGCCGGAGCTCCCACGCCCGGGTCATCCCGTCGGGACCGTGCAGCTTCTCGACGGCGGACTCCGGTGCGGGGTGGAGGAAGATCTCGCTCGTCCCCTCCGGGAGCCGGCACAGCAGGTCGACGTAGTGGGCGCGCAGCGCCTCGTAGGAGCCGAGCTCGCCGGCGGACTCCCAGCTCGTGCCGATCTCCGCCGGCAGGCGCACACCGAGGCCGTCCGCGGTCGCCACCGCACGGGCGACGTACTCCTCGAACTCGGCCCGCATGTCCGGCGGGAGGTTGAGGCCGCCGTAGAGCTCGATCGAGCGCGGCATCCGGAACGGGAGGCCGTGCCTGGCGCAGAAGGCCAGCGCGACGTCGAGGAACGGGCCACCGTGGAGGCCGTAGAGGATGCCGGCGTGCGAGTCGAGTCCGGCCGGCTGCAACCCCGCCGCGCCCATCCACGCGAGCTGCGCCTCGAGCTCACGCTCGACCTCCTCGGCTGTGGCCTGCTCTCCGAGGAGGAAGGCGTTGACGTGGAAGGCACCGTCGTCGTCCGTCAGGGATCGCACGTCGGGGGCGACGGGCCGCCACGGCGGTTCACCCGCCGGGCTCGTCAGCGCGATGTGGAGGCGCGGGACGGGAACGCGGCCCGCAGCCGGGGCGCCGTCGTCCATCCTCGCCGCGAGGACGAGCCCGGCGGCGTGCGCCGCTTCCGGGCCCACGACGAGGAGCGTCGAGGCGGTCAACCGGCCCTCCTGCAGGAGCGCGACGATCTCGCGGTTCGTCTCCCGGTCGTGGCCCAGGTCGTCCGCCGTGAGGACGAGCCGGCGGCTCATCGCCCGGCCCGCCGGGCACCCAGCTGTACGCGCGTCATGAGCCGATCGTGGCAAAGAACAGCGACCCCGCAACGTGAGCGCGCCGCCCGCCGGGCGCGGCTCACCAGAAGGCGCGCGCCCCGATCGCGTCGGCGAAGTTGTCGAGCGCCCCGGGCGTCGTGCCGAGGTAGAGCGAGGCGTCGACGAGGGAGACCTCCATGACGGTCGGATGCCCGCCGTCGCCTTCGACGACGTCGATGCGGTTGAAGAGGAGCTGGGCGTCCCGCCCGATGCGGGACTTCATGTAGCTGTGGGTCGCCGCGCGCACGTCCTCACCGAGGCGCAGCTCGGCGGTGGTGGGCTCGCGCGTGTGCGCGACCTCGCGGGGCGCGTCGTCCGCGCTCGTGAAGGGCCCGTGGAGCATCGCCTCCTTCTCGACGGCGTGGGAGAAGATGCCGTTCATGTAGATGAGCGCCGTCTCCCCGCGCACGTCGACGGAGTCGAGGTAGCGCTGGACCATGACCGAGCGGCCCTCGCTCAGCAGGGCGTACGCGTGCTGGATGGCCTTCATCCGCGACCCGGCGTCGCGCGCGGTGTACCGGCCCGTGTCGCGCGACCCGGCGGAGACGGCCGGCTTGACGACGAAGTCACCGAGCGAGGGGAACCGGGTGTGCACCTGGTGCTTGCTCAGCTTCGCGTCGGGCTCGAGCCAGACGGTGCCGATCGTCGGCATCCCCCGCTTGGCGAGCTCCTGGAGGTAGTGCTTGTCCGTGTTCCACTCGACGACGTCGGCGTTGTTGAGCAGCTTGGGGATGGTCCGCGCCCACGCGAGGAAGTCATCCCGCCGGCTCGCGTAGTTGTGGACCGAGCGCAGGACGACGATGCCCGCCTCGGACCAGTTGACCTCCGGGTCGTCCCATGCGGAGACCCGCGGGTCGATCCCCCGCTCGGCGAGGGCGTCGGGCAGGCCGAGCTCGTCTTCGTCGAGTCCGGCGTCGGAGCAGGTGGCGAGCGTTACGCGAGGCTGTGGCACCCTTCCAACCTATCCGAACGGGGCCGCTCGCACGCCCCCGGCGGGACCGGTCCGCAGCGCCCGCTCGCCGTCGCGGCGCGGCAGGGTCCGCGCCGGTGTGCGTGATGGGCGTCACGGGCCGCGGACTCGCACCGCCCCCGCCGCCGGTGGTAGCGTCATCCACTGTTCCAAGCGCCATTAGCTCAATTGGCAGAGCAGCTGACTCTTAATCAGCGGGTTCAAGGTTCGAGTCCTTGATGGCGCACCACCCAGCCGCCCCGACCGGTCATCCGGTCGGGGCGTTGCTGTGCCCGGAGCTGCCGCCTCGGCGGCAGCGGCGCGTATGCGCGGTCGACGCATGGTGTCCCTTCCTGCGGATCGACGTCGTTGTCGTCAGGGCGCTCCGCGAGCCCCCCGGGTGCGCCGCTGCCACTCGCACTCATCGCCGTCAGGACGAGGCGGCCACCATGGAAGGGACACCTCTGCAACGATGCACGAGCGACGCTATTGACGCGCCGGCAAGGCGACGGCTCCCGGTGCGCTCTCGGCCGAGCGGCGCGGGTGCCTGAGCCGGCAGGCGCGCCTGAGCCGGGCGGCGCGGGCGCCTCGGCCGTGGCAGGCGGGCACCGGGGCTGGCGCCGACGCGGGCACCGCGGCGCGGATGGGATGCTGGGAGCACCCGTTTCCGCCTGCCGAGGGAGATCACCGTGGCCCGTCTGTCCGTCGGGGACACCGCCCCCGACTTCGTCCTGCCGACCGTCGACGGCTCCGTCAGCCTCGCCGACCTGCGCGCGGAGGCGGAGCGCGGCGTCATTGTCTACTTCTACCCGGCGGCGGCCACGCCGGGGTGCACGACGCAGGCGTGCGACTTCCGCGACAGCCTCGCCGCACTCCAGGCCCGTGGCTACGCCGTCGTCGGCGTCTCTCCGGACCCGGTGGACAAGCTCGCCCGTTTCGCCGAGGCGGAGTCGCTGCCCTTCCCGCTCGCCTCGGACACCGACCACACGGTCCTCGAGGCGTGGGGCGCCTGGGGCGAGAAGAAGAACTACGGCCGCACGTACACCGGCGTGCTGCGCTCGACCGTCGTCGTCGACCCAGCCGGCGCCGTCACCCTCGCCCAGTACAACGTCAAGGCGACCGGCCACGTGGCGCGTCTGCGCCGCGAGCTCGGGATCGACTAGCGTCAGGGCGTCGGCACGGCCCCGCGGGCCGTGCGCCGACGAGCGCGAGTGGCGTAATTGGCAGCCGCGCCAGGTTTAGGTCCTGGTGTCTTCGGACGTGCGGGTTCGAGTCCCGCCTCGCGCACGACCATCCCGCCCCCGCCCCGGCGGCGGCCGGAGAGACGGACGACGGCGAAGGAGGCCTGTGGTGCACGAGCGGACGACGGCGGAGGTACGGACATGAGCGGGCTCGCGTCCGACGACGTCACCCCCTGGCTCTCCCCCGCCGAGCTCGACCTCGTGCGGCGCAAGGTCCCGATGATCTACGTCGACCTCGTCCCCGTGCGGGTCGACGCCAGCGGCACCGTCCAGGCGATCGGGCTGCTCCTGCGCAACCCGCGCGAGGGCGGGATCTCCCGGGCCCTCGTCTCGGGCCGGGTGCTTCTCCACGAGAGCGTGCGCCACGCGATGCTGCGCCACCTCGAGAAGGACCTCGGGCCGCTGTGCCTGCCGCGCATCCCCGCCGCGCCCCAGCCGTTCACCGTGGCGGAGTACTTCTCCACCCCCGGCCAGGGCTTCCACGACTCGCGCCAGCACGCCGTCTCCCTCGCCTACGTCGTCCCCGTCGACGGCGACTGCCAGCCCCAGCAGGACGCCCTCGACCTCACGTGGCTCACCCCCGCCGAGGTGCTCGACCCCGACGTGCTCACGGAGATGGTCGACGGGCACGAGGTGCTCCTGCGCCAGGCGCTGGCGCACGTCGGCCGCCTCCTGTGAGCCGGGCGGCGACGGCGGCGGGCAGCCGGGCCCCAGCGGCGGCGAGCCGGGGGATGCACCCGGGCGCCGTCGTCGCCCTCGACGTGGTCTGCGTGGCCGTCTTCATCGCGGTGGGCCAGGCGTCCCACGCCGGCGACGGCGCGGCGACGCACCCGCTCCTCGCCGTGGCGCCGTTCCTCGGCGCGCTCGTCCTCGCCCACCTCGTGGTCCGGCGCGGCCGCGAGCGGGTCTGGCCCGGCGGCGTCGTCGTCTGGCTCGTCACATGGGGCGGCGGCATGGCCGTGCGGGCGTTCGTCAACGACGGCGTCGCCCCGGCGTTCCTCGCCGTCGGGCTCGGGGCGCTCGGCGTGCTCCTGCTCGGGTGGCGCGCTGTCGCGGCGCTCGTGCGACGGTCCGGGGCACGCTGACGCGGGCGCGCTGACGCCGGGCGTGCTGACGGCGCCCCGCCTTACTCGCCATGAGCCGCCTCCGACGGAGGCGGGGGCTCTCGGGGAGTGCTGAAGCACTATGGGCACAGCCACGCTCCCCACTGATCGGACGAGCGATCGGGCGGGCGGGCAGCTGAGGGTGGTCAGTCCGCCAGGACGGCGGCGATGCTGGGGGCGAGGGCGCGGAACGCCTTGCCGCGGTGGCTGAGGGCGTTCTTCTCCTCGGGGCTCAGCTCGGCGGCGGAGCGCTCCTCGCCGTCGGGGCGCAGGACCGGGTCGTAGCCGAAGCCGCCGGCCCCGCGCGGGGCCGTCAGGAGCGTCCCGGGCATGGTGCCGGTCTCGACGACCTCCTCCCCCGCGGGCGTGACGAGCGCGGCGGCGCAGAAGAAGTGCGCTCCGCGGTGCTGGGCGGGCACGTCGCCGAGCTGGGCGAGGAGGAGCTCGAGGTTGGCGCGGTCGTCGCCGTGCCGCCCGGCCCAGCGGGCGGAGAAGATGCCGGGCGCGCCGCCGAGGACGTCGACGCACAGGCCGGAGTCGTCGGCCACGGCGGGCAGGCCGGTGGCCGCGGCGAGCGCGCGCGCCTTGATGAGGGCGTTCTCGGCGAACGTCACGCCGTCCTCGACGGGCTCGGCGACGCCGAAGTCGCCGGCGCCGACGACGTCCTCCGGCGTGAGGGCGGGCAGGAGCGGGGCGAGGATCGCGCGCAGCTCGCCGACCTTGTGGGCGTTGTGCGTGGCCAGGACGAGCCGGGGGCGACGGGTGGTGCTGGCGCCGCCGGTGGCCGTGGCGCCGTCGGGTGCCGTGGTGCCGCCGGGGGCCGTGGGAGCGTCGGGCGCCGCCCCGTGCCGTGCCGCCCCGCCGGTCGAAGCGCCGCGGGACCCGCCGTCGGCGCTCATGCGCGGGTGCGCAGCGGCTCCGCGAGGGCCGCGCGCTGGATCTCGGTGAGGCGCGCCGTCCCCATGACGGCGAGGTCGAGCAGCTCGTCGAGCTCGCTGCGCTGGAACGGCTTGCCCTCAGCGGTGCCCTGCACCTCAACGAACCCGCCGGAGCCGGTGACGACGACGTTCATGTCCGTCTCGGCGGCGACGTCCTCGACATAGGGCAGATCGAGGACGGGCTGGCCCGCGACGATCCCGACGCTGACGGCCGCCACGGAGTCCGTGAGGACGGGCTTGGACGCGCTGCGGGCGGCGATGGCGCCCTGCGCCTGGCCCCACGCGACGGCGTCGGCGAGCGCGACGTAGGCGCCCGTGATGGCGGCGGTGCGCGTGCCGCCGTCCGCCTGGAGGACGTCGCAGTCGAGGACGATCGTGTTCTCCCCGAGGGCGGCGACGTCGATGATGGCGCGCAGCGAGCGGCCGATGAGCCGGGAGATCTCGTGCGTGCGGCCGCCGACGCGCCCCTTGACCGACTCGCGGTCGCTGCGGGTGTTCGTCGAGCGCGGGAGCATCGCGTACTCGGCGGTCACCCAGCCGAGCCCGGAACCCTTGCGCCAGCGCGGCACGCCCTGCGTGAAGGAGGCGACGCACAGCACGCGCGTGCCGCCGAACTCGACGAGGACGCTGCCCTCGGCGTTGTCGTGCCAGCCACGGGTGAGGCGGACCTCGCGGAGCTCGTCGGGGGCCCGGCCGTCGGCCCGCAGGGAGATCGTGTGGTCCGCGGAGGTCGTCATCCCATCAGGCTACCCAGGCCGGGCGGCGGCGCGTGCAGCCCCGGCGAGTCGGCCCGGCGCGTCACCGCACGGCCGCGCGGTGCCGGGTCATCCCGTGTTCTGCAGGCCCGCGGCGATGCCGTTGACGGAGAGCAGCAGCAGCCGCTGGAGCTCCGTCGTCTTGGCGGCGTCCTCGCCCGCGGCCTGCCCGCGCAGCGCGCGCAGCGCCCGGAGCTGGATGAGCGAGAGGGCGTCGACGTAGGGGTTGCGGAGCTGGACGGCGCGGCCGAGCACGCGCCGCCCCTCGAGGAGGTGCCCGTGCTGGGTGATCTCGAGGACCCACCGGGTGGTGACGTCGAGCTCGGCCATGACGAGCGCAGCGAGGTCGTCGCGGTCGCCGAGGTCGAGGTAGCGCTGGGCGATGCGCGCGTCGGTCTTCGCCAGGGACATCTCGACGTTGTCGATGAGGGTGTTGAACAGCGGCCACTCGCGGTAGGCCTGGCGCAGCACCTCGATGTCGCCGACCGCCTCGAGCGCGGAGCCGAGGCCGAACCAGCCGGTGAGGTTGATCCGGGCCTGGGTCCAGGCGAACACCCACGGGATGGCCCGCAGGTCCTCGAGGGACTCGACCGAGAGCCCGCGCCGCGCCGGCCGGGAGCCGAGCGCGAGCAGGCCCACCTCCTCCTGGGGGGTGACCTGGGCGAACCACGGTGCGAAGCCGTCGGCGTGGACGAGCTCGAAGAACTTCTCCCGCGAGACGGCGTCCATCCGCGCCGCGACGTCGGCGAAACGCTCGGCCGCGGCGGCGTTGTGCTTCTCCGTGGACGGGGCGGACGCGAGCAGCGTCGCCGCCGCGACCTGGTCGATGTGGCGCGCGGCGATCGCCTTGTTGCCGTAGCGGGCGGTGATGACCTCGCCCTGCTCGGTGAGCTTGAAGCGCCCGTCGACCGAGTGGGGAGGCTGGGCGAGGACCGCACGGTTGGCGGGGCCGCCGCCGCGCCCGAGCGCACCACCGCGACCGTGGAAGAGCGTGAGCCGGATGTCGTGCCGGCGGGCCCAGGCGGCGATCTCCTCCTGCGCGACGTACAGCGCGAGGGTCGCCGAGACCGGGCCGACGTCCTTGGCGGAGTCGGAGTAGCCGAGCATGACCTCGATGCGGTTGCCCGTGGCCGCGAGCCGGTCCTGCACCTGCTCGATGGCGAGCATCTCCTCGAGGATGCGGGGCGCGGCCTGGAGGTCGTCGAACGTCTCGAACAGCGGCACGACGTCGAGCACGGGTGCCGCCCCCGCCGAACCGAGCGCGTGCTCGGCGAGGCGGTAGACGGCGGCGATGTCCTCGCTGCCCTGGGTGAAGGAGACGGTGTAGCGCCGGCACGCGTCGACGCCGTGGCGCTTCTGGATCGCGGAGATGGAGCGGAAGACCTCGAGGACCTCCTCGGGGTCGACGCTCGGCTCGGGGACCGAGGCCGGGTCGTCGATCCACGCGAGGGTCTGGTCGTGGACCTTGGCGTGCTGGCGCACCTCGAGCTCGGTGAGGTGGAACCCGAAGGACTCGACCTGCCAGATGAAGTTCTGCAGGTCCCCGTGGGCCTTGCGCAGCGCACCGCCTGAGCGCAGGGAGTCCTGGACGATCCGCAGGTCGGTGAGGAGGTCCTCGGCCACCGCGTAGGCGAGGTCGGCGTCGCGGTCGCGGGTGGCGGCGAGGCGCGCGGCGACGACGAGCATGACCTGGCGGTGCGGCTCCTTGGGCGACCGCGCCGCGATCTCGCTCGTCAGGTCCGCGGAGAGCTGGCGCTGACGGCCCCACAGGGCGAGGAGCGCCTCCGAGGGGGGCGTCGTCGTCTCGTCGAGCGTCATGGCCGCGCCCACCCGGGCGCACTCGCGCTCGAGCGCGCCGAGGATGTGCTCGGAGGCGATCGCAGCGGCCTTGCGGGTGATCGCCGCGGTGACGTTGGGGTTGCCGTCGCGGTCCGCGCCGATCCAGCTCCCGAGCCGGACGAACGACGTCGCCCGGGGGGCGGCCTTGCCGCGCTCGTCGCCGGTGAGCCAGTCGTCGGTCTGGCGGTACACGTGCGGGAGGATGTCGAACAGTGTCGTCTCGAAGACGTTCATCGCCGTGTGGACCTCGTCCAGCGGCGACGGCTTCGTGTGCCGCAGGTGGGCGGTGCGCCACATCGTGTCGATCTCGGCGAGGAGACGACGGCGGATCTCGAGCCGCCCGCGCTCCCCCAGGCGGGGGTCGTCGCCCGCGGCGACGAGGTCGGAGATCCGGCGGATCGTCTCGGAGATCGCGCGGCGGCGCGCCTCGGTGGGGTGCGCCGTCAGCACGGGGTGGAACTCGAGCTCGGCGAGGCGGCGTGCGGCCTCGTCCTCACCGATCTCCTCCGCGAGCTGGGTGAAGGCGCCCGCGAGGGTGTCGGCACCCTGCCGCCCGCCCTCGGGGGTGTCCCGGGCACGCAGCGAGCGCACGCGGTGGTACTCCTCGGCGAGGTTGACGAGGTGGAAGTAGCACGTGAAGGCCCGGGCGACCTGCTCGGCGCGCTCGGGGCTGAAGGAGGCGACGAGGCTCTCCGCCTCGGCGAGGAGCTCGCCGTCGCCGTCGCCGAGCGCGGCGATCGAGAGCTCGCGCAGGCGCTCGACGTCCGCGAGGAGCTCCGGCCCGGCGTCCTCGGTGAGCACCTGCCCGAGGAGGGAGCCGAGGAGGCGGACGTCGGCGCGCAGCTCGTCCGGCATGAACGAGGCAGCGTCCCCTCGTGTGCGCGCCGCGTCAGTGGTCTCGATCGCGTCAGTCATGCACGCAGGTTACCGACGTGCGGGCACCGCATGCGCCGGGCATCCAGCGGGCAGACGCCTACAGGACCCACGTGGCGCCGGGCTCGGCGAGGTCGATCGGGCCGTGGTAGACCTCGTGCGCCTCGCCCCGGACCACCTCGGGATCGTTCCAGGGCGGCAGGTGCGTGAGGACGAGGCGGGAGACGGCGCTGCTCGCCGCGAGCTCGCCGGCCCGGCGTCCGGTGAGATGAACACCACGTGTCGTGTCGCGCCCCTCCTGGAACGCCGCCTCGGAGAGCAGCAGGTCGGCGTCAGCGGCGAGCTCGGCGAGCCCGGGGCAGGAGTCCGTGTCCCCGGTGTAGGCGAGCACGACCTCGCGCCGCCCGCCCTCGCTCGGCCCCGTGACCCGCACGCCGTAGGCGGGCACCGGGTGCTCGACGGCGACGGGCTCGACCCGCAGGGGCCCGACGTGCACCGCCGTGCCCGGCACGAACGCCTCGAAGGTGAACTCCGTCGAGAGGTCGGCGTCCTCGTCGTCGCCGGCGACGGCCCGGACCCGCGCGGGGGTCTCGGCGGGCCCGAGGACCCGGACGGGGCCGAGCGCGCCCTCCGGGTGGTAGCGGCGGTAGACCTGCAGCCCCGTCATGTCCGTCATGTGGTCGGCGTGGAGGTGGCTGAGGACGACGAGGTCGAGCTGCGCCGGGTCGACGTAGCGCATGAGGGCGCCGAGCGCCCCGGAGCCGAGGTCGAGCAGGACGTTCCACGTCCGCACCGCTCCCCCGGGCCCCGCTGGGCCCTCCGCCTGGAGGAGGTAGCACGACGACGGGGACTCCGGGCCGGACATCGAGCCCGAGCAGCCGACGACGGTCAGCCTCACGTGACGGGCTCCAGCTCGGCGGCGCTACGGACGTGGTCGACCTCCGGGCCGAGGAACCGGCGGGCGAGGCGGGTGAACTGGGCGGCGTCGCCCGTGGCGAGGAAGCGGTGCGCGGGCGGCCCGGCGGCCGGGTCTCGCTCGAGGTCGTGGGCGACGAGCGTGCGGTAGGCGTCCTTGGCCGTCTCCTCCGCGCTCGAGACGAGCGTGACCTGCTCCCCCATGACGTAGGAGATGACGCCGGTGAGGAGGGGGTAGTGCGTGCAGCCGAGGACGAGCGTGTCGACGCCGGCGTCGCGCACCGGCGCGAGGTACTCCTCCGCGACGGACAGGAGCTCGGGCCCCGACGTGACCCCGCGCTCGACGAACTCGACGAACCGGGGCGCCGCGGTCATCGTGAGGTCGAGCTGGGGCGCGGCGGCGAAGGCGTCGCGGTACGCGCCTGACTCGATCGTCGCACGCGTCCCGATGACCCCGACACGGCCCGAGCGCGTCGCGGCGACCGTGCGCCGCACGGCCGGCTGGATGACCTCGACGACGGGCACGCCCGCGTCACGGGTGTATCGCTCGCGGGCGTCGCGCAGGACGGCTGCCGAGGCGGAGTTGCACGCGATGACGAGGAGCTTGACGCCCGAGGCGACGAGCCGGTCCATGACGTCGAGGGCCATGGCACGCACCTGCGCGATCGGCCGTGGCCCGTACGGTCCGTTGGCGGTGTCCCCGATGTAGAGGACGGACTCGTTCGGGAGCTGGTCGAGCACGGCGCGCGCGACAGTCAGACCCCCGACGCCGGAGTCGAAGATGCCGATCGGTGCATCGCTCACAGTCCCTGACCCTAGTGCCCGCGCCCCCGGGTAGACATGGCGTCGAGCAGTGACTCCTGCCACCACGTCAAGGCTGTGTAGAGGCTGGCGAGCGCACTCTCGAGCGCGTCGGCCTCGTCCTCCGGCTCACCGGCCGCGGTCCGCCCGTAGACGGCCTCCGCGTCGTGCTCGTCCTCGATGCCCAGGCGTGCCGACAGGACGAGCCGGACGTCGTTGAGGGCCGCCAGCCACTGCGGCTCCGTCCCGTCCCGCACGACGACGACGCCCGAGCTGGCGCGCAGCGCGGACCACACGAGGGCGAGCCGCCCGACCTTCTCGGCCCGCAGCGAGCCCTCGGTCAGGCGTCGCATCTCTCCCGCGAGCGCCTCGTCCTCGGTGCTCGCCGGCGGGAAGAGCCGCGCGAGCGCGGGGTCGGTGGGGACCTCCTCCCCCGCGGGGTCCCAGTCGAGGGCGGCGAGGACGGCGGCCTCGCCGGCCCCGTCGTCGAGGTGGGTCTCCGGTGCCGGCGCCGACCCGGACGGGCCGCCCGCACCGGCCGACGGCGGCGCCGCGGCCGCCAGGTCCCCGGCGCTCTCCTCGAGGGAGGTGCCGAGGAGCTCGGCGGTGTCGGCGACGACGCGGGCGATGATGCGCAGCTCGGCGGGCTCGAGCTGGCAGGCGAGCCCACCGGGCACGACGACGAAGGCGTGCACGTCAGTCCTCCCCGCCCTGGGCGAGGGTGGCCCACAGCCCGTAGGAGTGCATGGCCTGCACGTCGACCTCCATCTGCTCGCGCGACCCGGTCGAGACGACGGCCCGGCCCGCCTCGTGGACCTGGAGCATGAGGCGGTGCGCGGTGGCCTCGGGGTAGCCGAAGTACGTGCGGAACACGTACGTCACGTAGCTCATGAGGTTGACCGGGTCGTTCCACACGGTCGTGCGCCAGGGACGCTCCGGGACGACGTCCCCCGCCGCCTCGCGGGCCCTCTCCTCGACCGGGGCGACGTCCGGGACGCTGCTCACGGGGGTGCGGGACATGGCGCCCAGCCTAGTCGGGTGGCGCGGGTGACTACGGTTGCCCCCATGGCGACGACCGCACCGAGCACCGCGCTGCTGACCGACCGCTACGAGCTGACCATGCTCGAGGCGTCCCTGGCCTCGGGGGTGGCACAGCGGCACTGCGTCTTCGAGGCGTTCGCGCGCCGCCTGCCCACCCGGCGCCGGTACAACGTCGTCGCCGGGACCGGACGCCTCCTCGACGCCGTCGCGGCCTTCCGCTTCGGGGACGCCGAGCTGGGCTGGCTCCGCGAGGCGGGCGTCGTCGGCCCCGAGACGATCGACTACCTCGCGAGCTACCGGTTCTCGGGCGACATCGTCGGTTACGCCGAGGGCGAGTGCTTCTTCCCCGGCTCCCCCGTCATCACGGTGACCGGCACCTTCGCCGAGTCCGTCCTCCTCGAGACGATCATCCTCTCCGTCCTCAACCACGACTGCGCCGTCGCCTCGGCGGCCTCCCGGATGACGACCGCCGCGCACGGCCGGCCGTGCCTGGAGATGGGGGCCCGCCGCACGCACGAGGCCGGCGCCGTCGCGGCCGCCCGCGCCGCCGTCGTCGGTGGCTTCGCCGCGACGAGCGTCCTCGAGGCGGGCCGCTCCTACGGGATCCCGACGATCGGCACGGCTGCCCACTCCTTCACCCTCGCCCACGACGACGAGGAGGCGGCCTTCGCCGCCCAGGTCGCCACGCTCGGGCCCGCCACGACGCTCCTCGTCGACACGTACGACATCGAGCGCGGCGTCGAGCGGGCCGTCGCCGCCGCCCGCGCCGGGGGCGGGGAGCTCGGGGCCGTACGGATCGACTCCGGCGACCTCGTCGCGCAGGCGTTCACCGTGCGCGAGCAGCTCGACGGGCTCGGGGCGACGGGCACGAAGATCGTCGTCACCTCCGACCTCGACGAGTACGCCATCGCCGCGCTCGGCGCGGCACCGGTGGACACCTACGGCGTGGGCACCGCGCTCGTCACCGGCTCCGGCCACCCGACGGCCGAGCTCGTCTACAAGCTCGTCGCGCGGGAGAGCAGCGCCGGGACGATGGAGGACGTCGCCAAGGCGTCGAAGTCGAAGAAGTCCGTGGGCGGGTACAAGACGGCGGGGCGCATCCTCGACGACGGCCGCGCCCGCGAGGAGCTCGTCGTCGCCGGCGACGACCCCGAGGCCACGGCGCGAGCGGTCCGCGAGGCGGGCGCGCGACCGCTGCAGGTCCCCCTCGTGCGGGCCGGCGTCATCGCCGACGAGCACCGCGGACCCGACGCCCTGCGTGCCGCGGCGGAGCGGCACCTCGCCTCACGGGCGGAGCTGCCCTACGCGGGCTGGCGGCTGAGCGAGGGCGAGCCGGCGATCCCCACCCGCCACGTCGACATCGACTGAGTGCCGACGTGCGGACGGGCCGCACCCCGAGGGGGTGCGGCCCGTCCGGCCGGCGTGTGCGAGCAGCGCGTCGCCGCGTCAGACGCGGGTCTTGCCGCCGCCCTTGCGAAGCACGCTGAGGATGAGCGAGATGACGACGACGGCGATACCGATCCAGATGAGGATCTGCGCGGCCTCGACGGCGACACCGATGATGAGCATGACGACGCCGACGATGATGAGGATCAGCCAGAGAGGCATGAACGTGTCCTTTCTCGAGGAGCCGCCGGAGGGTGACGGCCTGTACTGAATTGATCATGGCACCGGTCGGTCCGACCGGCATCCCGAGAGCGTCAGCGGCGTCCGCCCGCAGCCCGGTCGGAGGCGGGCGCACCGCCCGTCCGGGTCCCTCGCGCGACCGCCCGGACGGTGAGGACGGTGCCCGCGACGACGGCCCCGAGCGCGACGACGAAGGCGACGGCGAGGGCCGGGCCGGCACCCGCCGTCGTGGCGACGACGGCCGGTACGGCGACGAGGACGACGGCGCACGCCGGCACGAGCAGGGTCCCCGCGACGCGCTCGCGGCCGCCGGTCCGCGGTGACAGGAGGAGGAGCACCGCGCCACCGAGCCAGAACGGCAGGGAGAGGACGAGGGCGCCCAGCCCGGCCCCGACGAGGCCGCTCACGTCGACGACCGCGCTCCGGACGTCCACGCTCCCGTCGGGTCCCACCGACACGGTCCGCGCCGTCAGCAACCCGCCCGCCCCGACGACGACGAGGACGACGAGGACGACGGCGATGACGAGCAGCGCGGCCGCCACACGCGGCACCCAGTCGCGCTCGAGCACCGGGGCGTGTGCCGCCGGGGCGGGCGTCGCCAGGGTGGGGAGGCCGTGGCCGGTGACGACCGGCGCCGGGTGTCCGAGGTCGCGCAGCGCGGCGGCAGCGACCGCGTCGGGCGGGCCGAGCTCGGTGAGCACACGGTCGACGTCCGCCTGGCCCGAGGGCCGGGGACGGGCGGCGAGTGCCGCCTCGATGTGCTCGCGGAGCCCGGCGAGCACCTCGGCGCGGTCGTCGGGCTCGAGCGTCGCGAGCATGCGGGCGACGTCGTCGAGGTAGGAGGCCACGCGCTCGCGACCCAGCGTTGCGTTCATCGTCGGTCTGCTTCCTGCTCGAGGGTGGAGTCGACGGCGTCCCGGAAGGGGCGCCAGACGCCGGCGAAGGTACCGAGGGCGCGGTCGCCGTCGGCGGTGAGGGCGTAGTACCGCCGCGGCGGCCCCTCGACGGACTCCTGCCACGTCGTGGCGACGAAGCCGGACTTCCGCAGCCGGGCGAGGAGGGGGTAGAGCGTGCCCTCCCCGCTCATGAGGACGCCGTCGCTCGTCAGGTCCCGGGCGAGGTCGAGGCCGTAGCGCGGCCCGTCCCGCAGGAGCGCGAGCACGCAGTACTCGAGCGCACCCCGCCGGAGGTTCGACAGGATGCTCCCCTCATCAGGTACCATGCGTCACAAGGTAGCGATCGAGCCTCGCCTCCGCAAGACCCCTCACCCGACGGCCGCGCCCCGCGCGCTCCCGCGCCCCGCGCGCCCCCGCGCCCCCCACCCCCCTCGTGATCATGCAGAGATGTCGGCGGCCGCCGCCCGCGCCCCCATCGGCGCTTCTGCATGATCACGACAAGGGGCGTGGGCGCGACCACGGGTGAGGGCGCCACCGCGCGAAGGAGTGCTAGGTGCGGCCGACGAACCACCGGCGCAGGAGGGCGATCCGGGCCTCGATCTCCTCGGTGCGCGCCTGCGCGACCTCGGGCCCGCCACACCGCGAGCGCAGCTCGGTGTGCACGACGCCGTGGGGCGTCCCGCTGCGCCGCGACCACGCCGAGACGAGCGTCGAGAGCTCCTTGCGCAGCTCGGCGCGGCGGCGGTGGTCCTCGACGCCGGAGTTGGTGCGGCGCTGGGCCTGGGCGCTCGTCTCGCGCTTCTGCTGCTTGATCTGCTCGGCCTGGTGGGCGCGCAGGAGCGTCGTCACCTGCTCGGGCTCGAGCAGGCCCGGGATGCCGAGGAAGTCGTCCTCGGCCGAGGAGCCGAGCTCCGCGCCGGCGCCGAACTCGCCGCCGTCGAAGAGGACCCGGTCGAAGGAAGCCTGCGCGTCGAGCGCCTCGAAGCCGGGGAGGGTGAGGTCGTCGCTCGCCTTCTCGGCGCGGTTGGCGGCCGCCATGTCCGCGTCCTCCGGCGTGAAGAAGGCGCCCTTCTCCTCCGCGGTGAGCACGCGGTCGAGGGCGTGGTCGCGCTGGGCCTCGAGCTCGCCGGCGAGCCCGAGGAGGATCGGCACGCTCGGGACGAAGACGGATGCCGTCTCCCCGCGGCGCCGGGCGCGGACGAACCGGCCGACGGCCTGGGCGAAGAAGAGCGGGGTCGACGTCGCGGTCGCGTACACGCCCACCGCGAGGCGCGGCACGTCGACGCCTTCGGAGACCATCCGCACGGCGACCATCCAGCGCTGGTCCCCCCGGGCGAACTCCTCGATGCGCTCGGACGCGCCGTCGTCGTCGGAGAGGACGACGACGGCCGGCTCGCCCGAGACCTCGCTGAGGATGCGGGCGTAGGCGCGGGCCTTCGTCTGGTCGGTGGCGATGACGAGGCCGCCGGCGTCGGGCATGGCGCGGCGGACCTCGCTGAGGCGACGATCGGCGGCGGCGAGGACGGCGGGGATCCAGTCCCCCGTCGGGTCGAGCGCCGTGCGCCACGCCTGGGCGACAAGGTCCTTCGTCAGCGGCTCGCCGAGGTTGGCGCTCATCTCGTCCCCGGTGCGGGTGCGCCAGCGCATCTGGCCCGAGTAGGAGAGGAAGATGACGGGCCGCACGACGCCGTCGCGCAGGGCGTCGGCGTAGCCGTACGCGTGGTCGGCCTTCGAGCGGCGGATCCCGTCGGCGTCTCGCTCGTACGTGACGAACGGGATGGCCGCGGTGTCCGAGCGGAAGGGCGTCCCGGTGAGGCCGAGCCGCCGGCGGGCCGGCTCGAACGCCTCCCGCACGGCGTCACCCCAGCTGAGGGCGTCGCCGCCGTGGTGGATCTCGTCGAGGATGACGAGGGTGGGCTCCGCCTCGGTCCGCGCCCGGTGGAGCGCGGGGTTGGCCGCGACCTGGGCGTACGTGAGCGCGACGCCGTCGAACCCCGCGCCGTGGCGGCCCTGGGCGTTGCGGAACGCCGGGTCGAGCTGGATGCCCACCCGCGTGGCGGCGTCGGCCCACTGGCGCTTGAGGTGCTCGGTGGGCGTGACGACGGTGACGCGGCGGACGGCGCCGCGCGCGAGGAGCTCCGTCGCGACGCGCAGCGCGAACGTCGTCTTGCCGGCGCCGGGGGTGGCGACGGTGAGGAAGTCACGCGGGTCGCGCTCGAGGTAGGTCGCCAGGGCCTCGGCCTGCCAGGCACGCAGGCGCGACGCCGTCCCCCAGGCAGCGCGCGCCGGGTAGGCGGGCGAGAGCTGCTCGGCGGCCGCCGTCGAGACGACGGACGGGCCCGCGTGGGGCGGCGTGGGCGGCCTGCGCGTGTTGGGCGCGCTCACTCCCCGCTTCCGGAGGAGTCCTTGCCGCCCTTGCCACCGCGGCCGGACCGGCCGCCGGAGCCCTCGCCACCACCGGCGTTGATGCCCTCGTAGATCGCCTTGCACGCCGGGCAGACCGGGTACTTCTTCGGGTCGCGGCCCGGCGTCCACACCTTCCCGCACAGCGCGACGACCGGCTGGCCGGACATGGCGGAGGAGACGATCTTCTCCTTGCGCACGTAGTGCGCGTACCGCTCGTGGTCACCCGGCTCGACGGCCTCGCGCAGCTCCTCGCGCTCGAGGACGCTCGTTCCCGCCGCCGGCTGCGAGGACGGGTGGCCGGGCTCGGCCGGGGCGCTGGGTGGCTGCGGGGAACTCATGCCCCAAGTCTAAGCACCCGGCGCGCGTGCGCCAGCGACCTGTGGGGAGAGGTCGCGCACCCGCGCCGGTGCACGCCCCTCCCGGGTGCCGTGCCCTAGATGGACTGCCACTCCGGCTTGGTGGCGTACGTCTCGCGGTAGTAGCTCGCGCGCTCGAGCCGGGAGGCGGACGCGTCGTCGAGGAGGACCGTCGCGTGCCGGTGGTGCTGCATGATCGTCGCGGGCCACATGGCGCTGACGGGCCCCTCGGCGAGCTGGCGGACCGCCTCGGCCTTGCCCTCGCCCGTCGCGACGAGGACGAGGTGGCGCGCCTCCATGATCGTGCCGAGGCCCTGCGTGAGGCAGTGCTGCGGGACGGCGTCGACGTCGTCGTCGAAGAAGCGGGCGTTGTCCTTGCGGGTCTGCGTCGTCAGCGTCTTGATCCGCGTGCGCGAGGCGAGCGAGGAGCCCGGCTCGTTGAAGGCGATGTGCCCGTCGGTGCCGATGCCGAGGATCTGCAGGTCGATGCCGCCGGCGTCGACGATGGCCTGCTCGTACGCCGCGCACGCCCCGGGGAGGTCCGCGGCGAGGCCGTCCGGGCCCTGGACCGCGCCGGGTGCGAAGTCGACGCGGCCGGCGATCTCGCGCTCGATGACGTTGCGGTACAGCTCCGGGTGCTCGGCACCGAGGCCCACGTACTCGTCGAGCATGAAGGCGCGCGCACGGGCGAAGGAGATGCGGCCCGCCTCGTGGCGCCGCACCAGCTCGTCGTAGACGGCGAGCGGGCTGGACCCGGTCGCCAGGCCGAGGACGGCGTCAGGCTTCTCGGCGAGCAGCCGCTCGATGGCGTCAGCGACCAGGACGGCGATCTGCTCCGCCCCGGGCTGGATCACGACCTCCACGTGGGTTGCACCTCATTCTTCGTCGGGCGGCACGAGCGTGTGCCTGCCCCAACCCTAGTGACGAACGCGCGGGGGCGCCCCGGCCGTCCGGACCGCCGGGCCGTCAGTGCTTGGGCCAGCCCCGCATCGTCGTCAGCAGCCGGTCCGCCCGCGCGTCGAGCGCGCGCCCGCCGACGACGACGCCGGCCGCCACGAGGCCCGCTCCCCCGACGAGCCCGACGGCCAGGCTCGCCCACCCCCACGCGGGCGCCACGGCGACGGCGAGCACGGCGGTGACGAGCGCCGGGAGCGAGAGGAGGAACGCTGCCCCGGAGGTGACCGCCTGCGCGACGAGCGTGATGCCGACGTTGCCGGTCGACGTCGTCGAGAAGGGGCTCGCCCCCGGGGGCGGCGCGGGGTAGACGAGCACGCCCGAGGCGACGGCGGAGACGGCGAGGCCGGCACCGAGGAGGCCGAGAGAGGCACCGAGCGCGGCCGGCACGACGTCCCAGCGCCCGCTCCACCCCGCGAGAACGAGCGTGAGGACGGCGGTGGCGGGCACCATCCACGCCGCCGCGCCGACCACCCGGCCGAGCCGGTCGTGCCACCCCCGCACCCCGGCGCTCACGTGCATCCAGAAAGCGGTCGAGTCGTACGCGGTGTCGTTGTGCGCCGTCCACCCCGCGAAGCCGGCGAAGACCGGGACCGCGGCGAGCGGCGCCCACGAGAGGTTCCCGGCACCGAAGAGGTCCGTGGAGAACCAGACGACGGCGAGGATCGGCAGGATCGCCATGCCACCGATGTTGCCGAGGTAGCGCGGGTCCGCGCGCCAGTACCGCAGCGAACGGGCGGCGACGGCGGCCGCCGGCAGCGGCAGGCGGAGCACCCGCGCGAGGACGGGGGCCAGGTCTCGCCCGCGCCCCCGGCCCGCACGGGCGGGCGGGCGGCCCGTCCCCACGGAGACCATGGAGGCGGCGAGCAGCCGCGTCCACGCCCACGCGAGCAGGCCCACCCCGCCGGCGCTGACGGCGAGGCGGGCGAGGGCGAGCAGCGGTGCGCCGTCGGCGACGTCCCCGGGCGCCGCCCACGGGGCCCCGAGCGGCGTCCAGGCGAGGACCGCGACGGCACCCGGCAGCCAGCGCCCGATCGCCGCGACGTCGAGCGTGCCGCCGACGGCGGGCAGGACGGAGACCGCGAGCAGCGCGGCGAGCCCGACGAGCCCGGCGGCGTCGCGCCCGCGCCGCGAGCGCAGGCCGCTCGAGGCAGCCGTCGTCGTCACCCGGGCCACGAGCAGGCACGTGAGCGCGCCGAGCACCCCGCCGAGGACCGCCGTGGCACCGGCCGCCGCGGACCCGGGCGCCCACAGGAGCACCGGCAGCTGCGCGGCGAGGAGGGTGAGGACGCCGGGGATCCCGATGGCACCCGCGACGACGAGCGCGACGGCGAGCCGGCGGGAGGGCACGGCGAAGAGCGCGAACCGCTGCGGGTCGAGGGTGTCGTCCACCCCGAAGGCGACGAGCGGGACGAGGGCCCAGCCGAGGACGAGGAGCGAGCCCGCGCCGACGGCGACGAGCTGGCGGGTGGCCACCGCGCCGTCGGCGAGCGTCAGCGCACCCGCGACGAGGACGGCGAGCACCGCCACGCCGTAGAGGCCGCCGAGGACGAGGACGACGACGCGCCACACCTCGCGGCGGAAGGAGTTGAGGAGCAGCCTCAGCTTCAGCCGGACGAGGGTCGCAACCACGACAGCTCCACCTGGTTGGGCTCGGCGCCGACGAGCTGGGCGAACCGTGTCTCGAGGTCCTCCCCCGCGCTCACGTCCGCGATCGTCCCGGCCGCGACGACCTGCCCCTGGGCGAGCACCGCGACGTGGGTGCACAGGCGCTGGACGAGGTCCATGACGTGGCTCGAGAGCACGACCGTCCCGCCCCGGGCGACGAAGTCCTCGAGGATGGCGCGGATCCCGGCGGCCGAGACGGGGTCGACGGACTCGAAGGGCTCGTCGAGGACGAGGACGCGCGGGGCGTGGACGAGCGCGCACGCGAGCGCCGCCTTCTTCGTCATCCCGGCCGAGTAGTCGGCCACGAGGGTGGCGCCGGCCTCGCGCAGGCCGAGGACGTCGACGAGCTGCTCGGCGTGGGCCCGGGCCCGCTCCGCCGGCATGCCCCGCAGGAGCCCCGCGTACGTGACGAGCTCGAGGCCCGTGAGGCGGTCGAAGAGCCGCACGCCGTCGGGCAGGACGCCGAGGTCGGGCTTGGCGAGGGCGGGCTCGGCCCAGACGTCGACGCCGTGGACGTAGGCGGTCCCGGCGTCGGGGCGCAACAGACCGGTGGCCATGTTGAGGGACGTCGTCTTGCCCGCCCCGTTGGGGCCGACGATGCCGAAGAACGATCCGGCGGGGATGGCCAGGCTCAGCTGGGCGACCGCGACCTTGGGGCCGAACCTCTTGTGGAGGCCCCAGAGGTGGAGGGCGGGGATCTCACTCATCGCTGCCCGAGCGTAGCCGAGCCGCGGCGGCAGAACCGCCGCGCGGGGCGGGCAGGACGTCTGGCGCCGTGCCCGCCCCGCGTGCGCGGGTGTGCTTACTTGTTGGAGACGGCCTTCTTGAGGGCGCTGCCGGCGGAGATCTTGACGCCGAAGCCGGCGGGGATCTGGATCTCCTCGCCGGTGCGGGGGTTGCGGCCGGTGCGCGCGGCGCGCTCGACACGCTCGACGGCGAGCAGACCGGTGACCTTGACGGTCTCACCCTTGCTGAGCGAGTCGACCAGGACGTCCTGCAGGGCCGACAGAGCGGCGTCGGCCTGGGACTTGGTGAGCGAGGAGCGCTCGGCCACGGCGGCGACGAGCTCGGTGCGGTTGACGGACATGAAATCCCTCTCATCGATCGGCACACGCACCCTCGTGGGTGCGGCTGGCCCGACACTACGGCGTCTGTGGCCGCGGTGTCGCCCCAACCCGCCGCATTTTCGGCGTGTCTCTGCGGATTATGCGCTCGGGAAGGGTGTTCTTCGACGCACGTCGTCGAACCTTCGTCCGTGCGGGCGCCTACTCGGTGCCACGGGTGAGGTCCGCGTACTCAGGGTGCCGGTCGATCCAGCCGGCGATGAAGCTGCACTGCGGGACGACCGTGAGACCGCGCTCGCGGGCGTCGTCGAGGCCCGCCCGCGCGAGCGCGGAGCCGATCCCGTTGTCCTCTATCTCGAGGTCGACCTCGGTGTGCGTGAACGTCATGACGCCGTCGGCGACCGTGTACGCGGCGACCCCGACGACCTCCCCGTCCAGGACAGCCTCGACCTGCTGGGCCTCGATGTTGTTCCTCACCTGTGCGTCCATGGCGTCTCCGTCGCTCGTCGTCCGGGGACCACCGACGCTAGCCGCCGGTGACGCTGCCGTCCTGGGCAGGCGCGGCCGGGCCGGGCAGACGCCGGGCGGCCCCGCCCGGCGGGAGGCTGCCCCCCGCCCGCGCTGCAGCCACCGCGGGCCCCGTGGGAACCTGTGCGGACACGCACGATCGACAGGAGTTGATGATGGAGTCACGCACACTGGGGAGCACGGGACGCACCGTGTCCGCCGTCGGCCTGGGGACCTGGCAGCTGGGCGCGGACTGGGGGTCCGTGGACGAGGGCGAGGCGCGCGGCGTCCTCGAGGCCGCCGTCGAGGCCGGAGTCACGTTCTTCGACACCGCCGACGTCTACGGCGACGGGCGCAGCGAGTCCTTCATCGGCTCGTTCCTGCGGGACAACCCGGGTACGGGCGTGACGGTGGCGACGAAGATGGGCCGGCGGGTCGAGCAGGTCCCCGAGAACTACACCCTCGACGCGTTCCGCGAGTGGACCGACCGCTCGCGCCGCAACCTCGGCACGGACCGCCTCGACCTCGTCCAGCTCCACTGCCCGCCCGGGCCGGTCTTCTCCGACGACGCCGTCTACGACGCCCTCGAGACGATCGTCGCCGAGGGGCGCGTGGCCGCGTACGGCGTGAGCGTCGAGACCTCCGAGCAGGCGCTGCGCGCCATGGAGCGACCGAACCTCGCGAGCGTCCAGATCATCCTCAACGCCTTCCGGCGCAAGCCGCTCGAGGAGGTCCTGCCCCGCGCCCAGGAGACGAGCACCGCCATCATCGCGCGCGTCCCGCTCGCCTCGGGCCTGCTCTCCGGGCGCTACACCCGCGAGACGCGCTTCGCGGAGACGGACCACCGCAGCTTCAACCGCCACGGCGAGGCGTTCGACGTCGGCGAGACGTTCTCGGGCGTCGACTACGAGACCGGGGTCGACGCCGCGGCGGAGTTCGCCGAGCTCGCCGCCCGCCTCGGGCCCGCCGGCGCGACGCCGGCGCAGGTCGCTCTGCGCTGGGTCATCGACCAGCCCGGCGTCACCTCCGTCATCCCCGGCGCGCGCAACGCCGAGCAGGCCCGCGCCAACGCCGCGGTCGGGGCGATCGAGCCCCTGTCCGGCGAGCTCCTCGAGGCGCTCGAGCGCCTCTACGACGAGCGGATCCGCGCGCAGGTCCACGAGCGCTGGTGACCCACCGCGGCGGCCGGCACCCCCGGCCGCCGCGGCCCGCGCCGCGGTCTCCGCTCACGGGACGCCCGGCCCGGGCCGGGCGGGCACCGCGATGTCCGCGAGCCGCTCGGTGAGCGCGAGCGCGTCGAAGGGCGCGTGGACCTTGGCGTCGTTGTCGAAGTAGACGTAGACGTCGGCGCCGCCGGCGTGCCAGCCGCGCACGTCGGCGGCCCACGCGTCGAGGGCAGCGCCCGAGTAGCCGCTGACGTAGAGCTCCTCCGCCCCGTGGAGGCGGACGTAGACGACGTCGCTCGTGCGCTCCCGCAGGAGCGGCCAGCGCCCGGCCGTGTCGGCGACGACGAACCCGATGTCGTGGGCACGCAGGAGGTCGAGGAACGCCGGGTCGCGGTAGGACTCGTGGCGGACCTCGAGGGCGTGCCGCAGCGGGCGGTCCACCTCGACGCTCGTCCACGCGCGCCCCTCGACCCGCTCGTCGTGGCCCTGGGCGAGCCGCGCGGCCGCGCCGGTGCTGCGCGGAAGGAGGCGGAAGAACGCGGCGAGGCGCTCGGGGTCGAAGCCCAGCACCGGCGGCAGCTGCCACAGGACGGGGCCGAGCTTGTCCTCGAGGGCAAGGACGCCCGAGGCGAAGAAGTTGGCGAGCGCCGTCTCGACGCCGACGAGCTTCTTCATGTGCGTGATGAAGCGCCCGCCCTTGACCGAGAAGACGAACCCGGGCGGCGTCTGGGCGTACCAGGCGCGGTAGCTCTCGGGGCGCTGGAGGGAGTAGAACGAGCCGTTGACCTCGATCGAGGCGAGCCGCCCGGCGGCGTACTCGAGCTCGCGCCGCTGGACGAGCCCCGCGGGGTAGAACGTCCCGCGCCAGCCGGCGTACCGCCACCCCGAGATGCCGATGAAGACGCGCGCCATCCGCCGGACCCTAGCCGGTGGCGCCCTCGACGGCCTCGCGGAACCACGTCGTGATCGTCGTCGGGTGAGTGATCGCCCGTCGCCACCGTCCCCTGACGGCGATGCGGACGCGGTGGCTCAGGTGACGTCGCGCCGGTGGAAGAGGAACGCCCCGGCGCCGACGAGCAAGACGGTGAGCGCGGCGAGGTAGCCCGCGCTCTGGGCGAGGGTGAGGACCTGGTCCGTGTAGTCGCACGTCATGCCGAGTGACGTCGTCGTGCACTCCTCGACGTAGTACGTCGTGCCGTCCGCCGCCCACGCGGTGACGTTGACGAGCACGAGGTAGGGCTGGACCTGCGGCAGGAGCCCGCGGCCGAGGCCCTCGGCCACGACGCCGTAGGCGATGACGACGCCGAGCACGGCGGCGACGTGCCGCAGGAGGAACCCCAGCGCGGCGCCGACGACCGCCGCCCCGCCGGCGAGCACGACCAGGCGCGCCCCCGTCCACGCCGCGTCACGCCAGTGGTGCGCGAGGGTGCCTCCGGCGAGGTCCTGCGTCCCGTAGATCACCCAGGACCCGAGGAGCGCGAGCGCGAGGATGACGACGGCGACGGGCACGACCCCGAGGCCGGGGGCGAGGACCTTGCTCGCGTAGACACGCATCCGGCGCGGCTCGAAGGTCAGCCACGTGCCCATCGAGCCCGTCGAGAACTCCGCCGCGGTCGCCGTCGCCCCGACGAGGACGCCGAGGAAGCCGGCGAGCGGGGTCAGCGAGAGCAGAGAGGTCTGCATGACCTCGTGGAAGGGCGGGGCCGAGAAGAGGAAGTCGCTGCGCTGCGGCGGTCCCATGAACTCGCAGCCGAAGTCGACGTCCGCGCCGCTGCGGGCGCGCTCCGCCTCCTCGTCCGCCTCGCACTGAGCGAGCATCTCCTCGCCGTCCGCCTCCCACATGGCCACCGCCTCGGCGTAGAAGCGCTCCGCCTCGGCGACGGCCGCCGGCGTCGGCGGCTGCACCGACTGCCACGCCGAGACGAGCAGGAGCACGGGGACGGCGAGGCTCCCGAGCATGAGGGCGAGGACGAACCGGCGCGCGAAGAGCCGGCGCAGCTCGACCCTGACGAGCCGGCTCACCGCTGCTCCCCCTCGTCGCTGCGCGGCGCCGGACCTGCGGCGCCCGACGCGCCCGGCGCGCCTGCGGCGTCTGCCGCGCCTGCGGCGTCTGCGGCGTCTGCCGCGCCTGCCGCGAGCGCCCGAGGCCTCCCCCGCGACGGTTTCGGCCGCCCGCCCCGCCGCCGACGCGCGCCGCCGGCGTCCGGGTCCCCGTAGTCGATTCCGCCGTCACCGCCGGCCAGGCCCTCGCCGCGGGTGAGGTCGAGGAAGACGGACTCGAGGTCGGCGCGCACGGGCGCGAGCTCGTTGACGTAGAGCTCGCTGCGCGCGAGGAGGTACGTGATCCGGGCGGGGTCCGGCTCGCCGCTCACGTGGAGCATGCCGGCCTCGGTGCGCACGTCGAGGCCAGCGGCGACGAGGACCGCCCGCGCGGACTCGGGGTCGTCGATGCCCAGGCGCACCTGCGTCGTCGCGCGGGTGCCGATGACGTCGGCGACGGTGCCCGAGGCGAGGAGCCGCCCACGGCCGATGATCGAGACCGTGTCCGCCACCTGGCCCACCTCGGCGAGGATGTGGCTGCTGACGAGGACCGTGCGCCCGGCGTCGCCGAGCCGGCGCATCGTCTCGCGGATGTCGCGGATGCCCGCGGGGTCGAGCCCGTTCGTCGGCTCGTCGAAGATGAGCAGGTCCGGCGCCTTGAGCAGCGTCGCGGCGATGGCCAGGCGCTGCTTCATGCCGAGCGAGAAGCCGGCGTAGCGGTCGGCGGCACGGGCGCGCAGCCCCGTCTCGTCGAGGACCTCCTCCACTCGGGACCGGGGTGCCCCGATCGCCTCGGCGAGGAGGCCGAGGTTCGTCCGGGCGCTGAAGGTCGGGAAGAACTTCGGCGACTCGACGATGGCGCCGACCCGCCCGATGACCGTCGGCAGCTCGGCCGGGACCTCGTGACCGAAGATGCGCATCGTGCCCGAGTCCGCGCGAACCAGGCCGAGGAGCATGCGGATCGACGTCGTCTTGCCGGACCCGTTGGGGCCGAGGAAGCCGTGGACTCCGCCGGCCGGCACGTGGAGGTCGAGGCCGTGGACGGCGACGTGGCTGCCGTACGTCTTGCGCAGCGCGTGCGTCTCGATGGCCAGGGCGCTCATGTGCCTCCTCGGCGTCCGGCGCCGGGGGTGGCGGCCAGGGTCGAGGCTAGCGAGGAACCCCAGCGAGCGGTGCCGAACCGCCGGTCAGCGGCTGCCGAAGAGCTGGACGGCGTACGGGCCGCCGGGGCCCATGACGTAGCCGATACCGACGTGAGTGTGCCTCGCGTTGAGCATGTTGTCGCGGTGGACCGAGGAGTTCTGCCACCACCCGAACATCCAGGACACGATTGCATCGGGGGACATCGAGGCACCGCCGGTGTTGCGGACGATGTTCTCGCTCACCGTCCAGCCGGCGCCGGCCTCGGTCCCGTTGTTCGGGTTGTGCTGGAGCACCTGGTTCGAGGCCATCCACCGGGCCCAGTTCTGTGCGACCTGGTCGAGCTGCGGGTCCCGCGCGAGCGTGTGCAGCCCGTTCTGCGCGCGGTAGTTGTTGAGCATCGCGGTGAGCGCGCCACGCTCCGAGCCCGCGGCGGCGTTGACGGCCGGAGCCTGCTCGGGGGCGCTGCGCTGGGCGGGCTCGCTGCTCTGCGCGGGGGCACCGTCCTGTGCTGCGGCACCGCTCCGGGCCGCGGGGCGCTGCGCGGCCTGCGCCTCTGCCTCCGCGCGCGCGGCCGCGTCGGCCGCCTCGGCGAGCGCCTGGCGCTCGGCTGCGCGGCTGGCGGCGTGCGCCTCACGGATGGTGGGGACGTCGGCCTTGGCCACCGAGGCGTCGGCGTCCGTGGCGTCGAGCGTCCACTCGGCGTCGTCCGGGACGACGACGGGGTCCTCGGTGCGCTCGGGGGTCGCCTCGAGACTGATCGCGGCGAGCGCGGCCTCGTCGACCCGGTCGTCCGGCGTGATCGTCGCGGCGACGGCGAGGCCACCGGCGAGCGTGAGCGCGAGCGCGGACGAGAGGACGGCCGTGCGCCGGCGAGGCCATGCGGCGACGGCCGCGCGGGCGCGGTCGAGGGTGGAGCGGGTGCGATCGAGGGCCGTGCGGGCGGGGTCGCGACGGTCGACGTCATGGTCGCGGGGTGACCAGGGTGCTGTCACGGGCAGCCTCTCCGACATCCCCGAGGGCACCGTCCGCGGGGCGCTGAGTGCGCCGTCCGGACTCTCCTCGTCCTTGCCGTCTTTCGGATCAACCGAGCCTCGGGGCAGCGGCAGGGAGGGGATCTGCCCGAGGGCCCACGGCGGAGGGGGCCGCGGATCCGTCCGAGCGTAACCACCGCCCGGTCGGGAAGTCACGTTTTGATCACGGAGTGTGGCTCATCGCACGGCCAGCGGACCGGCGTGCGGGTCAGCCGAGGATGCGCGCGAGGGTCTCGACGAGCCGGGCGACGTCGTCGTCGGTCGTGTCGAAGGACGCGACCGCCCGGACGACACCCTGCTCCGCGTCCCACGTGAGGACCGGCGCCTGCGCGACGACGGCGGGGAGGCGCTCGGGCGGCACCGGGATGAAGACGGCGTTGGCCTCGACCGGGTAGACGGGGTCGATTCCGAGCTCGGCCCCCAGCCGGGCGGCGAGGAGGTCGGCGGCATCGTTGGCGTGCTGGGCGTTGCGGCGCCACAGGTCGTCCGTCAGGAGCGCCGCGAGCTGGGCGGACACGAAACGCGCCTTGGAGGCGAGCTGCGCGCTCGCCTTGCGCAGGTGCGCGACGGCGTCGGCGAGGTCGGGGTCGCGGACGACGACGGCGTCCCCCAGGAGGAGGCCGTTCTTCGTGCCGCCGAAGGAGAGCACGTCGACGCCGGCCGTGGCCTCGCCCAGCCCGAGGCCGAGCCGCACGGCCGCGTTGGCGATGCGGGCGCCGTCGACGTGGAGCCGTGCGTCGTGCGCGTGGGTGACGGCGGCGATGGCCGCGAGCTCGGCGGCGGTGTAGATGGTGCCGAGCTCGGTGCTCTGCGTGAGGCTGACGGCGGCGGGCCGGGCGTGGTGGACGGACCCGTCGTGGGCCGCGAGGACCGCGGCGACGTCGTCCGCGGCGAGCGTGCCGTCGGCTGTCGGCAGCGCGCGGACGGTGAGGCCGCCGACGAGCTGCGGCGCCGTGCTCTCGTCGGTGACGACGTGGGCGCGGGCGCTCGTGACGACGGACTCCCAGCGGCGCACGAGGGCCTGAAGGCCCACGACGTTGGCCCCGGTGCCGTTGAGGACGGGGAAGATCCGGGCGCCCGGGCCGAAGGTCTCCTCGGCGAGCTCCGCGAGGACGGCGGTCCAGCGGTCGGCACCGTACGCGGGGGCGTGGGCGTCGTCGGCCGCCACGAGGGCTGCCATGACCTCGGGGTGGACGCCCGAGGCGTTGTCGCTCCAGAACCCGCGGGCTGGCGAGGCGGTCATGCGTGGCTCCAGGGGGCGCAGCGGCGTGTCACCCGGCGAGCGTAGCCGCGGTCGTGAGGGGGCGCGGCGACGACCCTCGCGGCGTCGCACCGCTCACGCGTCGACGCTCGCCCGTCGGGTCGCTCGGCGGTACAGGGCCCGACCGGGCGTGGCGCTGATCCCGTGGACCACCGTGGACAGAGCGACGACGAGGGCGCCGGCGGCGAGCAGCCGAGGATCCATGGCGAGCCGGTCCGCCTCCATCGTGAGGTAGAGGAGCGCCGCGACACCGATGGGACCGAACCACCCGAGGTACATCGCGTCCGGGAGGGTGAGCCGGAGCGGCCGGCGCAGGAGCAGGACTGCCGGCACCCGGCGCACGAGGAGGACCGCGACGGCGAAGACGATCCCCCGCCATCCCATCTCCGCCCACTCCCGCCAGGGCAGGATCCCGCCGAGCATGACGAAGAGCGGCAGGACGGCGAAGCGGTTGACCGCGTCGTCGATCGGTTCCTCCCCCGCCCGCTCGGGTCCCGTCGAGACCCGGTTGAACGCCAGTCCCGCGACGAACACGCCGAGGACGCCGCTCACGCCGAGCACCCCGCACACGCCGAGGACGCCGAGCGCGAGGAGAAGCGTGAAGAGCAGCGCGGGGGCGGGCTCGGTCGCGCCGTGGGCCTCCCCCTGCCGGAGCCCCCAGCCACCCACGGCACCCAGCACGACACCCACGACGACCGCGCCGAGGACCTGCCACGCAATCTCGGCCGCGACCGCGCCGGCGGTGAGCGGTCCGGCGACGGCAACCGCGACGAGCACCAGCGGGAGCGCCAACCCGTCGTTGGCGCCGGACTCGATGGAGAGGATGCGCCGGACCCGGGCCGGTATGTCCTCCTCCGCGGGCGCGCCGGTGACGACGTTCGAGGACAGCACCGGGTCCGTCGGCGTGAGCGCGGCCCCGACCAGCAGGGCGCCCGCGACCGTCGTGCCGAGCACGAGCCCGGCGAGACCCGCCGTCACGGCCGCCATGAGCGGCATGGCAACGGCGAGGAGCAGGGCGACGGGGCTGGCGACGGAGCGCAGCTGACCGAAGGGGAAGCGCAGGGCGACCGCCATGACGGAGACCGCGAGGAGCAGCCGGGCCGCCTCGTGCAGCGGTGCGGCCGTGAGGGAGCCGGTGTGCCAGGGCAGCACGCCGAGCACTGCCGGGCCCGCGAGCACGCCGGCGATGAGTCCGATGAGCGGCTCGGACAGCGGAAGGCGTTCGAGTCGGGCGGACAGCGTTGCGACGAGCACCCCGAGCACGCCGACGACGACGAGGAGGACATCCATGACGAGCACCATGCCCGCTCGGCCCAGACCTCGCAGCACCGTGCCTCGGCGAGGTGGCAACGGCGAGGGTGGGGCAGAGCTGCGATGTGCCCCCCGGCGGCCGGCCCGCCAGGCGACGCCCGGTGCATTGACCCGGAGGAGGCCGACGCCGGCCCGGGACCGTCGGAGGTCCGCGAGACGGGCGGTGGTGAGCTCGTGCACCTCGGGCAGCGTCGCCCGGACCCGCTGCCGACGCGCCGTCGCCGCCACCGCCGTCTCGCACACCCGATGAGTTCCGGCGCCCCGGGCGGTCGGTAGGGAGGACGGGCGCGCCGCGCTCGCGCGATGCACCGACCGACACTGGAGTGGCGAGATGCCGACGACGACCACCACCGACACCCGCACCCTCGACGTGCCGGGGGCGACGCTGACCTACGACGTGCGCGGCCCGTTGCCGACGGCCGACGGCAGCCCCCCGATCCTCCTCATCGGCCAGCCGATGGATGCGAGCGGCTTCGGCACGCTCGCCTCGTTCTTCCCCGACCGGACCGTCGTGACCTACGACCCGCGGGGCCTCGGGCGCAGCACCCGGAGCGACGGCAGCGACGCACAGACCCCCGAGCAGCAGGCCGACGACCTCCACCGGCTCATCGGTGCGCTCGGCGCCGGGCCGGTGGATCTCTTCGGCAGCAGCGGGGGCGCCGTCACCGCGCTGTGCCTTAAGGCGACGTGGCCGGACGACGTCCGCACCGTCGTCGCGCACGAGCCCCCGATGCTCTCCGTCCTGCCCGACGCCGAGCATGCCCTCGCCGCCGGGCGCCGCGTCGGGGAGATCTACCGGGAGCGGGGCTGGGGGTGGGGCATGGCTGCGTTCATCGCCCTCACGTCGTGGCAAGGCGAGCTCACTGCGGAGTTCGGGAACGACATCCCGGCCCCGGGCACGTTCGGCATGCCGTCCGACGACGACGGCACCCGCGACGACCCCCTGCTGTCGGGTGTAGCGGACGCGATCACCGCGTACACCCCCGACGTCTCGGCCCTCCGGGACGGGACCCCACGCGTCGTGCTCGCCGCCGGCATCGAGAGCAAGGGGATCCTCACGTGGCGGGCGAGCGCCGCGCTGGCGGAGGCTCTCGGGCAGGAGCTGACCGTCTTCCCGAGCAACCACGGCGGGTTCCTCGGGGGTGAGTTCGGCCAGACGGGGCAGCCCGAGGCCTTCGCCGCACGCCTGCGGGAGGTGCTCGGCGAGGGATGACCCACCCGCGGTACCCGGCGAGGGATGGCCCTCGCCGAGAACCTGGCAAGGGTTGACACACTCGAGGCCACCCGGCCCCGGGCATGACGAAGGCCGCCTCCGGGGAGGCGGCCTTCGTCACGGGGCGACCGGTGGCCTGCGCGAGGCAGGCCACGAGCTGTGGAGATGGCGGGAATCGAACCCGCGTCCGACGGTGAACGAACAGGGCTTCTCCGGGCGCATTCTGCAGTAGCTTTTCTCGGCCCCAGCAATCACGCAGACAAGATGCTGACGGGCCCAGTCACCATTTGAAGTCCCCGCAGCCCCGGTGACTAAGGCTGCGAGCAGTGGCTCTCTAGATGACGCCAGGACACCGGGACGAGAGCTAGCCCGGGCTGACGGACTTCGCTACTCGCTCAGGCGGCGAGGGCGAAGTCGGTGCGATTGGAATCGGCACCTATTGGTTTGCAGAGAGCGTTGACGAGATGACTCTGCATCCTCGGCCCGCTTCCCCTGGAACGACATCCGTCGTCGAAACCGATCATCCCCCTGTGCAGTTGTACCGCCGGCGCGAGCCAGCGGGTCCATCCTACGTCCTCAACCGCGCCCCGGGCATCTCTATTCCGCGCGACCGAGCTCGGCGTCGACGAGCGGCTTCACCTGCGTGCCGAGCAGCTCGATGGCACGCAGCGACTCGCGTTGGGGCACGCCGGCGTAGTCCATCTGAAGGAGGTGCCTGTCGTGCCCGAGCGTGCGGTGCAGCGTGACGAGCTTCTCGGCGACGACCTCGGGGCTCCCGATGAAGAACGCGCCGTGCCGGCCCGACTGCGCCTCGTAGGAGATGCGGTTGGGGGCGGCGAACCCGCGCTCGGCGGCGATCTGGGCCATGTTCGCCGCGAAGTAGGGGTAGAGGAAGTCGCGGGCGCCGGCGGCGTCGTCGGCGAGGAAGCCGGGGCCGGAGACGGTGACCCGGCCCGTGCCGGGGTGACCGGCCTCGCGCCACGCCTCGCGGTAGTACTCGACGAGCGGCGCGAAGCGACGGCCCTCGCCCCCGATGACCGCGAAGTTGACGGGCAGCCCCAGCCGGCCGGCCCGCACGGCCGAGGCGGGCGACCCGCCCGTGGCGATCTCGATGCGCAGGTGCTCGCCGATCCCGGGCTTGTCGGTCGGCCGCGGAAGGATGCGCGCGTCGCGCAGCGCGGGCCGGAACCGGCCCGACCATGTGACGGGGTTCCCGGCGTCGAGCGCGAGGAGGAGCGCGAGCTTCTCCTCGTACAGCTCGTCGTAGTCCTCAAGGCGCGCCCCGAACAGCGGGAACGACTCGATGAAGGACCCGCGGCCGGCCATGAGCTCGACCCGCCCGCCCGAGAACTGGTCCATCGTCGCGAACTGCTGGAACACCCGGACCGGGTCCTCCGTCGAGAGGACGGTGACGGCGGAGCCCACGTGGATCCGCTCGGTCTGCGCGAGCGCGGCGGAGATGACGATCGCGGGCGCGGAGATCGAGTAGTCCGGGCGGTGGTGCTCGCCGATGCCCACGTAGTCGAGCCCCACCTCCTCGGCGAGGCGCGCGCGTTCGAGCACGTCGCGCACGCGCTGCCCGGGCGAGACGCGGGGCGCGCCGGGGCGGAGGTCGAGGTCACCGAAGGTGTAGAAGCCAAGCTGCATGCTTATGCAAACGCATGGAGCTCAGTCCTATTCCGCGCGCGCGGTCTCCCCGGGCCTGCGCCGGTGACGACCGGAGCTCGTGCCGGCGGTTGCCGGCGCTCCCGGCGGCTACCGGCGCTCGTGCCGGCGGCTACCGGCGCTTCGAGGTGAGGGCGTCGACGACGAGGCCGAGCCCGATCCCGAGCATGAAGACGTCCTTGGCGATGCCCGTCCCCGCCTGGGTGGGGCGTATGCCGTCGGCCTCCGTCATGCCCGGCGTGCGCAGGTACATCCGCAGGAGCGCCGCGGAGAAGCCCGTGAGCCCGAGCCCGGCGAGCCACGACGGCACGACCGGCAGGAGGAGGGCCGCCCCGAGGGCGGTTTCCCCCGTCGAGATGAGCTTGCCGAAGTCCTTGGGGTCCATCTCGCCGAGCTGGGGGAAGGCGTTGGCGGCCATCGACTGGAGCCCTGCCGCGGACTCGGCGTCGAGCTCACGCTTGCCGAGCCCGGAGTTGAGGATGAAGGCGCCCGCGGCGGCGCGGCCGGGGACGTGACGAAGCTTGATGGGCAGGCCCATGGGGTTCCTCCTGGTGACGATCCGACGCGGGACAGCTGCCAATCTACGTCCAGGAGGCGCCGGGTACCTCGCGCAGGCGGCGCAGGGGGCGCGGGGCGGGCTCGATGACGCCGGCCGGGGTCACCAGCCCCCGCCACCGCCCCCGCCGACGCCGCCCCCGGCGAAGCCGCCGCTCGAGCCCGAGGCCCCGCCGGACCCGGGGGTGGCGGCGGTCGTCGCCGATGTCGCGAACGCACCGACGGAGGAGCCGAACGTGGTCGAGGACGCCCACAGCGCGCCGGTGCCGACGTACCAGGTGGGCTCCGGCACGGGCCGCCCCTGCGCGGCCAGGTCGGCGAAGATCGAGGCCCACCGGTCGGCGACGCCGAAGGCGACGGCGTAGGGCAGGTATCGGGAGAAGACGTCCTCGCCCTCCTCGAAGCGGATCTGGTTCGCCTCCGCTGTCTCGAGGTACCGCTTGAACCCCAGCGCCTGCGCGAGCACAGCGGTGCCGGGGGCGGTACGTGCGGGTGCCACGGCGCTGAGGCCGAGGACGAGGGCGCCGAGGACGAGCAGCGGGATGCCGAGCACCCCCAGTCCGGCGATGACGAGGACGACGGCGGCGACGGCGCCCACCCCGAGGATGATCCCGCCGATGCCGGCCCAGCGGGAGCGCACCGCGCTCGGGTCGGCCGTGAACCACCCGGCGTCGGTGACCGTGCGGTAGAGGGCGCGCTGGACCGCCGCCATGACGGGGGCGAGCACCTCCCCCAGGTCGGAGAGCAAGACGGCGTCGCCGGTCCCGAAGAGCTGGTCGAGGAGCACCTCCTCGTACGGCACGAGCGGGTCGCCGGCCGGGGCCGGAAGCCGCACGAGCCGCCAGTCCGACGGGGGCTCGGCCGCGGCACGCTCGGCCGTGGCGGGCGTGGCAGTGGCGCGCGGACCCGCCGGCGCAGCGCCGTCGTCCGCCGGACCCGCCTCCTCGATCCGGAGGTAGCCGCGGACGGCGAGGTCGATGAGGGTCGCCGCGACGTCGTGGGGGTCCGCGCGCTCGTCGGTGAGGGTGCCGATCTCGCCGGGGCGCACGCCGTCGGGCGGGGTGAAGCGCACGGCGACCGGCACCTTGGGGGCCCGCCCAACCCGGGCGGGCTCGCCCGGGAGCGGCTCCGTCCCCGGGGTGAGCCCGAGGTAGGCCTGGTCGCGGCCCCGCCGCGTCGCGATGCGGACGGCGACGACGGAGCCGAGCAGCGTCACGCCCGCCGCGACGGACCCCGTGACGGTGTCCGCGCCCATGCTGTTGGCGAAGGTGCGCCGCGGGGCGTACGCCGGCTCCGCACCGGTGAACGTCCCCTCGGGCCACGACGCGACGACGGTGAGGCGCTCGCCCGGCTCGAGCTCGTCCTGGCGGAAGGTCGCCCCGGGTCCGGCGGGGTCGGAGCCGTCGCACGGGGTCGTGCTGCCGGCGCCACCGGCGTAGCACGTGGCGGCGATGACATCGGCCGGGCCGGAGAGCGCGACGGAGACGTCCCGCAGCGGCACCTCCCACCCGGGACCGATGACGTTCCAGTACAGCTCGTCGGTGCCGACGACGCCCGGGTTGACGAGGCCGCTCACCCGGTAGCTGATCCGGTAGGAGTGGACGCCCGAGACCTCGACGTCCTCGTCCCCGACCCGGACGACGAGCATCCCCGACTCGGACTCGGTCTCGACGTCGGCGGGCGCGCCGCTCGGACTCGTCGCGCTCACGTCGCTGATGTCGAAGGTCCGGTAGCGGTCGGGGTCGCCGGGGATCTCCTGGCGCTCGGGGAGGGTGAGGTAGGGCCCGTGGCCCTCCTCGTCGCCGAAGTCGAGGTCGAGGTCGAGGACCACGTCCATGACGCCCCCGTCGGCTGCGAGCTCTCCGTCCAGGGCGTAGCGGGTGACGGCCCAGTCGTCGCCGGCGTCCGCCCGGGCCGCGGGCAGCGCGCCGCCGGGCAGGAGGAGCGCCGGCACGAGGACGAGGAGCACCGCGCCGGAGAGCGCGAGCAGGGCGGCACGATGGCGCCGGGCTCGTCCGGCTCCGCGGCCGACGGCGGGCGTCACGACCTCAGCGGTTGAGCCGCAGGCTCATGGCACGCTGCGCCTCGCGGTTGTCCTGCTGCTCGCGAAGCGTCTGGCGCTTGTCGTACTCGCGCTTGCCTCGGGCGAGAGCGACGAGCACCTTCGCGCGGCCGCGGATGAAGTACAGCTCGAGGGGGACGATCGTGTGCCCCTTCTCGCGGGACTTCCCGGCGAGCTTGTCGATCTCCTCGCGGTGGAGGAGGAGCTTGCGCTTGCGGCGGACCGGGTGGTTCGTCCACGTGCCCTGGGTGTACTCGGGGATGTGGACGCCCTGGAGCCAGGCCTCGCCGCGGTCGATCTCGACCCAGCCGTCGACGAGGGACGCGCGGCCGGCGCGCAGCGACTTCACCTCGGTGCCGGTGAGGGAGATGCCCGCCTCGTACGTGGCGTCGATGTGGTAGTCGTGGCGCGCCTTCTTGTTGCGGGCGACGACGGTGCGCCGGTCCGCCTCCTCCTTGGCGCGCTCAGCCGGGGTGGGCTTCTTCCCACCGGTCGTGCTGGTGCCGGCCACCGGACCATCCCCTCGTCTCGTCCGCATCGCTACCGACGCCGCCGTCCGGCCGCGTCCGCCGTCCAGCCTAGGTCAGGCGGACGGGCGCCGTCGCCGCCATCGAGTGCGGGGCCGGGTCGGGCAGCGCTCGACCGGTCAGAAGCCGGGCAGGGTCATGGGGTCGATCGTCGCGCCGTTCCTCCACACCTCGAAGTGGACGTGGCAGCCGGTGACGTTGCCGGTGGCACCCGTGTACCCGATGACCTGGCCCTTGCTCACCTGCTGGCCGGCGCTGACGGCGAAACGCGTGAGGTGGTTGTACACCGTCACGTAGCTGCTACCGCCGATCGTGCCGTGGTTGATGAGCACCTGGTTGCCGTGCGAGGCGTTCCCGGCGGCGGGTCGCGTGTCCGTGACGGTGCCCGACGCCGAGGCGTACTGCGGGTTGCCGCACGCCGAGCGCAGGTCGACGCCGTCGTGCATCCACCGGTACCCCGCGAGCGGGTGGATCCGGTAGCCATAGGGCGACGTGACGTAGACGGGCTGCGGGACGGGGGTCCCGAGGGCGGCGCCACCGCCACCGTTCGCGGGCGGGGGTGCGGGAGCCGGGGCGGGGGCGGGGGCAGGAGCGGGAGCCGGCGCGGGGCGGTTGTTCGCCGCGGCCTCCTGCCGGGCGATCCGCTCGCGCTCCTCCCGAGCCGCCTGCTCGCGTGCCGCTGCCTCGCGCGCCGCCTGCTCGCGGGCGATGCGCTCGGCCTCCTTGCGGGCCTCCTCGGCGACGATCTCCTGGATGCGGGCCTCGAGACGGGCGTCATCGGCCTGCGCCGCCTCGAGGCTGGCGTCGAGCTGGTCGCGGGCAACCTCGAGCTGCGAGGCGAGTGCCGCCTTGTCGGCCTTGATCTGCACGATCTCCGCCTGTCGGGCCGCGGCGGCCGCGCGTGCGTCGTCGGCCGCGGTCACCGCGGCGTCGGCCTGGGCCTTGAGCTCGGTGACGCGCTCCGCCACGGCGTCCTGGCGCAGCTGCCGGTTGCGGTTGACCGCGGTGATGGTCTCGAGGTCGTCGAGGACCTGGGTCTGGGTGCGCGCCGCGGTGTCGACGACGGCGTACTGCTCGACGAAGTCCGCGCTCGACGTCGCGCTGAGGACGACGGACAGCCCGCTGAGAGAGTTCCCTCCGCGGTACGTGCTGCGAGCCAGCTCACCGAGGGAGGAACGGGTCGCCTCGATCTGGGCGTCCCCCTCCGCGAGCTGGGTGGCGAGCGTCTCCTGCTCCGCCTCGGCCACGGCGAGCCGGTCAGCCACGGACTGCTGGGTGCGCTGCGCGGCGGCCAGGGCCTCCTCGGCCTGGGCGAGCTCCGCCTCCGCGATGGGCAGCCGGTCGGTCGCCTCCTGAAGAGCGAGGTAGGTCTCGGCGAGCTGGGCGTCCGTCCCCTCGAGCTCCGAGGCGAGGCGCTCGCGCTGCTCGGCGTTCTCCTGCCGCTGGCGCTCGAGCTCAGCCTTGTCGTCCGCGTGCGCGACCCCGGCGCCGCCGAGCAGCCCGAGGGCGAGGACGGCGCCGACGAGCGCGCGCGCGAGGCCGCGGCGGCGGTCGGGACGGGCGGTGTCTCTCACAGGGGGTCTCAGACCTTCGTGTATCGACGCAGGGTGACGAGCGAGCTCACGCCGGCGAGGGCGATGCCCGCGGCCATGAGGGCCGGGGCGATGAGAAGGACCTCACCGGTGCCGACGAACTGCACCCACATGAACTCCTGGGCGAGCCAGTCCTCGAGCAGGTACCGGGCGCCGAACCACAGGCCACCGACGGCGAGGAGCGACCCCGCGAGCGCGGCGAGGGCACCCTCGAGCATGAATGGGAGCTGGATGAAGAAGTTCGAGGCACCGACGAGTCGCATGATCGACGTCTCACGGCGCCGGCTCATCGCCGAGAGGCGGATGGTCGTCGTGATGAGGAGGACAGCCGTGACCGTCATGACCGCGGCGAGGCCCACCGCGAGGAGAGTCGCGCGGTTGAGGATGAGGAAGAGCGGCTCGAGGAGCGCGCGCTGGTCGACGACCTCCTCGACGCCGGCCCGGCCCGTCAGCTCGTCGGCAACCACCTGGTACTGCTCGGGGTCGACGAGCTTGATCCGGTAGGAGACCTGCATCTGGTCAGGGGTGAGGGACTGGGCCCACACCGTGTCCGGCATCTGCTCCTGGAACGACTCGTAGGCCTCCTCCTTCGTCTCGAAGTAGACCTCCTCGACGTACGGGGCGAGGGCGGCGGACTCGAGGAGGTCCTCCACCTCGGTGAGCTGCTCCTCGCTCACCTCCCCGCCGGCGCACGTGGGGACCGCCGAGTCCTGCGGGCACATGAAGACCGAGACCTCGACGCGGTCGTACCAGTCGTTCTTCATGTTGCCGATCTGCATCTGCAGCAGGACGGCGGCGCCGACGAAGGTGAGCGAGACGAAGGTGACGAGGACGACCGAGATGGTCATGGCGACGTTGCGCCGGAGCCCGGAGGCCAGCTGGGAGAGGACGAAGCGTGCGCGCATGCCGGCCCCCTACCTCGCCGCGCCGTAGACGCCACGGGACTGGTCGCGGACGGTGCGGCCGTCCTCCAGCTCGACGACGCGCTTGCGCATCTGGTCGACGATCTCGTCGTCGTGGGTGGCCATGACGATGGTCGTGCCGGTGCGGTTGATGCGGTCGAGCAGGCGCATGATGCCGATCGAGGTCTTGGGGTCGAGGTTCCCGGTGGGCTCGTCCGCGAGGAGGATCGCCGGGCGGTTGACGAAGGCGCGGGCGATGGCCACGCGCTGCTGCTCACCGCCGGAGAGCTCGTGCGGGAGCCGGCGTTCCTTGCCCGCCAGGCCGACCATCTCGAGGGTCTCGGGGACGGTCGTGAGGATGTGGTGGCGCGGCTTGCCGATGACCTGCAGCGCGATAGCGACGTTGTCGAAGACATTCTTGTTCGGCAGCAGCCGGAAGTCCTGGAACACCGTGCCGATCTGGCGGCGCAGCATCGGGACCTTCCACTGCGAGACCTTCGAGACGTCGCGGCCAAGCGCGATGACCTGGCCCGACGTGGGGCGCTCCTCGCGCAGGACGAGGCGCAGGAAGGTCGACTTGCCCGAGCCCGAGGCACCGACGAGGAAGACGAACTCGCCGCGCTCGACCTCCATGCTCACCTGGTCGAGCGCGGGGCGGGCGCCTCGCGCATAGACCTTGGAGACGTTCTCGAATCGGATCACTAGCTCGCACCGGCCAGTCTCGGAGACGGGGGAAGGAAATCTCTGGCCGTCACGGACTGTAAGCACCCGGCGCCACGGAAACGGGGAGGACACGCCGCCCCGCGGGCCGCGCGTGCGCCCGGGCGGGGATCAGACGTCCTGCGGGAGGTCCTGCTGCTGGCGGCGCCAGCGGATGCCTGCCTCGATGAAGTCGTCGATCTCGCCGTCGAAGACCGCGGACGGGTTGCCCTGCTCGTGCTCGGTGCGCAGGTCCTTGACCATCTGGTACGGCTGGAGGACGTAGGAGCGCATCTGGTCGCCCCAGCTCGCCTTGACGTCACCCGCCATCGCCTTCTTGGTCGCGCTCTCCTCCTGCTGGCGCCGGAGGAGGAGGCGGGACTGCAGGACGCGCAGGGCGGCAGCGCGGTTCTGGATCTGCGACTTCTCGTTCTGCATCGACACGACGATGCCGGTGGGGATGTGGGTCATCCGCACCGCGGAGTCGGTGGTGTTGACGCTCTGCCCGCCCGGGCCCGAGGAGCGGAAGACGTCGACCTTGATCTCGGTGTCCGGGATCTCCACGTGGTCCGTCTGCTCGATGAGCGGGATGACTTCGACGGCCACGAACGACGTCTGGCGCCGTCCCTGGTTGTCGAACGGCGAGATCCGGACGAGGCGGTGGGTGCCGGCCTCGACGGAGAGCGTGCCGTAGGCGTAGGGGACCTTGACCTCGAAGGTCGCGGACTTCAGCCCCGCCTCCTCGGCGTAGGACGTGTCGAGCACCTGGGTTGGGTAGCCGTGGCGCTCCGCCCAACGCAGGTACATGCGCAGGAGCATCTCGGCGAAGTCGGCGGCGTCGACGCCACCGGCTCCCGCACGGATCGTGACGACGGCCTCGCGCTGGTCGTACTCCCCCGCGAGCAGCGTGCGCACCTCGAGCTCGCCGAGGGACTTGCGGATGACGGCCAGCTCGGCCTCGGCCTCGGCCATGGTCGCCTCGTCGGCCTCCTCAGAGCCCAGCTCGACGAGCGCCTCGAGGTCGTCGATCCGGCGGCCCATCGACTCGATGCGCTCTAGCTCGGACTGCGCGTACGAGAGCTCGCTCGTCACCGCCTGGGCGGCATCCTGGTCGTCCCAGAGGTCTGGGGCAGCGGCCTTCTCCGACAGCTCGGCGATCTGGGCGCGCAGCGCATCGGGGTCGGTGACCGCGCGGATGGACTGGAGGGTGCCGCGGAGGTCGTGAATCGCGGAGGAATAGTCGGTGGCCACGGGATAGCAGGCTACGCGATAGGCCAGCTCCAGTGCTGCGGCGCAGACCGGGACCGCCGTGGCGCGCGCCCGTCGGGCTAGACGAGCATGGGTTGGTTGTGGGTCTGGGTGGTGGCGAAGGTCTGGCCGTTGGGTCTGACGAAGCGCCAGGAGTCGGGGTATCTCTCGATGCTGAG
>NZ_JAZGON010000005.1:0-234218 GCF_036421975.1 Georgenia wangjunii | reverse complement strand
TACGGCGGTCATAGCGAGGGGGAAACGCCCGGTCCCATTCCGAACCCGGAAGCTAAGCCCCTCAGCGCCGATGGTACTGCATGGGAGACTATGTGGGAGAGTAGGACACCGCCGAACACCCTTTCAGATATGGGCCGCAACCCTTCGGTTGCGGCCCATACCTGTATCCGGACCCAGAATCGACCTTGTTCCGGACCCAGAATCGACCTTGCTGCGGGCCGCGCCTTCGGGTGCGGCCCATTCGTGTGTCCAGGCCCCGGTTCAATCCGCAGCGGCCGCACACCCTTTCGGGATCCGATCCCCCGTGTACTCGAACCCGAGGAAGAGCCGCATCGGCCGCGCCCTCGACGCTCCCGATCGAGGGATCTGGGCGGCTCCTTCACCGCGCCGCGCTCGGGAAGAGGGGCGAGAGCGGGCCATGGCCGGAGTGCGGGGTCACCCCGGCGCTACGGCGTTACGGCGGTACCGGTACCGACCTCCTGCGGTGCTGGCGGTCGACCTCCTGCTACGAGCTGCGGCGAGCGGGTCAAAGCCGCCTGTGCTCAAGGATCGGTCGGGTAACGTGCGCGCAACACTGCTGTGGTGACATTGGTCATCGACGTCCTGATGGGTGGGTGACACCGAGGTTCCTAGCCGCAGGGTTCCGGACCTGCTGCGCGGGGTCCCACCTGCCCATCGACGATGCTCATCACAGTCTTGGCCGCCCGCTCGTCCGACCACGACGGCCGTGCGCCGCGCGAGCTCCGTCGCCCCCGACCGGGGTGCGGACTCACGCCAGAGATCTCGTTGTTTCCACGGAGGGAAGATCATGCACGTTAGACGTCCGGGCGCGGTTTGCGCCTTGGCTACTGCGTCGGCGCTGGTGGTGGCTCTGGCCGCTCCGGCCGGCGCAGCCCTGGTACACCCCACCGCGCTCAGCCCCACCGTGGTGCTGCCGCAGGTTGTCGAGGACGACGGCCGGCCCTACCCGCGCGCCGAGCCGCTCGCCGTCCCGGCGGAGGACCCGGACGACGCGTCGATCCACCGGGGTGCGGTGCCGTACCACCAGATCGCTCCCGCGATCAACGCGTTCATGGCCGAGAGCGACCTCGTCTCCGCCGAGGTCGTCGGGGAGTCCACCGAGGGACGCGAGATCTACCTCGTCACGGTGACGGCGCCGGAGACGGCAGAGGAGAGCGCCCAGCAGGACGCGTGGCGCGATGCCGTCAAGCACGACGCCGCCGCCGCCGCGGACGACGCCGAGCTGCTCGCCGGTTACAAGACGCCGGTGTGGTTCAACGGCAACATCCATGGCAACGAGTGGGAGGGGACGGACGCCTCGCTCCAGTACATCGAGGACCTCCTCGCCGCGGTCGAGGACGGCGATGAGGAGGCGACGGCGCTCGTCCAGGACCACCGTCTGTACTTCACGGTGACGAACAACCCGGACGGTCGGGTCAACGGGACCCGCGCTACGGCACTCAACCTCGACCCGAACCGCGACTTCGTCACGAACACGACGCCGGAGACCGCGCTCATCCGCGACCTCACGAGCGACCTCCAGCCGGTGTTCTTCATCGACCTCCACGGTTACACCGGCGTGCTCCAGGTCGAGCCGACCGGTCCGCCTCAGGGCGAGAACTACGACCACGACCTCCTCATGCCGCACGCGTACGCCGCGGCTCTCTACATCGAGGAGGAGGTTGTCGACGCCGCGATCGAGGGCAACCCGCTCACCGAGTCCGGCGGCATCACCATCCCTTACCGGGACACCCCGTCCGGCTGGGACGGGTGGCCGCCGATCTTCACGGCGCAGTACGTCCAGTTCCAGGGTGCGATCTCCTACACCGTCGAGCTCGGGCTCGGCCGCACCGACGACCCGGTCGAGAGCGCCCGGCGCACCGCCGTCAACACCGCCGTCGGGAGCGAGGTCATCGAGAGCACCGTCGAGTACGTCGACGCGAACCGTGACGAGATCCTCGAGAACCAGATCGAGATCTTCCGCCGCGGCGCGGCGGGGGAGCCCCTCGTCGAGATCCCCGCCAGCCCGGACCCGGACAACTACCCCGGACCGGACCAGTGGGCCGAGGAGTGGGACGCCGCCGACGTCACCGGGACGACGTTCCCCCGTGCCTACGTCATCCCCGCGGGCGAGGCGCAGGAGTCCGCGACCAACGCGGCGGCGCTCGTCGCCCTGCTGCTCTCCCACGGCGTCGAGGTCGACGTCGCTGACGCGCCGTTCACCGCCGGCGGCGTGACCCACGAGGCCGGCTCGTACGTCGTCGACATGCACCAGCCGCTCCGCGGCCTGGCGAACGTCATCCTCGACGAGGGCACCGACATCAGCGAGCGCGTCCCGACGATGTACGACATCGCGGCCTGGAGCCACGCACTGCTCTGGGGTGCCACGGTCGACTCCGTCGGGGACACCGGCGACGCCGCCATCGAGGTCACGACCAGCCCGGTCGACGCGCCGCTGCCGACCGGCTCCGTGCCCGACGACGCCCCCTACCTCAGCCTCGAGCTCAACGGCGCCGCGGAGGTCCTGGCCGTCAACGCGCTCCTCGATCTCGGCGTCGCGGTGAGCGACATCGGGGACGGGACCTACGTCATCGCGCCGGACGGCGCCCCCCTGGCGCAGGACATCGCCGACCTCCTCGGCGTGACCTTCACCGCGACCGACGGCGCCGAGCTCCGCGGCGACGACGTCGTCGGACTGAGCGACCTCACGGTCGGGTACACGTCGTCGGCCGCGTACGCGGGCGAGGACTTCCTCACCCTCACGCAGCTCGGCTTCGGCGACCTCGTCCGGGTGACCGAGGCCGGTCTCACCGACGGCACCGTCGACCTCGACGAGATCGACGTCCTGTGGCTCGGCTCCGCCCTGCGGTTCGACGACACGCAGGCGGCGGGCCGCGACGCCCTCGCCGAGTACTTCGCGGCGGGCAAGGGCTTCGCCGGCCGCGCGGCCGCGGGGGCCGCCATCGCCACCGAGCTCGGCCTGTTCGACGTCGGCCTCGTCCAGGGCCCGCGCAGCGCGAACGGCATCGTCACGGTGGATACCGCGGCTGACGGTGTCCTGGCCGGCACCGCCGACACCGAGGCGTTCGTCTACACGCCGGTGTACTTCACCGACCTCGGCGAGGACGTGGCGGTGGAGCAGCGCTACAGCGCTGACCCGCTCGTCAGCGGCCACTGGCTCCCGAACGGGGATGGCACTGGTGGTCCGGATGCGGCCTCCGGCCAGCCCGTGGCGGTCTCCGCCGTCACCGACGCCGGTTCGCACGCCTTCCTCTTCGGCACGTACCCGACGTTCCGCACGCACCCGCGCGGGATGTTCGCCGATGTCGCGGCGGCCCTGTTCTGGGCCGGTCCGGAGGGGGCCGTCGTCGAGGCGCCCACGGAGGAGCCGACGGAGCAGCCGACCGAGGAGCCCACGCCGACGCCGACCGTCGACCCGACTCCGACGCCGACGGTCGACCCGGTGCCGACCGGTGACCCGACGGCCACGCCGACGACGCCCGCCCCGGGCGCCGGTGGTGAGCTGCCGAGCACGGGTGCCACCGGATCGGCTCCCGCCCTGCTCGCGGCGCTGGCGCTGCTCATGGTGGGTGGCCTCGCGGCGGGCCTCGCAGGCCGTCGCTCGGCGACCCTCGCGGGGCGCCGGTAGTCAGGGTGCTCCCCTCCCGCCGCGCGTCCGACGCCGGCGGGAGGGGAGCACCGCTCCGGCACGGTCTCGGGTCCCGAGCACGGGGCATCGCCGGCCGTCAGAAGTCCTAGACTTCCCCGCATGAGCACACAGCCCCGCGCGACGAGCGACATCAAGCCCCGGAGCCGGCAGGTCACGGACGGCATCGAAGCCACCGCCTCGCGCGGCATGCTCCGGGCGGTCGGCATGGGTGACGACGACTGGGTCAAGCCCCAGATCGGCATCGCCAGCTCGTGGAACGAGATCACCCCGTGCAACCTCTCGCTCGACCGCCTCGCGCAGGGCGCGAAGGAGGGTGTGCACGCCGGGGGAGGGTACCCGCTCCAGTTCGGGACGATCTCCGTCTCCGACGGCATCTCCATGGGCCACGAGGGCATGCACTTCTCCCTCGTCTCCCGTGACGTCATCGCCGACTCCGTCGAGACCGTCATGCAGGCGGAGCGCCTCGACGGCTCCGTCCTCCTCGCCGGGTGCGACAAGTCCCTCCCGGGCATGCTCATGGCCGCCGCGCGGCTCGACCTCGCGAGCGTGTTCCTCTACGCCGGGACGATCATGCCGGGCTGGGTCAAGCTCGAGGACGGCACGGAGAAGGACGTCACCCTCATCGACGCCTTCGAGGCCGTCGGGGCCTGCTCACGCGGGCTCATGAGCAAGGGCGACCTCGACCGCATCGAGCGCGCCATCTGTCCCGGAGAGGGCGCCTGTGGCGGCATGTACACCGCCAACACGATGGCCTCCGTCGCCGAGGCCATGGGCATGTCCCTGCCCGGCTCGGCGGCGCCGCCGTCGGCCGACCGCCGGCGCGACATGTTCGCGCACCGCAGTGGTGAGGCGGTCGTCGAGCTCCTCCGCCAGGGCATCACGGCCCGGGACATCATCACCAAGCCCGCGCTCGAGAACGCGATCGCGGTCGTCATGGCCTTCGGCGGGTCGACGAACGCCGTGCTCCACCTCCTCGCGATCGCCCACGAGGCCGACGTGGACCTCACGCTGGCCGACTTCAGCCGCATCGCGGACCGCGTCCCGCACCTCGGCGACCTCAAGCCGTTCGGCCGGTACGTCATGAACGACGTCGACCGCATCGGCGGCGTCCCCGTCGTCATGAAGGCGCTCCTCGATGCGGGCCTCCTCAACGGCGACTGCCTCACGGTGACCGGCAAGACCGTCGCCGAGAACCTGGAGAGCATCAACCCGCCGGACGCCGACGGCAAGATCCTGCGCGCGCTCGACAACCCGATCCACGCCACCGGCGGCATCACGATCCTCGGAGGCTCGCTCGCCCCCGAGGGTGCCGTCGTCAAGTCAGCGGGCTTCGACTCGGACGTCTTCGAGGGCACCGCGCGCGTCTTCGAGCGTGAGCGCGCCGCGATGGACGCCCTCGAGGACGGCACGATCGCTGCCGGCGACGTCGTCGTCATCCGCTACGAGGGCCCCAAGGGCGGACCGGGCATGCGCGAGATGCTCGCCATCACCGGCGCCATCAAGGGCGCCGGGCTCGGCAAGGACGTCCTCCTCCTCACCGACGGGCGCTTCTCCGGCGGCACGACGGGCCTGTGCGTCGGCCACGTCGCCCCCGAGGCCGTCGACCAGGGCCCCATCGCCTTCGTCCGCGACGGCGACAGGATCCGCCTCGACGTCGCGAACAAGACGCTCGACCTGCTCGTCCCCGAGGAGGAGCTCGCAGAGCGCGCCGCCGACTGGGAGCCGCTGCCCCCGCGTTACACCCGCGGCGTGCTGGCCAAGTACACGAAACTCGTCCAGTCGGCCTCGCGCGGCGCCATCCTCGAGTGAGCCGGGCGGGCGTGACCGGACCACCGCGCGGCCGGTCACGCCACGTCTGCTACGGGACGAGCAGCACCTTGCCCGTCGTCTCCCGGCCCTCGAGCGCGCGGTGCGCCTCGGCGGCGTCGGCGAGCGGGAACGTCGCGCCGACCCGCAGGTCGAGCCGGCCTGCTACCACCTCGGCGAAGAGCTCCTCCGCGCGCCACCGGAGCTCGGCGCGGTCGGCGGTGTAGTCCGCGAGGGTCGGCCGGGTGACGAAGACGGATCCCGCGCGGTTGAGCCGCTGGAGGTCCACGGGCGGCACCTGGCCGCTCGAGCCGCCGAAGAGGACGAGCATCCCGCGCCGGCGCAGAGAGGCGAGGGAGGCGTCGAAGGTCGTCCGGCCGACGCCGTCGTAGACGACGTGGACGCCGCGGCCCTCGGTCAGCTCGCGGACGAGGGCGGGAAGCTCGGTGTCGAGGTCGTCGAGCTCGGTGTACCGGATGACCTCGCGGGCGCCGGCCGCCCGGGCGAGTGCCTCCTTCTCCGGGGTGGAGACCGTGCCGATGACGCGCGCACCGCGCTGGGTGGCGAGCTGGGTGAGGAGGAGCCCGACGCCGCCGGCCGCGGCGTGGACGAGGACGCCGTCGCCCGCCTGGACCGGGTACGTCGAGGCGACGAGGTAGTGCGCGGTCATGCCCTGGAGCGGGAGGGCCGCCGCCGTCGTCAGGTCGACGCCGTCGGGCACGGGTACCGCGACGGCGGCGGGCACGAGCACCTGCTCGGCGTAGCTGCCGGGCGCCGCGGCCCACGCGACGTGGTCCCCGACGGTGGCGTCCGTGACGCCGGGGCCGACGGCGAGGACGCGGCCCGCGCCCTCACCGCCGGGCACGTGCGGGAAGTCCATGGGGTAGGTGCCGGACCGCTGGTACGTGTCGATGAAGTTGACGCCCGCGGCGGCGACCTCGACGAGGAGCTGGCCAGGCCCGGGCTGCGGTGCCTCGAGCTCGGCGGGGGAGAGGACCTCGGGGCCACCGGCGCGGGTAGCGTGGATTGCTCGCATGGCGCCGACGTTACCGGCACGTGCGTCCTCCGTGCCCCGCCGGGGGCGCGTGACTCGCGTGGCGGACGCGTGTCTACATGCTGAGCCTGTGATCCACGATGCGAGACGGCCGGGCGTGGAGTACCGCTCGCGCGCGTGCGGGGTTATGGTTGTGCCGTGCAGCACCGACGACTCGTAGTTATCCCGCGCGCAGCCGCGGCCCGCTGAAGCGGCCCGTCTGCGCGCATCCCTTCGCACCCCGTTGGGGCGGAGGGCTTTTTTGTGCCCGGCACGCTCGCATGAACGACCTGAACGACCAGGAGGGTAACGATGGTTAAGGGACCAGTCCCCGCACCGCCCCGGCCCACGCCTCGCCCCGTGCAGTCGGCGCCGCCCGTGGCGCTCGACGGTGGCACGCAGGAGCGCGTGACGACGAGCGCGGTCGAGCACGTCAACGGGGCGAAGAGCATCGTCCGCTCCCTCGAGGAGGTCGGGGTCGACACGATCTTCGGCATCCCGGGCGGGGCCATCCTGCCCACCTACGACCCGCTCTTCGACTCCACGCGCCTGCGGCACATCCTCGTGCGGCACGAGCAGGGGGCCGGCCACGCCGCCGCCGGGTACGCCGCGGCGACCGGTCGCACCGGGGTCTGCATGGCGACGTCGGGGCCGGGCGCCACCAACCTCATCACCGCCATCGCCGACGCCAACATGGACTCGGTCCCCATGGTCGCCATCACCGGCCAGGTCGGCGCCTCCTACATCGGCACGGACGCCTTCCAGGAGGCGGACATCGTCGGGGCGACGATGCCGGTCACGAAGCACTCCTTCCTCGTGACGAACGCCGACGAGATCCCCGCCCGCATCGCCGAGGCGTTCCACATCGCCTCGACCGGGCGGCCCGGCCCCGTGCTCGTCGACATCGCCAAGAGTGCGCAGCAGGCGCCGACGACGTTCACGTGGCCGCAGCAGCTCAACCTGCCCGGCTACCGGCCCGTCGCCAAGCCCCACGCCCGCCAGGTGCGCGAGGCCGCCCGGCTCATCGCGACCGCCCGGCGCCCCGTCCTCTACATCGGCGGCGGCGTCATTCGCGCGAACGCGTCCGGCGAGCTGCTCCGGCTCACGAACGACTCCGGCGCTCCCGCCGTGACGACGCTCATGGCCCGCGGCGCGCTGCCCGACTCCCACCCGCAGCACCTCGGCATGCCCGGCATGCACGGCACGGTCGCGGCCGTGGCGGCGCTCCAGCAGGCCGACCTGCTCATCACGCTCGGTGCCCGCTTCGACGACCGCGTCACCGGCCAGCTCTCGAGCTTCGCCCCGAACGCCACGGTCATCCATGCGGACATCGACCCCGCCGAGATCTCCAAGAACCGCACGGCCGACGTGCCGATCGTCGGTGACCTCAAGGAGATCATCGCCGACCTCGTCGTCGAGCTCGGCCACGCCCACGCGCAGCACGGGCGGCCAGACCTCGAGGCGTGGTGGCACCGGCTCGACGACCTGCGCTCGACGTACCCGCTCGGCTGGACCCCGACGGCCGACGGTCACGCCGCACCCCAGCACGTCATCAGCCGGCTCGGCGAGATCGTCGGCCCGGAGGCGATCTACGTCTCCGGCGTCGGCCAGCACCAGATGTGGGCTGCGCAGTTCATCCGGTACGAGCGGCCGCGGAGCTGGCTCAACTCCGGCGGGCTCGGGACGATGGGTTACGCCGTCCCGGCCGCCATGGGCGCCAAGGTCGGCGAGCCCGACCGTACGGTCTGGGCGATCGACGGCGACGGCTGCTTCCAGATGACGAACCAGGAGCTCGCGACGTGCGCGCTCGAGGGCATCCCGATCAAGGTCGCCGTCATCAACAACTCCTCGCTCGGCATGGTGCGCCAGTGGCAGACGCTCTTCTACGACTCCCGCTACTCGAGCACCGACCTCAACACCGGTCACGAGAGCCGGCGGATCCCGGACTTCGTCAAGCTCGCGGACGCCTACGGCTGCGTCGGCCTGCGGTGCGAGACGACCGCGGACATCGACGCGACGATCAAGCGAGCGATGGAGATCGACGACCAGCCCGTCGTCGTCGACTTCACCGTGAGCGCCGACGCGATGGTCTGGCCCATGGTTGCGGCGGGCGTGAGCAACGACGACATCCAGTACGCACGCGGGATGACCCCCGCGTGGGACCGCGACGAGTGAGTGAAGGACGAGAAGATGAGTACCCGCCACACGCTGTCCGTCCTGGTCGAGAACAAGCCGGGCGTGCTCACGCGCGTCGCCGCGCTGTTCGCGCGCCGCGCCTTCAACATCCACTCGCTCGCCGTCGGGCCGACGGAGCACCCGGAGATCTCGCGGATCACCGTCGTCGTCGACGCCGCGGAGCTTCCGCTCGAGCAGGTGACGAAGCAGCTCAACAAGCTCATCAACGTGCTGAAGATCGTCGAGCTCGAGCCTGACTCCTCCGTCCAGCGCGAGCTCCTGCTCGTCAAGGTGCGCGCCGACGACGGCTCGCGCACCGCCGTCCTCCAGGTCGTCGAGCTCTTCCGCGCCCACGTCGTCGACGTGAGCCCGGACGCCGTGACGATCGAGGCGACCGGCTCGGACGGCAAGCTCAACGCCCTCCTCACGGCGCTGGAGCCGCACGGGATCCGTGAGATCGTGCAGTCCGGCACCGTGGCCATCGCCCGCGGCTCGCGCTCGATGACCGACCGGGCCCTCGAACGGATCCGCACCGCCTGACCCCGCCGCCGGCCGCGCCGGCACGGGCGACCCACGTCCGACCGCACCACCACACGCACATCACACACACAGGGAGAACCACAGTGGCTGAGCTGTACTACGACGACGACGCCGACCTGTCGCTCATCGCGTCCAAGAAGGTCGCCGTCATCGGCTACGGCAGCCAGGGGCACGCGCACGCGCTCAACCTGCGCGACTCGGGCGTCGACGTGACCGTCGGCCTGCGCGAGGGCAGCTCGTCGCGGGCGAAGGCCGAGGAGCAGGGCCTCAAGGTCGCCGGCCTCGACGAGGCCGTCGCCGCCGCCGACGTCGTCGTCATCCTCGCGCCCGACCAGACGCAGCGCACGATCTACGCCGACCACATCGCGCCCAACCTCAAGGAGGGGGCCGCGCTGCTCTTCGCGCACGGCTTCAACATCCGCTTCGGCTACATCGACCCGGCCGCCGGGCACGACGTCGTCATGGTCGCCCCGAAGGGCCCGGGCCACCTCGTCCGTCGCGAGTACGAGGCGGGGCGCGGCGTGCCCGTCATCGTCGCCGTCGAGCGGGACGAGTCCGGCCAGGCGTGGGACCTCGCGCTCAGCTACGCCAAGGCCGTCGGCGGCCTGCGTGCGGCCGGCATCAAGACGACGTTCACCGAGGAGACCGAGACGGACCTCTTCGGCGAGCAGGCCGTCCTGTGCGGCGGCGCGAGCCAGCTCGTCCAGTACGGCTTCGAGACCCTGACCGAGGCGGGCTACCAGCCCGAGGTCGCGTACTTCGAGGTCCTCCACGAGCTCAAGCTCATCGTCGACCTCATGTACGAGGGCGGCATCGCCAAGCAGCGCTGGTCCGTCTCGGACACGGCCGAGTACGGCGACTACGTCTCCGGCCCGCGTGTCATCACGCCGGACGTCAAGGAGAACATGAAGGCCGTCCTGGGCGACATCCAGTCCGGCGCGTTCGCCGAGCGCTTCATCAACGACCAGGACGCCGGCGCACCGGAGTTCGCCGAGCTCCGCGCCAAGGGCGAGGCGCACCCGATCGAGGCCACCGGCCGCGAGCTGCGCAAGCTCTTCGCCTGGGTCGAGGCGAAGGACAGCGACTACACCGAGGGCAGCGCCGGGCGCTGATCCCGCTGCACGCCTGCAGGTACGACGACGCCGCCCCGCTTCTCGTGGGGCGGCGTCGTCGTCTGTCCGGCGGCAGGGGCCGTCAGGTCAGGATGGCGATCTGCATGGGGTAGCGGTAGACCTCGCCGCGGTTGGCCCGCACCGCGCCGATGACGGAGAAGACGACCTGGAGGACGAAGGCCCCGATCCACAGGACGATCGCGAGCGGGATGAGGATGATCGTGAAGAGGCAGATCCATCCGGCGATGGTCGCGAGCCACACGGTGATGTTGAAGTTGAAGGCGCTCGCCGCGGCGTTGCGGACGAGCTCCCCGCGCTGACGCATGAGCACCCAGACGAGCAGGGGCCCGACGAAGCTCAGCCAGCCCGCGCTCAGCACCATGGCGATGAGCGGGGACAGGTGGGCGAGGACGGCGATGGCGCGGTCGTCGGCGCCGGCGGGCGGCCGGTAGCCGCTCGGTGGGCGGGACCCACCGGTCTGGCCGTACCCGCCGGACTGCTGGTAGCCGCCGGGCGGCTGATACCCGCCGGCCTGGTCGTACCCGCCCGGGCCGGCCGGACCCCCGGTGCCGTGGTCGCCCGCGGACGGGTAGCCGCCCGGCGTCGATCCGTAGCCTCCGGGGGGAGGCTCGTGCCCGCTGGGAGGCGGGGGTGGTGGCAGGGTGCTCATGGCGCTCCTTCGGTGCGGGTGACGTCGATGCCTCGAGCGTAGTGAGCGGAGGCCGCGAGCGGCAGTGGCGGTCCCGCACCTGGCAGACTCCGGGCATGGACAACGACGCGGCACAGCCCGGCCCGGACGACTTCGACGGCACGCCTGCGCCAGGACCGGGTGCCGGCCCCGCGGCCGACGTCGAGACGGACGCCGACCAGGACGCGGCGATCGAGGCCTACTGGGCCGTCGCGCGCAAGCGGACCGGCATCAACCGGCTCGACGTCGTCGTCGGCCAGGCGCCGCTGAGCAACGTCGTCCCGCCGGCCTGGGCCTTCGGCGGCACGCCGGAGGAGGCCGACGATCTCCTCGCGCTCGTCCTGGCCGGGCAGAAGACCGCGACGACGTCCGCCCGGTGGGAGTACGACGCCGAGGACGTCCCGCTGCCCGCCCTCGGCGACCTCTCGATCATCCTCGACGGCCAGGGCCGGCCGCAGGCGCTCATCTCGACGACGGCGGTCGAGGTCGTGCCGTTCGGCGAGGTCGGGGAGGAGCACGCCGCCGCTGAGGGGGAGGGCGACGGCTCGCTCGAGACCTGGCGCCGTGCGCACGAGGCGTACTTCCGTGAGCACCGCGCGGAGCACGAGGTCACGCCGGACATGCCGGTCGTCCTCGAGCGGTTCACGCTCCTCTACCCGCGCGTGAACCGCGCCGGGGGGCCGGTGGCGGGCGACGGCACGGAGACCTCCTCGGCCGGCGGAGCGGAGTAGCGGCGCTCCACCGACCGAAAGGTGAGACCGCCATCCCGTCTGGTGGGACGCGGGGTTACGATCCCCGGCATGACTCGCAGCATCAGTGTGGCAGTGGTGGCAGGGGACGGCATCGGTCCGGAGGTGACCGCCGAGGGCCTCAAGGTCCTCGACGCAGTCCTTGCGGGCGAGGACGTCGCTGTGACGACGACGCCCTTCGACCTCGGCGCCGCCCGTTGGCACCGGACGGGGGAGACCCTCACGGACGCCGACCTCTCGGCCATCGCCGAGCACGACGTCATCCTGCTCGGTGCCGTGGGCGACCCGGGCGTGCCCAGCGGCGTCCTCGAGCGCGGGCTGCTCCTCAAGCTCCGCTTCGCGCTCGACCACTACGTCAACCTGCGCCCGTCCACGCTCTACCCCGGCGTCAAGAGCCCGCTCGCAGCGCCGGGCGAGGTCGACTTCGTCGTCGTCCGGGAGGGCACCGAGGGCCCGTACGTCGGCAACGGCGGCGCGATCCGCGTCGGCACGCCGCACGAGGTCGCCAACGAGGTGAGCGTCAACACGGGCTTCGGAGTCGAGCGCGTCGTGCGTGACGCCTTCGCCCGCGCGGCGGCCCGCCCGCGCAAGAAGCTCACGCTCGTCCACAAGCACAACGTCCTCGTCCACGCCGGGCACCTGTGGCGTCGGACCGTCGACGCGGTCGGTGCGGAGTTCCCCGACGTCACGGTGGACTACATCCACGTCGACGCCGCGATGATCTACCTCGTGACGAACCCGTCGCGCTTCGACGTCATCGTCACCGACAACCTCTTCGGTGACATCGTCACCGACCTCGCCGCCGCCATCACCGGCGGTATCGGCCTCGCCGCGTCGGGGAACATCAATCCCGACCGCACGACGCCGAGCATGTTCGAGCCGGTTCACGGCTCCGCCCCGGACATCGCGGGCCAGGGCAAGGCGGACCCGACGGCCGCCGTGCTGTCGGTGGCCCTCATGCTCGAGCACGTGGGGCTGGGCGAGGCCGCCCGCCGGATCGAGGCCGCCGTCGCGGCCGACATCGCCGCCCGCGGCGACTCCGTGCGGAGCACGAGCGAGATCGGTGACGCGCTGGCCGCGGCCGTTTCCCGCTGAGCAGGCCGAGCCGGCCCGACGACGGCGGCCGTGGCGCTACCGTCGTCCTCAGCACCCTTTGCCAGTGGAGGCACCATGAGCAACGCGACCCCGTCCACCGCTCCGGCGAGCACCGAGGCGACGCCCTTCGTCGTCGTCCCCAGCTCGAGCCCCCGCACGCCCGAGGCGCGGGCCGCGGCGCTCGCCAACCTCCGCTTCGGCGTCGAGTTCACGGACCACATGGCGCGGGCGACGTGGACGCCGGAGCAGGGTTGGCACGGGCACCGGGTCGAGGCCTACGGCCCGCTCCAGCTCTCGCCGGCAGCCGCCGTCCTCCACTACGCGCAGGAGATCTTCGAGGGGCTCAAGGCCTACCGGCACGCCGACGGCTCGGTGTGGTCGTTCCGTCCCGAGGCGAACGCGCGTCGGTTCGCACGGTCGGCGCGCCGGCTCGCCATGCCCGAGCTGCCCGAGGTCGACTTCCTCGGCTCGCTCGAGGCGCTCGTCGAGACCGACCTCGAGTGGGTGCCGGCGAGCGACGGGGCGAGCCTCTACCTGCGCCCGTTCATGGTGGCGACCGAGCCGTTCCTCGGTGTGCGCCCGGCGCGGATGTTCGAGTACATCCTCATCGCCTCGCCCGTGGGCCCGTACTTCACGAACGGCTTCCACCCCGTCTCGATCTGGGTCGCCGAGGACTACCACCGCGCCGGTCCCGGCGGGACGGGTGCCGCGAAGTTCGGCGGGAACTACGCGGCCAGCCTCCTGCCGCAGCAGCGCGCGCACGAGCAGGGGTGCGAGCAGGTGTGCTTCCTCGACGCCGCGACGGAGACGAACATCGAGGAGCTCGGCGGGATGAACGTCTTCGTCGTCGGGGCGGACGGCAGCGTCCGGACGCCGGAGCTGACCGGCTCGATCCTCGAGGGCGTCACCCGCTCCTCGATCCTCGCGCTCCTGCGCGAGGAGGGGCGCGACGTGCGTGAGACGGCCATCCCGCTCGCCGAGATCGTCGCGGGCGTGCAGGACGGCTCCGTCACCGAGATCTTCGCCTGCGGCACCGCCGCCGTCGTCACGCCCATCGGCCGGCTCGCCGGTGAGGGCTTCGACGTCACCGTCGCGGGCGGCGAGCCCGGCCCGACGACGGAGGGGCTCTTCCGGCGCCTCACCGACATCCAGTTCGGCCGCGCCGAGGACCCGCACGGCTGGATGCACCGGCTCGTCTGAGCAGGGCCCGCGGGTGCTTCCACCGGTGCCCGCGCGGCACAGGCGCGCAGCGGTGGCCCGGGGGCGCCGACCACCCACCGCGGCGCCTCGCCGCGGTGGGCGTGGCGGACGGGCCCGACGCCGCGGCGCATGTGGCATGATGTCCGCGTGACGCAGTTCCGGCTCATTATCGGCTAGCGCACCGGGCACATCCGCCCTGTGCGCAGACCTCCCGTACCTCGGGGGGTTTTTTTGTTGCCGGGGCCGACCGCCACCGGCAGCACGCCGGGTGGGAGCCCGGTACCGATACCGGCACCACCCCCGCCGGTGAGCAGGGCGGCGCACATGCCGGCACACAGGAGTGAGAACCATGAGCACGACGAGCACCGCCTCCAGCGACGCCGCTGCCCGCAGCGCCGTCCCGACGATCGAGGTCTACGACACGACGCTGCGCGACGGCGCCCAGCAGGAGGGCATGAACCTCTCGGTCTCGGACAAGCTCGCCATCGCCCCGCTCCTCGACGAGCTGGGCGTCGGCTACATCGAGGGTGGCTGGCCGGGGGCGATCCCCAAGGACACCGAGTTCTTCGCGCGCGCCGCCAAGGAGCTCGACCTCACCCACGCCCGCCTCGCGGCGTTCGGGTCCACGTGCAAGGCCGGCACGGCGCCGCACGACGACCCGCAGGTGCGCGCCCTCGTCGACTCCGGCGCGCCCGTCATCACGCTCGTCGCCAAGAGCGACATCCGCCACGTCGAGCGGGCGCTGCGCACCGACGGCGCGGAGAACCTGCGCATGATCGGGGACACGGTGCGCTACCTGCGCGCCGCGGACCGCGAGGTCATCCTCGACGCGGAGCACTTCTTCGACGGATACCGCTTCGACCCCGCCTACGCGACGGCCGCGATCCGCACCGCGCTCGAGGCCGGCGCGAGCGTCGCGGTCCTGTGCGACACGAACGGCGGCATGCTCCCGCACTGGGTCGGCGAGATCGTCACGGCCGTGCGCGCCGAGGTGGACGGTGCGCTGGGCATCCACGCCCACAACGACACCGGTTGCGCCGTCGCCAACACCCTCGCCGCCGTCGCCGCCGGCGCCACGCACGTCCAGGGAACGGTCAACGGGTACGGCGAGCGCACGGGCAACGCGGACCTCGTCACCGTCGTCGCCAACCTCGAGCTCAAGCTCGGCGTCCCCATGCTCGCCGGCGCGGGCCTGCGCGAGTCGAGCCGGCTCTCCCACGCGATCAGCGAGATCACGAACATCAGCCCATACGGCCGCCAGCCCTACGTCGGCACGAGCGCGTTCGCCCACAAGGCGGGGCTCCACGCGAGCGCGATCCGGATCGACCCGGACCTCTACCAGCACGTCGACCCGATCGCCGTCGGCAACGACATGCGCATGCTCGTCTCGGACATGGCTGGGCGGGCGAGCATCGAGCTCAAGGGCCGCGAGCTCGGGATCGACCTCACGGGCCGTTCCGACGTCCTCTCCCGGGTGACGGACCGCGTCAAGGACGCCGAGGCCCAGGGGTACACCTTCGACGCCGCGGACGCCTCGTTCGAGCTCATGCTCCGCGAGGAGCTCGACGGCGCCCGCCCGACCTACTTCCAGGTCGAGAGCTGGCGGGCCAGCGTCCAGAGCGTCCCGGGCAACCCGACGCTCACCCTGGCCGAGGCCACCGTCAAGCTCCACACCGGTCGCGGGCGGGTCGTGCGCACCGGGGAGGGCAACGGCCCCGTCAACGCCCTCGACCACGCCCTGCGCGAGGCGCTCATCGACGTCTACCCCGAGCTCGAGGAGTTCGAGCTCGTCGACTTCAAGGTGCGCATCCTCGACACGATGTCCGGCACCGACGCGACGACGCGCGTCCTCATCGAGACCTCCGACGGCGTGCGCACGTGGAGCACCGTGGGCGTCGGCCCCGACATCATCGAGGCGAGCTGGGAGGCCCTCGTCGACTCCGTCGTCTACGGCCTGCTCCACCACGACGTCGTCCCGCGCTGAGGCGCTCCCTGCGGCGACGGCGGCGCCCGCCGTCGCCGTAGGGTGGCGGGATGCGCGGTGAGTACAAGGTTCCCGGGGGCAAGCTCGTAGCAGTCGACGTCGAGGTCGACGACGGACGGCTCACCGGGGTCTCGGTCTCCGGTGACTTCTTCCTCGAGCCCGACGACGCGCTCGCGGACATCAACCGTGCGCTCACCGGCATGCCGCAGGAGGCCGGCGTGGCTGAGCTCGCGCGCGCGATCGACACCGCGCTCGCGCCCGACGTCCGGCTCGTCGGCTTCACCACCGAGGCGGTCGGCATCGCCGTGCGCCGCGCGCTCGGGCGGGCGACGAGCTGGGAGGACCACACCTTCGACGTCATCCACGGCGGTCCCGTCCACCCTGCCCTCAACGTCGCGCTCGACGAGGTCCTCCCGCACGAGGTGGCGGCCGGGCGGCGGGGGCCGACCCTGCGGATCTGGGAGTGGGACGCGCCGCTGGTCGTCATCGGCTCGTTCCAGTCGGTGCGCAACGAGGTGGACCTCGAGGGGCTGCGCCGTCACGGCATGTCGGTCGTGCGCCGGGTCTCCGGAGGCGGGGCGATGTTCATGGAGCCGGGCAACTGCATCACGTACTCGCTCGTCGTCCCGGGCTCGCTCGTCGAGGGCCTCAGCTTCGAGCGCTCCTACGCCTACCTCGACGACTGGGTCCTCGGAGCGCTCGCCGAGGTGGGCGTGCGCGCGCGGTACGTCCCCCTCAACGACATCGCCTCGGACACGGGTAAGATCGGCGGCGCGGCGCAGAAGCGGTTCGCCTCGGGCGTCGTCCTCCACCACGTGACGATGAGCTACGACATCGACGCGGACAAGATGCTCGAGGTCCTGCGGATCGGGCGCGAGAAGATGTCGGACAAAGGGACGAAGAGCGCCAACAAGCGGGTCGACCCCATGCGCTCGCAGACGGGGATGGCCCGTGAGGCGATCATCGACGCGTTCCTCGACCACTTCCGCGGCCGCTACGCCACCCGCGAGTCCGCCTACACCGACGCCGAGCTCGCTCGGGCCCAGGAGCTCGTCGAGACGAAGTTCCTCTCCGACGCGTGGACGTACCGCGTCCCCTGACGCCTCGGCCTCGCGCGGAGGCGACGGCCGCCGCGACGGTCCGGGCAGCGCACACCCCGTGTGTGGATCGCCTCACAGCCACCGACCAGCGCTCCCGGCAGGGCGCGGGCGCTTGCCCTGAGGTGGACGTCGAAGCACTCACATCGTGAGATTTCTCCGCGTTCCCCGGGAAGCGCTTTCTAACGTCATTCGGACGCAGCAGCACCTCCGTCGCTGCGTCTGCCCATCACCGAGGAGCGCATCCACGTGCACGGCCACATGCCCGGATCATTCATCGCAGGCTTGCCCCTGCAGCCCTACGCCGCCGCGCTGGCGGCGATGGGCGCCTTCCTGCGTCGCCGCCCCGTGCGGGACTGACCGCCGGGCGGGCGTCGTGCGCGGTCACCCGCGCTCCCCGAACACGGACGTGCCGAGGCGGACCATCGTGGCGCCGGCGGCGATGGCGATCTCGGCGTCGCGGCTCATCCCCATGGACAGCTCGTGGGCCTCCGCGGTCCCCGGCGCGCCGCTGCCGAGCACGTCGTCGCGCAGGGCGGCGAGCCGCTCGTAGGACGCGCGGACGACGTCGGTGTCCGGGTGGTTCGCGCCGATCGTCATGAGGCCCCGCAGGCGCAGGTGGCCGAGCCGCCCGACCGCCTCCGCGAGCTCGACGGCGTGGGCCGGGGCTGCGCCCGCCTTCGTCTCCTCGCCGGAGGTGTTGACCTGGACGAAGACGTCGAGCACGCGCTCCGCCGCGGAGGCGGCGCGGTCGAGCCGCGCGGCCGTCGCCGGTGTGTCGATGCTCTGGACGCAGGCGACGAGCGGGACGACCTTGGCGACCTTGTTCGACTGGAGGTGGCCGATGAAGTGGGTCGCGTGCGGGAGGTCGGCGAGTCCCGGCTCGACGGCGGTGAGCTCCTGGGCGCGGTTGTGCCCGAGCAGCGTGGCGCCCGCCGCGATCGCCGCCCGGACGACCTCGACCGGCTGGGTCTTGACCGCGAGGAGAAGCTCGATCTCGCCCGGGTCGCGCCCGATGACGCCTGCGGCGTCCGCGACGCGGCGCCGCGCGACGGCGATGCGGTCCGAGAGGTCGACGCTCACGCCTCGACCCTAGCGACGCGGAGGCGCGCCGCCCGAATCCGGGGCGGGCCGGCTCGCGGGCCCCCCTTCGCTCCCGCTCCCTACTCCCGCCCTTGTGGGATCGCTGGCAGGATCGGGGCATGGACCGCTCGCTGCACCTCACCGGTGACCCCGAGGCTGACGAGCTGCTCTCGACCGTCCCGCTCGCGCTGCTCATCGGCATGCTCCTCGACCAGCAAGTCCCCATGGAGACGGCGTTCGCCGGGCCGTACAAGCTCGTCGACCGGCTCGGTGGCCTCGACCCGGCGGCCATCGCCCGCCAGGACCCGGACGAGTTCGAGCGCGTGTGCGCGACGCCTCCGGCGGTCCACCGTTTCCCCGGGTCGATGGCGAAGCGCATCCAGGCGCTGTGCGCCGTGCTCGTCGCGGAGTACGACGGCGACGCCGAGGCGCTGTGGACCTCCGGGGACCCGGACGGCCGTGAGGTCCTCGCCCGGCTCAAGGCGTTGCCCGGGTTCGGGGACCAGAAGGCCCGGATCTTCCTCGCGCTGCTGGGCAAGCAGCTCGGCCTGACGGCGGACGGCTGGCGGGAGGCCGCCGGCGCCTACGGCGAGGAGGGCGCCCACCGCTCGATCGCCGACGTCATCGACGAAGACTCCCTCCACCGCGTCCGCGCGACGAAGAAGGCGGCCAAGGCCGCGGCGAAGGCCGCGAAGGGCTGAAGCGGGCGGGGGCGCGGGAGGTCTTCCGCGGCCCGCCGGTCCTGGCGAGTCAGGGGAGCGCACGCTCCCTGGGTCCGGTGAGGCCGAGCCGATCAGTCTGTGAGCGTGATGCCGGGCTGATCAGTCGGCGAGCGTGATGCCGAGCTCACGCGCCATCGCCGGGAGCAGGGCCTGCGCGTCCTCGGGGGAGACCCGAGCCCCGCGCAGGGCGGTCACGCCCGAGATGCCGTCGAGGCGGCAGCCGCGGACGTGGACGTTCTCGCACCGCATGCCGTCGAGCGTCGCGCGCGTGAGGGTGCAGTCCTCGAGGAGGACGTCGGTGAGCCTGGCACCGGTGAGGTCGGCCTCGGACAGGTCGACCCCGCGCAGGACCACCGAAGACAGCCGCGCCCCGTGCCAGTTCGTCAGCGCCGCCTGCGTGCCCTCGACCAGCACCGACCGGAGCCGCGCGCCGGCGAGCTGGGCGCCGGTGAGCCGGACCTCGCGCAGGCTGCACCGCATGAGCGCGAGCTCCTCGGCGTGGAGGTTGGCGAGGTCTGCGCCGTCGAGGCGGCAGTCGACGAGCGTCGTGCGGTGCCACTGCGCGCCCGCGGCCCGAGCACCCTCGAGCGAGGAGCCCTCGACCTGGGCCTCGTCGAGCGCCGTGCCGCTGAGGTCCGCGCCGGACAGGTCGACCGCGCTCACCGTGGCGGAGCGGAGGTCGGTTGGGTCGCCGTGCTCGAGGTGCGCGGCGACGTCGGGCTGGGGGACCCGTGGCGCCTCGGCCCCGCCCCGCGCGCCACGCCTCAACGCGGCCCCCGCGCGAGGTCGGCCCAAGCCCGCCCGCGCCCCGGGCCCGTCACGACCGGCCGATCGGGGCGGTCGTCGCGCCGGTGAGCGCGAGGAGGTCGGCGGGCGCGAGCTCGACGTCGAGCCCGCGCCGGCCGGCGCTGACGAGGACGGTCGCGTGGTCGGCCGTGGTGGCGTCGACGACGACGGCGAGCCGCTGGCGCTGCCCGAGCGGGGAGATGCCGCCGACGACGTACCCCGTCGCCCGCTCGGCGGCCGCGCGCTCGGCCATGGCTGCCCGCTTCCCGCCGACGGCCACGGCCAGCGCCTTGAGGTCGAGCTCTCCGGTGACGGGGACGACGGCGACGACGAGCCGGCCGTCGACGTCGGCCACGAGCGTCTTGAGCACGCGGGCAGGGTCGACGCCCAGCGCGGCGGCGGCCTCCGCGCCGTAGGACAGGCCGCTGCGCGGGTCGTGCTCGTAGGCGCGGACGGTGTGAGCGATGCCCGCCGCCTCGAGCGCGAGGAGGGCCGGTGTGCCCTTGGCCGCGGGCTTGCGGCTCACCGCGGCCCCACCGCGAGGACGTGGACGACGGCGGAGCCCACCTCGTCCGAGGCGTCGAGGTCGACGAGGGCGCTCAGCCCCCAGTCGCGGTCGCCCTCCGGGTCCTCGAACGTCTGGCGCGCCACCCACACGCGTCCGGTCGCGGCGCGGGCGGCGAGGGCGTCGTCGCCCTCGGGCAGGTCCGCGGCCTCGGGCCGCTCGACGATGCTGACCAGCGCGGCGCTCCGCGCCTCTGGGCCGGTGCCGAGCCAGTCGTACTCCGCCCAGTAGGGCTCCATGGCGGCCTCCCAGCGCCGGGCGTCCCAGCCGTCGGCACCGTGGAGGCGCTCCAGGGTCTCGTAGGCCTCCTGGGCGACGATCTCGACCCGGCGGAAGAGCAGGTTGCGCACCGCGACGCGGAAGGCGTGCCGGTTGCGCGTGAACGTGATGGGCTCGCCGTCGGGCCCCTCGCCGAAGCGGCGCTCGACGACGGCCTCCGCCGCCTCGTCGTCGGGATGGGCCACGGCGCCGGAGGAGAGCTGCTCCCACTCGTCGAGGAGGGAGGAGTCGACGGCGCGGACGAGGTCCCCCAGCCACGTGATGATGGCGTCGACCTCCTCGGTGCGGGCGTGGTCGGGGACCACCTGGCGCAGCGCCCGGTACGCGTCGGTGAGGTAGCGCAGGACGACGCCCTCGCTGCGGCCCACCTGGTAGCGGGAGACGAGGTCGGTGAACGTCATGGCGTTCTCGACCATCTCGCGCACGACCGACTTGGGCTTGAGCTCGTAGTCCGCGACCCACGGGTTGGTCTGGCGGTACGTGCCCAGCGCCGCCTCGAGCATCTCGGCGAGCGGGCGCGGCCACGTGACGTCGTCGAGGGCCTCCATCCGGTCGGCGTACTCCATGCCCTCGGCCTTCATCGCGCCGATCGCCTCGCCGCGGGCGGCACGCTGCTGGGCGTACAGGAGGGGGCGGGGGTCCTCGAGCGTCGCCTCGATGACGGAGACGACGTCGAGCGGGAAGTCGGGGGACTCGGCGTCGAGGAGCTCGAGCGCAGCGAGCGCGAACGGGGACAGCGGCGCGTTGAGCGCGAAGTCCCGTGGCAGGTCGACCGTGAGGCGCACGTAGGGCTCGCCCGGGTGCGCGCGGCGCCACGCGGCGTCGGCGTGCTCGACGACGCCCGCGGTGCGCAGCGAGCGGTAGATCTCGATCGCCCGGCGGACGTGGAGGTTGCGCTCGGTGCGGGGCTCGTGGTTGTCCGTGAGGAGGCGGTACATCGTCGCGACCGGGTCACCCGGTCGGGCGAGCACGGAGAGCACCATCGTGTGGGTGACGCTGAACTGGCTCGTCAGCGGCTCGGGGTCCGCGTCGCGGAGCCGCTCGAACGTCTTGTCCGTCCAGTTGACGAGCCCGGCCGGGGCCTTCTTGCGCACGATCTTGCGGCGCTTGCGCTCGTCGTCGCCCGCCTTGGCGAGCGACTTCGCGTTCTCGATGACGTGCTCGGGTGCCTGGACGATGACCTCGCCCGTCGTGTCGTACCCCGCCCGCCCTGCCCGCCCGGCGATCTGGTGGAACTCGCGCGCGGAGAGGTGGCGGGCGCGCTCCCCGTCGAACTTCGTCAGGGCGGTGAGGACGACGGTGCGGATCGGTACGTTGATGCCGACGCCGAGGGTGTCCGTCCCGCACACGGCGGCGAGGACGCCGGCCTGGGTGAGCCGCTCGACGAGGCGGCGGTAGCGGGGGAGCATCCCGGCGTGGTGGACGCCGATGCCCATGCGCAGGAGCCGGGAGAGCGTCGCCCCGAACCCCGCGCCGAAGCGGAAGGTCCCGATCGCGGCGGCGACGGCGTCGCGCTTCTCCCGCGACATCAGCTGGACCGAGGTGAGGGACTGGGCACGCTCGACGGCGTCCTTCTGGGCGAAGTGGACGACGTAGACGGGGGAGCGGTGGGTCCCGACGAGCTCGACGAGGAGGTCCTGAATTGGCTCGAGCGAGTAGGCGAAGGTGAGCGGCACCGGGCGCTCGGCGTCGTCGATGACGGCGACGTCCCGCCCGGTGCGCCGGGTGAGGTCCTCGGCGAAGAAGGACACGTCGCCGAGGGTCGCGCTCATGAGGACGAACTGCGTGCCGGAGAGCTCGAGGAGCGGCACCTGCCACGCCCAGCCGCGCTGGGGATCGGCGTAGAAGTGGAACTCGTCCATGACGACGATGCCCGCGTCGAGCGCCGCGCCCTCGCGCAGGGCCTGGTTGGCGAGGATCTCCGCGGTGCAGCAGATGATCGGGGCGTCGGCGTTGATGGCGGAGTCCCCGGTGACCATCCCGACGTTGTGGGAGCCGAACAGGGCGACGAGCTCGAAGAACTTCTCGCTCACGAGTGCCTTGAGCGGGGCCGTGTAGTACGTCCGCTCGCCGCGGGCCAGCGCCACGGTGTGCGCGGCGAGGGCGATCATCGACTTGCCGGACCCGGTGGGGGTGGAGACGACGACGTGGGAGCCGGTGGCGATCTCGAGGAGCGCCTCGTCCTGGTGCGGGTAGAGCGGGCGGCCGGTGCCCGAGGCCCACGCCGCGAAGCCCTCGTAGAGGGCGTCCGGGTCGACGGGGCCGTCGCCCGCCGCGTCCTCGAGGTCGTCGAGGAGGACGTTGAGGGCGTGCACCGTGATCGTCACCGGGCCAGTCTCGCAGAGCGGCGTGACGCCCTCGCAGGTGGCGGCGCCCTCAGTGGGGCGCGTCGAGGTATCCCGTGCGGTCCGCGTCGGTGATCGTGCGCAGGACCCGGGCGGGCACGCCGGCGGCGACGGTGCGCGCGGGCACCGACCGGGTGACGACGCTTCCCGAACCGATGACCGCACCGTCCCCGATCGTCACCCCCTGGTTGATCGTGACGTCACCGCCGATCCACACGTCGTCGCCGAGAACGACGGGCTTGGCGTAGCAGGCGCCGGCGGCACGCTCGGCCGGGTCGAGCGCGTGGTTGGACGTGTAGATGCCGACGCGAGGCCCGATGAGGACGCGGTCGCCGATGGTGATGCCGCCGCCGTCGAGCATGACGGCGTCGAAGTTGACGTAGACGTCGTCGCCGACGGTGATGTGGAAGCCGAACTCGCAGCGGAACGTCGGCTCGACGTGCACGCGCGACCCGACGCGCGCGAGGAGCTCGCCGAGGATCGCCTCGCGCACGTCGGCGGGCTGGCCGAAGCTGGCGTTGTACCGATCCGTCGCGAGCACGGTCTGCTCGCGGGCATGGACGAGCTCGTCGGTGAGGTCGTTGTACATGGCGCCGGAGAGGATGAGGCGGCGCTGCGCGTCAAGGTTCATGCCGACCATCCTCCCGTGGCGCGCCGGGCCCTGTGGTCGCAGTTGAGTGCGGTGCCGGTGGAGTGGCGCGCTAGTCACGGCAGGGCGAGGGCGCGGACGGCGTCGACCGTGTCCGCCTCGGCAGGGCTCTTGTCGTCGCGGTAGCGCAGGACGCGGGCGAAGCGCAGCGCCATCCCCGCCGGGTAGCGCGGCGAGGTCTGGATCCCGTCGAAGGCGATCTCGACGACCTGCTCGGGGCGGACGTGGACGACGTGCCCCTCGCGGGAGGTCTCGAGGGCGAGGAAGCGCTCCGTCTGCCACGCGAGCATCTCGTCGGTCATCCCCTTGAACGTCTTGCCGAGCATGACGAAGCCGTCGCCGTCGCGGGCGCCGAGGTGGATGTTCGAGAGCCACCCCTGGCGCCGGCCGCTGCCCCACTCGACGGCGAGGACGACGAGGTCGAGGGTGTGGCGGGGCTTGACCTTGACCCACGCGGCGCCGCGGCGGCCCGCGTCGTAGGGCGCGTCGAGGTCCTTGAGGACGAGGCCCTCGTGGCCGAGCGCGAGCACCTCGCGGAAGAAGTCGGCGAGCTCGGCCGGGTCCGCGCTCACCCGGCGCGGCACGAGGGCACCGGCCGGTACGAGGCGCTCGAGGGCGGCGAACCGCTCGGCGGCGGGGGCGTCGATGAGGTCGCGGCCGTCGAGGTGGAGGAGGTCGAAGAGGTACGTCGTCAGCGGGACCTGGGCGCGCAGCGCGGCCCCGTCGCGGCTCATGGCACGCGACCCGGTCTCCTGGAACGGTCGCGGACGCCCCTCTGGGCCGAGCGCGATCGCCTCGCCGTCGAGGATGGTGGACTCCACGTCGAGCGCCCGGACGACATCGACGACGTCCGGCACGCGGTCGGTGATGTCGTCGAGGGAGCGGGTGAAGACGCGGACGTCATCGCCGCGGCGGTGGAGCTGGACCCGGATGCCGTCGATCTTGCAGTCGGCGGCGACGGCACTGCCGACCTTCTCCAGCGCGTCGGCGACCGTGGGGGCCGCGGAGGCGAGCATCGGCCGCACCGGCCGGCCCACCTCGGGGCGGAACCTGGCCAACGACGTCTCCCCGCCGGTCAGCGCAGCGAGCGCGATGGGCCCGGAGGCGGCGCTGAACATCGCCGCCCGGCGGACGGCCGCGACCGGGACGTCCGCCGCCGCCGCGATGGCGTCGAGGAGGAGCGAGTCGAGCGCTCCCTGGCGGAGCTCGCCAAGGACGAGGGCCTGGAGGTACGGCTGCTCGGGCGCGGTCGCGGCGCCGAAGAGCGTGGCGACGGCGGCCGCGCGGGCGGCCTGCGAGCCGGTCCCGGCGAGGGCGCTGATCTCCTCGAGCGCCGCGTCGACGGCGGTCGGGGTGAGGGTGGGCGTCGGCGCGGGCTCAGGCATGGCGACGAGCGAGCGCCACCCTAGGCCGGTGCGCCGCTGGCGGACCTGGCCCGAGAGGTACGTCGCGACGACGTCGATCTCCTCCGGCGCGCACGCCTGGAGCGTCTCGGCGAGGAGCGAGCGCTTCTCCAGGCGCGAGCGGGTGGCCGCGAGGGCGGCGGAGGTCTCGACGAGCCGGGTCAGCAGCACGGTGCCGAGTCTGGCACCGGGCATGGACGTCCGCCCGCGCGCGTGCGCCGTGCTCAGACGGCGTCGCCGTAGCTCTCGACGACGGCGACGTCGAGCGGGAAGTCGACCGGGAAGGTGCCGAAGAGCAGCCTGCCGGCGGACTCGGCGGCTTCCCGCACGGCGGCCGCGACGTCCTCGGCGAGATCCGCGGGGGTGTGGATGACGAGCTCGTCGTGAAGGAAGAGGACGAGGTGCGGGCGGCCCCCGGCGTCCGTCCCGTTCCCGCCGTCGGCGCCTGGCGCGAGGAGTCGAAGACGGGCGCGGAGGTCCGCCATCCAGCACAGGGCCCACTCGGCGGCCGACCCCTGGACGACGAAGTTGCGGGTGAACCGGCCCCAGTCGCGGGCGGCGGTGCCGGCGCGACGACGGTCCGCCGCGGTCGCGCCGTCCTCGCTCGCACGGCGCTGCACCTCGTGCCAGCGCTCGGGGGGCGTGGGCGACGTCCGCCCGAGCCACGTCCGCACGGTGCCGCCGGCCTCGCCGCGCCGGGCCGCCTCCTCGACGACGGCGAGGGCGCGCGGGAACGCCCGCGTCAGCCGCGGCACGAGCTCACCGGACTGGCCGCTCGTCGCGCCGTAGAGCGCGCCGAGCATGGCGACCTTGGCGTGCGCGCGGGTGTCGACGACGCCCGAGTCGACGAGTCCCTGGTACAGGTCCGCCCCGCGGCCGGCGCTCGCCATCCGCTCGTCGCGGGACACCGCCGCGAGTACGCGAGGTTCGAGCTGGGCGGCGTCGGCGACGACGAGCCGCCACCCCGGGTCGGCGACGACCGCGGCCCGGATCGCCTTGGGGAGCTGGAGCACGCCGCCGCCGCGCGCGGCCCAGCGGCCGGTGACGACCCCACCGGGGACGTACTCGGCGTGGAAGCGCCCGCGCGGGCCGGGCCGCACCCAGGCGTCGAGCCAGGCCCAGCCGTTGGCGGCGTGCAGCCGGGCGAGCTTCTTGTACTCGAGCAGCGGGGGGATCGCCGGGTGGTCGATCTCGCGCAGCTCCCACGTGCGGGTCGTGTGCGCCTCGATACCGGCCGAGCGCAGGGCCCGCAGGACCTCGACGGCGGAGTCGGGGTTGAGCCGCGGCGCGTCGAGGGCCGCTCGGATGTCGTCGGCGAGGGCGGCCAGCACGAGCGGCCGCTCACCGTGGTGCGGCCGGGGGCCGAGCGCCTCGGTGAGCGCCCGGTCGTGGATCTCGTGGCTCCAGGGCAGGCCGTCGTGGCGCATCTCGGCCGCGGCGAGCGCTCCGGCCGACTCGACCGCGAGGAGCGTCGCCAGCCGGCCGGCGTCCGGGTGCCCTGCCACGACGGCGCGCTGGCGGCGGTGCTCGGCGAGCACCTCGTCCGGGGAAAGCGGGAGCGTCTCGAAGAGCGTGGGCACCGCGTCGGGGTCCGTCGGTGCCGCGGGTGTGTCCCACGCGGGGTGCGGCTCTGCTCGGCCCGCGGCGCGGTCGAGGATGGCCCGGCACAGCCGCAGGTCGTAGCACCGCTCGACCCGCACGCCGGCCTCGAGGAGAACCGGGTAGACGGCGGTGGTGTCCGCCCAGACCCAGCGGGGGCGCTGGGGTGCGAGGTCCCGCGCCCGGCGCGCGAAGGCTGCGCGGTCGAGGGCCTCGGGGACCGCGGGCACGGCGACGGCGAGAGCGCGCTCGCCGTCTTCTTCCGCGCTCGCGGCACTACTGCCGCCGGCGGGTGCCACCGGCGAGAGGTGGACGCCGTCCTGGGTCAGCGTCACGACGATCTCCACGCCGCGAGCGTACGGCTGCGGCCCGACCATGCGCTCTTGGCGACGCGCTCCGCCCGGCGCCCCGCAAGCGCGCACCTCCCGGGCACGCGCACGCCCTCACGCCGTGGACGTGTGGCAGTTCTGCATGATGGGTGCGGGGTGGGTGGGGATGGGGCGGGTGGGGGGCTTACTCGTCCGGGGTGAACAGGTCCTCGATCGGTCGCCCGAAGACGGCCGCGAGCCGGAACGCGAGCGGCAGCGACGGGTCGTGCTTGCCCGTCTCGATGGCGTTGACCGCCTGGCGGGAGACGCCGAGGCGCTGGGCGAGGTCCTGCTGGGTCCAGGCCCGTTCGGCCCGCAGGACACGCAGCCGGTTCCTCATCGGAACCGGCCGCGTGCCCAGAGGAGGCCGAGGACGTAGGTGGCCGTGAGCACCCCGAACGCGCCGAACCCGCCGAGGGGAGGCAGTCCGACGCCCTCGAGGAAGCCCCACGAGAACACGACGACCGCCGTCACGGCGAAGGAGACGGCGAGCGCCATGAGGTGGATCCGCTGGACCACCTCGTCCATCCGCCGGTACCGGGCCACGGCGCTGACGACGAGCGCCACCGCCGGCGGGACCGGCAGGAGGGCGACGGCGTACCGCCACGGTGAGCCGGCGAGCAGCTCTCCGGACAGGAGCCAGGCCGAGAGCCCGAGGAGCGCGGCGTAGGCGAGGAGCGACGCCGCGAAGAACCTCACCGCTTGGCGTTCGAGGCCGCGAACAGGACGGCACCGATCACCGCGCCGAACGCGTATCCCACCGGTCCCGCGGAGGCGGCGAACGCCGCTCCGGTGCCGAGTCCGACGGCGACCGCCGCGCCGAGCGAGAACCGTGAGCGAGTGGTGTCCATGTCAGGTCTACCTTCCGCTGTGTCATGTTTACCTGACACATCCTGGGCCTGGTCGCCACGGTGTGTCAAGGCCTACGCTCGACCCACCGCCGGCACCGCGGCCGGCCGTACGGAAGGAAATCCGATGCCCGTCCGCTGGTACTCCGTCGTCATCGACTGCCGGGACGTCAAGGCGCAGGCCGCCTGGTGGCGTGAGGCCATCGACTGGCGCACCGCCTACGAGGCTGACGACGAGGTCGTCCTCGTCCCGCCGCACGTCTTCGTCGAGGACTGGCACGACATCCCGCCCGAGCAGCGCGGCCCCGGCCTCGTGTTCGTGCCGGTCCCGGAGGGCAAGGAGGTGAAGAACCGCCTCCACCTCGACCTCGCGCCGGGCGGGAACGACGACCAGGAGGCCGAGGTGCAGCGGCTCCTCGACCTCGGCGCGAGCCGCGTCGACGTCGGGCAGGGCGACGACGTCAGCTGGGTCGTCCTCGCCGACCCAGAGGGCAACGAGTTCTGCGTCCTGTCCCCGCGCGACGACTGAGCGCGACGGCGCGCGGCTGTCCCCCGCCCGGGTCGGGGGCGACCCGGACGGGGGGCCCCGCTACCAGAGGTGCGCCACGTCGATGACGAGGCGCGAGTGGTCGCCCGGGCCGTCGAGGATGAACACCCGGAACGGCAGCCGCGCGCGGACGCCGAGACCGATGGTGGTCTGCCCCTCGAAGCTGCCGGCCGAGGCGATCTGCCGGAAGGTCCGGTAGCCGCTCACGTTGCTCAGCTCCCGGCTGTTGCGCGGGCGGTAGGTGACGTGCCCGGCGCCGTCGTAGGTCGGCACGGTCGCGACGACCTCGAGGCGGGCGCCGCCGCGCAGCGGCACGAGGAAGCCCGAGCCGTCGGCGTAGACCTGGTTGACGTAGCGGGCGGAGTAGCCGCGCACGTCGCCGCGCACGTCGATGACCATGCGGTCGAAGCACGGGTGCTCACCCGTGCGGAGGTTGAGCATCGAGGCGTGGCCCGACATCGTCGGGACGGACTTCGCCAACGAGCCCCAGTAGATCCCGCAGTACGGCGCCGCCTGGGCGGAGGAGGCTACGGGACCGATGAGGGCGAGCCCGAGCATGAGCCCGAGGACGACCCGGAAGAAGCGCTTCATCGCGATCCCCTTTCACCAGGGCCTCAGCGCGGCCAGGGACCGGTGAGGATGCCGCGAATGTACTCCTCGTCACACCCCGTCTGCTATAGTCCGCCGGTTTCGCTACCAACCTGTGACGGCCGCGGCGCGGGGTCCGGTGCGGCTCCCACGCTCACCCAGCGCAGGACGCGCTCGAACGGGCCCCGGCCGAGCCAGTGGTGCCAGGCCGTCGCGGCTGCGAGCGTGACGAGGACGAACCACGCGAGGACGGCGTTGGACTCCGTGCGCCACACGACGTCGTTGCCGAGGAGGAAGATCGCGACGATGTGGATCGCGTAGGCGCTCAGGGCCATCGACCCCGTCGCGGCGACGGGGTGGAGGACGACCCGCACCGCGCGTGCGTTCGCCGCGAGGAGCAGCACCCCGAGGACGGCGATCGCCACGCCGCTGTTGCCGAGGAGCTCGAGGGTCGAGTCGTCGTGCGGCTCGGCGCGCACGAGCTTCTCGGCGAGCGGTCCGGCGTCGGGGCCCAGCCCGGCCAGCAGGGCGTCGGCGCCGAGGTAGCCGGCGAGCGCGAGGACGACGCCGACGACGGCAAGGCGCACCTGCACCGCCGTCGCGCCCAGGTCGAGCCGGCCGAGGCCGAGGCCGAGGAGCATGTACGCCACCCAGACGAGGGCGGGGTAGTAGCCCGTCATGACGAGGTCGAGGACGAACCCGCTGTCGGTGCCGGTGGTCCGCACGAGCCAGCTCTCCCCGCCCGCCGGGTCCGTCGTCGCCAGGGCGACGAGCGTCGGCCCGACGACGGCCATGACGGCCGCCAGCGTGAGGGCGAGCGGGGGCCGCGCGCGCAGTGCCGGGATGAGCAGGAGGAACGTGACGGCGTAGGACGGGAGGATGACGGCGACCGGTGTGCCGAGGAGCATGAGGAGCGCGCCGAGCACGAGGATCACGCCCGCCCGGGACAAGACCCGTAGCCGCGCGAGCGAGAGCGCCGCACCCGTCGGTGGCGTGCGGCGGCCCGTGAAGAGCGCGATGGAGACGCCGGCGAGGACGGCGAAGAGCGCGGCCGACCGGCCGTCGGCCACGACGAGCCATCCGGGCGCCGGCTCACCGCCGACCTCGTGGCCGAGGTGGGCGGCGAACATGCCGAGGACAGCGAGACCGCGGGCGATGTCGATCGCGACGATGCGTTGCACCGGGCCAGCCTAGGCCGCGGGGACGACGCTGCGCGGCGGGACGGTCGGGCGTCGTCCCGAGGTGACCTGCCCCGTTCCCCCGCCGTTCACCCACCGTGCCCGGACCGGTCACCTCGCCTCCCTAGCCTCCGGCGAGGCAGTCGATGACGAGGAGCGCACATGATGGTCACGAAGTACCGCTCGGCGCGGGTCGGAACCCGCAGCACGGCGGTCGTCGCGGGGTTCTCCCTCGCGCTGGGTGCGGCGCTCGCCGTCCCCGCCCACGCCGCACCCGTGGCGGTGTCCGCCACGCAGGGGGCGGCGGAAGCGCCCGAAGGCCTTCCGGCCGACATCGCGCCGCCAGCCCCTCGGCCGGCCCCGTTCATCACCCACGCGGGTGAGCACGACCACGACGAGGGTCACGAGCACGACGACGACACGGCTGCCGCCGCCGGCGCGCAGGCCCGAGCCGCCGCGCTGCCGGCCGACGCCGACCGCCAGAGCTACCTCGGCAAGACCCACTACCGCGCCGAGGTGCACTCGCACACCGCGGTGAGCGACGGCCAGGCCCTCCCCATCGACGCGATGGAGCACGTCGAGGAGAACGGCAACGTCGACTTCTTCGCCGTGACCGACCACGACGTCGTCTTCGACCTGCGCAACGCCGACCACTTCACGCAGGACTGGCGCGAGTCGCTGTCCGAGGAGTGGCGCTACAGCCACCAGACCGCCGAGGACTTCAACGCCGCGGGCAACGACCTCGTCGCCCTCATCGGCGAGGAGGTCACGTGGTACGACGGCACCGGCCACATGAACCTGTTCAACGCCGACTGGTTCCTCACCGCCCAGAGCGACGGCGGCGGCACGTGGGGCACCGGCAACATCATGTACGACATGCCGACGGTCCTCGCGCGGCTCACGCTCGACCCCGAGGCGATCGGCCAGTTCAACCACCCGGCCTCGAGCCACGGCCACTTCGGGTTCGCGCACCTCACCCCGGAGGCCGACGCCCAGGTCCCGCTCTTCGAGTACAAGTCGACGGGCTACCACGACACGTTCGTCGGTGCGCTCGACGCCGGCTGGCACCTCGCGCCGGTGTGGTCCGGTGACGAGCACCAGCAGACGTGGGTGACGGGCAACCCCGCGCACACCGGCGTGTGGGCCACCGAGCGCAGCACGGACGGGCTCTACGACGCGATGCGTGACCGGAGCATGTACACGACCTTCGACCTCAACGCCTCGCTCCAGCTCGGTGCGAACGGTGAGCAGATGGGCGCGATCCTGCCCGCGTCGACGACGGAGCTCACGCTCGACGTCGTCCTCGCCGACCCGGACGACGGTGACGCCTTCGCCAGCGCCGTCGTCTACACGAACGGCGGCGCCGTCGCGCACGAGTTCACCGGCGTCGGCGGGACCGACGTCGCGCTCTCGACGACGCTCGACGTCGCCGACGGGCAGTACTACTGGCTCAAGGCCACGCAGGCCGACGGCGACGAGCTCGTCTCCGCGCCGGTCTGGGTCGGCGAGCGCGTGGCCGGCGCGAACTACGCCCCCGCGCTCACCGTGGGCAAGGCCCCGGCGACCGCGGCCTACGGCCAGCGCATCGAGCTCCCCACGGTGGACGCGACGGACGACGGCGGCACGGAGCCGGCCGTCGACGTCACCGTCTACAACGGTGGCGGCGAGGTCCTGGTCACCGACGGCGCCTTCACCGTCTCGAGCTACGCCGACCACTTCGTCGTCACGAGGGCGACCGACGCGGTGGGCAGCACGGCGGCGCACATGCAGCGGATCGTCGTCTCGCAGGACCACCTCGACCCCGAGGGCGTCTTCCAGTACTTCGGCAGCGCGGCGACCGTCGGCCCTGAGGGAGGGACGGGGGGCCTGGCCACCATCACGGACCCCGAGATCGAGGACGCGTGGGTCCAGCTCCTGCCGGCCGGCAGTGGTGACTGGTCCCAGGCGGTCACCGTGGCCGCCACGGCAGACCAGGTGTTCGAGGTCGACATGGTGGCGACCGAGGCCGAGACCTACCAGGACTCCATCACCGGCCAGACGCTGCGCTCCCACGAGTTCGACCTCACCGGCCTCGAGGACGGGCAGCGCTACGCGTACCGCTTCGGTGTGGGCACCGACGGCGGCTGGACCGACGTCAGGGGCGAGTTCGTCGCCGGGGGCACGGACAACGCCCCGATCTACGTCCTCGGCGACCTCCAGGTGAGCAGCCAGGAGGAGGCGGACCACGCCCTGTTCACCGAGATGCTCGCCGAGGTCCGCGCGCAGCGGCCCGGCGGCAACCTCCTCGTCCAGGTCGGTGACCTCGTCGACAACGGCGGGCGCGGGCAGTACTGGGACCAGGCGTTCGACTGGGTGCTCGACGACCTCGACCTCCAGCTCGCCACGATGGTCGGCAACCACGAGACGTACGGGGACAAGGAGTTCAACCACATCTCCCCGGAGCGCAACGCGATCTTCCGCGGGATGTTCAACCACCCGAAGAACGGCAGCGAGGTCGGGGAGTCGAACTACTCCTTCGACCGCGGCGACATCCACGTCGCCGTGCTCAACTCCAACTACGACCTCCAGACCCAGATCGACTGGCTCGTCGAGGACATGCGCGCCACGGACAAGAGGTGGAAGGTCGTCACCGGGCACTTCTCCTACTACGGCGGCAGCCACGCCGACGACGCGGGCATGTCCAACGACCGCGCGCTCGTCGCCCAGACGCTCGACCAGCTCGGCGTCGACCTCTACATCGGCGGCCACGACCACGTGTACAAGCGCTCCGTCATCCACGACGACGCGCTCGCGGCGACGCCCGAGGAGGAGGCCGCGGGCACGACGTACGTGACGATGGGCTCCTCCGGCCCGAAGTTCTACGAGAACCAGGAGTTCTGGTGGGACGACGTCGTCTACGACGAGAACAAGCAGGTGGGTGCCGTCCTCGAAGTGACTGACGCGGGGCTGACGATGACCGCCTACACCGTCGACGGCGAGGTCATCGACGAGTTCACGGTCACCCAGCCCGAGGGCACGTGGGAGCTGAGCTCGGCGACCATCACCGACCGCACCCTGCCGGGCGTGGGCTTCCTCAGCTACCCGGGCGCACGCGAGTCGCTCACCGTCATCGCGGCCGCTTACGACTACGCGGGTGAGGAGGTCGTCGACCTGCGTGTCGAGGACGTCACGCTCGACCACCGCGGAGGCGAGCAGTTCGTCGTCTTCGACGAGCCGATGCCCATCGACTCCAGCCACGGGCTGCGGGTCTTCGTCTGGGACAGCCTCGGGAACGGCGTGCCCCTGCGCGACCCCCTCGAGCTGCGTCGGGCCATGCTCGGCGAGGGCAGTGCCGAGAGCCCGTACGAGGTCCGCACGTGGCAGGACGTCGAGAACATCGTCTGGGAGCCCGCCGCGCACTACGTCCTCATGAACGACCTGGACCTCGACGGCGCCCAGCGCCCGCAGATCGGTGCGGGCACCGAGCCGTTCCGCGGGGTCTTCGACGGTCAGGGTCATGCCGTCACCGGCTACCGAGCGCCCGAGAGTGGCGGCGCGGGGCTCTTCGCGACGAACGCCGGCACCATCCGCGACCTCGCGGTCACCGGCGCGGACATCGACTCCGCCCAGGGCACGATCGGGATCCTCGCCGACTACAGCACCGGGGTGATCGAGGGCTCGTGGACGTCGGGATCCATCACCGGCGCGAGCCGCGTCGGCGGCGTCGTCGGTGACTCCACCGGCGTCGTGCGCGACTCCTACTCCACGGCGGACGTGCGCTCGCGGGCCACGGAGGCCGGCGGCGTCGTCGGCGTCGCCCTCGCGGGCTCGACGACGCAGCGCGTGTACTCCACCGGCAACGTCACGGCCGACACCCGCAACGTCGGTGGCGTCGTCGGGTACGGGTACACCGGCACCACCGTCGACCACGTCGTCTCGCTCAACGAGTCGGTGACCGCCCCCTCCTACGCGCACGCCGTCGTCGGCCGCGTGGGTTCGGGCCAGCGCGCGGACCTCGCCGGCAACCTCGCCACGGACGCCGCGTTCGTCAGCGTCGAGTCGCTCGCCGACGCCCCCGCGGAGGACAACCTCAAGGGGCGCGTCGTCCCGGCAGCAGACACGCGGAGCGAGGCGCTCTACGCGGGCGCGCTCGGTTGGGACCTCACGGGCACGTGGGTATGGGACACCGAGGCCCAGCGACCGCTGCTCCGCGGCAACACGGAGGACTACGTCGAGGAGCGGCCCGCGGGTGAGCCAAACGCGGACGGCTTCTACGAGATCGCGGACGTCGCCGGCCTCGCGCAGGTGACGGCCTTCCCCGGCGAGAAGTTCGTCCTCACGGCGGACCTCGACCTCAGTGGTGTGAGCGACTTCGAGCCGCTCGGCGGGTTCCGGCCCTTCACCGGCGAGCTCGACGGCAACGGCCACGTCATCGCGGGTCTCACGTCGGCCCGCGGCGGCCTCGTCAACATCAACAACGGGACGATCCGTGACCTCGGCCTCACCGGCGCCGATGTCACCCTCGACGGCGGGCGCGTGGGGATCCTCGCGAACGTGAGCAACGGCCACGTCGAGAACGTCTTCACCACCGGGACGGTCAGCGGCGGCTCCCGGGTCGGCGGCGTCGTCGGCGACTCGGGCGGCACCGTCCGCAACGTCTACTCGACGGCGGACGTCCACACCCGGGCCACTGAGGCCGGTGGCGTCATCGGCGTCGCGCTCGCGGGCTCGGTAAGCGAGAACCTCTACGCCACGGGCGCCGTCTCGGCGGACGCACGCAACATCGGGGGCGTCGTCGGGTACGCCTACACCGGCACCCAGATCAGCGACGTCATCGCGCTCAACCCGGGCGTGAGCGCACCGAGCTACGCCCACCGGGTGCTCGGCCGCGTCCTCTCGGGCAACACCGCGACACTGGCCAACCTCTGGGCGGCCGAGTCGGTCGTGGCGGACGTCGTCTCCAACCTCGAGCCCCCCAGCACGACGAGCTGGATGGGGGCGACGGCGAGCGCTCGGCAGACGCGGGACCCGCAGTTCTACACCCGCACCCTCGGCTGGGACCTCGAGTCGGTGTGGACGTGGCACGAGGACGCTGGCCGCCCCGTGCTCCGAGCCGTCACCGAGGTCGACACCGGCGAGCCTGTGCCGCCGCTCCCGCCCGAGGAGGCGGGGCCGGCGCTCGAGCGGGACACCGACGGCGCCTACCTCATCGAGGTGCCTGGTGATCTTGCCGAGGTCACCGCCTTCCCCGGCGCGGACTTCCGGCTGGCGGCGTCGCTCGATCTCACCGGGGTGGAGCAGCCGCAGCTGGCGCCGGACGGCTTCACCGGGACGTTCGACGGCGCCGGCCGCACGATCGGCGGCTACGCGTCGACGTCCGGCGGGCTGTTCGTCAACAACGTCGGCACCATCACGCGGGTCGGGCTCGCCGATGCGCACGTGACGACGACGGCGAGCAACGTCGGCCTCCTTGTCGACGCGAACAACGGCCTCGTGGACGAGGTGTGGACCTCCGGGTCGATCACCGGGACCGCGACCGTCGGTGGCGTCGTGGGCTACCTCTACGGCACCCTCCGGGACAGCTACTCGACGGCGGACGTCACCGCCGACGGCGGGAGGCAGGCCGGGGGCGTCGTCGGGATCACCGGCCGTGGGAGCCTCACCGAGCGGGTGTACGCCACAGGCGCCGTAGAGTCGGTCGCCAACCAGAACGCCGGCGGCATCACGGGGTACGCGTACACGGGCACGACCGTGCGGGACAGCTTCGCGCTCAACGCGTCGGTGACGGCATCGAGCCAGGCGAGCCGCGTCGTGGCGCGGGTCCTGGCGGGAGACACCGCGACGATGACGAACAACTACGCGTCGGCGGCGCTCGTCGTCGGCGTCGAGACGGTGACGGCCGAGGGGCCGGGCACGCAACGAGGCGAGACCAGGACGGCGGCCGAGGTGGCCGACGTCGCCACGTGGCGCGACGGGCTGGGCTGGGACTTCGACGCCGTGTGGCAGTGGGACCCGGCCGCCGGTCGCCCCGTGCTGCAGGACGCGCGCGAGAGTGCAGGTAACTGACATGAGGAGCACGAGCATGAGCACGTCACTGCTGGCCACCGCGGCCGCGACCGGGGCCCTCGTCCTCGGTGGCCTCGTCCTCGCCCCCGCGGGCGCGGCGACCGCGATCTCGCACGAGGCGAACCTCGAGGACGGTGCCTTTGCGACGGTGCGCGTCGCCACCGGCAGCGCCCTCGCGGGGGAGTGGATGAGTGTCCTCATCCTGGCCGAGGGGGCCGACCACTCGGCGCCCGCCGCCGAGGACATCGTCTACGTGGACCAGCGCGTCCTCGACGGTGACGGCGCCCTCACCTTCCGCGCCGAGCTTCCCTCCGCCGAGCTCGACGGGTACTACCTCGCCCTCGGCACGACCGGGGACACCGAGCGCTACCTGGCGCCACTCGACGGCGAGGAGGACCCCGGCGAGGAGCCGACCGGCCCGGGTGAGGAGCCGACGGGCCCGGGTGAGGAGCCGACGGGCCCGGGTGAGGAGCCGACGGGCCCGGGTGAGGAGCCGACGGGCCCGGGTGAGGAGCCGACCGGCCCGGGTGAGGAGCCGACGGGCCCGGGAGAGGAGCCGACGGATCCCGGCCCGTCCGACCCGGGCGCGACGGACGAGCCGAGCGCCCCGGGTGCGACGGACCGGCCCACGGACCCGGGCGCGACGGACGGGTCGACCGATGGTGGCCCGGACGGCGGCGGCGTCGGCGCTGGTGGGGGCGGGCACGCACCGGACGGTGACGCTGACGCCGATGCGGGCGACGGGCGAGACCGGCTCACCGAGACCGGCGCGCCGGTCGGGCTCGTCACCGGCCTGGCGCTCGCGGTCATCGCGGTCGGCGGCGGCGCCGTCGCCCTCGTGAGGGCTCGCACGGCCCGCGCGCTGGGTGTCCGCGCGCGGTAGCGCCGGTATGAGACCGCCCTCGTGGGCGCCGGGGGCGGTCCCGGCGCCCACGAGGGTTCTCGTCATCGGCGCCGCCGGAGACGAGGACGGCGCTCCGGGCGGCCTCACCTTGGTGGTGATCGTGCAGAAGTGCTGGGTGCTGGCGGCACTTCTGCATGATCACGACGGGGTGGGTGGGGTTTCTGACGCGGGTCGGGTGAGCGCGATGGCGGCCCGCCCGACGAGTCCGACGACGAGGACGGCGCTCCCGGCCGCCACGGACGCGGGAGGGAGCGTCGCCGCGAGCCCGACGCAGCCGGCGATCCCGATGACCTGGAGGACGCGGGGGTAGCGGCGCGCCGCGCGCCCCTGGCGCAGCGCGGCGGCATTGGCGACGCCGTAGTAGAGCAGGACCCCGAACGAGCTGAAGCCGATCGCGCCGCGCACATCTACGAGGAGCACCGCGACGACGACGACGGTGGCCACGGCGAGCTCGGCCCGGTGCGGGACCGCGAACCGCGGGTGGACGGCGGACAGCGCCCGGGGCAGGTCGCCGCCGCGCGCCATGGCGAGGCTCGTCCGGCTCACGCCGGCCAAGAGCGCGAGGAGGGCACCGAGGCTCGCCGCCGCCGCACCGACCCGGACGACGGGCGCCGCCCACGCCGCGCCTCCGGCGACGACCGCGTCGACGAGCGGGGCGGAGGACGCCGCCGTGGCGGCGGGCCCGAGCGTCGTGAGGAGCGTGAGGGCGACGACGACGTAGACGAGGGCGACGGCGGTGAGCGCGGCGGTGATGGCGCGGGGAAGCGTCCGGCTCGGGTCCCGCACCTCCTCCCCGAGCGTGGCGACGCGCGCGTACCCCGCGAACGCGAAGAAGAGCAGCCCGGCGGACTGGGCGATGCCGTACGCCGTCGGCGCACCGCCGTCGTCGACGACCCAGCCGGGCCACGTCGGGGATCCTCCTAGGAGCGCGCCGACGACGGCGACCGCGAGGGCGACGAGCACGAGGACGACGACGAGCCGGGCGAGGCGCGCCGTGCGGTCGACGCCCCGGTAGCCGACGGCGGTGAGCGCGACGACGGTGAGCGCGGCGACCGGGCCCTGCCACGCCTCCGGCACCGTGTAGGCGGCGAAGGTGAGCGCCATGGCCGCGCACGAGGCCGTCTTGCCGACGACGAAGGCCCAGCCGGCGGCGAAGCCCCACCACGGCCCGAGCTCGGCGCGGCCGTAGGCGTACGTCCCGCCCGACGTCGGGTGCGCCGCCGCGAGCTGGGCCGAGCTCGTCGCGTTCGCGAGGGCCACGACGAGCGCGATCGCCAAGCCGGCGAGGAGCCCGGTGCCGGCGGCTTGGGCGGCGGGGGAGAAGGCGGCGAAGACGCCCGCGCCGATCATCGAGCTCAGGCCGATGACGACGGCGTCGCCGGTGCCGAGGCGGCGGGTCAGACGGGGGAAGCCGGCGGGGTCGGCGGCAGGGCCGGGGCGGGTCACGCGCGCACGGTAGCCGCCGCGGGTGACGGGAGCGTGTCAGCCCCGGCGGCCACGGCGCCGAGGAGCGCCGTCGTCACCCCGAGGAGGCGGCGGCGCAGCGGTGCCGACCGCTCGGCGAAGTCCCGCTGCGCGGCGACGTACTCGGCGCGGCCGGCGGCCGTCTCGATGGCGACGGGCGCGTGCCCCAGTCCCGTGACGTCGTAGGGGCTGGCCCGCATGTCGAGGACACGGATGTCCCGCGCCAGCTCGAAGCACGCGAGGAGGAGCTCGCCGGGGCACGCCGGGCCGAGCTTCCACGCCACCTTGAGGAGGTCCATGTTGACGTGGAGGCAGCCGGGCTGGTCGAGCTCGAGCTGGCGCTCGCGGGTCGGCTGGATCCGGTTGTGCGGCACCGCGGCCGGGGTGAAGAAGCGGAACGCGTCGAAGTGCGAGCAGCGCACGGGGTGAGCGTCGACGACGGCGTCCGTGCCCGCCTGGCCGAGGCGCAGCGGCAGCGGGTGCCGGTGTGTGTCCTGGCGGTAGACCATCGCCCACTCGTGCAGGCCGAGGCACCCGAGGTGGGCCGGCCGGGCGGCCGTGCGCTCCAGGAGCGCGTGCAGCCAGCGCACGCCGTCGCCGCGATCGGCGAGGAAGGCGTCGACGTCGAGGGTGAGGGTGCCGTCTTCATCGGAGCGGTACCAGCGCCACGAGGCGCGCTCGGCGAGGCCGGCGGGAGACGCGGCGGGCGTCTCGGCAGCGGGCCCGGCGGTGCCGGGATCGGCTGTGCCGTCGACGTCCGGGGCCAGCGCGACGCCTATGCCCGGGTGCCAGCGCCGCAGCGCACCGGGCTTGATGGGGTAGTACTCGAAGAGGAAGTCCTCGACCGGCTCCTTCGCGCCGCGGGCACGGCGCTCACGTCGCCCAGCGGTGAGGGCGTCGGCGTGGGCCGCGTGCGCACGCTCCCGCGCGGTCCACTCCCGGGTGGGAAGGACGAGCGGGGCTGAGGCGACGACCACCCATTCAGGGTAGGCGGGCTACCGTTGGTGCATGCGCATCGCTCGATTCACCACCGGAGAGAACCCCCAGTACGGCATCCTCGAGGACGGCAGCACGGACCTCGTCGTCCTCGGCGGGGACCCGATCTACGCGCCGATCACGACGACGGGCCAGCGGGTCTCCCTCGACGACGCCCGGCTCCTCTCCCCGGTCATCCCGCGCTCGAAGGTCATCGGCATCGGGCGCAACTACGCCGAGCACGCGGCGGAGCTCGGCAACGAGGTCCCCGACGAGCCGATCGTCTTCCTCAAGCCGAACACGAGCGTCATCGGGCCTGGTGACCCGATCGTCCTGCCTCCGTACTCGAGCGACGTCCACCACGAGGCCGAGCTCGCCGTCGTCATCTCCCGCATGTGCAAGTACGTGCCGGTCGAGAAGGCCTCCGACGTCATCTTCGGCTACACCGTGGCCAACGACGTGACCGCCCGGGACGTCCAGCGCACCGACGGCCAGTGGACCCGCGCCAAGGGGTTCGACACCTCGTGCCCGCTCGGCCCGTTCCTCGCCATGGACCTCGACGTCTCCGACCTCGCCATCAGGGCGCGGGTCGACGGCGAGCTGCGCCAGGACGGCCGCACGAGCCAGATGGTCCGCTCGATCCCCGAGCTCATCGCCTACGTCTCGGGCATCTTCACGCTCCTGCCCGGCGACATCATCCTCACCGGCACCCCGGCCGGCGTCGGCCCCATCACCGAGGGTCAGCGCGTCGAGGTCGAGGTCGAGGGGATCGGCACGCTGAGCAACCCGGTCGTGCGCCGCTGAGTGCCGAATCCGCGCCACACATGTGACTCGTGATGCTCGTGCGGCGTTGCGGTCACACCACCAGCACCATGCGTCACACGTGTGGCGCGAACGCCGGCACGAGTCAGGGAGAGCCGATGCGCACGCACATGGGTCACGACGCTGCAGCGACCGTCATCGCGGGCACGGGGGCGGCGTGGGCGATGAACCGCGTCACGACGGCCTTCTACGAACGGCAGTCACCGGAGTCAAAGCGACGCGAGCGCGAGGCGAGCAGCGACGTCGCCTACGCGGTCGTCGTCCAGAAGGCGGCGTCGCTCGTGGGCAAGAGCCTCGAGCGGGACAGCGCGGAGCGGCTCGGTCTCGGGTTCCACTACGCCGTGGGGGTCGCGCTCGTTCCCGGCTACGTCGTCCTGCGCCGGGTGATCGGTCTGCGGCCGTTGGCGGCGGGCCTCGCCCTGGGGCTGTCGGCCTCCGTCCTCGTCGACGAGGTCGCCAACCCGGTGCTCGGTTCCTCGGCGCCGCCGACGGACTACCCCCTCGTGACCCACCTGCGCGGGCTGGCCGGGCACGTCGCGTTCGGCCTCGCCGTGCCCGTCCTGTTCGAGAGCACGGTGGCGGTGCTGCGGCGGCGGAAGCGGAGCCTATGAAGCCAGCCGCTCCGGTGCGTCCTGGCTCGATCCGGGCGGCGACGCGCCTCGTACGGGCCTGTTGATCTCCGTCCACACCGCGCCGAGGGAGAGGCCGAGGACGTCGGCGATCGCTGCAAGGTGGGAACATGACCGGGATGGCTGTTGGTTGCACATGAGGGGCGTCGCATGATCGAGATCCTGAGCCCGTCCGAGCTGGTCCGCGCACGGGCGGCAGGGAGCCTCGTCGCCGACATCCTCCAGACGCTGCGCGAGCGCACGACGGTCGGCACGAACCTCCTCGAGATCGACCGGTGGGCGCACGAGGTGATCGTCAAGGCCGGGGCGGAGTCCTGCTACGTCGACTACGCGCCCTCCTTCGGGCGCGGTCCGTTCGGGCACTACATCTGCACGGCCGTCAACGACGCCGTGCTCCACGGTCTCCCGCGCGACTACGCGCTCGCCGACGGCGACCTCCTCACGCTCGACATCGCCGTCCTCAAGGGCGGCATCGCCGCGGACTCCGCCATCAGCTTCCTCGTCGGCGACGCGCGGCCCGCGGAGAGCGTCGCGATGATCGACGCGACCGAGCGCGCGCTCGCGGCGGGGATCGCCGTCGCCGGGCCGGGCGCCCGGATCGGCGACATCTCCCACGCCATCGGCGCCGTCCTTACCGACGCCGGATACCCGGTCAACACCGAGTTCGGCGGGCACGGCATCGGCTCGACGATGCACCAGGACCCGCACGTGCCCAACACCGGACGCCCGGGCCGCGGTTACACCCTGCGCCCCGGGCTCCTGCTCGCGCTCGAGCCGTGGGTCATGGCGGACACCGCCGAGCTCGTCATCGACGCCGACGGGTGGACGCTCCGCAGCGCCACGGGCGCCCGGACGGCGCACAGCGAGCACACGATCGCCGTCACGGAGGACGGCGCGGAGATCCTCACGCTCCCGGCGCACGCGCGCTCCTGACTGCCGCGGCGGGCGGCTGGCCGCCGGTTCGTGGCGGGTTGATGTCACCCCGCAGCGGTCGGCACAGGCGGCGTGGCGGGGTCACGGCCTCCTTGTGGCAGCGAGGTGGCACTCGGCGAACCGGTGCTCGGCGTCGGGCCGGCTGACGGTTCGCCACGCCTCCGCGAAGCCCGCACCGGCGAGCGTTCGCGGACGGCGAGGCCGCCTTGCACACTGGGCCGATGAGCGAGGCGCGACGCACGAGCCGCACACCGGACGTCGTCGTCCTCGGGCAGGTCGCCCGGGACCTCGTCCTCGAGGTCGCCGAGCTGCCGCCCGGGGGTGACGCCACGCCCATCACGCGGCGGCAGGAGCTCCTCGGCGGCAAGGGCGCGAACCAGGCGGTGGCCTGGCGCCAGCTCGGCGTCGACGTCGCGCTCGTCGGCGTGGTGGGGGACGACGACGCCGGGCGGTCGGTCCTCGCGCAGGCGGCTGACGACGGCATCGACGTCGCCGGCGTCGTCGTCCGGCAGGGCGCGCCGACGGCGCTGCTCGTCGACGTCGTCGAGGAGGACGGGACGCGGCGCCTCCTTGAGGACGCGCCCGGCGGCGTCCTCCTCACCGCCGCCGACGTCCGGGGCAGTGCCGAGGTGCTCCGCGCGGCGCGCGTCGTCGTCCTCCAGCTCCAGCAACCCGGCGCTGCGATCCTCGAGGCCCTGCGGGTCGTCGACGGCGCGGACTGTCTTCTCGTGGCTGACGGGGCGGCCGAGGACGCCGACGTCATGCGCGCCGTCCTCTCGGCGGCCACCGTCCTGCGTGCCGACGCCGCCGAGGCGGCCGAGGTGCTCGGCGAGGAGCTCCCAGGGGTGGAGGCCGTGCTCGACGGCGCCCGCCGACTCGTCGCCGACGGACCACGGCTCGTCGCCCTCGAGGCTGGCGGCGACGGCAACGTCGCCGCGTGGCCGGACGGCCACGTCGTCATGCCGTTGCTCGACGAGGGGCCCACCCTCGACCCCACGGGTGCCGGTGACGCGTTCGTCACCGGCCTGGTGCACGCCCTCGTGGAGGGGGCTGACGCGGAGACGGCCGCCTGGCACGGGTCTGCCGCGGCTGCCCTGACCGTGACGAAGGCGGGCGGGCGACCCGACCTCCACTCAGGCCGGGTCGCGGAGGTCGCGCGCGCCGCCCGGGAGCTGGCGGAGGCGGACCGCGGGTCACCGCGCGGCTAGCGCGCGCCCCATCTGCTCGAGCGCCTGCCGCAGGACCGGGCGCGGCGTCGCCATGATGAGGCGCACGAAGCCCTCGCCCGCGGCGCCGCACGCCGTGCCGTCGGTGAGCGCCACCCCGGCCTCCCGGCGGAAGAACTGGGCGGCGGGCTCGTCGAGCCCCAGCCCGCGGCAGTCGAGCCACGCGATGTACGTGCCCTCGGTGCGGGTGAGCACCGCGCCCGGCAGGTGCTCGGCGACGAGCGCCTCAAGCGCGTCCCGGTTGCCGCGCAGGTAGTCGACGACCTCGGTGAGCCACTCGTCTCCCGCGGTGTAGACGGCGGTTGCGGCACGGGCGCCGAGCAGGCCGACCGTGTCCCCGGCGTCCGTCGCGTACGGCGCGAAGGCGGCGGCGTCGGCCTCGTTCGACAGGATCATCTGGCCGCACTTGAGGCCGGGGATGTTCCACCCCTTCGACGCCGCGACGGCGGTGATCGTGTGCCCGGCGGTCCGCTCGTCGAGTGAGGCGTACGGGATGTGCGGGACGTCGTCGAGGACGAGCGGGGCGTGGATCTCGTCGGAGAAGACCCGCCCGCCGTGCCGCTCGACGACGTCGGCGAGCGCGAGCAGCTCCGCGCGGTCGAGCACCCGGCCCACGGGGTTCCACGGGTTGCACAGGACGAGCATGCCCGCGCCCGCGGCGAAGGCCGCGTCGATGGCCTCGAGGTCGAGGCTGTACCGCCCGGACTCGTCCCGCAGCGACGGCACCTCGATGACCTCGCGGTCGGCCGCGGGCGGCACGGTGAGGAAGGGCATGTACGCCGGCGTCGGCACGATGACCGCGGAGCCCGGCCGCGTGAAGCGGGCGATCGTCACCCGCATGACCGAGAGAACGTCGGGCAGGAGGTGGACGCGCTCGGCAGGAACCTGCCAGCCCGTCGTCCGCCGGACCCAGTGCGCGCACGCTGCTCGGGTGGCCTGGCGATCGGCGTAGGGGAGGTAGCCGAGAGCACCGGAGTCGGCGGCGCTGCGCAGGACGTCGGCCACGACCGGCGGGATGCCGAAGTCCATCTCCGCGACGAAGGCGCCGATGGCGGCGGGGAAGGCCGTCCACTTCATGCTGCCCGCGCCGCGCAGGTCCTCGATGGTGATGTCGTCGAAGGTGGGCACCCTCTCGCCTCCCGTGCGTTCCGCTCGTGCTCGTCGGCTGCGACGCTACCCCGCGCCGGGCCGGCCTCGCGGCCGGGGCAATAGGCTGGGACGACCATGACCGAGAACTTGCTGAACGCCTCCGTGCCCGCCACCCCCACCGACGCAGCCGGCTCCCCGGTGCCCGTCAGGGTCCGCTTCTGCCCCTCGCCGACGGGCACCCCGCACGTGGGGCTCATCCGCACGGCGCTGTTCAACTGGGCGTACGCGCGCCACACGGGCGGGACGTTCGTCTTCCGCATCGAGGACACCGACGCGGCGCGCGACTCGGAGGAGAGCTACCTCCAGCTCCTCGACGCGATGCGCTGGCTCGGCCTCGACTGGGACGAGGGCGTCGAGGTGGGTGGCCCGCACGAGCCCTACCGGCAGTCCCAGCGCATGGACCGCTACGCCGACGTGGCCGCCCGGCTCCTCGAGGCGGGCCACGCGTACGAGTCCTTCTCGACGCCGGAGGAGGTCGAGGCCCGCCACCGCGCCGCCGGGCGCGACCCGAAGCTCGGTTACGACGGCTTCGACCGCGGCCTCACCGACGAGCAGAAGGCCGCCTACCGCGCCGAGGGGCGCGACCCGGTGCTGCGCATCCGCATGCCCGAGGACGACGTCACGTTCACCGACCTCGTCCGCGGGGACGTGACGTTCAAGGGCGGCTCCGTCCCGGACTTCGTCATCGTGCGCGGCAACGGCCAGCCGCTCTACACCCTGGTCAACCCCGTCGACGACGCACTCATGGGCATCACCCACGTCCTGCGCGGGGAGGACCTGCTCTCCTCCACCCCACGCCAGGTGGTGCTCTACCGGGCGCTGCTCGACATCGGCGTCGCGAGCGTCATGCCGGCGTTCGGGCACCTGCCCTACGTCATGGGGGAGGGGAACAAGAAGCTCTCCAAGCGCGACCCGGAGTCGAACATCTTCCTCCACCGCGAGCGCGGTTTCACGCCCGAGGGGCTCCTCAACTACCTCGCGCTGCTCGGCTGGTCGATCTCCCCGGACAACGACATCTTCACCAAGGAGGAGATGGTTGCGGCCTTCGACGTCGCCGACGTCAACCCCAACCCGGCGCGCTTCGACATCAAGAAGGCCGAGGCCATCAACGCGGCCCACCTGCGCCTCCTCGGCGCCGAGGACTTCCGTGCCCGTGTCGTGCCCTACCTCCATGGCGCCGGCCTGCTCTCGGCCGCCTCCCTCGCCGACCTGCGGCCCGAGGAGCAGGACGTCCTGGTGCAGGCGACGCCGCTCGTCCAGGAGCGCATGACGATGCTCGGCGAGGCACCCGGGATGCTCGGCTTCCTCTTCGTGGCTGACGCGGACCTCGCCGTCGAGCCCGCGGCGCTCGCGGCGCTGCGGGAGGAGGCCCCGGCGGTCCTCGACGCCAGCATCGCGGCGCTCGAGCCGCTCGACGACTTCACGACGGCGGCCGTCGAGGCCACGCTGCGGGCCGCGATCGTCGAGGGCATGGGCGTCAAGCCCAAGTTCGCCTTCGCGCCGCTGCGCACGGCGATCACCGGGCGCCGCGTCTCCCCGCCGCTCTTCGAGTCCATGGAGATCCTCGGCCGGGAGTCCTCGCTCGCCCGGCTGCGGGGCCTGCGCGCGCAGCTGTAGGGATGGGAGGCGCGCGCTTGGCGCGGGGGCCGGGCCGGCACACCGGATCCGTCCCGGAGCGGGGTGAGGAGACAGGGGATGACGTTACTCACACCCCCCGCGGTTTGGTTCCGGACCCCGCGCTCAGGTAACGTTCAATGTCGGTACGGCGCAGGTCCCGCTCACGAGGCAGGGCCGGCGCTATACCCCCTTGGGGTATGGTGTAATTGGCAGCACGACTGGTTCTGGTCCAGTTAGTCTAGGTTCGAGTCCTGGTACCCCAGCGGTTGGAGCACTACTGAACGTCCGGTAGACTCCTCCAGGCTCGTTGAGCCATTACTAGGGCCCCGTCGTCTAGCGGCCTAGGACACCGCCCTCTCAAGGCGGCGGCGCCGGTTCGAATCCGGTCGGGGCTACAGCGCAGAAGGTCTCCACTCCCTCGCAGGGTGGAGGCCTTCTGCGTTTCTGCGTGCTGGTCCGTGCGTTGGCTGCCCGACGACGACGCTGGCCCGACGCCGGGCCGCACGACGGGGGGACGTCCCCCGCACCACCCTGGGCGCGAGCTCGCGCCGCCCCGCGAGCGGGCGAGCACGGGCGCGCTGCGTCCGCCAGGAGACGAGGGGTCTTCCCCTGATGTGGGAAGGCCGCCGACGCGACGCTGGGCCGTCTCCTGGTCCTGAGGCACAGGAGACGGCCCAGAGCGGGGCGCTCGCGCGACGGGGCCGGGCCGCGGACGGCTCAGCCCGCGCCGGTGTCCTCGGTGCGGCGCAGGACCTCGGAGAGGCGGTTGGCGGCGGAGACGACCGCGCCGGCGTGGAGGCGGCCCGGCTGGCGGCTCATGCGCTCGATCGGCCCCGAGACGGAGACGGCGGCGAGGACCCTGCCCGAGGGTCCCCGCACCGGCGCGGAGACCGACGCGACGCCCGGCTCGCGCTCGCTCACCGACTGCGCCCACCCGCGGCGGCGGACGCCGGAGAGGACGGTGGCCGTGAAGCTCGCCCCGTGCAGACCGCGGTGGAGGCGGTCCGGCTCCTCCCACGCGAGGAGGATCTGGGCGGCGGAGCCGGCGAGCATCGTCAGCGTCGCGCCCACCGGGATCGAGTCGCGCAGGCCCATCGGACGCTCGGCGGCGGCGACGCAGATGCGCTGGTCGCCCTGGCGGCGGTAGAGCTGGACGGACTCACCCGTGTGGTCGCGCACCGCGGTGAGGACCGGGCCGGCGGCGGCGAGCAGGCGGTCCTCGCCGGCGGCCGAGGCGAGCTCGGCGAGGCGGGGCCCCAGGATGAACCGGCCCTGCATGTCGCGGGCGACGAACCGGTGATGCTCGAGCGCGACGGCGAGGCGGTGCGCCGTCGGGCGGGCGAGGTGGGTGGCACTGACGAGCTGCGCCAGCGTCGCTGGCCCTGCCTCGAGTGCTCCGAGAACCGTGGCGGCCTTGTCAAGGACGCCGACTCCGCTAGAGTTGTCCATGGAGCGATATTGGCATCTCAGTGGTTGAGATGCAAGTAGGCCGGTGCGGGACGCGCCGGCGAAGGCGAGAGGTGAGGGTATGAGCGGCACGCTGGCAGAGAAGGTCTGGGAGGCGCACATCGTGCGCGAGGGGACCGACGGGGCACCGGACCTCCTCTACATCGACCTCCACCTCGTCCACGAGGTGACGAGCCCGCAGGCCTTCGAGGGGCTGCGGCTGGCGGAGCGCCCGGTGCGGCGTCCGGACCTGACGATCGCCACCGAGGACCACAACACGCCCACGCTCGACATCGACCTGCCGATCGCCGACCTCACGAGCCGCACGCAGATCCAGACGCTGCGCAACAACGCCGCGGAGTTCGGCGTCCGCATCCACTCCCTCGGTGACGCCGACCAGGGGATCGTCCACGTCGTCGGCCCCCAGCTCGGGCTGACGATGCCGGGCCTGACGGTCGTGTGCGGCGACTCGCACACGTCGACGCACGGGGCGTTCGGCGCCCTCGCGTTCGGCATCGGCACGAGCGAGGTCGAGCACGTCCTCGCCACCCAGACCCTGCCGCTCCAGCCGTTCAAGACGATGGCGATCACGGTCGACGGCGAGCTGCGTGAGGGCACGACCGCCAAGGACATCATCCTCGCGGTCATCGCCAAGATCGGGACCGGTGGCGGGCAGGGCTACGTCCTCGAGTACCGCGGCGAGGCCATCCGTGCGCTGTCGATGGAGGCGCGCATGACGATCTGCAACATGTCGATCGAGGCGGGCGCGCGCGCCGGCATGATCGCCCCCGACGAGACGACGTTCGCCTACCTCAAGGGCCGCCCCCATGCGCCCGAGGGCGCGGACTGGGACGCCGCCGTGGAGTACTGGCGCACGCTGCGCTCCGACGACGACGCGGTCTTCGACGCCGAGGTCGTCCTCGACGCCGCCGACCTCGAGCCGTTCGTCACGTGGGGGACCAACCCCGGGCAGGGCCTGCCGCTGTCCGCGAACGTGCCCGACCCGGCGCAGATCCCCGAGGACTCCGAGCGTGTCGCCGCCGAGCGGGCGCTGGAGTACATGGGGCTGACCCCGGGCACCCCGCTGCGCGACATCCCGGTCGACACCGTCTTCATCGGCTCGTGCACGAACGGGCGCATCGAGGACCTGCGCGCCGTCGTCGACATCGTCAAGGGCCGCAAGAAGCACGACGACGTCCGCGTCCTCGTCGTGCCGGGCTCGGCCCGCGTCCGCCTCCAGGCCGAGGCCGAGGGCCTCGACCAGGTGTTCCTCGACTTCGGCGCCGAGTGGCGCAACGCCGGCTGCTCGATGTGCCTCGGGATGAACCCCGACCAGCTCAAGCCGGGCGAGCGCGCCGCGTCGACGTCGAACCGCAACTTCGAGGGCCGGCAGGGCAAGGGCGGGCGCACGCACCTCGTCTCCCCGCTCGTCGCCGCCGCCACCGCCATCCGGGGGACCCTGTCCTCCCCGCACGACCTCGAGACCGCGCCCGCCGACGCGCTCGTCAACGCCTGAGGAAGAGGGAAGCACCATGGAGAAGTTCGTCCGCCACACCGGCGTCGGCGTGCCGCTGCGCCGCAGCAACGTCGACACGGACCAGATCATCCCGGCCGTCTACCTCAAGCGCGTCACCCGCACGGGCTTCGAGGACGCACTCTTCGCCGCGTGGCGCGGTGACGAGACCTTCGTCCTCAACCAGCCCGCCTACCGGAGCGGCTCCGTCCTCGTGGCGGGCCCCGACTTCGGCACCGGCTCCTCCCGTGAGCACGCCGTGTGGGCGCTCAAGGACTACGGCTTCAAGGCCGTCCTCGCCTCGCGCTTCGCGGACATCTTCCGCGGAAACTCGGGCAAGCAGGGCCTCCTCGCCGCTGTCGTCGACCAGGAGGACATCGAGCTCATCATGAAGGTGCTCGAGACCGAGCCGGGGACCGAGGTGACGGTCGACCTCGCCACGCGGACCGTCACGTGCGGCGACGTCGTCGCACCCTTCCACATCGACGACTACACCCGCTGGCGCCTCATGGAGGGCCTGGACGACATCGGCCTCACCCTCCAGCACGAGGAGGACATCACGGCCTTCGAGGAGAAGCGCGCCTCCTGGCGCCCGACGACGCTGCCGGCCAAGCACCTCCCGCCGGTCGAGATCAAGGCCGCCCGCCCCGTCGAGGGCTCCGGCGTGCCGGCGCACGCCGAGGTCCCGCTCCGCTGACCCTCTGCACCACGCCCGCGGCCTCATCTGTCAGCGGCACCGCACGCCGACGGACGCCCCACGCACACCGCGTGGGGCGTCCGTCGTTCTCCACCCGCCAGACCCCGCGGGGCGGCACTTCTGCATGATCACGAACGGGGGACGGGCGGGGGGCAGCGCGGGGTGTGCGGAGGATCTCGGAATGCCCTGCGAGGCCCGCGGCTTATCCTGATGTGTCACGGCCGCACGGCCGCCAGACTGTGAGCCCTCGGACTGCCGGGGGCGGTGAGGTGGGTATGAGCGGGATCCTGCACGTCGAAGGCGGAACCCCCCTGCGCGGGGAGATCACGGTCCGCGGGGCCAAGAACTTCGTCTCCAAGGCCATGGTCGCGGCCCTCCTCGGCGAGAGCCCCTCCGAGCTGCGCAACGTCCCGCAGATCCGGGACGTCGACGTCGTCTCCGGCCTCCTGCGCCTCCACGGGGTCGACGTCGACTACGACGTCGAGGCCGGCGTCATCCGCCTCGACCCGAGCGACGTCGAGACCGCGCACGTCGCGGACATCGACGCCCACGCCGGCTCGAGCCGCATCCCGATCCTCTTCTGCGGTCCGCTCCTCCACCGCCTCGGCGAGGCGTTCATCCCCGACCTCGGCGGCTGCCGGATCGGCGACCGTCCCATCGACTTCCACCTCACGATCCTGCGCGAGTTCGGCGCCGTCGTGGACAAGCGGCCCCAGGGCATCCACATCACGGCGCCGCGGGGCCTGCACGGCGCGAAGATCACGCTGCCCTACCCGAGCGTCGGGGCGACGGAGCAGCTCCTCCTCACGGCCGTGCGCGCCGACGGGATCACCGAGCTGCGCAACGCCGCCACCGAGCCCGAGATCATCGACCTCATCGCATTCCTCCAGCGGATGGGCGCGATCATCTCCGTCGACACCGACCGCGTGATCCGCATCGAGGGCGTCGGTCGGCTCGACGGTGCCACGCACACGGCCCTCCCGGACCGCATCGAGGCGGGCTCCTGGGCCTCGGCCGCGCTCGCCACGGGCGGCGACATCATGGTCCGCGGCGCGGACCAGGCCGGGATGATGACGTTCCTCAACACGTTCCGCCGGGTCGGCGGGGCGTTCGAGGTCACCGACGAGGGCATCCGGTTCTGGCACCCCGGCGGCGACCTGAGCTCCATCGTCCTCGAGACCGACGTCCACCCCGGGTTCATGACGGACTGGCAGCAGCCGCTCGTCGTCGCCCTCACCCAGGCCAAGGGACTGTCGATCGTCCACGAGACGGTCTACGAGAACCGCTTCGGCTTCACCGAGGCGCTGCGCGGGATGGGGGCGACGATCCAGGTCTACCGCGAGTGCCTCGGCGGCTCGCCCTGCCGGTTCGGTCAGCGGAACTTCTACCACTCGGCCGTCGTCTCCGGGCCCACACCCCTCAAGGCCGCGGACATCGAGGTGCCCGACCTGCGTGGCGGCTTCTCCCACCTCATCGCCGCGCTCGCCGCGGAGGGGACCTCGCGCGTGGCCGGCATCGACATCATCAACCGCGGGTACGAGAACTTCATGGGCAAGCTCGACGCCCTCGGGGCGCGCGTGACGCTCGAGGGCTGATCCGCCCCCGTCCCCTGCCGACGACGCCCGCGCGCCCCATGACACATGTCATGGGGCGCGCGGGTCTTCTCCATCCGGACCGGTGACGTCAGGCACTGCTCCCGCGCCGGATCAGGCGCGAGCATTGAGTCATGAACAGCTCAGTCATCGCAGTCACCGGTCTCCGCCGCAGCTACGGCTCCGGTAGCGAGTCCTTCGAAGCCGTCCGTGGCATCGACCTGACCGTGCGGCGCGGGGAGCTCTTCGCGCTCCTCGGCACGAACGGCGCGGGCAAGACCTCGACGCTCGAGGTGCTCGAGGGCCTCGCCCCGGCCTCCGCCGGCGAGGTCCGCGTCCTCGGTCACGACCCCTACCGCCAGCGTCACGCCGTCCGGCCGCGCACCGGCATCATGCTCCAGGACGCCGGGTTCCCCGCGGAGCTCACCGCCGCCGAGACCGCTCGCATGTGGCACGGGACCCTCACGCGCGCGGTCCCCGTCGACGAGGCCCTCGCCGCCGTCGGGCTCGAGCACCGCGCCGGCGTGCGCGTCGCCTCCCTCTCGGGCGGCGAGCGGCGCCGGCTCGACCTCGCCCTCGCCCTCATGGGGCGGCCCGAGGTCCTCTTCCTCGACGAGCCGACCACCGGCCTCGACCCGCAGTCGCGCCGCACGACGTGGGACCTCGTCACCGGTCTGCTCGAGGACGGTGTCACCGTCATGCTGACGACGCACTACCTCGAGGAGGCCGAGGCGCTCGCGGACCGGCTCGCCATCATGGACGCGGGGCGCATCGCGCGGGAGGGGACGATCCCCGAGATCGTCGCCGCCGAGACCGCCGCGGTCACCTTCGCCGACGACGACGGAGCGGGCTCGCTCCCGCTCAGCTCCCTGCCCGCTCTCGCCGCCGCTCCCGCCCGGGAGCGGGGCACGTGGACGCTCGCCTCGAGCGACCTCCAGGCCACACTGACGGCGCTGCTCACCGAGGCGGGCCGCGCAGGTGTGCACCTGCGCGCGCTCGACGCACGCAGCGCAAGCCTGGAGCAGGCCTTCCTCGCTGTCGCGAGCACCCAGACCGACGCCACTGCCGACGATGCCCGGCGCACCGCGCCCGCGGCCGCCTGAACGGAGACCACGATGACCACGCTCACCCCGCCCGCCACGCGGCCCGCGTCGACCGGTCCCTCGGCCCGCACCGGCAGTGCCGCCCGCCGGCTCCGCGCCCTCGCCCGCGCTGAGCTCACCCTCCTCGTCCGCAACCGGGTCGCCGTGTTCTACGCCGTCCTCGCGGCCCCCGCGTTCGTCCTCGCGCTCGGTTCCTCGGGTCTTCTGGACAACATCGCGTCGGTCATGCCGGGAGGCGGCATGGCGACGATGCTCATCGTCCTGCTCGTGCTCATGGGCATGTCGATGTCGGTCTACATCAACGTGACGACGGCGGTCGTCGCCCGCCGGGAGGCGCTCGTCCTCAAGCGGCTGCGCACGGGCGAGTCGCGCGCGTGGGAGATCCTCACGGCCGTCGCCGCACCGAACGTGGCGATCTTCCTCCTCCAGGTCGTCCTCGTCACGGGCGCGCTCTCGCTCGTCATGGAGCCGCCGGCCCTGACGAACCCGCTCGTCGCGCTCGTCGGCGTGCTCCTCGGCGGGGTCGTCTTCGCCCAGCTCGCCTTCCTCACCGGTGTCCTCACCCGGACCGTGGAGTCCGCGCAGCTGACGACGATGCCGCTGTTCCTGCTCGCCTTCTTCGCCTCCGGGTTCATCGTCCCGCTGCCGGTCCTGCCCGACGCGGTGGGGGAGGTGCTCAGCCGGCTGCCCGTCTACCCCGTCACCGAGCTCGTCACGATCGGTATCGGTGGGGCGAGCGCAACCGGCGAGCAGCTCAGCCTGGGGGAGACGTTCACCGCCTCGCTCGAGCCCGTCGCCGTCATGGTCGTGTGGGCGGTCCTGCTCGGTTACGCCGTCGTGCGGTCCATGCGGTGGGAGCCGCGGCGCTGAGCGCTGGGCGCCCGGCCGGTCTGGGAGAGTGGCGACCGTGAGCACGCACGTGACCCGACGGCGCACCGACCCCGAGCGCTTCGACCTCTACACCCGGGGCTCGCTCTACCTCCTCCTCGCCATGACGCCGCTCCTGGGCGCCGCGGCGGCGAGCGAGGCGAGCGGGCGGCCGGGTGCCGTCGTCACGTTCCTCCTCGGCGTCGTCGTCGAGGCCGGCGTCGCGATCGGAGTGACCTCCGCGGCGCTGCGGCAGTTCCTCGGCGGGACACGCGTGGCGCGCGGTTGGTACGTCGCGCTGGGGGTGAGCGCCGGCACCGTCGCGGTGGCCGCCGCCGTCGCGCTTCCTTACGCGGACGGCCTGGGCGGGCGCGCCGGCGGGCTGCTCATCGCACTGGGGGTGCCGGTCATCGCGCTCGCGCCGGTGGTGCGCACGAGGGCGCTCGGGCTCGGCACTCTCGTCGTGGCCGTCATCGTCGTCCTCTCCTACTCGTTGCCGGACCCCGGCGGGGCCGTGCCGGACACGCAGCACCCCCTGCCTGCCGCGATGAGCACCGCCCTCGTCGTCGGGGGGATGGCCGCGAGCTTCCGCGTCTCGGCGTGGATGCTCGGGGTCGTGTGGGAGCAGGAGCGCACGCGCGCCGTCCACGCACGCCTCGCGGTCGCCGAGGAGCGGCTGCGCTTCTCCCGCGACCTCCACGACGTCGTCGGGCGCACCCTGTCCGCCGTCGCCCTCAAGAGCGAGCTGGCCGCCGAGCTCGCGCGCCGCGGCCAGGACGGCGCCGTCGACCAGATGCTCGAGGTGCGCGAGCTCGCCCAGGACTCGCTCAAGGAGGTCCGCGCCGTCGTCGCCGGGTACCGCACCGCGGACCTCGCCGCCGAGCTCGCCGGCGCCCGCTCGGTCCTGCGCTCGGCCGGGGTGCGCACCCGCGTGCTCGGCGAAGGCGCCGACGTGCCTGACGCGGCGCAGAAGGCGCTCGCGTGGGTCGTGCGCGAGGCCGCGACGAACATCGTGCGCCACTCGAGCGCGACGACGTGCACGATCGACCTCGTCGTCGCGGACGGCGCCGCCCGGCTCACGGTGACGAACGACGGCGTCGAGAGGCGCCGGCGCGGCGTCGGCGGGTCCGGCCTCACGGGGCTCGCCGAACGGCTCGCCGCGCACGGCGGCACCCTCGAGACAGCGGCCGAGGGCGCCTCGTTCACCCTCACCGCGTGCGTCCCGCTGAGCGCCGGGAACGCGGACGCCCGCACGGACCGCTCCACGCGCGGGGGTGCCGGTGGATCCTCACCAGGCGACCCGGCGCACGCGAGGATGGACCCGTGACGATCCGCATCCTCCTCGCCGACGACGAGAACCTCATCCGTGACGCGCTCGCCGGGCTCCTCGCCCTCGAGGAGGACTTCGACGTCGTCGCCCAGGCCGCCTCGGGGGCCGAGGCGCTCGCGGCCGGGCGCAAGCACGCACCCGACGTCGCCGTCCTCGACCTCCAGATGCCCGACGGCGACGGGATCGTCACGGCACAACGCCTCGCCGAGCAGGTACCCGGCTGCCGCACGATCATCGTCACGAGCCACGGGCGCCCCGGTTACCTCAAGAAGGCCCTCGCCGCCGGCGTCGCCGGCTTCCTGCCGAAGACGGTCTCGGCGCGTGTCCTCGCCGACGTCGTCCGGCAGGTCCACGGCGGTGGGCGCTACGTCGACCCCGAGCTCGCCGCGGAGGCGATCGGGGCCGGCGACAGCCCGCTCACCGCGCGTGAGGCGGACGTCCTCGAGCTCGCCGCGGACGGGCGCCCCGTGGAGGAGATCGCTGCCCGGGCCCACCTGAGCCCCGGGACCGTGCGCAACTACCTCTCCTCCGCGGCCGGGAAGATGGGCGCGGCCAACCGCCACGAGGCGGTGCGGGTGGCCCGTCGGCACGGTTGGATCTGAGCCGGGCGGCTAGCATCCATCCGGTGACCCCGACGACCTTCCCCCGCTCCTACCGTGCCGTCGCGGCGGTGCTGCGCCCGCTGCTCATGGTGACGACGCGCCGGCACTGGCGAGGGGCAGAGCACCTGCCCGTGGGCGGGTTCATCGCGGCGGGCAACCACCTGACGAACGTCGACCCGCTGACGTTCGCGCACTTTCTCTACGACAACGGCCGCGCGCCGAAGATCCTCGCGAAGCACTCGCTGTTCGCGGTGCCCTTCCTCGGCTGGGTGCTGCGCAAGACCGGCCAGATCCCCGTGCAGCGCGGCTCCGCCCGCGCCGGGGACTCTCTCGGGCCGGCGATCGCCGCGCTGGATGCGGGGGAGTGCGTGGCCGTCTTCCCCGAGGGGACGCTCACGAGGGACCCTGACCTGTGGCCGATGGAGGCGAAGACGGGCGTCGCGCGGCTTGCCCTGTCGACGCGCGTGCCCGTCGTCCCCATCGCCCAGTGGGGGATGCAGGACCTCATGGGCCGGTACTCCGCCGTGCTCAAGCCGTTCCCTCCCAAGGACGTCCACGTCGTCGCGGGACCGCCGGTCGACCTCAGCGACCTCTACGACCGGCCGCAGGACTCTGCGGCGCTGCGTGAGGCGACCTCGCGCGTCATGGCCGCGATCACCGCGCTCCTCGCGGAGATCCGTCAGGAGGAGCCGCCGGCCCGCACGTGGGACATCCGCCGCGACGGCGACCCCCACGCGGTCGCGAAGGCGGCCAAGGCGGCGCGCAAGGGCCGACGGCGCACGACGGACGGGGGGCAGGCATGAGCGGCGCGAGCACCGCTGCCGTCCTCGGGACGGGAAGCTGGGGGACGACCTTCGCCGCCGTCCTCGCCGACGCCGGCACGAGCGTGCGGATGTGGGGCCGCTCGGCCGAGATCTGCGCCGAGATCGACGAGCGCGCGACGAACGAGCGCTACCTGCCCGGCCTCGCGCTGCCGGCGGGGATCAGTGCGAGCACCGACCTCGACGCCGTCGTCGAGGGCGTCGACCTCCTCGCCGTGGCCCTGCCCTCGCAGAGCGTGCGCACGGTCCTCGCCCCGCTCGCCGGGCGCCTGCCGGAGAGCACGGTCGTCGTCTCGCTCATGAAGGGCATCGAGCTCGGCACGCAGGAGCGGATGAGCGAGGTCCTCGCCGACGTCCTCGGCGTGCCGGCCGAGCGCGTCGCCGTCGTCTCCGGTCCCAACCTCGCCCGCGAGATCGCCGTCCACCAGCCGACGGCGACCGTCGTCGCCTCGGCCGACGCGGAGACGGCGACGTTCGTCGCCCACGCGTGCGCCAACAGCTACTTCCGCCCGTACACGAACACCGACGTCGTCGGCGTCGAGCTCGGCGGAGCGGTCAAGAACGTCATCGCGCTCGCCGTCGGCATGGCGCAGGGCTCGGGCTTCGGGGACAACACGACGGCGACGATCATCACGCGCGGGCTCGCCGAGACGACCCGGCTCGGGACGGCGCTCGGTGCCCAGGCCGAGACCCTTGCCGGCCTCGCCGGGCTCGGGGACCTCGTCGCCACGTGCGCCTCGACGCTGTCGCGGAACAACACGCTCGGGCGGCACGTCGGGGAGGGCATGACCCTCGAGGAGGCGATCGTCGCGACGGGCGGGACCGCCGAGGGCGTCAAGTCCTGCCGGGCCGTCCTCGAGCTCGCTGGGCGGCACGGCGTCGACATGCCCATCACCCAGGCCGTCGCCGCTGTCCTCCACGAGGGGCTGCCCCTCGCGGCCATGACGGAGGCACTCCTCTCCCGCCCGCGCAAGGCCGAGGGCGCCTGAGCCGGGCCTCCGCTCACCCCCCGCGGTAGGCGTCCGCCGCCGCCCGGGCGAGACGCCGCCCGACGTCGATCGGCGCCTCCGGGTGACCGCGCAGGAACGCCGCCAGCGTCCCGTTGTAGGCGACGAGCACGTCGTCCGCCAGCGCCTGGGCGCGTGCCCCGGCGAGGGGGCGGGCGAGGTGGAGGAGCCGGTCGGTGAGCAGGGTGTTGTCCGCGGCCAGCACGTCGCTGATCTCGTCCCCGGCCTCGGGGAGCTCGGTGGCGGTGGCGAGGAAGGCGCACCAGCGCGCCGGCGTGCGCTCGCGGCCGCGGTAGGAGGCGAGGGCGTCGAAGATCGCGAGCAACCGGCCTGTGTCGTCGTCGGCCGCGACGACATGCCCGTCCCAGACCGCCTGCCAGTCCGCCAGCCGCGCCCGGAGGGCCGCGGCGACGAGGGCGTCCTTGCTGCCGAAGTGCGTGTACAGCGACGCCGCCGAGACGCCGGCCTCCTGGAGGAGCTCGTCGACCGGGGTGGCCCGGACTCCCCGCGCGAAGAGCAGGGTGTCTGCCGCCTCGAGCAGCCGAGCCCGCGCCGGACCTCGCCGAACCTGCGTCATGCGGCTAGTGTAACGATCGTTCTGCCAGAACGGTCGTTCTGATCTAGCGTAACGGCCGGTACACCATGACGGCCCGGAGGAGGTGACGTGCGAGCGCTCGTGGTCAGCGGCATGGCTCTCATCGCGGCCACCTACGGGCTGGCACGCTTCGGCTACGGGCTCTTCCTGCCCCAGTTCACCGAGGAGTTCGCCCTCGGCTCGGCCATCGCCGGGATGATCCAGGCCGGCAGCTTCCTCTCCTACTGCCTCGCGGCGGTCATCGCCTCGCGGATGCGCGCGCGCCCCCGCGCGGTCGTGGGATGGGCGGGGACGACGGCGGCCCTGGGGTCCGCAGGGGTGGCACTCGCACCGGAGGCGGTGGTCTTCGCGCTCAGCATCGTCATCGCGGGCGCCGGTGCCGGCTTCGCGACGCCGGGTCTCGTCACGCTCATCCAGCGCAACGTCGCGGCGCCACGTCAGGAAGACGCGCAGAGCGTCGTCAACGCCGGGACCGGGGCCGGGATCGTCACCGCGGGTGCCCTCGTCCTTGCCGTCAGCCAGTGGCGCGTGGGCTGGCTGATCATCGCGGCGCTCGTCACAGTGGTGACCGTCGCGACGCTGCGCTCCGACCGCACCGACCGCGCCGACCGCACCGACCGCGCTAACCGCGCGGGCGCCGAGGATCCGGCGGACCCCGGTGATTCCGCGGACCCCTCCGGTGCTGCGACCGCTTCCCAGGCGCTGCGGGCCCGCGGGCTCGCGCCCTTGGCCCGGCCGCTCGTCGCCGCGGTGCTCGCCGGTGCGTCGAGCGCCGCGGTCTGGACCTTCGGACGCTCGGCGATGGCCGACTCCCGCGGAGGTGAGGAGACGTACTCCGTCGTCGCGTGGATGGTGCTCGGCGCGTTCGCGGTCCTCGGCGCCACGTCGGCGCGGATCGTCCAGAGCTGGAGCCTGCGGGTCGCGTGGGCGCTGACGTCGTCGGTCATGGGTGCCGCGACCGTCCTCGTCGGAGTGGCACCGGGGTCCGCGGTCGCGGCGTACACGTCCGTCGCCGTGTTCGGCGCGAGCTACACCGCACTGTCCGGGGTCCTCATCGTCTGGGCCGTGCGCGTCCTTCCCCACCGCGCCGCCGAGGGGACCGTCGTCCTGTTCGTCGCCCTCGCCGTCGGTCAGGCGGCCGGATCGGTCGCGCTGGGAGCGCTGCTCGGGCTGACGTCCCCGGCCGTGGCCTTCACCGTGGCGGGGATAGCCGGGTTCGTGGCCGTGGTGCCGGCGGCATCCCGGGAACCGGTGCCCCCGGGAAGGCCGAGCGTGCCGCGGGTCGTGTGAGGCGCAGGTCCGGCTAGCGCGCCGTGACCGGTTCCTCGCTCGCGCCCTGGCGCGGGGCAACGCGTTGCCGAGCGGCCGCGGCCAGGGACACACCGAGCGCCACCCATGTCACCGCACTCGCCGAGCCCACCTCGAACACCGGAGGGAACGACAGCACCTCCGCTGGCGCCATCGCCGGCGACGGACCAACGACGAGGCCCACGGCGATCGAGACGAGCAGAGCGCCGCACATGCCGGCTGCGAACGGGCGGCCGAGCCGGTGGGAGACCCACAGCACGAGCGCGCTCACGAGGGCGGCCAGGGCGAGCGGCACCCACGGGACCTGGCCGGTCTGCTCCAGGTGGAACGCACGGGCGGAGTCCGTCACCGCCAGGACGACGAACCACACGATCCCCACGGCGGCACCCGCCACTGCCTTCGCGATCATGCGCCGGCTCGGTCGTGGGCGACGTCGACGACGAGGCGCACCGGGTCGCTCAGCGTGAAGACCCGGAAGGGGACCTGGGAGTCCAGGCCGATGAATCCCTGGGTCATCCCCTCGAACGTGCCGTCGAGGCGGACCTCCTCGACGTTCTCGGCGCCGTCCGCCTCGTACGTCGCCGGGGCGACGACGTCCTCGCCCTCGTCGGGGTAGCGGGTGCCGGTGATGACGACGGCGAGGATGGCGTCGCCGTCGACCTCGACGACGTTGCCGCTGCCGTCCTGGATCGCCTCCTCGACGTACTCCACGCGGTACCCGGGCGTGCCTGACCCCTCGAGGTCGAAGACGACCCGGTCGAACCCGTCGTGCCGGCCGATCCGGACGACCGTGGGCAGGAGGGCACCACCACCGCCGGGGAAGTCGGCCGACTGCTGGGGCTCCGACGCCAGCGCGGGCAGCTCCGTCCCGGCGCTCGGCTCGTCCGTCGCCGGAGGCAGCCTCGTCGGACCGCTGGTCGTGGGCGTCGCCCCTGGCGTCGCGGACGGCGTCGGGCTCGCATCACCCGTCGTCGCGCTGTCGGTGGCCGGGGGGATCGTCGTCGGGCCGGCGGGCTCGTCCCTTCCACCCGTGCACGCGCTGAGCGCGAGGACGAGGACGGCGAGACCGGCGGTCGCGGTGCGGGCGGGCATGGCGGGCTCCTTCGGACGGCGTCACGGGCGGCGTGGCGCACGCCGCCGCTGCCATCGTCTCAGCGAAGCGAGCGAAGGGCCTCGTCGAGGTCGCGCCAAAGGTCCTCGACGTCCTCGATCCCCACCGACATCCGCAGGAGGTCGTCGGGGACCGTCGCCGCCTCCGAGGCGAACCGGCGGCGCCGCTCGAGGCTCGACTCGACGCCTCCCAGGCTCGTCGCCGGCACCCACAGCCGCACCGCCGCGACGAGCGCGTCAGCCCCGTCCCGGCCCCCGCGGGGGCGGAGCGTGAGGATGGAGCCGAACCCGTCCATCTGCGTCTTCGCCAGCTCGTGCTGGGGATGGGAGGGAAGGCCCGGGTGGCTGACGGCGACGACGTCCGGGTGGTCGGCGAGCCTGCGGGCGAGCTCGAGCGCACTCGCCTGGGAGCGCTCGACCCGCAGCGCGAGCGTGCGCAGGCCGCGCAGGGCGAGCCACGCCTCCCACGGCCCGGCGATCGCACCGCCGATGTTGCGGCGCGCGAGGACCCGCGCGTGGAGGTCGGCGTCGTCGGTGAGGACGGCTCCGAGGACGACGTCGGAGTGCCCGGCGAGGTACTTCGTCACCGAGTGGACGACGACGTCCGCCCCGAGCCCGAGCGGGCGCTGCGCCAGGGGCGTGGCGAACGTGTTGTCGACGGCGACGAGCGCGCCGACGCCGTGCGCGGCGGCGACGAGCGCGGGCAGGTCGGCGATCTCGAGCATGGGGTTCGTCGGGGTCTCGACCCACAGCATCGACGTGCGCGGTGCGCCGTCCGAGCCCGCGGTCAGGGCCGCGACGACGGCGTCGGTGTCCGTGATGTCGACCTCGATGACCTCGACCCCGCTGCGCTCGTGGAGGTGGCGGGCAGCCACGAGGGCTGCGTGGTAGCTGTGCCTCGGGATGACGAGCGACGTCCCCGGCTCGACGAGCTCGAGGACGGCGCTGATCGCCGCCATGCCGGAGGAGAACACGAGACCCGGGAGGCGGGACTGCTCGAGCCCGGCGAGGGCCTCCTCGAGCGGCAGCCACGTCTCCGTGCCGAGGCGCGTGTAGACCATCTGGCCGGGTGCGGCCTCGCCGCGACCGATGTACGTCGAGGACATGACGACGGGCGGGTTGACCGGCGCCGCCTCCTCGCGGGGCGGCCGGCCGGAGACGACGGCGAGGGTGGAGGGCTGGAGGCGCTCATGCGCGAGTTCGCTCACCGGCAAAGCCTACGGCGGGCCGGGCGGGACGCCGCGCGGGCGTCCGCCGGGGCGGTAGTCTCGCGAGCGATGAGCCCACAGACCTCGCCCGCAGCCGGCCCCTCGGACGGCGCGGAGCAGCCCCGCACCCGCGTCGCCGTCGTCTTCGGAGGCCGCAGCGGGGAGCACCCCATCAGCTGCGTCACCGCCGGCGGGGTGCTGCGCGCGATCGACCGCGAGCGGTACGACGTCGTGCCCATCGGGATCACGACCGAGGGCCAGTGGGTGCTCGTCGAGGACGGGCACGACCTGCTCTCGCTCGAGGCCGACGAGCTTCCCCACGTCGGTGCGGCGCCCGCCGAGGTGGTCCTCCCCATGGGCGACGGGGCGCGCGAGCTGCGGCTCACCGAACCCGGCAAGGTCCCCGCGGTGCTCGGCAGCGTCGACGTCGTCCTGCCGCTCCTCCACGGCCCCTTCGGCGAGGACGGGACGCTCCAGGGGATGCTCGAGATGGCGGGGCTGCCCTACGTCGGCTCCGGGGTGCTCGCCTCCGCCGTCGGCATGGACAAGCACTACATGAAGGTTGTCCTCGCCGGGCACGGGCTGCCCGTCGGTCCCTACACGGTCATCACGCCGCGGCAGTGGCGCACCGACCGCGCCGCCGCGCTCGACGCCGTCGCGGGCCTCGGCCTGCCCGTCTTCGTCAAGCCGGCCCGGGCCGGGTCCTCCCTCGGCATCACCCGCGTCGAGCGAGCCGAGGACCTCGAGGACGCCGTGGCCGAGGCGCAGCGGCACGACCCCAAGGTCATCGTCGAGGCCGCGCTCGCCGGGCGGGAGATCGAGTGCGCCGTCCTCGAGGGCCGCGGCGACGACGAGCCGCGCACGGCGCTGCCCGGGGAGATCGTCGTCGCCGACCACGCGTTCTACGACTTCGCCTCGAAGTACACGGCGGCCGAGGGCGTCCAGCTCAGCTGCCCGGCGGACCTCGCCCAGGAGACGACGGAACGGGTGCGGACCGTGGCCGCGGAGGCGTTCGAGGCGATCGGTTGTGAGGGGCTCGCCCGGGTCGACTTCTTCGTCGACGGCGACCGCCTGACGATCAACGAGATCAACACGATGCCCGGCTTCACGCCGTACTCGATGTATCCCCTCATGTGGGAGCGCACGGGCCTGAGCTACCCGGACCTCGTCGACGAGCTCATCCAGCTCGCGCTCGAGCGACCCGTCGGGCTGCGTTAGGGCTCTCCGCCCCGCCGCCAGTGGTCCTAGCCGGCCGTGACCCGCACGACGGCCCTACGCTGGCACCACAACCTGAGGGAGGCCTGCCTTGTCGACACCAACGCCGTCGTCGTCTGTCCCGCACGACCCGCACTTCGAGGACCCGGTGCTGCTGGAGGAGGACGAGACCGTTCCGCCCCGGCCGGAGGAGGAGGCCGCGGATCTGATGCGCGCCGAGCCCGACCCGCACGGCTGAGGACGCCTGTAGCCAGACCGGCGGCCGCAGCCCCGCGCCGCGGCGCGGGGCTGCGGCCTCAGTAGACGTCGGTGACGCCGACGCAGTGCCGGGACGCGGGAGCCAGCTCGACGGCGCGCGCGAGGTCGACGAGGACCCCGGTCGGCTGGTCACCGGCACGCTCGACCGGGACGACGACCTCGATGGCGGGCACCCGGCCGTAGGTGAGGAAGACCCACGTGCCCTGCCCCTGGCGGGCGTGCTCGGGCAGCGCCTCGTCGTCACCCTCGAGCGCGATCCAGTCCACCTCGGACCCGTCGGCCTCGACCGTGAGGCACCGTTCCGTCGTCGGGCCCAGGGGCTCGACGCCGCACCGCAGGGTGATGGCCGGCTCGCCCCAGGCCGCCGTCGCCTGGCTCGTGATCGAGCGGCGCTCGCCGTCCGCGAGCACGTGCGGGAGGGCCTGGAGCACCTCGCCGCACACCGGGTCCGCGGCGTCGGTCGCGGGCGGGACGTTGACCGCGGGGGCGCACCCACCGAGGAGCGTGAGACCGGCCGTGGCCACGAGCACCCGGGCCGTCGTCGTCCGCCTCGCCATGCCCACCGTCTCCTCGTCGCCTCATGAGCGTCGTCCGCGCGACGTCCGTCGCGCGCGCCCGCTGGCAGGTTAACCCCCTGCCGGGACCGGTCCCGACGGCAAGGTGCTCCGGCGGTACGGTGGCGCGATGGGTGAGGAGCGCACTGTGAGCGAGGTCTCGGAGACCGAGCTCATCGCCGCCTTCTCCCCGCTCCTGCCCCGCGGTGATCACACCCTCGTGCCGACGGGCGACGACGCCGCCGTCATCGCCGCTCCGGACGGGCGCTTCGTCGTCTCGACCGACGTCCTCGTCGAGGACCGCCACTTCCGCCGCGCGTGGGGCACCGCTGAGGACGTCGGGTGGCGGGCGGCGATGCAGAACCTCGCGGACATCGCCGCCATGGGCGCGCGGCCGGTGAGCATGGTCGTCGGGCTCGTCCTGCCGGCCGACCTGCCGGTCGACTGGGTGCTCGGCCTCGCCCGTGGGCTCGCTCAGGCGTGCGCGCCGCTCGGCGTCGGCGTCGACGGCGGTGACCTCAGCTCGGGGGAGAGCATCGTCGTCGCGGTGACCGTCCACGGCGACCTCGGCGGCCGCGAGCCGGTGCTGCGGCGCGGTGCACGCCCCGGTGACGTCGTCGCCCACGCCGGCGTGCTCGGCCACGCCGCGGCCGGGCTCGCGCTGCTCACGGCGAGCACGGGATCGGGCTGGGGGACCGAGGGGGGCGCGGGATCGGGCGGGGGGACCGAGGCGGGTGCGGGGGAGCGGCATGCCCGGCTCGTCGCGGACTTCCTCCGGCCCCGGCCGCCGCTCGCGGGCGGCCCGGCCGCCGCCGACGCCGGGGCGAGCGCGATGATGGACGTGAGCGACGGGCTGCTCCGCGACGCGGGACGGCTCGCGCGGGCCTCCGGGGTCCTCCTCGACCTCGACCCGCTCGAGACGTCGGTGCCCGACGACCTCGCCGTGCTCGAGCCGGTCGCGCACGACCTCGGGCTCTCCGCCCGGGACTGGGTCCTCACCGGCGGGGAGGACCACGGGCTCCTCGCGACGTTCCCGCGGTCGGCTGCGCTACCGCCGGGGTTCCGCCGGATCGGCGAGGTGCGCGCCGTCGGGGCAGGGGAGCCTGCCGTGCTCGTCGGCGGCCACGCGCCGACGACGGGTTCGCTGGGCTGGGACCACTTCAGCGGCGCGTGACCGACCAGTGACTGATGAGGCCCCATGGGTAACGACGTGACGACTCTGACTCGATGCTCCCCAGCGTGAAGCCCTCGGCTTGCCTGTACGCGTGAGCTCGGCGGGCTCGCTGCCAGCCGAGCCCGCGCGCATGCGAAAGGCCGCCCGACCCAGGGGTCGGACGGCCTCGCGGTGCCGGCATCCCGGCGTGGGGTCAGACGGCGCGAGTGACCTTGCCGGCCTTGAGGCAGGAGGTGCACACGTTGAGACGCTTGGGGGCGCCGTTCACGATGGTGCGCACCCGCTGGATGTTCGGGTTCCAGCGGCGGCTCGTCCGCACGTGCGAGTGCGAGACGCTCTTGCCGAAGCTGGGGTGCTTGCCGCAGACGTCGCAGGTGGCAGCCACGGTCGTTCTCCTGATCTTCTTGCCGGCAACGCGATCGGTGCGATCGCGGATGTTCGTACGGCCCTCGGCGCAGACTCCGGCGTGCGGTGCCCGCGCGGGCAACCTGAGAATGGTACCTGACCAGCGCCGCCTGGCCCAAACGAGGGGTTGATCGGCGCGACGACGGCGATCCGCAGCCCCGAGGGGCGACGACGACCGCCCGTCACCGACGCACTAGCCTGCCATCAGCCCATGCGGGGCTCGACGAGGAGAGGAGGGCGCGCGTGAACGAGGCGTTCGAGGTGCTCGACGCCGCCGCCCTGCGCGGGTGGTCCGAGCACGGGCTGCGCTCCCTCCTCGCCGTGCGCGGTCGGATCGACGCCCTCAACGTCTTCCCCGTGCCCGACTCGGACACGGGGACGAACCTCGTCCGCACGCTCGCGGGCGCCCTCTGCCACGCGAGCCGGCTCCCGGCGCACGCGGACCCCGCCGAGCTCACGGCGGCCGCGGCCCGGGGCGCGCTCTACAGCGCCCGCGGGAACTCGGGCATCATCCTCAGCCAGGCGATCCGCGGCTTCGCCAGTGCCGTCGCGGCGGGCGGGGACCTCGACGGGGCGGGCCTCGCGGACGCCCTCGCCGCCGTGGCGGCCGGGGCGCGGGCAGCCGTGGCCACCCCGGTCGAGGGGACCATCCTCACCGCCGCCGACGAGGCCGCCGCCGCGGCCCGTGACGCGCCGGCGGGCGCGTCGCTGCTCGTCGTCGCCGAGGCCGCGGCGCGCGCCGCCCAGGAGGCACTCGGGCGCACCCCCAGTCAGCTGGCCGCCCTGCGCGGGCCGGGGGTCGTCGACTCCGGGGCCGCCGGCTTCACCATCCTGCTCGCCACGCTCGCCGCCGTCCTCGCCGGGAAGAACCTCAGCCCGCGAGCCCGCGCCGACCGCGCCCGGCGGAGCCTCGACCGTGCGCGCGACGCCGCCGCGGCCGTGGCAGCGGCGTCCGCGGGCGGCTCCGGCGACGCCGGACCGGTCCCCGCCCACGGCTTCCACCCCGACGACCACGACCACGGCGCGGGGGAGTTCGAGGTCATGTACGTCCTGCGCGCCTCCGAGCCCGACGCCGACGCCCTCCGGGAGCGGCTCGGCGCCGTCGGGCACTCGGTGGCCGTCGTCGGCGGGCCGGACGGCGCAGCGGGCGGGCTCTGGCACGTCCACGTCCACGCCGACGTCCCGCTCGAGACCCTCGCGCGGATCGGCACGATGGAGCAGGTGTGTGTGCGCTCGCTGCGGGAGAGCGCGCGCGGGGACGTCGGCGTCGTCGCGTGCACGCGGGCGCCCGGCCTCGCCGCGCCGCTCGCGCGGGCCGGTGCCACGGTCGCCCTCCACCCCGACGCTGCGGGGATCGCCCGCGCCGCCGCGGACACGGGTGCGCACGAGGTCCTCGTGCTCCCGTGCGACGACGACTCCGCCCGCGTGGCCGACGACGTGTGCCCCGGTCCGGGCCGCGCGGCCGGGAGCGCGGCACGGCAGCCGTGGCGGGTGGTCGGCACGCGCACCGAGCTCGCCGTCCTCGCCGTCGCGTCCGAGTGGGTGGCCGGCCAGGGGGCCGCGGCCCAGGCAGAGCGGGCCGAACGCCTCGCGGGGCGTGCGCGGACGACCGCCCTCGACCTCCCGACCTCTGACGTGACCCACGCCGGCGGTGCCACTGCCACCGCCACCGCCGCTTCTGACGCTGAGGCCAGCGCCGTCGCGGCCGCGGTCGGCGCGCTCCTGCGGGGTGAGGACGAGGTCGTCACGGTCGTCCTCGGTGCCCGCGTCCTCGCCGAGCCCGCCCGGCGGGACGCCGTCGTCGCGGCGGTGGAGGCGGCCGTGCGGGAGGCCGCGCCCGACGCCGAGGTGCTCGTCCTCGACGGGTCCCAGGAGCGTCCGGACCTCCTCGTGGGGGCGGAGTGAACCGCACGACGAGCCGTCTGGCTGAGCCGCTCCACAGAGTCGTCGGCAAGCGCACAGGGGACGCCCTGGCGAAGATCGGGCCCCAGACCGTCGGGGACCTCCTGCGCCACTACCCCCGCCGGTACAACGAGCCCGGACGCCTCACCGACCTCGGTGACCTGCCCGCCGGCGAGAACGTCACCGTCATCGCCCGCACCAAGAGCGTCACGATCAAGCCGTCGGGTGGGAAGGTGAACTTCATCCTCACCGCGGTCATCACCGACGGCCGGCGGGACCTCGACCTCACGTTCTTCGGCAAGCACCGCGGGATCCTCGCGCACCGGGAGCACGCCCTGCGCCCCGGGCGGGTCGGCATGTTCACCGGCACGGTGGGGGAGTTCCGGGGCAAGCCCAAGCTCACGCACCCCAACTACCAGTTCCTCGAGGACGAGGAGGAGACCTCCCGCGCGCTCGAGCGGCAGAGCTGGCCGACGCCCATCTACCCGGCGAGCTCCGCCCTGCCGTCGTGGCACATCGGCGCGGCCGTCCAGACGGTCCTCGACACGCTCACCGAGGACGAGCTACCGGACCCGGTGCCCGCGTCCGTCCGGGCCGCGCGCGGCCTGCCGACGCTCCTCGAGGCGCTGCGCCTCGTCCATGAGCCGCGCACGGCCGCCGACTGGCGCGCCGGGCAGCACCGGCTGCGGTACGAGGAGGCCTTCGTCCTCCAGGCGGCGCTCGCCCAGCGGCGGGCCGAGGCGCAGGCCCAACCGGCCACTGCCCGGCCCGGCCGCCCGGGCGGGATCCTCGACGCCTTCGACGCCCGGCTCCCGTTCACCCTCACCGACGGCCAGCGGAAGGTGGGCGAGACGCTCGCGGCCGAGCTGGCCCGTACGTGGCCGATGCAGCGGATGCTCCAGGGCGAGGTGGGCTCGGGCAAGACGGTCGTCGCGCTGCGGGCGATGCTCCAGGTGGTCGACGCCGGTGGGCAGGCGGCCCTTCTCGCCCCCACCGAGGTCCTCACCGCCCAGCACGCCCGCTCCATCACGCGGATGCTCGGCCCGCTCGCCGAGGCCGGCATGCTCGGCGGGGACGCGAACGGCACACGGGTCACGCTCCTCACCGGCTCGTTGCCGGCCGCGGCGCGGCGCAAGGCGCTCCTCGCGGCCGCGTCGGGCGAGGCCGGCATCGTCATCGGCACGCACGCGCTCCTCTCCGAGGGCGTCCAGCTCGCCGACCTCGGGCTCGTCGTCGTCGACGAGCAGCACCGCTTCGGCGTCGAGCAGCGCGACGCCCTGCGCGCCAAGGCCGCGCACGCCCCGCACCTGCTCGTCATGACGGCGACGCCGATCCCGCGCACCGTCGCCATGACGATCTTCGGGGACCTCGAGATCTCCACGCTGCGCGAGATCCCCGCCGGGAGGTCCGGCGTCACGACGCACCTCGTCCCGGCGGACAAGCCGGCGTGGCTCGAGCGCGTGTGGCAGCGCACCCGCGAGCAGGTCGACGGCGGGGGCCGGGCGTACGTCGTCTGCCCCCGGATCACGTCCGCCGACGACGACGTCGAGCCGGGCACCGACCTCGCCGTCGACGCCGCACCCGACGACGGCGACGGCATTCCGGGTACGTCCGCTGGCGCGGGCGCCACGTCTGGCGACGCCGCGCCAACCACGTCGTCCGGCCCGTCCCGTCCCGCGCCCGCCCGCCCGCTCGCCGCCGTCGACGAGGTCGCCCAGATCCTGCGTTCGGTCCCCGCCCTCGCCGGGCTCCGCGTCGGGGAGCTCCACGGGCGCCTGCCGGCCGAGGAGAAGGAGGCCTCGATGGCGGCGTTCGCGGCGGGCGACGTCCCCGTGCTCGTGACGACGACGGTCGTCGAGGTCGGGGTCGACGTGCCGGAGGCGAGCGTCATGGTCATCCTCGACGCAGACCGCTTCGGGCTCTCCCAGCTGCACCAGCTGCGCGGGCGTATCGGCCGCGGCGCCCGGCCGGGCACGTGCTTCGCGGTGACGTCGGCGCCGCCGGGCAGCCCGGCGATGACCCGCCTCGAGGCCTTCGCCGGCACGACCGACGGCTTCGAGCTCGCCCAGGTGGACCTCGAGCAGCGCCGCGAGGGCGACGTCCTCGGGGCCGCCCAGTCGGGGCGCGGCAACTCCCTGCGCCTCCTGCGCGTCCTCGTCGACGCCGACCTCATCGACGAGGCGCGCGCCGACGCCCGCGCGCTCGTCACCGACGACGCGACCCTCGCCGGCTACCCCGCCCTCGCCCGCGCCATCGCCGAGCAGCTCGACCCCGAGCGCGCGGAGTTCCTCGAGCGGAGCTGAGGGGCGCCTGCGGGCGCCGACGGGCGGAACCCTAGGATGATCAGCATGCCGTTCGCTGAGGACACCGACCGCCCCGGCGTGCTCGCCCGGACCCGTGACCTCGCCGTCGGCTACGGCGGCGAGCCCGTCTGCGCCCCCGTCACCCTCACCCTCGCGGCCGGCGAGGCGCTCGCCGTCATCGGCGCCAACGGGACGGGCAAGTCGACGCTGCTGCGCACCGTCGTCGGCCTCCAGGACCCGCTCGGTGGCGAGCTCGAGGTGCTGGGAGCAGCCGTGGACCCGCGCACGGCGGCCTTCCGGGCGGACGTCGCGAGCGTCCTCGGGGACGACGCGTTCTTCCCCGCCCTCACCGTCACCGAGCACCTCCTCCTCGTCGCCTACGGCCACGGCGTCCCCGACGCCGCCGGGGTCGTCGCCGATCTCGTCGAGGAGTTCGGCCTCACCGAGCGTGCGCGGGCGCTGCCGTCGGCGCTCTCCTCCGGGCAGCGCCGCCGGGTGCTGCTCGCGGCGGCGTTCGCCCGGCCGCGCTCGCTCCTCGTCCTCGACGAGCCCGAGCAGCGCCTCGACTCCGGCATGCGCAACCAGCTCACCGACCGGCTCGTCGAGGAGCGCGAGGACGGGGGAGCGGTGCTCGTCGCGAGCCACGACCCGATCCTTGTGGCCGGCGCCGCGACGTCCGTCCTCCTCCTCGCCGACGACGAGGTCCGCCTCCTCAGCCCCGCGGAGGGCGCCGCCGCGATCGGGGCGCTGTGAGCGGCGGGGCACGCGCCGAGAGCGACGGCGCAGCTGCTGCGGACGTCCCCGCCGCCGTCCCCGCGGGGCGGTCCATGCGCCGCTGGACGCGCCGCTTCGAGCGCGCCCGCGCGACGACGTCGGCCGCCGAGGTGCTCGGTGACGTCTACACCGTCGTCCTCACCCTCGCCGTCACGGGCGCCATCGTCGCTGCGGCCGCCGCGCGGTTCGGCGCGGGCGCCGCCATGACGACGCACGAGGTCCCCGTCGCGAACCTCGCGCCCCAGTGGGTCGCCGTCCTCGCCGCCGTCGCCGCGCTCGCCGCGACCGCGGGACTGCTCGCGCGCCTCGGCCCCGTCTCGCTCAGCGGGCCGGAGTCGGCGTGGTGGCTCCCCTTGCCGGGGGACCGCCGCTCGCTCCTGGTCCCCGCCGCGCTGCGCTGGCCCGCCGTCTGCGCCCTCGCTGGCCTGCTCGGAGGAGCGGTCCTCGCGCTCGTCCTCGCGCCCGCTCCCGGTGCGGGGCCGGTCCTCGCCATGGCGGCCCTCGGTGCGGGCGCGGGCGCCGCCACCGCCGGCGCGCTCGCCGTCGGGCAGACGCTCCCGCGCTGGCGGCGGGTCCGCGCGACGGTCGCCGACACCGCCCTCGCCCTCGTGCCGGTCGCCGCCGTCGTCCTCACCCTCGTCCCGACGACGCCGCCCGGCCTCCCGCCGCTCGCCGCCCCGCTCGCCGCGGCGTGCGCAACCGGTGCCGCGCTCGCGGCCTGGGCGATGCTGCGCCGCCTTCCCCTCGTCCACGACGCCGAGCTGCGCGAGCGTGGCGCCGTCACCGGCCAGCTCCACGGCGCGGCCCTGTCGATGGACACCCGCGAGCTCGGCCGCGCGCTGAGCCAGGTGGCCACGCCGTCCCGGCGGCGGCGTTCCGCGCGCCTCGCGTGGCTGCGCGGCCGGGGCGGACGACGGCGGCCGGGGCTCGCGCTCGCCACGGCCGACGCGCTCCTCCTCGCCCGTTCGGGGCGCCACGTCGTCCAGCTCGCCGTCGGCGCGTGCCTGCCGCTCGCCGCCCTCCTCGTGCCGGAGCCCGCGCCGCTCGCCGTCGTCCTCTGCGTCACCGCGGGGGCGTGGATCGCCGCCCTTGCCACGGCGGAGGGCGCGCGGTGGGCGGAGATGGCGCCGGCCCTCGACGCTCTCCTGCCCCTGTCCGAGCGTGCCGTGCGCCGCTGGCGGCTCGCCGTGCCCGTCGCGGCCATGCTCGCCTGGTCCTTCGCCGTGTTCGCCGTCGTCGCGTGGCGCTACGGCGACCTCGGGGGCTGGCTCGCGCTCGGGGCGCTCAGCGCGCCGGTGTGGGCGGCCGGCGTCGTGCGCTCGGCCTACCGCGCGTCGCCGGACTGGTCCGGCCCCCTCATCGTCACCCCGATGGGCGCGTTCCCGCCCGGGATGGCGACGTTCGCCTCGATCGGCCCCGACGTCGCGATCCTCGGTGCCGCGCCGGTGGCCGTCGCGCTCCTCGTCGGGGAGGTCGCGCCCGCGCTCCTCGTCGCACAGGTCCTCGTCTCCGCGCTCGCCCTCGGCATCGCCGCTCGACCGCCCAAGCCGAAGCCGGGTCCGGACGCCCGCTGATCGCCCTCGTCCCGCTCCGAGAGCGAGCGCTGCAAGGAACGCAACGGAGCAGACACAGTCTGTGCAAGACCGGTGATGTCCCGGCCGGCGCTGAGCGTGGGGCGGGCAAGCGCAGGCCGGCGTGGCGGAGCGGCCGCCTCGCTGCAGCGCTGTTACCCCGACGAGGAGTGGAGCGAGCCATGTCAGGTCCGAGACGTACGGGGCTCGTGGGCGCTGCCGCTGCGGTCGCACTCCTCCTCGTCGCGTGCGGCGGGGTCGTCGGTCAGCCGGGCGACGGCGCGGTGGACGGTCCGAGAGTCGATCTCGCGGGCAGCCTGTCGGCCGAGGATGCGGCAGCTGCGGCCGAGAGCGTCAACGCCTTCGGCTTCGACCTTCACACCGGCGTCGCGCAGGACGGTGCCAACACGGTCACCTCGCCGCTGTCGGCGTCGGTGCTGCTGGCGATGGTGGCCGCCGGTGCCGGCGGCGACAACGCCGAGGAGCTGGTCAGGCTGCTGCGCCTCGACGGTCCGCAGGACACGCGGAACGCGGCACTGCTCGCCGACCTGGTCGATACCGACGACGTCACGCTGGCGATCGCGAACTCGCTCTGGGCGGCCGAGGGCTACCCGTTCGAGGACGACTACGTCTCGTTCGTGCAGGACACCTACGGGGCGACGCTCGACGAGGTCGACCTCGGCTCGCAGGACGCCGCCGACGCCATCGATGCGTGGGTCGACGAGCGCACCGAGGGGCTGATCGATGAGATCGCCGCGGACCTGGGCCTGCCCGACCCGCAGGCGGTGCTCGTCCTGCTCAACACGGTGTACTTCCTCGGTACCTGGACCACGACCTTCGACGAGGCCGCCACCCGGGAGGCGCCGTTCACGCTGGCCGACGGCGACCAGGTCGGCGTGCCCATGATGCATCGAGGCCATGCCGAGGTGGAGACCTCCGCCGGGAATGGTTTCCAGATGCTTCGGCTCCCGTACGGCGACGAGGAGCGCTTCGGCATGGAGGTGCTCCTGCCCGACGAGGACGTGGCTCTCGACGAGCTCCTCGAGGGGCTCGACGCCGGGGCCTGGCGCGAGGCGGTCGACGGCCTCCAGCCGACCACGCTCGTGGAGGTCGCGCTACCGCGCTTCGAGCTCGAGTGGGACGCGAACCTCAACGATGTTCTCCAGTCGCTCGGGATGGAGGCTGCCTTCGGCGGCGGGGACTTCACCCCGATGTCCCCGGCCGGCCCGTCCCTCGACACCGTCGTGCAGAAGACCTACATCCGGGTCGACGAGGAGGGCACCGAGGCCGCGGCCGTCACCGGAGGGGTCGTGGTCCAGTCGGCCGGACCACCGCCGTTCCGGGTCGACCGGCCCTTCGCGTTCACCGTGAGCGACCGCGAGACCGGCGCCGTGCTCTTCCTCGGCAGCGTCCACGACCCCCGCGGCTGACACGCCGTCACTGCCGCTCTCGGTGGCGAGGCCGGCAAGCCCCGGTCCATGCGCAACCGGTGACCTCGTTACGCTCACCGGATGACGAGGATCGTTGCCGGCACCGCCGGGGGGCGCGTTCTGCAGGTGCCCCGCACGGGCACCCGCCCGACGAGCGAGCGCGTGCGCGAGGCCCTGTTCTCCCGGCTCGAGCACGCAGGCGCCGTCGACGGCGCGCGGGTCCTCGACCTCTTCGCCGGCTCCGGGGCGCTCGGGCTCGAGGCGGCCAGCCGGGGGGCGCGCGCCGTCGTCCTCGTCGAGGCCGCGCGTCCGGCCGCCGAGCTGTGCCGCCGCAACGCCCGCGAGCTCGGTCTCCGTGACGTCACCGAGGTGGCTACGGCCAAGGTCCAGACCTACCTCGCGAGCACGCCCACCGAGCGGGCGGACCTCGTTCTCATCGACCCGCCGTACGAGCTTCCCGACGCTGACGTCGCCGGCATCCTCGCGGCGCTCGCGGACCGCTGGCTCGCGCCGGGCGCGACGCTCGTCCTCGAGCGCTCGCGGCGCAGCGCCGAGCCGGCGTGGCCCGCCCCGCTCGAGGGCGAGGCCAGCAAGCGCTACGGGGACACGACACTGTGGTTCGCCTCCACGCCGTCGGGCGACGGGCAGCTACCGTGAGAGGCATGCCCGAGCGCGCGCCATCCATGCGGGGACGGCGATGACCCTCGCCGTGTGCCCGGGGTCGTTCGACCCCATCACCCTCGGGCACATCGACGTCGTCCGCCGGGCCGCGACGATGTTCGACGAGGTCGTCCTCGCGGTCGCGCACAACAGCGCCAAGCGCTACCTCTTCGACCTCGACCAGCGCCTCGACCTCGCCCGCGACGCCGTCGCCGGACCGCGCGTGCGCGTCGAGCCCGTCCACGGCCTCCTCGCCCACTTCTGCCGCGACGCCGGGGCGACGGCCATCGTCAAGGGGCTGCGCGGCGGCGCGGACTTCGACGCCGAGCAGCCGATGGCGCTCATGAACCGCACGCTCAGCGGCGTCGAGACGGTGTTCGTCATCGGTGACGGCGCGCTCGCCCACGTCGCGTCCTCCCTCGTCAAGGACGTCGCGCGGCACCACGGGTCGGTGGCCGGCATGGTCACCCCCGCGGTCGAGGCCGCGCTCGCCTACGCCTTCCCCGCCGGACCGACTGCAGGAGACCCCTCATGAGCACCCCCGTGCACGCCCGCGCCACGTCCGACAAGGACGGCGGCTCGCTCATCGCCATCCTCGACGAGCTCACCGAGCTCGTCTCCCAGGCGCGCGCCATGCCGATGTCCGCCTCCGTGCTCGTCAACCGGGCCGAGGCGCTCGACCTCCTCGACGCCGCCCGCGGGGTGGTCCCCGGTGAGATCCACGCCGCCGATGGCGTCCTTCACGACGCCGACGCCGTGCTCGAGGGGGCGCGCACCCGCGCCGCAGACATCGTCGCCCGGGCAGAGGCCGAGGCGCAGCGGCTCGTCGGCGAGGCCAACGTCGTCGCCCTCGCCGAGCAGCGCGCGGCCCAGATCGTTGCCGACGCCGAGGCGAGCGCCGCCAAGCTCGCCCGGGAGGCCAACGACTACTGCGACCGCCAGCTCGCGCAGTTCGAGATCGACCTCAGCGCCGTGACGACGCAGGTGCGGGCCGGCCGGGAGCGGCTCGCGAGCCTCGGAGCCGGCCCGCGCGACGAGGGCTGAACGAGCGCCGGTGCGTTAGGATCGCCGGGCTGGTCCGGGCGCCGCGCGCCCCCCTGGGTAGCCGCAGGCACCGACGGACCGCGTCCTCGCACGGCGCCCTGCCGTGCGCCCTCTCTCGTTCGGAGCACATCGTGGACACGCGTTCTCCGCTCGTGGTCAGCACCCACGAGCTCGGCCGCCGGCCCGGCGCCATGCGCCCCCTCGCCCGCACGGTCCCGGCGCCGGCCGAGCTCGGGACCGAGGTCATCGCGATCCCCGAGGGCTCCGACATCGAGCTCGACCTGCGCCTCGAGGCTGTCATGGACGGCGTGCTCGTCTCCGGCCCCGTCCACGCGCAGGCGGCCGGCCAGTGCGTGCGCTGCCTGCGCGACCTCGACGAGGACCTGACGGTCCACCTGAGCGAGCTCTACCTCTACCCTGGCGGCCGCGCCGCCGCGAAGGCCGCCGGTGACGAGGAGGCCGAGGAGCTGCCCGAGCTCGTCGGCGACCGCCTCGACCTCGAGCCCGCGCTCGTCGACGCGCTCGTCCTCGCCCTTCCCTTCCAGCCGCTCTGCACCCCGGACTGCCCGGGCCTGTGCGCGCGGTGCGGCGAGCGGCTCGCCGACCTGCCCGCCGACCACAGCCACGAGGACCTCGACCCGCGGTGGTCGGCGCTCGGGTCCCTCCTCGCGGGCGAGGGCGACGACGCCGACGCGGTGAGCGCCGACGACGACCCCGAGCCCGCCGAGCGGGCCCCGGAGCCGGGGCGCGCGGACTGATGGCGCGGAGGAAGGACAACAAAAGGGCACAACACGAAACAGACGCGGACTGATGGCGCGGCGGCCGGCCGCCGCGGGCGCCCGCGACGACGTCGCGGTGCTCCTCGAGCGGCTCGGGCTGAGCATCGACGGCGAGCTCCTCGTCCTCGCGCTCACGCACCGGTCGTTCGCGCACGAGGCCGGCGGCATCCCGACGAACGAGCGGCTCGAGTTCCTCGGCGACTCCGTCCTCGGGATCGTCGTCACCGAGCACCTCTACCGGGCGCACCCGGAGACCCCCGAGGGTGACCTGGCGAAGATGCGCGCGGCGACCGTGAGCCAGCGCGCCCTCGCGCAGGTGGCCCGCGCGCTCGAGCTCGGCCCGTTCATCCTCCTCGGGCGCGGCGAGCTCGTCACGGGCGGGCGGGAGAAGGACTCGATCCTCTCCGACACCGTCGAGGCCCTCATCGGGGCCGCGTACCTGTGCCACGGGCTGGAGCCGACCCGCGCGATGGTCGAACGCCTCGTCGCCCCGCTCCTCGGCAACGCCGCGGCGCTCGGTGCCGGCCTCGACTGGAAGACGAGCCTGCAGGAGCTCGCCGCGGAGAACGGCCGCGCCCTGCCCGTCTACGCCGTCGTCGGGTCCGGCCCGGACCACGAGCGCAGCTTCGTCGCGCGCGTCCTCCTCGGCGCGGAGGAGTACGGCACGGGCACGGGGACGTCGAAGAAGGTCGCCGAGCAGCAGGCCGCGCAGGACGCCTACGAGCGGCTCACCGCGGAGGTCGCCGAGATCCCGGCGGCGCCGGCCGCCGACCCCGTGCCCCGTGCCGACCCGAGCGAGCGGTGAGTGCCTGAGCTCCCCGAGGTCGAGACGGTCCGGGCCGGGTTGGCCGCGCACGTCCTCGGCCGGACGGTCGCCGCGGCCCACGTCCACCACCCCAGGGCGGTCCGCCGCCACGAGGGCGGGGGAGCGGACCTCTCCGGGCGGCTGCGCGGGCGCACGCTGACGGCGGCCGTCCGGCGCGGCAAGTACCTGTGGCTCCTCCTCGACGACGGCGCCCAGGGCGCGCTGCTCGCGCACCTCGGCATGAGCGGCCAGCTCCTCGTCCAGCAGCCCGACGGCGTCCGCCGCACCGGGGCCGAGGGCGCCGGCGCGGTGGACACGGCGATCGCGCCGGCGGGCGAGCCCGTCGTCGACCTCACCGCCCGGCAGCCCCCGACGATGGTCCGCACGGTGCCCTCGACGGCGGCCCACCTGCGCGTCGAGGTCGAGATGACGGACGGCGCGGCCCTGTGGTTCGTCGACCAGCGCACCTTCGGTCACGTCCTCGTCGCCGAGCTCGCACCCACGCCCGACGGCGCGCCGGGCGGGCAGGGCAGCGAGGTCGCGGCCGTCCCCGAGCCCGTCGCGCACATCGCCCGGGACCTGCTCGACCCCGCCCTCGACCGCCGCGCCCTCGCGGCCCGGCTGCGCTCGCGCCGCACCGAGGTCAAGCGCGCCATCCTCGACCAGACCCTCGTCTCCGGGGTCGGCAACATCTACGCGGACGAGGCGCTGTGGCGGGCGCGCCTCCACCCGCGGCGCCTCGCCGCCGGCCTGTCCGCGCGGGCGACGGGCCTCCTCCTCGACTCGGCGGAGGCCGTCATGCGCGAGGCGCTCGCCGTCGGCGGGACGTCCTTCGACGCCCTCTACGTCGACGTCGAGGGGGCGAGCGGGTTCTTCGCCCGCTCCCTCGACGCCTACGGCCGGGCCGGTCAGCCGTGCCGGCGCTGCGGCGCCCTCATGCGCAAGGAGGCCTTCATGGGCCGCTCCTCGACCTTCTGCCCGCGGTGCCAGCGCCCGCCGCACGCGGTGGCCCCCTGACACCGGAGGGTGGCCGTCGGCGCGTCCGACGGGTCCCTTTCCCATGACCGTGCCCGGTCCTCGATAGGCTCGCGCCCGTGGCGACAAACGAGCACGAGCAGCACGGCGTCCGGGTCATGATCATCGACGACCACGAGATCGTCCGGCGCGGCATCGCCGAGATCGTCGAGCGCGCCGACGGGCTCACGGTCGTCGCCGAGGCGGGCTCCGTGGCCGAGGCGCTGCGCCGGGCCCCGCTCGTGCGCCCGGACGTCGCCCTCATCGACCTCCAGCTCCCCGACGGCACGGGGATCGACATCATCACCGCGCTCGCCGAGTCCCTGCCGAGCGCCCGGCCCATCGTCCTCACGTCCTTCGACGACGACGACGCGCTCGCCGCCGCGCTCCAGGCCGGCGCCCGCGCCTACCTCCTCAAGACGGTGCGCGGCGCGGAGATCGCCGACGTCATCAAGGCCGTCGCGGCCGGTCGCACGCTCCTCGACGAGCGCACCGTCATGCGCCGCCGCGCCGACCACGAGGACCCGACGGCTGACCTCACGCCGTCCGAGCGCAAGGTGCTCGAGCTCATCGGCGACGGCCTGTCGAACCGTGAGATCGGCGAGCGGCTCGGCGTGGCGGAGAAGACCGTCAAGAACCACATCACCGCCCTGCTGAGCAAGATGGGCCTCCAGCGCCGCACGCAGGTCGCGGCGTGGGTGGCCGGCCAGCGGGCGAGCGGCTGGCGCGGCTGAGCGCCGCCCTCAGGTGAGCGGCACCTGCCACGCGAGCAGCGAGCCCTGACCGCTCGTCGTCGTCCCGAGCGAGAACGTCCCGCGGTGGCGACGGGCGCGCACGGCGAGGTTGTCGAGGCCGGAGCGGCGCGTCGAACCGGGGTCGACGCCGGCGCCGTCGTCCTCCACCTCGATGGCGACGCGCCCCGCGGGGCCGGCTCCGTGGACGCTCACCCGGACCTGGACGGAGGAGGAACGCGCGTGGCGCGCCGCGTTGGCGAGCCCCTCCCGGACGACGGCGACGACGTCGTCCGCGATGTCGGCGTCCACCCGGTTGTCGACCGCGTCGACGAGGTGCTCCTCCTCCGCCTCGCTGCCGAGGTCCTGCCCGTCGACGTCGATGACGAGCGACGGGGCGAAGCCGAGGCCCGTCCGGGCGAGGGAGGTCTCGCGCCGCAGCCGCTCGACGAGGGAGACCGCCGTGTCCGGTTCGCGCAGGGAGTGCACGATGCTGCGGATCTGGCGCACGCTCTCGTCCACGCTCGTGAGGCCGTCCTCGAGCACCGTGCTGAGCCAGCCGAGGTCCCCGCCCGCCCCCACGACCTGGGCGCGTGCACTCTCGAGCTGCATGCCGGTCGCGAAGAGCTGCTGGATGGCGAGGTCGTGGAGGTCGCGGGAGATGCGCTGCCGCTCGTCGAGGAGGGAGGCGACGTCCTGGGCGTGCCGCGCGGAAGCGAGCTCGAGGGCGAGGGCCGCCTGCGCCGCGACGGCCTCGGCCATCGTGAGCTCGGTGCCGGTGAACTCGGGCTCGCCCTGGAGCCGGAGGAGGATGAGGACGCCGGCGCCCGTGCCCCTGGCGACCATCGGCGCGTAGAGCGCCGGCCCGTAACGCCCGAGCGCGGGCACGCGCATCGACCGGGCCCGGGAGAGGGAGTCGACGATCATGCCGGTCCCGTTCGCGAGGACGGTCATCGCGCGCCCCTCGGGCGGGAAGACCGCGCCGACGACGTCCTGCGCGCCGACGCCGTCGGCGATCTCGCACACCCACGTGCCACCGACTGACGGCAGGACGATGAGCGCGGCGTCGGCCCGGGCGACCTCGCGGACGCGCGCGGCGATCATCGCGAGCGCCTCCTCCTCCTCGGTGCCCTCGAGGAGCGTCGTCGTGATCTCCTGGCTCACCGCCACCCAGCGCTCGCGGTCCCGCGCCGCCGTGTAGAGGCGGGCGTTCTCCACGGCGATCGCCGCCGCGCCGGCGAGCTGCTCCATCGCCTCGGCGTCCGCCCGGGTGAACCCGCCCGGCTTGTCGGCGAGGTAGAGGCGGCCGTACACCTGCTCGTGGACCCGGACGGGGACGCCGAGGAAGGAGCGCATCCGCGGGTGGTGCTCGGGCCAGCCGCGGAAGCTCGGGTGCTCGGCGAGGTCGTCGAGGAGGAGGTAGTCGTCGGCGGGGATGGCCCCGAGCAGACCGTGCCCGCGGGGCGGCCGACCGAGGAGCCGAGCCGTCTCCGGGGTGACGCCGTGCTGGACGAAGGTCGACGTCTCGCCCCGGTTGTCGAGGACGCCGATGGCGGAGTACGTGGCGCCGGTGAGGCGGGCGGCGCTGAGGACGAACCCCTCGAGCACGGCCTCGAGCTCGAGGTTGGCCGTGAGGTCGAGGGCCGCGCCGAGGAGCGGCGAGGCCTCGGCGGCGACCGTCCCCCGCGGTGCCTCGGCGCGCGGGCTCCCCTCGGCGGACGGGGCGGGGCGGCTCATGGTGCGTCCTCCTGCTCGGGGTGCTGGGCGTGCCGGGACCCTCGCGCGTGCACGGCGGCCCGGTGCCAGCACGGTAGCCGCTGGGGCGGGTCGGCAGAACGGGGCGCGCGGCGCGTCGTGGGTCGGCGCGGGGGCACTGTGCGATACTGAGCGGGATCGAAGGGCGGTCCACACCCGTCCCCAGGTCCGACGACGAACAGGGTCGCGCTGGTCCGCATGTTGCCTCGCGCCGCCTCACCATCCGGGTGAGTGCGCTGCAGCAGAAGCATGCGCCGCGCTCGCACGGCCGGCTCCATGCCGGCGCACGAGGACCCCCCGCCGCCGCCGTCAGCCCCGCGGAACCGCGGGCGCCTGGCGAGACCCACGACTTCCGTCGTCGGCCATGGCTGATGACGACTGAACCGCCTGGCGGCGCCGGGGTGTGGCCGGCGCCGGTGGGCAGGGGAGCACCCCATGACCGAGCAGAACAACGACGCAACCACCGACGCCACCGCGACGGAGGCCCCCGCGGCGCCGGCGCGCCGCGCCAGCCGATCCCGCCGGGCCACGAGCCCGGCGGCCGCGCCCGAGGGCACCGGCACTGATGCGGCCACCACGCCCGCCCCCGCCGCGCCGACGACCGACGCCGCGGCACCCGAAGGAGCGGCCCCCGAGGCCGCCACCAAGCCGCGCCGCAAGCGGGCGACGAGCCCGCGGACGACCGCCGCGGCAGCCGCCGAGGCGCCCGCTGAGGCCGCGGCCGCGCCGGCCGAGGACGCACCCGCCCCCGCGCGGGCACCTCGCCGCCGCGCCACGGCGAAGACGACGGCGCCGACCGCCGACGCCGGGGCGGGCGAGACGGGCACGCCCGCGCCCGCCGCCGACGCTGCCACCACCGAGCCTGCCGCCCCGGAGGCGGCCCCGAAGGCCAAGCGCCGCAGCCCGCGCGCGAAGGTCGCCCCGGCCGAGGCTCCCGCGGGCCAGGCCTCCGAGGCGCCGGCGGGGGAGTCCGCCGAGGCCCCCGTGGCCGCCGACGACGCCGCGGCTGTCGAGGCACCTGCGCCGGCGAAGGCCAAGCGCCGCAGCCCGCGGACGAGCAAGGCCGCAGCGGCCGCTGCCGACGCGACCGAGCCGGCCCCGTCTGAGCCCGCGCCGGCCGAGCCCGCGCCTACCGAGGCGACTCCGGCCGAGGACGCCGCCGCACCGGCACCCAAGGCTGCCACCCGCGCCCGCAAGCCCCGCCGTGCGACGAGCACGACGACGCCCGCGAGCTCCGCCGGCACGGCCCCGGCCGAGGCGCCCGCCGCTATCGAGGTGCCGGCCACCGAGCCCGCGCCGGCCGCCGCCCCGACGGACGCCGAGCCGGCCCCGGCCGCCGCCGAGCCGGCCGCCCCGCGCGCCCGCGGGACCCGCAGGCGCGCCCAGTCGACCGGGACGACCGATTCCACGAGCACGAGCGCGCCCGCCCGCGACGCCGAGCAGACGCTCGACGTCCTCGCCGCGTTCGGCGTGACCTCCGACGCCGCCGCGCCCGCCGCGAGCTCTCCGGACGACACGGCCGACGACGCGCCGCGCAAGCCCGCCCGCAGCCGCCGGACCCGCGCCCCCAAGGCGGCGCAGGACGCACCCCGCACCGAGACGGCCGAGCCCGCGGCAGACCCCGCGACGGACGACACCACGGAGGACGCCGACGCCGCACCGCGGCTGGCGGCCACCGCGCTGCTCTTCCAGGCGCCGGACCCCACCGCGGCCCGCCCGCGCCGTCGCGCCCAGGCCAAGGCCGGACCGCCGGCCGACCCGGAGCCGGTCTCGCCGGAGGACCCGGACGAGGACGAGGAGACGACCGAGGACGACGCCGCACTCGCCGACGACGTCACCGGGGACGACTCCACCGACGAGGCGGCCGCGAGCGACTCTGACGACGACGACTCGGCGAGCGGTCAGCGCCGTCGTCGCCGCCGTGGCGGCCGCGGCCGTCGCAACCGCAGCGGGCAGCGCGAGGAGAGCGACGACACGGGCGAGGAGGCCGAGGCGCAGGACGAGGCCGCCCCGCGGGCGGAGCGTCGCGACCGCCGGTCGGACGCCGGCACCGCGCAGGCCGAGCCCGAGGGCGAGCGCGAGGGCGTTCCCGACACCGAGGACTCCGAGGACGACGGCGACGCCGCGAGCCGCCGCCGCCGCCGTCGGCGCAGCCGCACCGGCCGCTCCGGCGAGGGCGAGGCCGCGACGTCGACCCGCGAGGGCCGTGCCGCGCGCGACGAGGTGACGGCGCTCAAGGGCTCGACCCGCCTCGAGGCCAAGCGGCAGCGCCGCAGGGACGGGCGGGACGCCGGGCGTCGCCGCCCGACCATCACCGAGTCCGAGTTCCTCGCCCGCCGCGAGGCCGTCGACCGTGCCATGGTCGTGCGCGAGAAGGACGGGCGCATGCAGGTCGCGGTGCTCGAGGACGGCATCCTCGTCGAGCACTACGTCGCGCAGAAGACCCAGACGTCGATGGTCGGCAACGTCTACCTCGGCCGCGTGCAGAACGTCCTGCCGAGCATGGAGGCGGCGTTCGTCGACCTCGGCAAGGGCCGCAACGCCGTCCTCTACGCCGGCGAGGTCAACTGGGACGCGGCCGGGATGGAGGGGAGCCCCCGCCGGATCGAGCAGGCGCTGTCCTCCGGCGACCCGGTGCTCGTCCAGGTGACGAAGGACCCCATCGGTCACAAGGGCGCACGCCTCACGGCGCAGATCACGCTCGCCGGGCGCTACCTCGTCCTCGTGCCGAGCGGCGCCATGACGGGCATCTCGCGCAAGCTCCCCGAGAACGAGCGTGCCCGGCTCAAGAAGCTCCTCAAGGAGATCGTGCCCCAGGGCGCCGGCGTCATCGTGCGCACCGCGGCCGAGGGCGCCACCGAGGAGCAGCTGCGCGCCGACGTCGAGCGCCTCACGGCCCAGTGGGCCGACATCGAGGCGAAGCAGAAGTCCGCGAAGTCCGCCCCCGTCCTCCTCAAGGGCGAGCCCGAGCTCGCCGTCCGCGTCGTCCGTGACGTGTTCAACGAGGACTTCCGCTCGCTCACGGTCGCCGGCGACGAGGCGTGGGAGACGATCTCGACGTACGTCCGTTCGCTCGCGCCGGACCTCGCCGAGCGGATGAGCCACTGGACGAGCACGAAGGACGTCTTCGCCGAGTACCGGATCGACGAGCAGCTCGCCAAGGGCATGGACCGCAAGGTCTGGCTGCCCTCCGGCGGCTCGCTCGTCATCGACCGCACCGAGGCGATGACGGTCGTCGACGTCAACACCGGGAAGTTCACCGGATCGGGCGGGACGCTCGAGGAGACGGTGACGCGCAACAACCTCGAGGCCGCCGAGGAGATCGTCCGTCAGCTCCGGCTGCGCGACATCGGCGGCATCATCGTCATCGACTTCATCGACATGGTGCTCGAGTCCAACCGCGACCTCGTGCTGCGCCGCCTCGTCGAGTGCCTCGGCCGGGACCGCACCCGTCACCAGGTGGCCGAGGTGACGTCGCTCGGGCTGGTCCAGATGACCCGCAAGCGCGTGGGCCAGGGCCTCGTCGAGGCGTTCAGCGAGACGTGCGAGCACTGCAACGGTCGCGGGTTCATCGTCCACAGCGACCCGGTCGAGCGCAGCGCCGGCTCGGAGGAGCCCGCCGGACCGGCCGGGCGCCGCCGCGGCAAGCGCGACGAGAGCACGCCGCGCGCGGCCGAGGTCGAGCGCGTCGCACCGCAGGAGTCGCAGGACCCGGCGGCCATCGCCGCGCGGGAAGCCGTCAAGGCGACCCTCGCGACGATCGCCGCCGCGGCGGCTCACGCCCACGAGGAGACCGAGCACGCCCAGGACGGCGGGCGCCCGCAGGAGGCCGCGACGACCGGACAGGGCGGCGAGCCCGCATCGTCGGCGCCGGCCCCGGTCGAGCAGCCCGCGGCGTCAGCTCCGGCCCCGGCCGAGCAGCCGGCACCGGCGGCACCCGCCACGTCGGACCAGCCTGCGGCGCAGGCCGACCAGCCCGGGTCGCAGGCTGGCGAGCCGGTGGCAGCACCGCCGGCCGAGCAGGCCTCGCCCGCGGCAGCCCCGCGCAAGCGCGGGTCACGCCGGGCGTCGTCGTCGGGCCGCGTGACGGCCGGACCCTCGACCCCGGTCGTGGCCGAGCCCGTCACGACGGCGGCCGCCGCCACGTCCGTGGCAGCGGCCGCACCCGCGGCAGCCGTACCCGCGGCTGCAGCGCCGGAGCCGTCCTCCCCGAGCACGCCGGCCCCGGCCGAGGCGGCCGCGCCCGCCGAGCCCGCGGAGCAGGCCGCCCCGCGTCGCGGCCGCCGACCGCGCCGCGCCACGTCGGGCGGCCCGGCCACGGCCTGACCCGTGGGTGGGGGTGCCCCGAAGCCCGGTCGGCTCCGGGCCACACCTGTCTCTGCTGTCAGCCCGGCCCGCGCGCGGCCGGAGCGGCGATGAGCGACCGCGCGCGCCGGCACGCGGCGTCGACCTCGAGCAGGAAGCACGCCATGGCGTGGCGATCGACGTGCCGGTTCTCCTCGAGCCAGGCGACGAGGGCCTCGACCAGCCTCACCTGTGCGCGGGCCGCCGTCTGGGCCGGCAGCAGCCAGGCCGCGTCGACGAACCCCGGGAGCGCCGCCACGAGCGCCTCGGGCCCGGTCACGCGGGCGACCGCTGCCACCGGGTCGATCTGCCGCTCGGCCTCCACGAGCGCCAGCTCGTCCGTCGTGAGTACGCGCTCCGCCTCGGTGTCGAGGTAGACGTCGAGGTGCTGCTGGACCGCGCCCGCGTGCGCGCGCACGACCCGGTTGGCGCGGGCATCGACCGCGCTGAAGAACTCCGCCAGTACTCGCGCCGTCGACTCCGGCGCCCGTGAATCGTTCATGCACGGATGCTGCCAGCGCCCTCTGACATCGCCTCCGGCGCACGGTCCTCGACCGGGGGCCGGACCGGTGCCAGGCTGTCACCCATGAGCAACGCGCTGGAGAAGTACGTCCTGACCCCCGCCGAGGCGCATGCGCGCCCCGGCCTCGAGGACTGGCGGGTCCTGCGCAGCCACCTCCACGCGGCGTTCCGGACCGGCTCGATGACGCGCGGGCTCGAGCTCGTCGAGCGGGTCGTCGCCGCCGCGGAGGCGCTCGACCACCACCCCGACATCGACCTGCGCTACTTCCGGGTGCACCTCGTGCTGACGACGCACGCGACCCGCTCGCTCACCGAGGCCGACGTCGCCCTCGCCGCTCAGATCTCCGTCATCGCCGCGGAGATGGGGCTGCGCGCCGAGCCGGGGCTGGTCCAGCACGTCGAGATCGCCATCGACGCCCTCGACATCCCGTCCGTCCTGCCGTTCTGGAAGGCGGCGCTCGGGTACCGCGCGCAGCTCCCGCCGGGGGAGGAGGACGAGACGGACGCCGACCTCCAGGACCGCTCGGCGCGGGGCCCGTCGGTGTGGTTCCAGCAGATGGACGCACCCCGGCCGCAGCGCAACCGGATCCACCTCGACATCGATGTGCCGCACGACGAGGCGCGCTCGCGCGTCGACGCCGTACTGGCCGCCGGGGGCCGCCTCGTGACCGACGAGTACGCGCCGTCGTACTGGGTCCTCGCCGACGCCGAGGGCAACGAGGCGTGCATCTGCACGTGGCAGGGTCGGGGCTGAGGTCCCGGCCATCCTGAGGCCCCGGCCCGGCTGAGGCGCCCGCCGCCACCGTGCGGCCCCGCCGGGTGCCACGTACGGTCGGCAGATGCGCATCGTCATCGCCGGAGGCCACGGAAAGATCGCCCAGCACCTCGAGCGTCAGCTCGCGGCACGAGGGGACGAGGCGGTCGGGCTCATCCGCAACCCCGACCACGCCGCCGAGCTCGCCGACCTGGGCGCGACCTCCGCCGTCTTCGACCTCGAGCAGGGGACGGCGGCCGAGCTCGCCGAGATCGTCCGCGGGGCCGACGCCGTCGTCTTCGCCGCCGGCGCGGGTCCGGGCAGCGGCGCCGAGCGCAAGAAGACGGTCGACCGCGACGGCGCCCGGCTCCTCGCCGAGGCCGCCGAGCTCGCGGGCGTGCGCCGCTACGTCATGGTCTCCGCCATCAACGCCGACCGTGGCGGGGAGGGCATCGAGGACGAGGTCATGGCCGTCTACATGGACGCCAAGAAGGCCGCGGACGAGGACCTCATGGCCCGCGACCTCGACTGGACGATCGTGCGGCCCGGAGGGCTGACGGACGCACCGGGCACCGGGCAGGTGCACATGGCCGCCGGCACGGGCCGCGGCGAGATCCCCCGCGAGGACGTCGCGGCCGTCATCGTCGCCGCGCTCGACGACCCGTCGACGGCGCGCGGCGTCGCCGAGCTCATCTCCGGCGACACCCCCGTCGCCGAGGCGGTCGCCGCCCTGCGTCCCTGACGGCGGACGTACGCCACCCGGTGGTGGCGTACGATCCAGCGCGGTCGCGGGCGCCTGATGTGTCCGATGCCACACGGGCGTCGGGGCGCTGCCTGGCGGGAGTCATTTGCCCGGGGGGCCGCCTGTGCGTAAACTCGAGCGTCGGTGCGCCCGCGGGTGCGCCGTTCCCGTGCGCCTGGCGCGCCCCTGATGGACTCGAGTCCCGAGGGCCGCTGCGACAGGTTCCGTATCGACAGAGATGAGCAGCAACGTGGTTTACGCGATCGTCAAGGCCGGCGGCCGTCAGGAGAAGGTGTCCGTCGGCGACGTCGTCGTCATGGACCAGGTCCGCGGTGCGGTCGGCGACTCCGTCGAGCTCACCCCGCTCATGCTCGTTGACGGCGAGAATGTCACCACCGGTGCGGACGACCTCGCGAAGGTCACCGTCACCGCCGAGATCGTGCGCCCCGAGAAGGGCCCCAAGATCACGATCATGAAGTTCAAGAACAAGACCGGCTACCGCAAGCGCCAGGGCCACCGCCAGAAGCTCACGCGCCTCAAGGTCACCGGCATCTCCTGATCTCGCGGCCCGCCCGGGCCCGCTCCGCACACGTTCACTACCCAAAGACGAAAGCAGGTTCGAGATGGCACACAAGAAGGGCGCCAGCTCATCCCGGAACGGCCGCGACTCCAACGCCCAGCGCCTCGGCGTCAAGCGCTTCGGTGGTCAGGTCGTCAAGGCCGGCGAGATCATCGTCCGCCAGCGTGGCACGCACTTCCACCCGGGCGAGAACGTCGGGCGCGGCAAGGACGACACGCTCTTCGCGCTGTCGGCCGGGTCGGTCCTCTTCGGCACGCGCCGCGGCCGCAAGACGGTCAACATCGTCACCGCTGAGGTCTGAGCAGACCTTCGGCGAGCAGCGGGGGCGCCCGGCGGAGAGCCGGACGCCCCCGCTTCGTATGTCCAGGGCCCGATCCTCGGGTCATGATGGGAGCGGACCCGGTACGGGGCCGCGGGAGGAGGGACGTTCATGGCGAGCTTCGTGGATCGCGTGGTCCTGCACGCCTCCGGCGGTGACGGCGGCAACGGCGTCGCCTCGGTGCGCCGGGAGAAGTTCAAGCCGCTCGGCGGCCCCGACGGCGCCAACGGTGGCAAGGGCGGCGACGTCATCCTCGTCGTCGACCCGCAGACGACGACGCTGCTCAACTACCACCACTCCCCGCACCGCAGCGCGCAGTCCGGCACCCAGGGCGCGGGCGACATGCGGATGGGCAAGAACGGGACGGACCTCGTGCTGCCCGTGCCCGACGGCACCGTCGTCAAGACGCCCGACGGCGAGATCCTCGCCGACCTCGTCGGGGCCGGCACGCGCTACGTCGCCGCCGCCGGTGGGCGCGGTGGCCTCGGCAACGCCGCGCTCGCCTCGCCGCGCCGCAAGGCGCCGGGCTTCGCGCTCCTCGGCGAGCCGGGCGACGTCGTCGACCTCGTCCTCGAGCTCAAGACCGTCGCCGACGTCGCGCTCGTCGGGTTCCCCAGCGCCGGCAAGTCGAGCCTCATCGCGGCGATGTCCGCGGCGCGGCCCAAGATCGCCGACTACCCTTTCACCACCCTCGTGCCGAACCTCGGCGTCGTGCAGGCCGGGGAGGAGCGCTTCACCGTCGCCGACGTGCCCGGCCTCATCCCGGGCGCGAGCCAGGGCAAGGGCCTCGGCCTGGAGTTCCTCCGGCACATCGAGCGCTGCGCGCTCATCGTGCACGTCCTCGACTGCGCCACCCTCGAGCCCGGGCGCGACCCGCTGAGCGACCTCGACCTCCTCGAGGCCGAGCTCGCCCAGTACGCGGCCGACCTCGAGATCAGCGGCGGGCGGGTGCCGCTCATGGAGCGCCAGCGCGTCGTCGTCCTCAACAAGATCGACGTCCCCGAGGCGCGCGAGCTGGCCGACCTCGTCCGGGGCGACCTCGAGGCCCGCGGGATGCCCGTCTTCGAGATCTCCGCCGTCTCGCACGAGGGCCTGCGGCCCCTCTCGTTCGCGCTCGCCCGGCTCGTGCGCGAGGCGCGCGCCGCCGCCCCGGTCGAGGAGCCGACGCGCACCATCCTGCGCCCCCGCGCGGTCGACGACGCAGGCTTCACGGTCACGCAGCGTCAGCGGCACGACGGCGTCTACTTCCAGGTGCGGGGCGTCAAGCCCGAGCGCTGGGTGCGGCAGACCGACTTCACCAACGACGAGGCCGTCGGCTACCTCGCCGACCGCCTCGCCCGGCTCGGAGTCGAGGACGGGCTCTTCAAGGCCGGTGCCGTCGCGGGCGACGAGGTCGTCATCGGCCCGGAGGAGGGCGGGGTCATCTTCGACTGGGAGCCCACGATGAGCACGGGCGCCGAGCTCCTCGGTCCGCGCGGGGTGGACCTGCGGCTCGACGAGGACCACCGCCCCACCCGCACGGACAAGCGGCGCGAGTACCGCGAGCGGATGGACGCCAAGACCGAGGCGCGCGCCGAGCTGTGGACCGAGCGCGAGTCCGGCCACTGGGCGGACCCGGCCGACGTCGACGACGCGGGCGAGGCCGAGCCGCGCGACTGAGCGCCGCTCGCACTCCGGTCGTGGCACGCGGCCGCCGACCGGGGTACGGGAGGATGGGCACGTGAACCCACCGCTGCAGGGCCGGTCCCGCCTCGCCGACGCCGCGCGCGTCGTCGTCAAGATCGGCTCGTCCTCGCTCACCGGCCCCGACGGCCGGCTCGACCTCGACCGGCTCCGTGAGCTCGTCGAGGTCATCGCCGCCCGGCGGGCCCGTGGGCAGCAGGTCGTCCTCGTCTCCTCGGGCGCCATCGCCGCGGGCATCGCCCCGCTCGGGCTCGCCGGGCGCCCCCGCGACCTCGCGACGGCGCAGGCGACCGCCTCGGTGGGCCAGGGGCTGCTCGTCGCCCGCTACACCCAGGCCTTCGCCGATCACGACCAGCGGGTGGGCCAGGTGCTCCTCACCGCCGAGGACCTCATCCGCCGCCAGCACTACCGCAACGCGCAGCGCGCGCTCGAACGCCTCCTCACCCTCGGTGTCGTCCCCATCGTCAACGAGAACGACACCGTCGCCACCGACGAGATCCGGTTCGGGGACAACGACCGGCTCGCCGCGCTCGTCGCGCACCTCGTCCGCGCCGACGCGCTCGTCCTCCTCACCGACGTCGACGGGCTCTACGACGGCCCGCCCAGCCGGCCGGGCACCCGTCTCGTCCCCGAGGTGCGCAGCGCCGCCGACCTCGAGGACGTCATCGTCACCGGCCGAGGCACCGCCATCGGCACGGGCGGGATGGTCACCAAGCTCGACGCGGCCGCCATCGCCACGGGCGCCGGCGTGCCCGTCGTGCTGACGGCGGCCCCCAACGCCGGCCGGGCCCTCGCGGGGGAGCAGGTCGGCACGTGGTTCGCCGCCACCGGCCGCCGCAAGAGCACCCGGCGCCTCTGGCTCGCCCACGCGGCCCGCACGACCGGTCGCCTCACCCTCGACACGGGGGCGATGCACGCCATCACCGTGGGCAAGCGCTCGCTCCTCGCGGCCGGCGTCATCGGTGTCGACGGCGACTTCGAGCCCGGGGACCCCGTCGAGCTCGCCACCGCCGAGGGCACCGTGCTCGCGCGGGGCCTCGTCGCCTACAGCACCGCCGAGGTCACTGCGATGCTCGGCAAGACGACCGACGAGATGCGCGACGAGCTCGGCTGGTCCGCCCCCCGCGCCGTCGTCCACCGCGACGACCTCGTCATCGTCCGCCGCTACTGACCCGGCGCCGCCCCGGGACCGGGACATGCGGTGGCTGCTGGCGACCGATCCCCTGACCGGCCGCGCGCGAGGTCACACGACCGTGACGGCGACCCCCGCCGCGCGCATCCGCTCGAGGACCTCGGGCGCCGCCCCCTCGTCGGTGATGAGCGCGTCGATCGCCGTCGTCTCGCAGATCTTCGCGAATGCCGTCGTCCCCACCTTCGTGTGGTCGGCGACGACGACGACGCGCCGTGCGTTCGCGACAAGCGCGGCATTGATCGCGGCCTCGCCCTCGTGGTGCGCGAACGCCCCCGACTCGGGGTCGAACGCGTTGACGCCGAGGAAGAGGACCCCGATGGAGATCTCGTCGAGGATCCCCCGGGCGAGGGGACCGGTCAGCTCGTAGCTCATCGCCCGCACGACGCCGCCGGTGAGGACGACGCGCACGTGCTGGCGCACGGCGAGCTCGTTGGCGATGTTGACCGCGTTCGTCACGACGACCACCTGGGCGCTCACGTCGCCGGCGTGGAGGTCCTGGCGCATGACGAGCTCGCGGGCCACCTCCGTCGTCGTCGTCCCGCCGTTGAGGCCGACGACCTCGCCCGCGAGGACCATGTCCGCGGCCGCCTTGGCGATGCGGCGCTTCTCGTCGGCCTGGCGCGCCGTCTTGTAGCGCAGCGGCAGGTCGGAGGACGTCGGGCTCGTCGAGGCCCCGCCGCGGGTGCGGGTGATGAGCTGCTGCTGCGCGAGGTGGTCGAGGTCGCGCCGCGCCGTCGCAGCAGAGATGCCCAGCTCGCGCATGATGTCGCCGATGTGGACGTTGTCGCGCTCGACGACCAGCTGCAGCAGCGCGGTGAGGCGCTCGTGGCGGTTCATGTCAGGAACTTTCCTCTCCTAGGGCGCGGGGTGCGGCGCTGCCCCCCAGTGTGACGCCCACTCACGGTGTGCGATCCGTGAACGCTCGGGATCTGCGAGGAGAGTCCTGTGGCCGGAAGAACGGCGTCCACGACCCGTCCGCCCGTACCGAGCCGGGTACGCCGCCGCCTGACCGCAGGAGTGCTCAGGCGGTCGGGGGTACGGCGCACACCCCGTCGACGCACCACCCGGCGTCGTCGACGGCGCCGAGGGGCGCGAGCAGCGTGAGCGGCGTGAGTGATCCGGCCGGCGCGGGTACGGGCGCGGGCAGCGCCGCTACCAGCGCGACGTCGTCGTGCGCGCGGGAGGCGCCGCTCCCGGCGGTGGCCGCGCTCACGAGACCCCCGCCGTCGTGCGCTCGGCGCGCACCTGGGCGAGGGCGGCGGTGAACGTCTCGGCGCTCTGGGCGCCGGAGATGCCGTACCGGCCGTCGATGACGAAGAAGGGCACGCCCTGGATGCCGTACGCCCGCGCCTGGTCGATGTCCGCCTGGACGGCGCCCGTGTGCTCCCCGGACTCGAGGGCCCGGCGCACGTCGCCGGCGTCGAGGCCCACCTCGGCGGCCAGCCCGACGAGCTCGTCGACCCGGCCGACGTGACGGCCCTGCTCGAAATACGCGGCGAAGAGCCGCTCGACGAGCTCGAGCTGCTTGCCGTGCGCCTTGGCGTGGTGGAGGGCCTCGTGCGCCAGGAGCGTCTTCGTCTGCCGCACCGCTGCGAAGTCGTAGGTGAGGCCCACCGAGCCGGCGACCTCGGCGACGTGCCCGAGCATCTGCTCGACCTGCTGCGCCGGCAGCCCCTTGTGGGCGCTGAGGAAGTCGACAGCGCTGCCCTCGAAGTCGACGGGGGTGTCGGGGGAGAGCTCGAAGCTGTGATAGGTCACGACGACGTCGTCGGCGGCGCCGTCGGGGAGGGCCGCGAGCCCCTCCTCGAACTTCCGCTTGCCGATGTAGCACCACGGGCAGGCGATGTCGGACCAGATGTCAACGGTGATGGAGGGGCTCGTCATACCGGGGCAACGCCGCCGACCGCCCCGGGCATTCCGGCGCTCCTCAGGCGGTCTTCTTCTCCCGCGGCTTGGCGGGTGCGCGCTTCTTGGCGGCGGGCTTCGCGGGCTCCTTCGCGGTGTCCTTCTTCGCCGTCGTGCTGGCCTTGGACGCGGCGGCTTTCGACGCGGCGGGCTTGGACGCGCTCTTCGCGGCCGGCTTGCGTGCAGGGGCCTTCGACGTCCCGGACGCCTTCGTCGTCGTGCCCTCGTCGTCGGACGCCGGCTCCGCCTTGGCACCGCTGCGCTTCTTCTTCGACTGCTCGACAGAGCGGCGCAGCGCCTCCATGAGGTCGAGCACCTCGCCGCCCTCGTCGTCGTCCCGCGCACCGAACGTCTCCTCGGTGTCGAGCGCCTGCCCCTTCTCGAGCTTGGCCTCGATGAGCTTGGTCAGCTCCTCCTGGTAGTCGTCGGTGAACTCCGACGGGTCGAAGTCGGCGGAGAAGGAGTCGACGAGCGCCGAGCTCATCTCGAGCTCCTTCGCACCGAGGCGCACGTCCTGGTCGAGCTCGGGGAAGCTCGCCTCGCGCACCTCGTCGTCCCACAGGAGCGACTGCAGGACGAGGACGTCGCCCCGGACGCGCAGCGCACCGAGGCGCGTCTTCTGGCGCAGGGTGAACGTGACGACGGCGGTGCGGTCGGTCTCCTCGAGGGTCCGCCGCAGGAGCTGGTAGGACTTCGTCGACTTCGAGTCCGGGCCGACGAAGTAGCTCTTGTCCATCATGATCGGGTCGATCTGCTCGCTCGGGACGAACTCCATGACGTCGATCTCACGGTTCTTCTCCACCGGCAGGGACTCGAGGTCGGCGTCGGTGAGGACCACCGTCTGCTCGCCGTCGTCGTACGCCTTGTCGATGTCGTCCCACTGGACCACCTGGTCGCACACCTCGCACCGCCGCTGGTAGCGGATGCGCCCGCCGTCGGCGTTGTGCACCTGGTGCAGGCGCACGTCGTGGCTCTCCGTCGCGCTGTAGAGCTTGATCGGCACGTTGACAAGACCGAAGGTGATGGCACCGGTCCAGATGGCACGCATGGTGGCCCCTTTCCTTGATGATCAGTCAACCGGCGGTGCCGGTGCTCCGCCACCGGGCCGCGGCGGTGCGGACACCGGAAGCGTAGCGAAGGCACCGGTGCGTGCGGTGGGTGGTCGGCTGCCATGCTTGGCGCTGACGCGCGCGGGCAAGCCCCGCGCGAGACGGCCCCCACGAGAGGACGACAGGCCATGACCGCGCTCCGACGTCCAGCGGTGCTCGCCGCAGCGACGGCCCTTCTCCTCGCCGGGTGCGGGACGGGCGGCCAGGCACCGGCCGAGACCGAGGACGGGACGGTTACCAGCACCGCCACCGCCACGAGCGCCGAGACGTCTGCGGAGCCGACGGCGACGCCGGGCGCGGGCGAGGCTGCGGCGCTGCCGCCGGCGGTCGAGGACGCCCTCGGCGCGTTCGTCGACGCCGGCGCGGTGGCCGCCGTCGTCCACCTCAGCGACGGGGGCTCCGCGTGGGCGGGCGCCGCCGGCGTCGCGGACGTCGAGCGCGGCACGACGCCCGCCGTCGACGCGCCGGTACGGATCGCGAGCATCACCAAGGCGATGGTCGCGACCGTCGTCGTCCGGCTCGCCGAGCGGGGCGAGCTCGCCCTCGACGACCTCGTCGCCGACCACCTTCCCGGCGTCCTGCCGGAGGAGCAGCCGGTCACCGTGCGCCACCTCCTCGACCACACGAGCGGCATGCCCGGCAGCGACGCGCTCGCGTTCACGGACGTGGACGGGGCGCTCGCGGCGCTGGGCCGGGCCTGGACGGAGGAGGAGCTCGTGGCGAGCGCGCTCGCCAAGCCGTGGGGCGCGGCACCCGGCACGGCCTTCTCCTACGCGAACGAGAACTACGTCGTCCTCGGCATGCTCGTCGAGGAGCTGACGGGAGCGGGCCTCGCCGCCGTCCTCGAGGAGGAGGTCTTCGCACCGGCGGAGATGAGCGCAACGACGTACCCGGACGACGCGACGATGCCCGCGGACGCCCTGCGCGGCTACCTCTTCAGCGGGCCCGACCCGACCTCGGAGCTCGTCGAGGTCACGGAGCAGGAGCCGTCCGTGTGGAACGCGGGCGCGGCGGTGGTCTCGACCGCGCCGGACGTGACCCGCTTCTTCCGCGCGCTCTTCGACGGCACGCTCGTGTCCGCGGAGAGCCTCGCGCAGATGCAGGCGGTCGGCGTCGAGGGCTACGGCCTGGGCCTGCTCGCGGGCGGCGACGCGTGCGGCGTCCAGCCGCCCGAGCTCGTCCTCGGCCAGCGCGGGAACGGGGTCGGGTACCGCGCGATATCGCTCGCGTCCCCGGACGGGGAGCGCCAGGCGACCCTCGTGTGGACGGGCACGGCCCTCGACCCCGCGGCGGACCCGCTCGAGGGGCCGATGAACGACCTCCTCGTCACCGCGCTCGCGGCGACCTGCCCGTGACCGCGCCCGGCACCGGCCGGACCCGCCCGGGCGCGGGCGGCCGCAACGCGCACGCAGGCGCCCGCCTCGCGGTGGCCGCCATGTTCCTCACGAACGGGGCGATCTTCGCGAACCTCCTGCCGCGCTACCCCCTGATCAAGGACGAGCTCGACCTCAGCAACGCGGCGATCGGGACGGCGATCGCCGCGTTCCCGCTCGGTGCCCTCATCGCCGGGCTCGCGGCCGGGACGCTCATCCAGCGGTTCCGCTCCTCGCGGGTCGCGGTGGCGGGCACCCTCCTCACCGCCGTCGCCATCCTCGTCGCCGGCCTCGCGCCGTCGTGGGTCGCCCTGGCGGCGGCGATGTTCGTCGGTGGCGCGATGGACGCGATCGTCGACGTCGCCCAGAACGCGCACGGCCTGCGCGTCCAGCGCCTGTACGGGCGCTCGATCCTCAACTCCTTCCACGCCGCGTGGAGCGCCGGCGCGGTGCTCGGCGGGCTCATGGGCTCGGCGGCGGCCGGCGTGGACCTCGACCTCGGCGTCCACCTCGGCATCTCCGGGGTCGTGTTCTGCGTCGTCGCGCTCGCCGCCTACCGGTTCATGCTGCCCGGGCCGGAGAGCGCGGAGCGGGAGACGCCGTCGTCGGCGCCCGCCGGGCGAGCCGCGCCGGGCGTACCGGGACGTTCGCGCGGCATCCCCTCCCGCACCCTCGGGATCCTCCTCGCGCTCGGCGTCATCGGGGCCTGCGCCGCACTGGCCGAGGACGCCGGGTCCTCATGGGGAGCGATCTACCTCACGGGCACGCTCGGCGCGGCGGCCGGCGCGGCGGGCCTGGCCTTCGTCGCGCTCCAGGGCATGCAGTTCGTCGGGCGGATCCTCGGCGACCGGATGGTCGACCACTTCGGGCAGCGGACCATCGGGCGCGCGGGCGGGGCACTGACGGCGATCGGCATGGGCCTGGCGCTGGCGTTCCCGACGACGGCGACGACGATCGCCGGGTTCGGCCTCGCCGGGCTCGGCGTCGCGACCCTCATCCCGGCGGCCATGCACGCCGCCGACGAGATGCCGGGGCTGCGCCCGGGGGCGGGGCTCACCGTCGTGACCTGGCTCATGCGGGTCGGCTTCCTCGCGTCCCCGCCGCTCGTCGGTCTCGTCGCGGACGCGGTCGACCTGCGCACCGGCCTGCTCCTCGTCCCGCTGGGCGGGGTCGTCGTCGTCGTCCTCTCCCGGTTCCTCCCGCGCCGGCCGGCGGGCGTGCCCGCGGAGCTCCTCGGGCGCTGAGGGGGCACCGGGGGCCGCGACTCAGCCGTCGCGGGGGTCGGTCGCCGCGGCGGCGTCGAGCGCGGCGAGGGCGTGGCGGCGCTTCTCCTGCTCGACGGGGTCCGGCACGGGGACGGAGGCAAGCAGGCGCTGGGTGTAGGGGTGCCGCGGTGCCCCGAGGACCTGCGCGCCACCGCCCTCCTCGACGAGGCGGCCCTGGTACAGGACGGCGATCCGGTCGGCGAGCATCCCGACCACGGCAAGGTCGTGGCTGATGAAGAGGGTGGCGAACCCGAGCCGCTCCTGGAGCTCGGTGAAGACCTCGAGCACGCGGGCCTGGACGGAGACGTCGAGCGCCGAGGTCGGCTCGTCCGCGATGAGCAGGTCCGGGTCCAGCGCGAGCGCCCGCGCGAGGCTCGCCCGCTGGCGCTGGCCGCCGGAGAGCTCGTGCGGGTAGCGGGCCGCGTAGTGGGTGGGCAGGTGGACGGCGTCGAGGAGCTCGTCCACGCGTGTGCGCGCGCCGGTGGGGTCCTTGGCACGGCCGTGGATGACGAGCGGCTCGGCGATCGCGTCGCCGACCGTGAGGAGGGGGTTGAAGCTCGTCGCGGGGTCTTGGAAGACGAACCCGAGCCGCGCGCGCAGCGGTCGGAACCTCCGCTCGGAGTGGCCGACCATCTCGTGGCCGAGCACTTGCAGGGATCCGCCGGTCACGCGCGTCAGGCCCGCGATGGCGCGCCCGATGGTCGTCTTGCCAGAACCGGACTCCCCGACGAGCCCGAGGATCTCGCCCGGCGCGATGGACAGGCTCACCCGGTCGACGGCCCGGAAGCCGGGTCGGCCGAGCCGCCCCGGGTAGACGACCTCGATGTCGCGGGCCCGCACGACGGGGTCCCGGTCCGCGGTCGCGGCCGCGGCGGCGCGGGCCGGTCCGCGGTCCCTCGTGCGGACGCCGAGCCGAGGGACCGAGGCGAGGAGGCTACGGGTGTACTCGGCCTTCGGGGAGGCGAAGATCGTGCGCACGTCCCCCTCCTCGACGACGACGCCGTCGTGCATGACGGCGACGCGGTCCGCGAGGTCCGCGACGACGCCCATGTTGTGGGTGATGAGGATGATCGAGGCGCCGAGCTCGTCGCGCACGAGGCGCAGGAGGTCGAGGATCTCGGCCTGGACGGTGACGTCGAGGGCCGTCGTCGGCTCGTCGGCGACGATGACCTTGGGACCGAGGACGAGCGCCATCGCGATGACGATCCGCTGCTTCTGCCCGCCCGAGAACTGGTGGGGGTAGTGATCGACCCGCTCGGCGGGGTCGGGGATGCCGACCTTGCCCAGCACGTCGATAGCGCGGGCGCGGGCCTCCTTCCTCGAGACCTCGCCGTGGGCCCGGATCCCCTCGATGATCTGCCACCCGACGGTGAAGACCGGGTTGAGCGCCGTCGAGGGCTCTTGGAAGATCATCGCGACGTCGCGGCCGCGGGCCTGCCGCAGCTGGGAGGGTGAGAGCGTGACGACGTCGTTCCCGGCGAGGACGACCGCGCCGGAGACCAGGGCGTTGTCCGGGAGGAGCCCGAGGACGCTCTTCGCGGTGACCGTCTTCCCCGAGCCCGACTCGCCGACGATGGCGAGGACCTGGCGCGGCTCGGCTCGCAGGGAGACGCCCTCGACGGCGTGCACGGGCTCGCCGTCCGTGGCGAAGGTGATGCGCAGGTCACGGATGTCGACGACGGGGTCCATCAGGCACCTCCCTTCATGACCGGCGGCGTGCGCCGCGGGCGGCGCCGGACGCGCAGGCGCGGGTCGGACAGGTCGTTGAGGCTCTCCCCGACGAGCGTGACGCCCATGACGAGCAGGACGATCGCTGCGCCGGGGAAGATGCCCGTCCACCAGATGCCGCTCGCCGCGTCCGAGAGCGCCCGGTTGAGGTCGTAACCCCACTCGGCAGCGGCTGTCGGGTTGATGCCGAACCCGAGGAAGCCGAGCCCGGCGAGGGTGAGGATCGCCTCGGAGGCGTTGAGCGTGACGATGAGCGGCAGGGAGCGCGTGGCGTTGCGCAGGACGTGGCGGGAGAGGATCCGCGGGGTCGAGGCACCGAGGACGCGCGCGGACTCGACGAAGGGCTCGGCCTTGAGGCGCACCGTCTCCGCCCGGACCACGCGGAAGTACTGCGGGACGAAGACGACGGTGATGGAGATGGCGGCGGCCACGATCCCGCCGAGAAAGCTCGACTGGCCGCCGGAGATGAGGATCGAGACGACGATCGCCAGGAGGAGGGACGGGAACGCGTAGATCGCGTCGGCGATCGTCACGAGCACGCGGTCCAGCCAGCCACCGAGGTAGCCGGAGACGAGGCCGAGAACGATCCCGAGGAAGATCGAGGCGACGACGGCGAGGACAACCGTGAGCAGGGCGGTCTGCGTGCCCCAGACGACGCGGGAGAAGACGTCGTACCCGCCGACGGTCGTGCCCCACCAGAACTCGCCGGACGGCGCCGACTGGCGCGGGAAGCTGCCGTCGGGGCCGGAGAGCTGGCTCGCGCCGTACGGGGCGATGAGCGGCGCGAGGGCGGCGGTGAGGACGAAGAGGGCGCACAGCGCCAGGCCGGCGACGAGCATGCCGCGCTGGAGGCCGACGCTGCGGCGCAGCTGCCACACGAGGGGCAGAGACTTCCACCGCGGCTCGCCCCGGACGACCTGGTCCGCCGTCTCGGCGGGGGTGGTGGCCACGGTCAGTACCTCACTCTCGGGTCGATGAGGGCGGCGACGACGTCGACGACGAAGTTCGTGACGGCGACGATGACGGCGAGCAGCGCGACGATGCCCTGGACCGCGACGAAGTCGCGCGCGCCGAGGTACTGCGCGAGCTGGAAGCCGAGGCCGCGCCACTCGAAGGTGGTCTCGGTGAGGATCGCGCCGCCGAGCATGAGGGCGATCTGCATGCCCATGACGGTGAGGATCGGGATGAGCGCCGGCTTGTACGCGTGCTTGCGCAGCAGGCGGCCCTCGCTGACCCCGCGCGAGCGGGCGGCGTCGACGTAGTCCATCGACAGGGTCCCGATGAGGTTGGTGCGCACGAGGCGCAGGAAGACCCCGGCGGTGAGGAGCCCGAGGGCCACCGAGGGCAGGACCGCGTGGGAGAGGACGTCGGAGATGAGGTCCCACCGCCCGGTGCGCAGCGCGTCGACGATGTTGATGCCGGTGGACCCGCTGATCCGGCCGAGGATGAGCTGCGTCTGCGGGTCTGCGCGCCCCCCGAGCGGGAACCAGCCCAGGCCCACGGAGAAGACGAGCTTGAGGAGGAGACCGGCGAAGAAGACCGGCGTCGCGTAGCAGAGGATCGCGAAGATGCGCAGGGCGGCGTCGGGGAGGCGGTCGCGCCGGTACGCCGCGATACGCCCGAGCGGGATCCCGACGACGAGTGCGACGGCGAGCGCGAAGAGGACGAGCTCGAGGGTGGCGCTGCCGTAGGTGAGGAGGACCTCGCTGATCTCCCGGTTGTCCGTGAGGGTGCGCCCGAAGTCCCCCGTGAAGATCTGGCCGAGGTACTCCACGTACTGCACGAGGACGGGCCGGTCGTAGCCGGCCTCCGCCAGCCGCTCGGCGAGCTGGGCCTGCGTGAGGCGCCCGCCCACCGAGGCGGTGATGGGGTCGCCGACCACCCGCATGAGGAAGAAGACGAGGGTGACGAGGATGAAGACGGTCGGGATGATGAGCAGGAACCGCACGAGGACGTAGCGGCCCAGGCCCGCCCCGCCGGCCTTCTCGGCCGCGCTCTCGACGGTGCGCTCGTCGGCGATCGTCACGTAGGTCTCCTCTCACGCGCGAACGCCGATGCCGCCGCGGGTGGCGGCACCGGCGTTCGCGGGTTGCCCGGCTCAGCGTCCGAGCGGTGCGTAACGGAACTTGAAGGACGCGTCGAGCGTGACGCCGGTGATGTCGTTCTGGGCGACGGCCACCTGGGCGCCCTGGAGGTAGGGAAGCGTCGAGAGGTCCTCGGCGACGAGTCGCTGGACCTCCTCGATCTTCGCGGTGCGCTCCGCCTCGTCGGGCGTTGCGGCCTGCTCGAGGATGAGGTCGTTGACCGCCGGGTCGGAGTAGGCGTTGGCGAGGAAGTTCTCCGTGAGGAAGAACGGGGACAGGTAGTTGTCCGCGTCGGAGTAGTCGGGGAACCAGCCCAGCTGGTAGGCGGGGTAGACGCCCTCGACCCGCTCGCCGGAGTACGTGTCCCACAGCGTCGACTGGAGGTTGACGTCGAAGAGACCACCGGCCTCGAGCTGGCTCTCGATCATGGCGTACTCCTCGTCGGAGGAGTTGCCGTAGTGGTCGGGGCTGTACTGGAGGTTGAGGGTGACCGGCGTCTCGACGCCGGCGTCCGTGAGGACCGCGGCCGCGGCGTCGCCGTCGGGGCCGCCATCGCCGTCGCCGTAGAGCTCCTTGAGCGGCTCGGCCGCACCGGTGAGGCCGTCGGGGACATAGGAGTACAGGGGCGTGAAGGAACCCTGGTAGATCTCCTCGGACAGCGCCTCGCGGTCGAGGAGGTGGGCGGCGGCCTGGCGCACGGCGAGCGCCTTGGCCTCGTCCGCCTCCGGCGTCTGCGCACCGAACGGCTGGGTGTCGAAGTGGAAGACGATGTAGCGGATCTCGCCGCCAGGCCCGTCGTGGACGGTGACGTTGTCGTCGTCCGCGAGGTCCGCGAGGTCGGTCGGGCTGAGCGAACGGAATGCGACGTCGACGTCGCCCTGCTGGACGGCGAGCTTGAGCGAGGTCTCCTCGGTGAAGTACCGCGCCGTGATCGTCTCCGTCACGGCCGGCTCGAGGACGCCGTCGTAGTCGGCGAAGGCCTGGTACTGGATGAGCTCGTTCTCGGTGTAGTCCGTGATCGCGTACTGGCCCGCGAAGGCGTTGGCCTCGACGATGTCCGACGACGGCGTCAGCTCGGTCGGGGAGAAGCTCTCCTCGTCGACGATCGGCCCCACCGGGGAGGAGAGCACCTGCGGGAAGGTCTGGTCGTCCTCGCTCATGAGGTTGAAGACGACCGTGAGGTCGTCGGGTGCCTCGACGCTGTCGAGGTTGTACAGCAGGGACGACGGGCCGTTCGGGTCCGCGATCTCGACCTGGCGGTCGAAGCTGAACTTGACGTCCGAGGACGTCAGCTCGTTGCCGTTGGCGAAGGTGAGGCCCTCCTTGAGGGTGACCGTGTACTCGGCGGGGGCCGTGAACTCGGCCGACTCGGCGATGTCCGGCTCGACGTCGGGGCTGCCGTACGGGGTGTTGAGGAGGAACGGGTACACCTGGTTCTGCACGGCGAACGAGCCGTTGTCGTAGGAGCCGGCCGGGTCGAGCGACGTGATGACGTCCGTCGTGCCGACCGTGATGCCCTCGCTGCTGCTCGTGCCCCCGTCCGTGGCGCCGTCATCGGGGTCCTCGGTCTCGGCGCAGGCGGCGAGCACGAGCGCGACCACGGCGGAGGTGCCGATCACGCTCAGCGCCCGGCGGCGGTGTCCATCGATTGCCATGGTCCACTTCCTTCGGTGCGGGGTGCCGTGGACGCACGACGTCACGGCCTGCCAGAGGTGGTTTCCCTCGTCGTGGTGTGTGTTCTAACACACCGGTCGCGCCGCTCCGGGGATTGACGGCCGGGGTGGATCGATGTCGCGGTGCGCGCCCCCGCGGGCCACGATGGGCCGATGGCGAGGAAAGATCAGCCCGAGACGGTGACCATCGACGGTCGCCGCCTGCGCCTGACGAACCTGTCGAAGGTGCTCTACCCCGTCACGGGCACGACGAAGGCCGAGGTCATCGCCTACTACGCCGAGATCGCGCCCGTCATGCTCCCGCACTGCGCCGGGCGTGTGGCGACGCGCAAGCGGTGGCCCAACGGCGTGGGGACGGCGGACGAGCCGGGGCAGATGTTCTTCCAGAAGAACCTCGACGACTCGACGCCGGACTGGGTGGTGCGGGCCGCCCTCGAGCACAGCAGCCGCACGGCCGAGTACCCGCTCGTCGACGACGCGGCCACGCTCGCCTGGCTCGCCCAGATCGCCGCGCTCGAGATCCACGTCCCGCAGTGGCGGGTGGGCTCCGACGGTGAGCGGCGCAAGCCCGACCGGCTCGTCCTCGACCTCGACCCCGGCGAGGGGGCGGGGCTCGCCGAGTGCGCCGAGGTCGCGCGGCTCGCGCGCGGGATCCTCGACGGGATGGGCCTCGAGCCGGTCCCGGTGACGAGCGGCTCGAAGGGCATCCACCTCTACGCGCCCCTCGCGGGGACACACACGTCCGAGCAGATCAGCGACCTCGCCCACGAGCTCGCGCGCGCCCTCGAGGCGGACCACCCTGACCTCGTCGTCTCGGACATGAAGAAGACGCTGCGCCGCGGGAAGGTGCTCGTCGACTGGTCGCAGAACAACGGGTCGAAGACGACGATCGCGCCGTACTCGCTCCGGGGGCGCGAGCGGCCGACCGTGGCCGCACCGCGGACCTGGCGCGAGATCGCTCATCCCGCGCTCCGCCACCTCGAGTACGGGGAGGTCCTCGACCGGGTGCGCCGGCGCGGGGACCCCATGGCCGGGCTCGGCGCGGTGGCCGACCGTGCCGGAGGTCAGCCGGCGCGCGACCGCCTCGAGATCTACCGCGCCAAGCGTGACGCCACGAAGACGCCCGAGCCGGTCCCGGAGCGGATCGGCGGGGGTACGGGGGAGCCGACGTTCGTCATCCAGGAGCACCACGCACGCCGCCTCCACTGGGACCTCCGCCTCGCGCACGACGGCGTCCTCGTCAGCTGGGCGCTGCCCAAGGGGGTGCCGGTCGACGCGGCGAAGAACCACCTCGCGGTGCAGACCGAGGACCACCCCATGGAGTACGCCACGTTCTCGGGCACGATCCCCGCCGGGGAGTACGGCGCGGGGGAGATGACGATCTGGGACTCGGGCACGTACGAGCTGGAGAAGTGGCGTGAGGGGCGGGAGGTCATCGTCACCCTCACCGGGCGTAGTGACGGCGGGCTCGCCGGTCCCGACGGGCCGGGGCGGACGAGCCGGTTCGCGCTCATCCGCACGGGGGGCCGCGGGGGCCGTGAGGACAACCAGTGGCTCATCCACCTCATGAAGTCCGCCGGCGGCAGCGACCAGGCGAAGGCCGCGGTCGCGTCGGGGGACGACGAGGCGGCGGAGGCCGCCGACGCGAAGTCCGACCGTGCCGGCCAAGACGAAGCTGACGGGTACGACGAGGCGCAGGACGACCCGGCCGAGGACCACGAGCATGCCGAGGAGGAGGACGAGGACGAGGTCGACGAAGCCGATGACGGGGACGGCGCCGCCGACGAGGACGACGAAGAGGGCGACGAAGCCGACGACGGGGACGAGGATGACGTCGACAGCGCGGAGGAGGCCGACGGCGACACCGAGACCGAGGACGAGCACCAGCGCGCTGCGGACGAGAGCGCGGGAGGCGACGCCCGTATCGAGGCCCCGCGGCCCATGCTCGCGACCCTGGGGGAGGTGCGCGACCTGCTCCGCCCCGAGGACTGGGCGCTGGAGATGAAGTGGGACGGGATCCGCGCCGTCGTCGTCGTCGAGGACGGCGAGGTGCGCCTCGCCTCGCGCCGGGGGCACGACATGACGGCGACCTACCCCGAGCTCGCCGACGTGGCGCGGTGCGTCGGGGCCTCGAGCGCGATCCTCGACGGGGAGATCGTCGCCCTCGACGACCGCGGGCGCCCGAGCTTCGGTGTGCTCCAGCAGCGGATGAACCTCACCCGTCCGGCGGACATCAACCGCGCCGTGGGCGCCTACCCCGTGCGGCTCATGCTCTTCGACGTGCTCGAGGTCGACGGCGTGACCTGGCGCTCTCAGACCTACGACGCGCGCAGGGAGGCCCTGCAGCTTCTCGTCGACCCGGACCGGCACCCGCTCGTCGACGTGCCGCCGGCGTACGAGGGAGACGTCGAGGAGGCGATCGCGGCGTCGCGCGCGTGGCGGCTCGAAGGCGTCATGGCGAAGCGGCGGGACTCGACGTACGCGGACGGCCGGCGCTCGCGGTCGTGGCTGAAGATCAAGCACGCGGAGAGCGAGGAGGTCGTCGTCGTCGGCTGGCGCCCCGGCCAGGGCTCCCGGGCCGGCCAGGTCGGGTCCTTCCTCCTCGCCGTACCCGGCGACGACGGCGCGCTCACCTACGTCGGCAAGGTCGGCTCCGGCTTCAGCGAGCGCGAGGCGACCGACTGGGTCGCGAAGATGTCCCGGCTCGAGAGACGGACCCCGCCGCTCGTGGACGTCCCGCGCGCGGACGCCCGCGACGCGCGCTGGGTGACCCCGCGCCTCGTCGCGGAGGTCGAGTTCGCCGAGGTGACCGCCACAGGAAGGCTCCGCCACCCGCGCTGGCGAGGCTGGCGGCCGGACAAGGCACCGGAGGAGGTCGCGGCCCTGTCTGCCCTGCGCGGCTGAGTGGTGCGGTCGCGTGAGACCCGGGTCGTTTCTCTGGCCCGACCTGGCCGGGCCAGGGAGTCGTTGGCGGGCCGCGGTGGCGTTCTCGGGCGTTAGCGCGGGCTCGTCCAGGGGCCGGCTCAGGCGGTGAGGATGTACTGGATGAGGCGGTTCTCGACGGGGCTGATGGCGTAGGGCGGTAGTGGTCGCGGGGGCTGGGGCAGGGGTGGCTGGGTCGCGGTCGTGAGTGGGCCCGTGCCCAGGGTGGGTGACGTCGACGTGCCGCGGGTGGTGGTCGTGCCGGCTCCGGCTTCGGTGGCTGGGGGTGGTGCACCGGGTAGGGGTGGGGCGTGGGAGTGGTACTCGTGGCCGGTGGGGGTGCGGGTGGTGACGGTGTGGGGTCCGTTGGGTGGAGTGGTGGTGCGGGCGGTCCAGCCGGGGGCTTGTTTGGTGTAGTTGCAGGTCTCGCACAGTCCTTGGAGGTTGTCGGCGGTCGTGGGGCCGCCGTCGGCGTGGGCGCGGATGTGGTCGTGGTGGCGGATGGGGGCGTCGCACCAGGGGGTGCGGCAGGTCTGGTCGCGGGTGTCGATGAAGCGGGCGAGGCCGGGTGGGGCGAGGCGGGAGCGGGAGTCCATGGCGATGAGCTGCCCGGTCGTGGGTGTGAGGTAGAGGCGGCGGATCCAGACGGCGTCGGGGCAGGTCAGGCGCCGGGTGATGAGCTCGCGGGCCCAGGCGGCCGGGACGGGGCCGTAGCCCGGCACGTGTGCTGTGCCATCACCCCGGGTGGTGCCACCGTTGTCGTCGTTCTCGGTCGCCTTGCCGCCCGTGCCCGCGCCCGTGCCCGCGTCCGGGTCAGTGCTGGGTTTCGTGGCGCCGTCATCGCGTGCGCTCGACCGGCCGGGAGGCGCGGTGCTGGTCCGGTCGCCGTCGCCGTCGCCGGTGCTGCTGCCGGTCTGGTGGCTGTCGCTCTCGGGGCTGTCGTCGTCGGGCCCGCATGACGTCGCGGGTCCGCTGGTGGTGCCGCGGCGGGTGGTCGGGCTGGTGGTGTGGAAGAGGTCGTGGTCGGTCATGACGAGCTGGACCTCGAGGCGGGTGTCCTCGGCGGTGGTCTGTCCGGTGAGGCGTTCGATGAGGGTGTCGGCCATGATCTGCCCGCGGGAGCGTTCGTCGCCGGTGGCGCGCAGGGTCTCGGCGGTGCGGGTGAGGTTGGCCCAGGCGGCCACGCCCTGGGCCACGGGCACCAGGGCGGTGAGGTAGGACATGGTGTCCGGGGCCGGGCGCAGGGTCACGGTCCGTTCGGTCTCGGCCTTGCGTGCGCGCGCCACGACGGAGCCGGCGTCCAGGGTGTAGGCGGTCTTCTTCGCCGTGGCGATCAGGCGCCGGTCGCCGGCGGACTCCAGGTCGGGCAGGTTCGCGGCCATGAGCTCGTCGAAGGTGGCCCGGTCGGGGCGGGTCAGGCACGCCGACTCGCGTACGAGGAGCGTGGCGCGCCACTCACTGATGCGCCCGGCGCTCAGCGCGGCGTGGGTGTGGGGCATCTCCAGCACGAGGGCCTTGGCCAGGCCGAGGTGGCGCCCGCCGGTGTAGGGCGACTCGCGCCGGGCGAGGGCGACCTGGGACGCGACACCGGCCCCGCGGCGCGCGGCGGGGACACCGGCCGCGGCCTGCGCGGCCCGCTGGGAGGCGTCCAGGTCGACCGCGGCGCGGGCCTGGGCGGCGCACGCGGCGGCCTTGAGGTCCTCCAGCGCCCGGATCTGCTCGACCCGCTCACCGTCATCGACCCCACGGTCCGTCCCGGCCAGCGCCGCCACCCACGACGCGATCACCTCAGCACGCACACCCGAACCCGACCCGGCGCCCGCGCTCGTGCGGACCGCCGCGGGCACGGCTGCCACCGGCACGTCACCGACAATCCCCGACGCAGACGCAGACGCAGACGCAGATGCAGATGCAGATGCAGATGCAGACGCAGACGCAGACGCAGACGCCGGCGCGGACGCGGACGCGGACGCGGGCCCGGGGGCTGGCGCAGGCGCGGACCCGGGCGCAACGGCGATCCCGGACGCCGACCCTTGCTCGGACGAAGCGGTCACCCCGAACGCCGAGCCGCACCCGCCGGAGGCAGCGGGAGAAGCCGCGCGCCCCTGCGCGGCTCCTGCTCGACGACCGGCTTCCCTCATGTGACCGACGCTACATTCGACCACTGACATCGCCCTCAGTCCGACGCCCCAGCCGTGGACAGGCCAGTGGGGTGGTGCGGCCCAGGCCGTCACCCGGTGAACGTGCCGGCGGGCCGGTCCCAGCCTGCGTGCAGCGGCGGGGGTGACTGGCCAGGCAGCCCCGCTCGCCGCCCGGCAGATGGGCCGGCCTGACGACCGGGCGCCGACGGACCTACCCTTGTCCCATGACGGACACCCTCACGCCTCCGGCGACCGACGTCGACGCCGCCGTCACGGACATCGCCCGTGCGGCCAAGAAGGCCTCGCGCGTCCTCGCGACGAGCACCCGGGCCACGAAGGACGCCGCGCTCCAGGCCATGGCGGACGCCCTCGTCGCGGCCGGACCCCGCATCGTCGAGGCGAACGCGGTGGACCTCGAGCGGGGCCGCGCGAGCGGTATGAAGGACTCCCTGCTCGACCGGCTCGCCCTCACCCAGGATCGCATCGTCGCCATCGCCGACGCGCTGCGCGAGCTCGCGGCGCTGCCCGACCCGGTCGGCGAGGTCGTCCGCGGCTCGACGCTGCCGAACGGCCTCAAGCTGCGCCAGGTGCGGGTGCCCATGGGCGTCGTCGGCATGATCTACGAGGCACGCCCCAACGTCACGGTCGACGCAGCCGGGCTCGCCCTCAAGTCCGGGAACGCCGTCATCCTGCGCGGCGGGTCCGCCGCCGCCTCGTCCAACGAGGTCATCGTCGACGTCCTCGCGGGCGCGCTCGAGGCCCGGGGGCTCCCGCCCACGCTCGTCCAGTCGATCGACGCCCACGGCCGCCCCGGCGCGGTCGCGCTCATGCGTGCGCGCGGGCTGGTCGACGTCCTCGTCCCGCGCGGGGGCGCGGACCTCATCCAGACCGTCGTGCGCGAGTCGCTCGTGCCCGTCATCGAGACCGGCGTGGGTAACTGCCACGTCTACGTCGACGCGAGCGCCGACGTCGAGCAGGCGGTCGCCATCGTGCTCAACTCCAAGACCCAGCGCACCGGCGTGTGCAACGCCGCGGAGACGCTGCTCGTCCACGCCGGCGCCGCCGCGACGTTCCTGCCGGCTGTGCTCGCGGCGCTCGCCGCGGCCGACGTGCGGGTCCACGGCTGCGACGAGACCGCCCGGCACGCACCCGAGGGCGTCGACGTCATCCCCGCGACGGACGAGGACTGGGCCACCGAGTACCTCAGCCTTGACCTCGCCGTCCGCGTCGTCCCGGACCTCGACGCCGCCATCGAGCACATCGGGCAGTGGTCGAGCGGGCACACGGAGGCCATCTGCACGCGCGACGTGCGGGCCGCGGACCGCTTCACCTCCGAGATCGACTCGGCCGCGCTCATCGTCAACGCCTCGACGCGCTTCACCGACGGCGGGCAGTTCGGCCTCGGCGCGGAGATCGGCATCTCCACCCAGAAGCTCCACGCCCGCGGCCCGATGGGTCTGGGCGAGCTGACGACGACCTCGTGGATCGTCACCGGCGACGGCCAGATCCGGGAGTAGACGCGACCCGCACCTCCGTCGGGGAGCGTGCGAGACTGTGGGCAGCAGCCACGAGGAGAGGAACGCCATGCAGAGCTCGATCGTGAGGCTTGCCGCCGAGCAGGGTGAGCACGCCGCCAACCACCTTCCGATGCACCCGATCATGTTCGGGGTCATCGCGATGGCCATCTTCGTCTTCCTGCTGCTTGTGACGGTCGCGTTCCGCAGCGTGCACACCCGCCACCGCTGAGGAAGCGAATGACGTCGGCCCAGAAGCAGGCGCGGCGGATCGGGGTGATGGGCGGCACCTTCGACCCCATCCACCACGGTCACCTCGTCGCGGCCAGCGAGGTCGCAGACGTGTTCGCGCTCGACGAGGTGATCTTCGTCCCCACGGGCGAGCAGCCGTTCAAGCGGGACCGCGACGTGACGACGGCGGAGCACCGCTACCTCATGACGGTCATCGCGACGGCGTCCAACCCCCGCTTCAACGTCTCCCGGGTGGACATCGACCGCCACGGGATCACGTACACGATCGACACGCTGCGTGACCTGCACGCGCTCCTTCCCGACGCCGAGCTCTTCTTCATCACCGGCGCCGACGTCCTGCCCCAGATCCTGCGCTGGAAGGACTCCGCGGAGCTGTGGTCCCTCGCCCACTTCGTCGGGGTGACGCGCCCCGGTCACCTGCTCGACGACGCCGGGCTCCCCGAGGCGGGTGTCTCGCTCCTCGAGGTCCCCGCCATGGCGATCTCGTCCACGGACTGCCGGGTGCGCGTGAGCTCCGGGATGCCGGTCTGGTACCTCGTGCCCGACGGCGTGGTCCAGTACATCGCCAAGCACCGGCTCTACGACCCCGAGGGTCCCGTCGAGGTCGACCGGCCCGTCATCGCTGCTCGCCGTGACGGTGCCGAGTGAGCGAGGGGGACCGCGGTATGGAGGACCCGTCGCCGCCCACGGCAGGTCTCGGGGAGCGCCGTCGCCGGCGTGAGGCCGAGCGCGCGGCGGCCCTTGCGGCTGCGCGCGACGACGCCCCCCTGAGCCGCAAGGAGCTGCGCCGCCGCGCCGCTGAGGAGGAGGCGCGGCTCGAGGCCCTGCGCACCGGCGAGCTCCGGCTCGACGGCTCGGTGGCGCCCGTTCCCGACCGACCCTCTGGAGCCTCCCCTCAGACGGGGGAGAGCGGCGCGACCGACGGCGGGGCGCCGGCGGCGCGCCCGGCTGATGGCGGCACGACGGCGCGACCCGACGCCGGCGCGGCCGCGCAGCCGTTGTCCGGTGCGACGTCCGGTGACGCCGCTCCCGGGCAGCCGTCGTCGGACGCGGGCTCCGGTGACGGCGCTCCCGGGCAGGCGTCGTCGGACGCGGGTTCCGACGACGGCGCTCCCGCGCCGCGGTCGACCGACGCGAGGCCCGATGACGGCGCGTCCGGGCAGCCGACGTCCGGCGCGACGGCCGCTGGCGGCGTGTCCGGCCAGCCGACGTCCGACGCGGGCTCGCCCGACGCGGCACCGTCGGCCGCCTCTGGTTCCAGCGGCGCCATCCCCCGCCTCAGCCGGCGGTCGCTGCGCGAACGGCAGCCGGTGGATCCGGTACCGGCAGAGACGCCGCCGAGCCAGCGGACCGCGACGGGCCGGCGCCCGGTCGTCCGTACCCCGAGCACCGCGCAGGGCACCCGCACCATCGACAGCACGGGCCGGCTGACTGGAATCATCCCCGTCGTCCCCGCCGAGGAGCCGGCACCGGAGCGGTCAGTGCCGATGGCGCCCGAGGAGCCGGGCGTCGGCCCTCAGGCCGAGGGGAGCGCGGACCCGGTCTCATGGGAGTCCACCGCAGGCATGCCCGTCATGTCGGAGGAGATCCTCGACCGCGAGTCGGAGCGCTTGGCGAGCCCCCAGACCCCCGCCGTCGTGCCGACGCCGGTGCCCGCGGAGCCAAGCCCTGCCGCCGCACCGTCCCCGGGTGAAGCCGCGGCAGCCGCCGGCGCAGTCCCCGGCGACGACGAGCCCGGCGAGGTGACGGCCCCTGACGGCACCGAGGGCGACGTGACGGCCCCTGACGGCACCGAGGGCGACGTGACGGCCCCTGACGGCACCGAGGACAGCGACGACGAGGACGCCGACGGGCCGCTCCGGCCGCAGTGGGTCGCGCTCGCCGCGGTCGACCCCGCACCCGCCCAGTCCGTGGCCGGCTCGGCTGCCTCTGCCCGCTCGGCCGTCTCCGCCGGGTCGGCGGACACGGCCGCCTCCGACGACGGGGCCCGCACGCACCGCGCGCAAGGCTCGGCTCCCGCGCGGCGGAGCCTCGGTGACCGCACGCGCAGCGCAGCCCAGCTCGAGTCGGACGCACCGGCGGGCGGCGTCCAGGGCAACGATGGAGCCGGCCCTGTGCTCACCGACCCGGAGCCCGAGGACGTGGACGACGGCTCGACCAACCCCGCCGTCGCGTTCGTCAAGGTGCTCGTCCTCCTTCTCGTCGCCGCGGTCATCGGCGCGCTCATCTGGCTTCTGTACTCGGGCGCGCTCGGCGCGGACGACGGCGCCATCCTGGGAACGATCGGCACCGTAGGATCGGCGCAAGCCCTATCCGTTCTTCCTGAGGAGTCCCGTGCCAGCTGACGAGAGGTCACGTCACCTCGCTCTCACCGCCGCCCGCGCAGCATCGGACAAGAAGGCGGACGAGATCATCGCGCTCGACGTCAGCGAGCGGCTCGTCCTCACGGACGTCTTCGTCGTCACGTCCGGCGCGAACGAGCGCCAGGTGAAGTCCATCGTCGACGCCGTCGAGGAGGCCCTCCACGCCGAGGGCGCCAAGGCCGTCCGCAAGGAGGGCGTCACGGAGGGCCGCTGGGTGCTCATGGACTTCGGCGACATCATCGTCCACGTCCAGCACACCGAGGACCGCGAGTTCTACGCGCTCGAGCGGCTGTGGAAGGACTGCCCCGTCATCGAGCTCCCCGCGGAGCTGAACGCCGGGCCCGACGCCGAGGCATGAGCGCCGGGACCCTCGTCCTCTGGCGCCACGGGCAGACCGCCTACAACGCCGCGCAGCGGCTCCAGGGCCAGGTCGACATCGAGCTCAACTCCGCCGGCATCGACCAGGCCGAGCGCGCGGCGGCCGAGCTCGTCAAGCTCGGACCCACCCGCATCATCGCCTCGGACCTGCGCCGTGCCACACGCACGGCGCAGGCGCTCGGGGACCTGGCCCGGATCGGCATCGAGCCCGAGCCGCGGCTGCGCGAGCGCAGCTTCGGGCTCTGGGAAGGGTTGACGAACGAGGAGATCCGCACGGGCTGGCCGGACGCGCACACCGCCTGGCGCCGGGGCGAGGAACCTGCGGACATCGGAGCGGAGCCGCGCGACGCCGTGGCTCGGCGCGTCGCCGCCGCCGTCGGCGAGACGGCCGAGAGCATGGCGCCGGACGACGTGCTCGTCGTCGTCGCGCACGGCGCTGCGCACACCCTCGGCCTCACGCGCCTCCTCGGGCTCGACCCCACGCAGTGGTTCGGCCTCTCGGGCCTCGACAACTGCCGGTGGTCCCTTCTCGCCCCTAACCCCGGCCGTCTGCCCACCTGGCGACTCACCGCGCACAACCTCGGAGTGCCCGGGACCTGAGGTGCCCGCGGTCGCCGCGGGCGAGGTGAGCGTCGGGGTGAGTGGGGAGGCCCCTGCCTCGTCCGGGCGGGATGTGGCGCGCGCCATACCCGGGCGATTGGTCAGGGGCGGCCGGTTTCCCCTAGACTCAACCACGCACTACGGGGCTATGGCGCAGTTGGTAGCGCGCTTCCATGGCATGGAAGAGGTCGGGGGTTCGAATCCCCCTAGCTCCACCCAGGTTCCACACATCAGGGCAAGCCCCGTCGGTCATACGGCGGGGCATTGTCGTACCTCCCGCCCGTCAGCCGGGGCTGTTGCACCGTGACTGGCGTGCGGGGCATGGCCGCGTCATGACGCCGCCGCCCGCGCCGATAGCCTGGCGAGCGTGACCGTCGACCTCATCCACTACCGCGAGTACCCCCTGGGCTGGGCCGGACGGGTCGTCGACGCGGTGTGGGCCGTCGTGTGGCCCGCCGTCGTCGGGGCAGCCGTCGGGCTCGTCGTCCTCGTCCTGGGACTTCAGGTCATGGAGCAGGAGGGGACGCTCACGGCGGGCCTCGACGACGGCTCGCGGGCGTCCTTCGGCGTCTCGCTCCTCGTCCTGATCGGACTGTGGCTGCTCGCGTGCCTGGTGAGCGCGGCGCGTTCGCTGCTCTACGCGCGCCGGCTCGCGAGGCACCGCGCGGACCCCGAGTCCGAGCGCCGGCCCCCGACGCCGTCGCAGCGCTGGGTCGCTCGCGCGCTGAGGCCGCAGAGCGAGGCGAAGCCCTTCGCCCCGCTGTGGGGGTCCGGTCTGCTCCTCGCGATCATCGGGGGGTTCCTCGCCGTCTTCTCCCTCGTCCGGCTCGACAGCGACGGTGCCGTCTCGGCGCTCGTCGGGGGCGCCGCGGCCGCCGCTGCGGGTGTCGGGCTCATCCGCCTCGTGGGGGTCCTGCGCCGCGAGCTCGCCGCCGCGAGCACGTCGTGGCGGCACAGCCCGACCGACCCGGGCAACGCCGAGCAGAAGGTCCGGCTCGTCGCCCTGCCGCTGCGGTACCGGGCGACCGTCTGGGCGGACCGGGTGGCGCGAGCGCTCGCGCTCGCGGCTGCCGCGGGGTTCGCCGGCGCCGCCGCCCTCGCGCTCGGTCCGGCGGCCGGATCACCGGGGCTGCTCCCGTGGGTGATCGAGCACGGGCGCGAGCCCGCCGCGGGGGTGCTGAGGACGCTGCTCGTGACGGGCGTCGCGCTCGTCCTCCTGCTCGGCGCGGCCCTCGTCCTCGAGCTGCTCCGGCACAGCATCCTGCTCGGCGTGCTCGACCGCGAGGCGACGACCGACACCACCGCCGGCCGCGGGGAGCTACCGGCGACCCGGCCGGACCCGCTCCTGACCGGGGAGGTGCTCTCCGAGCGGGGCCCGGTGCGCCGCGGCGCCCAGCTCCTGGCCGGCACGGCTGCGCTCGTCCTCGTCCTGGCCCGGCCGGCCGTCGCCGCGCTCGAGGTGCGCGGGGACGTCGCGTGGGCCGGCGGTCAGGCGACGTACCTCGTCGCCGGCGCCGGCGTCGCGATCCTCCTCGCCTTCGGCTGCGAGCTGCTGACGACCGGCCGTGACCGTCAGCGCCGCAACCGGCTCCTGCGGACCTGGCCCCGAGCCCTCTGAGCGGGCCGGGTCTGGCGGCTGGCGAGACCTCAGCCGCGCACGGCGTCGGCGACCAGCATCACGCCGACCACCCCTGCCCGGGCGGGGACGGCACCGGTACGATCGAGGTGCACAGGGTTCGTTGCGCTTCCGGGGTGGGAGGAGCGCACCGTGCCGTACCTGGAGACTTCTTGTCGGTCCTCGCGTCCTACCGGCGTCTGTTCGCCCTCACCGGACCCCTCTACGTCGTCGTCGCCTTCCTCGCGCGACTCCCGCTCGCGATGTCGCAGATGGGCACTCTCCTGCTCGTCGTCGAGGTCTCGGGCAGCTACACCGCGGGAGGCGTCGCGGCCGGCGCGCTCGCCGTGACGAACGCGATCGCCTCGCCGCTGGCCGGCGGCCTGACGGACCGCATCGGCCAGCGCCCCGTCCTCCTCGTCCAGTCCGTCGGAGGGGCGCTCGGGCTCGCCGCCCTCGTCGTCCTGGCGGGCGACGACGCCTCGTGGGAGGTCCTCGCCGTCGTCGCGGGGACCACCGGGATCTTCCTGCCCCAGGTGGGCACCCTCGCCCGCGTGCGCTGGCGTGAGCTCGCCGCGCCGACGGGCGCCCAGCGCGGCCGTCTCGTCTCGACCGCCTTCTCCTACGAGGGCGCGGCGGACGAGGCGTCCTTCGTCCTCGGCCCGGCGCTCGTCGGCACCGTCGCGGCGCTCGCGTCCCCGGCCGGCGCGCTCACGGTCGCCGCCGTCCTCCTCGCCCTGTTCGCGACGTGGTTCTCCCTCCACCCGAGCGCCGACCTCGTCCGCGGGACCCGGGGCACCGAGGCCGTCGTCCCCTCCCGGCTGCTCACCCCGCTCCTCGTCGGTCTCGCCGCCGGCCAGCTCGTCGTCGGTGTCGTGTTCGGCTCCGTCCAGACGGGCTCGACGGCGGTGGCCACCGAGGCGGGAGAGCCGGGCCTCGCGGGCCTGCTCCACGCCCTCCTCGGTGTGGGCAGCGTCGTGGCGGGGCTCGCGGTCGCCGCGCTGCCCGAACGGCTGCGCCTCGCGGACCGGTTGCCCGTCTTCGCCGTCGCGCTCGGGCTCCTCGCCCTGCCGCTCCTCGCGGTGCGCTCCATCGGGACGCTCGTGCCCGTCCTGCTCGTCCTCGGGCTGGCCGTCGCGCCGTACATGATCACGATCTTCTCGGCGTGCGAGAAGGTCATCGACCCCCAGCGCCTCGGCGCCGCGATGATGCTGCTCGCCGCCGCGACCAGCCTCGGCTACGCCCTCGGCTCGAGCACGGCCGGGCGCATGGCCGACGCGGCCGGGTACACCGGCGCGTACGCCGTCACGGTCACGGCCGCCGTCCTCGGCGCGGTCCTGTCCCTCGGGCTGCGCCGCGGGCTGCACCGCGAGCGCCTCCGCCGGGAGACGCCAGCGACCTGACCCTGGCCGCTAGGCCAGCGCCGGCGCGCACACCTCGCGCCACTGCGCCGGCTCGAGCTGCACCGGCGCGCGGGAGCCGCGCTGACCGGCGAGGCTCTCGCACAGGGCGATGGCGTCCTCGAGGAGGGCGTACAGCCGTGCCGCCGGGTCCGGGACGCACGCCGCGGCGATGCCGAGCACCGCGCACTCGATGACCGCCGGCCCCGGGTGCCGCGCGCCCACCACGGAGGTCCGCGCGCTGTACTCGCGCGCCCACGCGGCAGCGAGCGGGACGTCGTCGAAGGCCCGACGGCTCCGCTCGCTCAGGGTTCCCTCCGGACGCCCCTCGTACCGCGCGAGCAGGCGCTCGCACGAGAGGATCCCGACGGCGAGCGCGCGCTGGTGGGCCTCCGCGGCGACGGGCAGGGCCGCCGTCGCGGCGAGGATCGTCAGCTCGTGGTCCCACCGGGGATCGGTGCTGCGCAACCCGATGACCGAGGGGATGAGGGGAGCGAGCCGGGGCCGGTCCGCGTCGTCGCTCAGGTCGTTGACGAGGCGCGCGAGGTGCGCGAGCAACGGATGGGTGCACGCGGGGCTGTCGCTCCAGCGCTCACCGGCAAGGAAGGACGCGAGCTCCATGAAGCACGCGCCGCGGCGGGGGTTGCGGTGCTTCCCGCGCGCGAGCATGGGGAGCATGTCGAGCTGGCCTGATCGCGTCATCATGACCTCGCCTCGCATCGTGGGCTGGACAGGCTGGAGGTAGGGAAAGTCTGTGCCTGGCGCGGCGGGCGCGCAAGGGGGCGGCGCCTCCGACCTGCCGCTCGTGCCCGCCGTGCGCGCGCGGTGCCGGAGGGTGTTGACTCGGGGCATGCCACTGACAGGAGAGTACGTACCGAGCCCGAGCCGCCGGGCTGCCGACCAGGTCGCGGAGTACGAGGGGTCCGGCGGGACCCGGGGGACCACCCTCGACGGACGTCCCGTCGTCATCGTGACGACGCGCGGGGCACGGTCAGGCAAGCTGCGCAAGATCCCGCTCATGCGGGTCGAGCACGAGGGGGCCTACGCCGTCGTCGCCTCCCAGGGCGGCGCCCCGACCCACCCGACCTGGTACCACAACCTCCTCGCAGACCCGCGGGTGGAGCTCCAGGACGGTCCGCAGCGCTGGGACATGACGGCGCGCGAGGTGGTCGGTGCCGAGAAGGAGCTGTGGTGGGAGCGCGCTGTCGCCGCCTTCCCGCCCTACGCGGAGTACCAGGAGCGCACCGAGCGCGCGATCCCGGTCTTCGTCCTCGAGCTCGCCGACGCCCCGCACGAGGACGGCCCGGCACCGCAGGGCCCTCCGGTCGAGGGCGTCGTGGAGGGGATGGGGCACTCGTGACGGCCGCCGCGCGTGCGCAGGCTCGCCGGGAGGAGCTCCTCGCGTCCCTGCCGACGGACCTCTTCATCGGAGGGCAGTGGCGCGCGGCCGGCGGAGGGGAACGCTTCGACGTCCACGACCCCGCCACCGGTGAGGTCCTGCGCACGGTGGCCGACGCCAGCGCCGACGACGCGCGCGCCGCCCTCGACGCCGCGCACGCCGCCCAGCGGGACTGGGCGCGGACGGCACCACGCGAACGTGGGGAGATCCTGCGCCGCGCCTTCGACGCGCTCATCGCCCGGCGCGAGGACCTCGCGCTCCTCATGACGCTCGAGATGGGCAAGCCCCTCGCGGAGTCGCGCGGGGAGGTCACGTACGGGGCCGAGTTCCTCCGCTGGTTCTCCGAGGAGGCCGTCCGGGTGAGCGGACGCTACAACACCGCCACCGACGCCGGCTCCCGCATCCTCGTGCTGCGCCGTCCCGTCGGCCCGTGCCTCCTCATCACCCCGTGGAACTTCCCGCTCGCGATGGGCACGCGCAAGATCGGGCCCGCGCTCGCAGCCGGGTGCACGGTGGTCCTCAAGCCGGCCCAGCTCACCCCGCTCACGTCCCTGCTCCTCGCCCAGGTCCTCGCCGACGCGGGCGTCCCGCCCGGCGTCGTCAACGTCGTCCCGACGAGCCGCGCGGGTGACGCGACCGGCCCGCTGCTGGCGGACCCGCGGCTGCGCAAGCTCTCCTTCACGGGCTCCACCCCGGTGGGCCGCTCCCTCCTGAGCGCCGCCTCGGAGCAGGTCCTGCGCACGTCGATGGAGCTCGGCGGGAACGCCCCGTTCCTCGTCTTCGCCGACGCGGACCTCGACGCCGCCGTCGACGGCGCGATGGCGGCGAAGTTCCGCAACATCGGCGAGGCGTGCACGGCGGGCAACCGGTTCCTCGTCCACGCCGACGTCGCCGAGGAGTTCACCCGGCGCCTCGCCGGCCGCGTCCGCGAGCTGCGCATGGGCCCCGGGACGCAGGACGGGGTGAGCGTGGGCCCGCTCATCGACGGCTCCGCCCGGGAGAAGGTCGCCGCGCTCGTCACCGACGCGCTCGAGCACGGGGCGGAGCTCCACGTCGGGGGAGAGGTGCCGGACGGCCCGGGCTCCTTCTACCCGGCGACGCTCCTCACCGGCGCGGGCGAGGGTGCGCGGATCCACCGCGAGGAGATCTTCGGTCCCGTCGTGTCGGTGACGACGTTCGACGACGAGGCCGAGGCCGTCGCCCGGGCGAACGACACCGAGTACGGGCTCATCGCCTACGCGTTCACCCGCGACCTCGACCGCGGGTTGCGGCTCGCCGAGGAGCTCGAGTTCGGGATGCTCGGCCTCAACTCCGGCGTCATCTCCAACCCGGCGGCCCCGTTCGGCGGGGTCAAGGCCTCGGGCGTCGGGCGCGAGGGCGGTCTCGAGGGGATCGAGGAGTACCTCGAGACGACGTACGTGGGTATCGCCGACCCGTTCCGGTAGCCGGTAGCCGGTGGCCCGGCGTCGGGCCGAGCGGCAGGGGTGCAGACCGGCCCGCGCCGCCACGACGGACGGACGCCGCCGCCCGAGCACCCCCTGCAGTGCTCGGGCGGCGGCGTCACCGTGCGTGGACGTGCCGTGTCAGCGGCTCACCCGCATGTGCGGGCGGCGTAGTCCGCCGTGACCGTCGTGCCCGCCGGGACACCCGTCCCGGCCGCCGCGACGCTCACCTCGCCCGCGCCGACCGAGGCCAGGCGCGTGCTGAACGTGACGGACGTCGCCCGGTCCGGGGCCACCGTCGTCGTCCGCGACCCGTGGCCGGAGGCGACGGTCACCTCGAGCGGCGCGCCCGAGGTGTTGGCCACCCGCGCGACCTCGACCACCCTGCCCGCGACGCAGCGGGTGTCCGCGGTGACCTCGACGCCCGCGACCGGGTCCTCGCCGGGGAGGAGGTCGGCCCGCGCCACCTGGCCCGCCACCACCGTGATGACCTGGGCGGCCGTGCCGGCCGAGTCCTCGGCGTCGACGCTGTACCGCCCCGGCGCCAGGTCGACGACGGCGAACCAGCCCGTGCCGTCGGTCCGGGCGGTGACGGCCTCGCCCGCGGTGCCCTCGACGGGGGTGAGGACGACGTCGACCTGGTCGGCGACCGCCCCGTCGTCGAGCGTGACGGTGCCCGCGACGAGGCCCGTCGTCGGCTGCGTCTTCCACGTCATCTCCGGCACGACGGCGTCGGAGGTGAACACCGTCGAGCGCAGCGCGACGGCGAGCTCGTCGCGCTCGGCGTCCTTGACGGCGCCGGAGGAGGACTGGTTCGCCGTGAGCGAGGGGTTGGCGTAGGAGTAGCCGGACCAGCCGTCGAGGCCGAGCTCGACGATCTCCTGCGCCTGGGCGACCGAGTCCTCCACCTCGTTGAGGTAGAGCGCCGGGCCGGACACCGCGTGACGCCCGTTGCGGTACTCGACGAGGGCCTCGTTCCACTCACGGAACATCCGGGCCTGCTCCGGCTGCCAGTTCCGCTTGTAGTTCATCGCCGTGATCGTGTCGATGATCCCCTCGTCGAACCAGCCCCTCCAGTCCTGGAGGACCTCGTCGTACGTACGGGTGCCCTCCCAGCCGTCCTCGTAGCTGACGGGTCCGTAGGAGTAGGTGATGCCGTCGATGCTCAGCCGCGCCAGCGGGTCGGTCTCGTACATCGCGACGTAGACCTTGCGGACGAGGTTGGAGACCTGGTCGCGGCGCCACTGGCTGAACTGCTCGTCGTCGGGTGCCGGCCGGTCGGTGCGGCCGGTCTCCGCGGCGAACCGCGCGAGCGAGATCTCCGAGTAGCCCCAGTCGCTCTGGGTCTGGGCGGCGCTGAAGTCCGGGTAGCGGATGTAGTCGAGGTTGACGCCGTCGACGTCGTAGTTCTCGACGATCGAGCGGACGCCGTCGACGAGGTAGTCGACCGCGTCGGGGTGCGCCGGGTCGATGTAGGAGTTCGCGCCCGCCGGGTATCCCGGCTGCCCGAACTGCGCACCGCTGACCGGGACGTTGAGCCAGTAGTCCCGGCCCTGCGCCGTCGGCCCGTGCTGGTTGAACGCGTGCTCCGGGTCCCGCGGCGCGGTCGCGGAGTTCCACATCGTCGTGGCGTTGACCCACGCGTGGACCTCGATGCCCGCCGCGTGCGCCTGGTCGATGACCTCCTGCAGCGGGTCGTACGGCGCGGCGTCGATGAACGCCTGCGTGCGCGGGAACGCCGAGTCGTTGCAGAAGCAGTCGAAGCGCCGACCCACCTGGACGACGAGCGCGTTGGCGCCGACGTTGCGCGCCTCGGTGATGAGCTCGCTCACCTGGCCGGGGTTGAAGATGCCCTCGTTGAAGGCGTCCACCCAGTAGCCGCGCCACTGCTCGACCGGCTCGGTCTCGACGGGCTCGAGCCCGTTCTCGGCGACGCGGTACCAGCCGTCGGCCGTCATTCCCTCCGCGTCGGAGGTCAGCCAGTCGTCGAAGAGCCGGGCGCCGTCCGCACCTGTCACGGCGACGCGGTCGAGGTAGACGCCGCGACCGGCGTAGAGGTTGTCGGTGTCGTACGTGAGCCGGACACGGACGTCGCCCGTGAGGTCACCGAGGCCGAACTCGGCGTCCCACCAGCGCCACTGGCCGTCGCCGGAGACCGTGCCGGTGGACTCCCGGACGACGTCGCCCGCGGTGAGCGTGCCGGGCAGGCGGGTCCAGCTCTCGCCGCCGTCGGTGGAGGCCTCGACGACGAAGAGGTCGGTGGACTCGGTGTGGTACCAGAGGTCGAGCCCGAGCGTGGCGCCGGCCGCCGGGACGGCGACGTCGAAGGTGAGCGTGTGTGCGATGTTGTCCCCGATCCCGGAGTACCACGCGGACTCGCGGCCGAACCCGGTGACCGGCGTCGCCAGGCCGGCGGCGCGGGCGACGGCGCGGCGGGGCGCGTTGATCGAGCCCCAGCTGCGGCTCGGGTGGACGCGGTTCGTCATGAGGATGGCGATCGTCTCGGTGCGCGGGTCGATGACGAGCGACGTGCCCGTGTAACCGGTGTGCCCCGCGCTGTCCTCGCTCGTGAGGACGTCGTGGTAGAACCACGCCTCGAGCTCCGGGCCGAGGCCGCGGTGCGCGCTGCTGATCTGGCCCGTGTAGTCCTGCATCATCTCCTCGACGGTGGCGGCGTCAAGGATGCGCTCGCCGCCGTACGTGCCGCCGTTGAGGAGCATCTGGGCGAAGACGGCGACGTCGTCGGCCGTGGAGAAGACGCCGGCGTGCCCGGCGACGCCCCCGAGGGCCCAGGCGCCCTCGTCGTGGACCTCGCCGTGGACGAGCCCGCGCGCGGGCACCGCCTGGAACTCGGTGGCGGCGATGCGGCCGAGGAGCTCGGACGGCGGGTTGTACATCGTGTCGCTCATGCCGAGGGGACCGGTGATGTGCTCGGCGACGTAGGCGTCGAGCGCAAGGCCGGAGGTCTCCTCGACGACCTTGCCGAGGGTGATGAGGCCGAGGTCGCTGTAGACGTAGGCGCTGCCCGGGGTGCCGCTCAGCGCGACGTCGTAGACCCGCTGGAGCGCCGCGTCCTCGTCCGCCGCCGTGTAGAGGTTGATCCACGCCGGCAGCCCGCCGGTGTGGGTGAGGAGCTGCTCGAGCGTGATGGCACCCTTGCCGTTCGCCGCGAAGGCGGGGATGTGGGAGGCGGCCGTGTCGGAGAGGGCCAGCTCGCCGTCCTCGACGAGCTGCATGACCGCGACGGCCGTGAAGAGCTTGGACAGGGAGGCGAGGTCGAAGATCGTGTCCGCGGTCATCTCGACCCACTCGTCCGCGGGCAGCTCGGTGGTGGCGTCGGCCCAGCGGAGCGAGTGCCCGACGGCCGTGCGGTCGACGACGACGCCCTCGTTGGCCACGAGGGAGACGGCACCCGGGTAGAGGGGGTTGCCGTCCGTGCCGCCGCCCGTGGTCCCGGCGGCCAGCGCCGGCTCGATCGCGTCGAGGAACTCCTGCGTGAGGCCCACCTCAGCGGCCGTGCCGTCCCGCAGGGTGCGCTCCGGCGCCCCGCTCCGGTCCCACCCGAGCGCGACGTCCGTCGCCGCGAGATCGGCCGCCGGTGCGGCATCCGGCGCGGCCCCTGCCGGTACCGCCGCAGCGGCGAGCATCGCCGCGAGCGCACCCGCGGCCAAGATCTTCTTCATCCGTGTCCCCTCCCCAGGAGGCCGGCAACGGCGCCGGCATCGATACCGCACACTGTGCCGAGCATCACACCGGGCGTCAATGGTTTCCGGCATATCGCGCGTTCGCGGAAACGGCTTACGCCCTCGGGGTGCCGAAAGGCTCGCGGCCGTGTTCGGTATGTCCATGACCGCAGCCTCGAGGGCCGAGCTCGCCCGCATCGCCAGGGAGTCGTTCGACTGGGACGAGCTGCGCAGGGGGCAGCTCGAGGCGATGGAGGCGGCGGCGGCGGGGCGCGACGTCCTCGCGGTCATGCCGACCGGGTACGGGAAGTCGGCGGTCTACCAGGTGGCGGCCGTCGCCCTCAGCGGCCCCACCGTCGTCGTCTCCCCGCTCATCGCGCTCCAGGCAGACCAGGTGGCGGGCCTCGACGCCGCACCGGACGCGCCGACGGCCGTCGTCCTCAACTCGACGCTGGGGGAGAAGGAGCAGGGGCGCACGTGGCGCGCCGTCTCCAGCCAGGGCGCGGAGTTCCTCTTCCTCTCGCCCGAGCAGCTCGCCAAGGACGAGGTCCTCGAGCGCATCCGCGCGCTCGCGCCGTCCCTCGTCGTCGTCGACGAGGCGCACTGCGTCTCCTCGTGGGGGCACGACTTCCGGCCGGACTACCTGCGCCTGGGTGGCGTCGTCGAGGCGCTCGGGCGCCCGACCGTCATCGCCCTCACCGCCACGGCCGCCCCGCCCGTGCGCGCCGAGATCATCGAGCGGCTCGGCATGCGCGACCCGCTCGTCGTCGCCCGCGGCTTCGACCGGCCGAACCTCCACCTCGACGTCGTCCCGCACCCCGGGCGGGACGAGAAGCGGCGGGCGGTCCTCGAGCAGGTGGGCGAGCTCCCCCTGCCCGGGCTCGTCTACACCTCGACCCGCAAGGACACCGAGGACTACGCGCAGGCGCTGCGCGAGCGCGGCCTGCGCGCGGACGCCTACCACGCCGGGCGGCGCGCCGGTGAGCGCGCCGACGTCCACCGGGCCTTCCTCGCCGGCGAGCTCGACGTCGTCGTCGCGACCGCCGCGTTCGGGATGGGGATCGACAAGCCGGACGTGCGCTTCGTCCTCCACGCCGACGCGCCCGGCTCGCTCGACAGCTACTACCAGGAGGTGGGGCGCGCCGGCCGGGACGGGGAGCCGGCCCGCGCCGTCCTCCACTACCGCCCGGAGGACCTCGGCCTGCGCCGTTTCTTCTCCGCCACGCGCGTCGACGAGGGGGACCTGCGCGCCGTCCTCGGCGCGGTGCGCCGGGCCCGGGGGCCGCTGACGCTCACCGCGCTGCGGGAGCGCCTCGACCTCCCGGCGCGCCGCGTGACGAACGCCGTCAACGTCCTCGAGGAGGTCGGCGCCGTGGCCGGCGACAGGGCCGGGCTCCGCGCCGAGGGCCGGGAGAGGCCCGGGCAGGTGGTCGCCCGCGTGCAGGCGGTCGTCTCCGCCCGGGAGCGGGTGGAGCGCTCGCGGGTGGAGATGATGCGCGGCTACGCCGAGACGACGTCGTGCCGCCGCCAGTTCCTCCTCGGGTACTTCGGTGAGGAGAGCGCCGACCGGTGCGGTGCGTGCGACGTCTGCGACGTCCTCGCGGCGCAGGAGGCGGGTGCGGGGGCGACGCACTCGCTCCCGCTCGCCCCTCACCGGGACGAGGACGCGCCCGGCGGCGGCACCGGCGCGGACGGCGACGAGTTCGCGCTCCAGGCGCCGGTCGTTCACACGGAGTGGGGGCCGGGCGTCGTCATGCGCCACGAGGGGGACCGGATCACCGTCTTCTTCGAGCAGGAGGGGTACAAGACCCTCGCCCGCGACGTCGTGACGGCGGGCGCGCTCCTCAGGCCGGCGGGCGCCTGACCGGCTCGCCCGGTCGCGCCCCGGGTCGCGCAGCCGCGGCACGCGACCCGGGCGGGTCCGTCGCTAGACCGTCTCCTCGCGCTTCTTCCGCGCGAAGCGCGCGGGCAGGTCCGGGCCGTCCCACACCTGGACCGCCTGCCAGATGGACGCCGCGATCGGTACGGCCAGCACGGCGCCGGAGAGGCCGGCGAGCACCGTGCCGGCCGTCAGCGCGATGAGGATGACGAGGGGGTGCAGGCGCAGCGCCCGCCCCATGACGATCGGCTGGAGGAGGTCGCCCTCGACCTGGTTGACGATGACGACGATCGCCACGACGATGAGCGCCTCGACCGGTCCGACCGCGACGAGAGCGACGAGCGCGGCGAGGATGCCGGCCAGTGTCGCGCCGACGAGCGGGATGAATGCCAGGAGGAACACGAGCACGGAGAGCGGGATGACGAGCGGCACCCCGACGAGCGCCAGGCCGATGCCGATGGCGATGGCGTCCACCGCCGCGATGATCGCCGTGCCGCGCACGTACCCGCCGAGCGAGCGGACCGTCGAGGCGCCGACGCGCTGGCCGCGCTCGTACCGGTGGCCCTCGAAGGGGCGGAGGAGGAACTCCCAGATCTTGGGGCCGTCCTTGAGGAAGAAGAACAGCACGACGATCATGATGAAGAAGCCGGCGACGAAGTCGACGGTCTGGGACACACCGGCGATCGCGCCCGAGCCGACCGCGCTCGACTGCAGGAGGCCGGCGGCGGAGTCCTGGACCGACTGGATCTGCTCCTCCGTGATCTCGAACGGCAGGCCCTGCACGTAGCCCTGGAGCTCCTCGAAGCCCTCGAGGGCCTGGTCGCGCAGGTCGTCCCACTGGTTGAGGACGGCGTTGACGACCAGCCAGACGACTCCAGAGAGCAGCGCGATGAGGGTGAGCAGCGCGATCCACGTGGCCAGCAGCGACGGCAGGCCCTTGCGGCGCAGGAACGACACGAGCGGTGAGATCGCCGCCGAGAGCACGAGCGCGATGAGCACGGGGATGACGACGAGCGTCAGCTGCGTCAGGGCGAGCACGAAGACCGCGACGACGGCGAGGACCGCCAGCACCTGGAGCGAGCGCGTCCCAGCGCGGCCGAAGCCGTCGGACCACAGGCCCGACCCCCCGGCAGGGCGCGGGACGGGCCTCTCCACGTGCGTCACGACAGCGGGCGGAGGCTGGGCGTCCTGCGAGCGTCGACCGAACAGGGCCATCGGGGTCCTCCCTCATGCACGTGCCGGCGGCTGCCGAGGCGCACCGAGGCTACGGGGAGGAGCGGGACCCCGCATGGCGAGGTACACACGCGGGCGGTCAGCCGCCGATGATGACCGTCGGGCACCCCGGGCCCGGCGCGATCGGCGTCCCGTGCATGCTGAGGTCGGCCACCCGCGCGGCGGGCATGCTGGCGATGAGCACGGTCATGCTGCCCATGGCTATGCCGTTCGGCGCGGGGGAGACGCACGCGATCCCGCCGGGGATGTTGTTGGCCACGGCTGCCGGCATCCCCCCGATGAGCACGGTCGGGATGGTGGCCGCCGGGGTGATGGCCCCGCCCACGTGCGGCTTGGGCCCGTCGAAGAGCGGGCACAGGGCCATGTCACCGGCGCGCAGCGCCGGCCCCGTCGGCATCAGGGAGTCTCCGCGGGCCGGTTGAGCGTCCCGCCGTAGTAGACCGCGGTGTCGCACGTCGTCGGCGGCGGGTCCTGGGCGGGTGGGACGCCCACCTCGTCGCAGCGCACCGTCATCGTGAGCTCCGCACCGGCGCCCGCGACGATGGCGGACTGGAAGTGGTAGTCGACGTCCCGGAAGTTCTCGAGCGCGAGGTCGAAGAGGGTCCGGCCGTCGAGCTCGACCTGGACCCGGCCGAAGTCGCCCTGCGGGTTGCTGACGACGAAGTCGTTGAGTCGCAGCGTCGCCCCGTCCTCGACGCCGAAGCTGCGGGTGGCGGTCGCCCCGGGCGGCGTCTGGGCCTGGAGGCGGTCGGAGACGGGTACCGCGATGGCGTCGAGCACCGGAGCGCCGACGAGCTCGTCGGCGAAGACCACGGCCTCCCGTGCCGCGGCGGCCGCCCGCTCCTGCGCCTCCGGGGGGCGGGGACGGGGGGGGCGGAGAGCACCGGGGCGCCGGTGAGTTTGTTTTCTACGACCGCGGCCTCGCCGGCCTGCGCAGCGGCGCCCTGGGCGCTCTGCGCGGCCGACTCGGCCTGCTCGGCCTCCTGTGCCGCGGCGGCCGCCTGCTCCTGCGCCTCCTCCGCGCGCTCGTTCGCCTGCGCGACCGGGCCCTCGACGGCCTCCCGAGCGGCCGAGACGATGGTCGGGCGCAGGAACAGGAACCACGCCGCGAGCAGGAGCAGGAGCAGCGCGAGGAGCGCGAGCAGCGCCTTGGGGAGCCACGTGGGGAGGAGGGGCTCCTGGAGGTGGGTGCCGTCGAGCGTGACGGTGGACGTCTCCTCGGTGAGGACGGCCACCGTGAACGGGTGCGTGACCGACGTGCCGCGCCAGACGGACTTCGCGGGGCGCACGCGGACGTCGGCGAACGCGGCGTGCCCCGGGTCGACCCTGAGCCGCTCCGGGGAGGGCGTGACGGTGAGGAGGTTGTTGGGGTCGACACCCTCGAGGTCGACCGTGATCGGTACGTTTCCGCGGTTGTCGATCGCGACGCGGTGCACGGCACCGCGCCGGCCGCGCGTGGTCCGCGGGACGAGCTCGGCCGTGGTCTCGAGGAAGGGCAGGACCTCGACGACGCCCTCGGGGACGACGGCCTGGTCCGGGTGCTCCGTCGGGACGATGCGCACGCCGTAGGCGAGCTCTCCGGCCGGGACGGCGGCCGAACGGGGCGGGTGGAAGGCGATCGTCGCGGTCGTCTCCGCCCCCGGGAAGAGGCCCGTGATCTCCGCGGGCTCGACCGTCGCCCAGCCGCTCGGGACGCCGAGGACCTCGAACCGGTACCCCTCGACGATCTCGCCGTCGTTGCGGATCTGCAGGGGGATCGTCTCGATCGACCCTGCCGTCAGCTGGACGCGCGGTGTCTCTAGCTTCGCCGTCGTACTCATGTGCTCGACCGTATGGCGGCCGTTCCCCTGCTCTCAGCACTCTCCGGGCCGATCTGCGGGGCACATCCGCTGCCCGTTGAGCCCGCGTTGATTGCACGAAGAGTGCGCCCCGGCATACTCGGGCCACTGCACAGATGCAGTCACAGCAACGACGACAGCCGTGGCGGGCGGGCCATCGGCTCAGGGGAGAGGTCTGTCATGGAACGTGTGTCCGTCTGGGTCAATGCTCGCGACCCCATCTCCGAGGCGGGAGTGGTGAGCCAGCTCCGTCCTCGCCCGGAGATCCGGGTCGTGGGGCCGGACGAGACCGACGCCGCGGTCGTCGCGGTGGTCGTCGCGGACGCCGTCGACGAGGACACGCTGCGCATGCTGCGCGTCGTCCAGCGGCGCGGCTTCACCCGCACCGTGCTCGTCGTCGGCCACCTCGACGACGACGCGCTCATCACGGCGGTCGAGGCGGGCGTCGTGGGGCTCGTCCGGCGGAACGAGGCGACGCCGGAGCGGCTCGTCCAGGTCATCGCCGGCGCCGCCGCCGGCGAAGGGGCCGTGCCGCCGGACCTCCTGGGGCGCCTGCTCGACCAGGTCGGCAAGCTCCAGCGCCAGGTCCTCGGGCCACGGGGCCTGACGTTCACGGGGCTCGCCGCCCGGGAGATCGAGGTGCTGCGCCTCATCGCCGACGGCTACGACACGGGCGAGGTCGCCAAGCAGCTCGCGTACTCCGAGCGCACGGTGAAGAACGTCCTGCACGACGTGACGAGCCGGCTCCAGCTGCGCAACCGCTCGCACGCCGTCGCCTACGCCCTGCGGGAGGGGCTCATCTGAGGGTCGGCCTGCCCGTTCGTGCGGGCGGGACTGCCCGAACCGCTGTCCGCCGCCGCGTGCGCGGCCGGCGACCGGCGCCCCACGGTTGAGAGGGCACCGCCATCCGGCGTGCCCAGGTGGAGGACAAGACGTGAGACAACCACGAGCGGCGACGACGATCCTCGCGGCCGGTACCGCGCTCGGTGTCGCCCTGCCGGCGCTCGCCGTCAGCGGTGTCCTCTCTGCGCCGACGCCGACGGCGGTGCAGCCGGCTGCTCTCGTCACGCCCGAGGCCGTGCAGCCACGCCTCGCGTTCGGCGACGAGCCGGTGGTGGCCTCCGCCGACGAGCCCGCCGACATCACTGACGTCGTCGCCGCCTACGGCTGGGACGCGCGGACACTGGCCAGCAGCCGGCAGCTCCTCGAGAACCCGTACCCCGACCTGCCCGACCCGGCGCCCGTCGAGCTCGACGACACGTCCCCCTCCTACTCCGCCGACGGCACGCAGGTGGTCTTCAGCGCCGACGTCGGCTTCGCCACCCAGGACGACGGCCGCGAGCTGCTCGTCACCGACGCCCTCGAGCCGACGGTCCTCGACCGCGGCTTCTCCGGCGAGGTGGAGGACCTGCTGGAGTACGACCGAGCGGTCGGCGACGTCGACGAGCAGCCCGCGTGGTCGCCGGACGGCACGCGGATCGCCTTCACCCGGGCCAACCAAGCCTCGGAGACGTCCTTCCACGACCCGTGGCTCATGGTCCTCGACGTCGGTCCGGGCGAGGTCCGCGAGGTGGTGACGAACCGGGACGAGGAGTTCTTCGACCGTGTCGGCGACCTGGCCTGGTCACCGGACAGCCGGCGCATCGCCTTCATCGACGCGTGGGAGGGCGACTCCGGGACGCTCACCGTCGTCGACGTCGACTCGGGCATCGCCACGCCGGTGCTGCTCGACGAGGACGTCTGCCTGCCGAGCACGGACAACTGTGGCGAGGCGCTCACCGGGTACACCGTGGCGTGGTCCCCGGACGGGTCCACCATCGCGCTGGGGGACTTCGACCGGATCTACCTCCTCGAGCTCGACGAGGCGCCGGAGGACCCGGCAGAGCCCCAGCTCGTCAGCGGCGTCGACCTCGCCCTGGAGCCCCCGGACGACGAGGACCCCACCGCTGCCCGGCTCTGGCGGGACCTGGCCTGGTCCCCGGACGGCGCGGAGATCGCGTTCACCGGGTACGTGCCGGAGTACGGCGCGTCCTGGCAGAACCGCGGCGTCTTCGCCGTCTCCCTCGAGACGGGCGCGGTCCGGCAGATCGCCTACGACCCCGAGGAGCCCCGGCTGCGTACCGGGCCCAGCTACCAGCCGTGGGCCGACCTCGGTGTCACCCTGACGTCGACGGCGGCCGGCGGGACCGTCCGCGCCGGGCAACCGGTCCAGCTCACCACCACGGTGACGAACGCCGGACCCTCGCCGGCATGGGGCGGTGAGGTCGTCATCGAGGTGCCCGGCGCCGCGACCGGGACCGGCCGCGCCGTCGACTGGCCCGCGGGCTGCGTCCCGGACGGCGCCGTCCTCCGGTGCGACGTGCCCGACCCGATGCCCGTCGGGGAGGACCTCGTCCTCGCCGTCACCGTCGTCGTCGACGAGCCCGGCCTGTTCCTCGCGGGTGCCCTCGCCGATGCGGCCACGATCGACGTGGACACGCAGGACAACGTCGCCGAGCTCGTCCTCACCGCCCCCGACCCCGCCCCGGTCGTCCGGCCGCGGCTCGCCTTCACCCGGCAGCAGCACGACGCACCCGACTACAGCGCGGACGTCGCGGACGTCCCCGTGGGCGGCGTGGCCATCCCGCGCCTGCTCGCCCACGCCGAGGTCGAGGCGCCCGACGAGTCCGTCCACCACCCCCACGAGGCGCACCCGGCATACTCGCCCGACGGCCGGCTCCTGGCGTACAGCACCAATCCGCACCAGCTCGTCGAGTACGGGTCCGGCGACCAGGCCTGGTACGGGCTCCAGGGAAGCCGCGTGCTCGCCGTCGGCGACGTCGACGACGACCCCACCGGCGCCGGGCTCACGAACCACCGGTTCCTCGACTACGAGACCGCGGAGAACGCCGAGGACGACGACCCGGCGTGGTCCCCCGACGGGACGACCGTCGCGTTCACGCGCTACGGCTTCTACCCCGACGGCACGCACGTCGCGCTTCTCGACGTCGACAGCGGTGGGGTCGAGGTGCTCACGGACGCCGAGACGTTCTGGGAGGCGTCCGAGCCGTCGTGGTCGCCCGACGGTGAGCGCCTCGCCTTCTGGGGGCGGCCGCAGGGCGAGGAGCAGCCGGCGCTGTGGGTCATGCACCTCGAGGACGACGGGGACCGGCCCGTCCACCCCGTCCGCGTGGAGTACGACAACTGCAAGGAACCGGACGAGGGGTGCACCGAGCCGGTGCTCGGCACCTCGCCGGCGTGGTCCCCGGACGGCACGCAGCTGGCGTTCGCCCAGGAGAACGTCTACTACTACCCGGGCACGGACATCGACGAGGACCTCCGGTCGGTGCTCGTCGTCGACCTCCCGGCGGAGCCGGAGGACGAGGTCTACCTCGTCGACGACCCCCGGCTCGTCGCCGGCCCCGACCCCGGCAGCGGCGACGTGCCGGAGTCGGGCGTCGTCGACGCGGCGTCCCCGGCCTGGTCGCCGGGCGGCGACGAGATCGCCTTCGTCGGGCGCGTGGACCTCGAGCCGGACGAGGGGCAGGAGGTTCCCGACGACGCCATCTACGCCGTCCCGGCCCCCGGCGGTGACCCGGAGGTCGTCGTCGACGAGTCGGCCGTCCGGGACGTCGGCTACGACGACCCGGCCTACCAGCCGTGGAGCGACGTCGGGATCGTGCTGACGCCGGACCCGGCCGCCGCGGAGGTGGGGGAGGCCGTCGACCTCGAGGCCACGGCGACGAACCTCGGGCCCTCCCCGGCCTGGGGCGTCGAGGTGAGCGTCGAGCTGCCCGCCGGTGCCGAGGCTGTGGACGTGCCGTCCGGCTGCACCGCGGCGGGGAGCGTCGTGACATGTGTCCAGGACGAACCCCTGCCGCCCGGCGGCGCCGTCGCCGTCGTCGTCACGGCCGCCTTCGACCCCGACGGCGAGTACGACGTCGTCGCGCGGGTCGCGGCGCGCTCGCTCGACCCCGAGCAGGGGAACAACAGCGACGAGGCCCGCGTGGCTGTCGAGCCGGTCCCGACGCCGACGCCCACCCAGACACCCACGCCGACACCGACGCCGACCCCCACGCCTGCCCCCACGCCCACCCCCACGCCGACGCCCACGCCCAGGCCGACACCGAGCCCCGGCCCGAGCCCGGCGCCGGAGCCGACGCCGGACCTCGAGCCCGACCTCGAGGTGGACGTGACCCTCGCGACCGGCCGTGCCTGGGTGGGAGGGGACCTGGTCCCGGCGACGATCACCGTCTCGAACACCGGTGCGGGCCCGGCCGACGACGTCGTGCTGAGCACGACCTACCCGGGCGTCGTCGACCCCGACGGCGACCTCGTCTGCCTCACCGCGGACGGCACCTGTGACCTCGGGCCGCTCGGCGCCGGCGCCGAGCGTGTGCTCGACGTCGCGCTCGACCCCGTCGCCGCGGGCGACGGCGAGGTCATCGTCGGTGCGAGCACGACCGTGACGACGCGCGCCCTCCCCGGGCCGACGCCGGCGGTGGCGGCGCCGCCCGTCCAGCCGGGCGGCGCGCTGGCGGACCTCGCCGTGTGCACGCAGGAGTCCCTCGTGCGCGGCGACGACCACTCGAGCGAGCGGTACGAGCTGCCGTTCCCCGTCAACTTCTTCGGTACGCAGTACGAGGCGCTGTACGTCAACAACAACGGCAACGTGACGTTCGACCAGCCGCTGGCCACCTTCACCCCGTTCAGCCTCTCGGGGGAGACGGGCATCCCGGTTATCGCCCCGTTCTTCGCGGACGTCGACACCCGCGGCGAGGGCTCGGCCGTGACGACGTACGGCGCGGACGGCTCCACCTTCTGTGCCAGCTGGGTGGACGTCGGCTACTACAACGCGCACGACGACAAGCGCATCAGCGCCCAGCTCGTCATCGAGGACCGGAGCGAGGCGGGCGAGCCGGGGGACGTGGCCATCACGTTCAACTACTCCACGATCGGGTGGGAGACGGGCGACGCCTCATCCGGGTCGGGGGGCTTCGGTGGCATCTCCGCCGCCGCGGGCTACTCCGCCGGTACGGGCGAGGCGGGGACGTTCCAGGAGCTACCGGGCTCGTTCGTGCCGGGGGCGCTCGTCGACGGTGGCCCGTCCGCCCTCACCGGCGGCTCACGCAACTCGGACGTCCCCGGCCGCTACACCTTCCTCACCCGCGGCGGCGACGTCCACGGTGCGGTCACCGGCGTCGTCGTCGACGCCGACGGCGGCGCGATCCAGGCGGACCTCGCGCTGTGCCCGGTGGCCGGCGGGGACTGCGTGACGACGTCGCCGACGTCGGGCACGTACTCCGTCGTCGGGCTGCCCGTCGGGGACTACGCCCTCACAGCCACGGCGCCGGGCACCCTCGCCTCCGGGCAGCGGGTCACCGTGGCGGCCGGGGAGCGCACGGAGGCCGACGTCGTCCTCGTCCGGCGGACGACGACCCGCACGGACGCCGCCACGGACCGGGCGCCGATCGAGGTCATCCAGGCGCGGCTGCGTCTCCTGCCGCCCATCGCGGTGCCCGGCGAGGTCACCCTCGCGTACGGCGTCGACTTCCCGCCCGGCGCCCAGCTCGAGCTGACGTGGGACCCGGGGATCACGAGCACGCCCGGCCCGCACACGGTCCGTCCCGACGGGACCGTGCGCGCCTCGATGCTCGTCATCCCCAAGGACCTCCTCGGTTCACGCACGCTCGTCGCGACTCCCGCGGCCGGGCCGTCCTTCGGCGAGATCGAGGCGCCCTCGATGCTCGTCGTGCCCGCGACCGTGACGGCGCCGACCTTCCTCGACCGGGGGTGAGACGTGATCCCGGAGATCGATGACGCCCTGCGCGAGCTCGTCCGCACGGAGGCGCTCAAGGACTCCGACGTCGAGGTCGTCTTCGACGCGCCGACGACCGACTGGGCGGCGCGCCGGAACTCGCCCACCGTCAACATGTACCTCTACGACCTGCGCGAGGACCTGCGCTGGCGGGCGCGGGGGTTCGAGGAGCAGCGGGGCCCGGACGGGATGGTCATCGGCCGCATCACCCCGCCACGGCACTACAAGCTCTCCTACCTCGTCACGGCGTGGACGCAGCGCCCCGAGGACGAGCACCGGCTCCTCGACACGCTGCTGCGCTGCTTCCTGCGGCACGAGGTCCTGCCCGCCGACACGCTCGGCGGAGGGATCGCGAGCTCGGGCGGGAGGATCCCCATCACCGTCGGGCTGCCCCCGCCGGAGGACCGCGGCTTCGCCGACGTCTGGTCGGCGCTCGGCGGCCAGCTCAAGCCGTCCCTCGACATCGTCGTCAACACGCCCATCGAGACGGGCATCCTGCTCCCCGCGGGCCCACCCGTCCAGGAGGGCGCGATCATCGACCTCACCGACCTCGAGGGCACGCTCTCCGAGCGGCGCCAGGACCGCCGCCGGGGGCCCGAGCCCGGGCCCGGCGCGTCCGGTGACGACGGTCCGCGCCCGTCCGACGACGACGCGCCCGCGCCCGCCGGTGCTGCCGCCGCAGGCACGGGCAAGGGAACGGGCGCGGCCCGCAAGCCCCGCGCGCGGAAGCCGCGGTGAGCGGCGCCGCAAGCATCGCCCACCTCGTCGGGCGGGTGCGCGTCGTCGAGGAACGGGTGCGCGCGCTCGTCGTCGAGCGTCGCGCGGTCGACCCCGCGCCGGACGACCCCTTCCGGGGGCTCTACCTCAGCGAGGAGACGGTCGACCGGCTGCTCGCCGCCCACGGTGAGGGAACGGTGCCGGGCGCAGGGGCGCCGCCGTCGGCCGTCGAGGAGGCGCTCGCCCGCGTCGAGACCGAGGCCGACGTGCGCGAGGCCGCCGGTGAGCGCCTCCGGCTGCGCGAGACGGCGCGGGCCTTCGGCCTCGACGCCCTCGACGTCGAGCTGCTCCTCGTCGCGCTCGCCTGCGATCTCGACGCCCGGTTCGAACGGCTCTTCGGCTACCTCAACGACGACGTCACGCGGCGCCGCCCCTCCGTGGCCGTCGCGCTCGCCCTGTGCGGGGTGCCCCTCGCCTCGGCCGACGGGCGCGGGCGCGTCCTCCACGGCCCGCTCGTCCGGGGCGGACTCGTGCACGTCGAGGACGACGACCGTCCCCTCCCCGGGCGCGCACTGCGCGTGCCGGACCGGGTCATCGGGCACCTCCTCGGCGACGACACGCCCGACGCCGCGGTGGCGGCCGTCCTCAGCGACGTCCCCGCCGTCGAGTGGGGGGACCCCGAGCCGCTCGCGCGGGCCCTCACCACGGGCGTGCGGCTCGCCTACCTGCGCGAGCCCGCGACCGGGTCGGGCCGGGTCCTCGCCACGCGCGCGCTGCGCGGCACCGGCCGCGCGAGCCTCGTGTGTGACCTCGGGCGGCTCGCGTCCGAGCCGGGTGCAGCGGGGCTCGGGCGGCTCGTCGTGCGGGAGGCACGGCTCGTCGGGGCCGGCCTCGTCGCGGGCCCCGCCGAGGTCCTCAAGGACCACCCCACCCTCCTCGAGCCCCTCGTCGCCCCGGACCTGCCGCTCCTCGTCGTCGGTGGCTGCACGTGGGACCCGGCGTGGTCGGCGGACCCGCCCCTCGCCGTCGAGGTGCCTGCCAGCACCGTCGCCGAGCGGGCCGCGCTGTGGGCGCAGGCGCTCGCGGGCGAGGCCCACGGCCTGGACGAGGCCGCGGCGACGTCGCAGTTCCGCCTGCGTCCCGAGCAGGTCGCGCGGGCGGCCACGACCGCCCGCACCCAGGCGACGCTCGGCGCGGACGGCGTCGTCTCGGTGAGCCACGTGCGCGCCGGCGCCCGGTCGGAGAACGGCACGGCGCTCGAGCAGCTCGCCCGCCGGGTCGACCCCGCCGTCGGGTGGGACGACCTCGTCCTCCCCGCGCCCGTGCTCACCGCCCTGCAGGAGGTGGCGCTGCGCGCCCGGCACCGCGAGCGCGTCCTCGGCGACTGGGGTATGCGGCCGGGCGGCGGCCGCGGGCACGGCGTCGCGGCCCTCTTCGCCGGGGACTCCGGGACCGGCAAGACGATGTCCGCCGAGGTCGTGGCCCACGACCTCGGACTCGAGATGTACGTCGTCGACCTCGCCACCGTCGTCGACAAGTACATCGGGGAGACCGAGAAGAACCTCGAGCGGATCTTCACGGCGGCCTCCGGGGTCAACGCCGTCCTCCTCTTCGACGAGGCGGACGCCGTGTTCGGGCGCCGCTCCGAGGTCAAGGACGCCCACGACAGGTACGCCAACATCGAGAGCGCCTACCTCCTCCAGCGGATGGAGACCTTCGACGGCCTCGCGATCCTCGCGACGAACCTGCGCGCGAACATCGACGAGGCGTTCACCCGCCGGCTCGACGTCGTCGTCGACTTCCCGCTGCCCGACGTCGAGCACCGGCAGGCGCTGTGGGACCGGTGCCTCGGAGCTGCGCTGCCGCGGGCGGACGACCTCGACCTCGCCTTCTGCGCGTCGGCGTTCGAGCTCGCCGGCGGGGCGATCCGCTCGGCGGCGGTGACGGCCGCCTACCTCGCGGCCGCCGACGCCGGGCCGGTGACGATGCGCCACCTCGTCACGGCCGTCCAGCGCGAGTACCGCAAGCTCGGCCGGCTCACCCTCGAGAGCGAGTTCGGGAGCTACTGGCCCCTCCTGCAGGCACGCCGCCCCTGAGCCCGGCGCCCGATCGGGCACCGGGACTACCCCCGGGGACGGTCCGTCCCGCCTAGGCGGGACGGACCGCGCGGTGCGACTCTGGCCGGTACCGACCTTGGGGGCGACATGCACAGTCACGGCCACGACCACCTCGAGACGAGCGAGACCCAGCGGTCAGCGCCGGCGCGCCACGCCGACGCCGCGGACCCCGTCCTGTGGCAGGCGGCGGCCCGGGGCCGCACGGACGTCCTCGGTGCCCAGGGCATGCTCCGGCTGCAGCGCGCCGCCGGGAACGCCGCGGTGAGCGAGCTGGCCGAGGAGGAGCGCTCCCCGGTCCTCGACGTCATCGGCTCGGGCGGGCAGTCGCTCGACCCGGCGGTACGCGGCGACATGGAGGCGCGCCTCGGGCACGACTTCTCCGACGTGCGCGTCCACACGGACGAGGCGGCGCACGCCTCGGCGCGCGCGGTCGACGCGCACGCCTACACGGTGGGCTCGGACATCGTCTTCCAGCGCGGGAACTACGACACGGTCTCGGACTCCGGGCGCACGATGCTCGCCCACGAGCTCACGCACGTCGTCCAGCAGCGCAGCGGCCCCGTCGACGGGACGCCCACCGGCGACGGGGTGCGGGTGAGCGACCCCTCCGACCGTTTCGAGCGGGAGGCGGCGGCCACGGCCGAGCGGGTCGTGTCCGCCCCGGCGCCGGCCGTGCAGACCGCCGCGGCAGCAAGCGCCGGCGAGGCCGGCGCCGTCCAGCGTGAGGCCGAGGACGAGGAGGAGCTCCAGGGCGCCTTCGTCCAGCGCGAAGAGGCCGGCGAGGAAGAGCTGGAGGAGTCGGCCTGAGCGGACGCCTCGCAGCGCTCGTCCCGCCGCGGCGGGCGGTGCCCGTTCGTGCAGCACGCGCTTCCCCCGTTGTCGGCCCGCGGGCCTTCGACGCACCAGCCCGGGACCGGAAACCTTTCCCTCACACGCTTATGGCCCAGGAGGGAACACCATGCCGACCTATCTTTCACCGGGTGTGTACGTCGAGGAGGTCGAGGCAGGGTCTCGACCGATCGAGGGCGTAGGCACCGCGGTCGCCGCCTTCGTGGGGCTGGCCGAGCGGGGGCCCGTCAACGAGCCCACCCTCGTGTCGAACTGGACCCAGTTCTCCGAGACGTTCGGTGACTTCGTCCCCGGCTCCTACCTCGCGCACTCCGTGTACGGCTACTTCCTCAACGGAGGTGGCAACTGCTACATCGTCCGCATCGGCGCGGACGGCGGGAACGGCCAGGCGACGACGTCGCGAAGCGGGAACGGGCGCAGGGCCATCTCCGGCCCGCCCGAGGCGCGGCTCGGCGGCTACCGCGTCGTCGCCAGGTCCGCGAGCGCCAAGCCGATCGTCGTCGAGGTCGCCGAGCCCGGCGGTGAGAAGCCGACGGACGACCTGTTCAAGATCGTCGTCCACGTCGACGGCAAGCCGGCCGAGACATTCGACCGGGTGACGACCAAGAAGGGCGACGACAACGTCGCGACGAAGGTCAGCGCCGAGTCGAAGCTCATCACGATCGAGGAGGTCGCCTCCGGCAGCGCCCTCATGAAGCCCGACAAGGCCAGGGTCGGCCTCCTCGCGCCCGAGCCCGAGCCCGAGGCGCCCACGACCGAGCGCCTCGGCGCGCAGGACTACGTCGGCGACGCCGCCGACCGCACCGGCTTCAGCGGTCTCGAGGCCGTCGACGACGTGACGATGGTCGCCGTCCCGGACCTCATCGCGGCGTACGAGCAGGGCGCCATCGACCTCGAGACGGTCCAGGCCGTCCAGCTCGCGATGATCGCCCACTGCGAGCTCATGGGTGATCGCATGGCCATCCTCGACCCGCCCCCCGGGCTCTCCGCGCAGCAGGTCAAGGAGTGGCGGACCGACGGCGCCGGGTACGACTCGAAGTTCGCCGCGCTGTACTGGCCGTACGTCAAGGTCTTCGACCCCGCCTCGGGCACGAACCGGTTCGTCCCGCCCTCCGGGCACATGGCCGGCGTGTGGGCACGCAACGACGACACCCGCGGGGTGCACAAGGCCCCGGCCAACGAGGTGGTGCGCGGCGCGATCTCGCTGCAGACGAACATCACGAAGGCCGAGCACGACCTGCTCAACCCGGTGGGCATCAACTGCGTGCGCAGCTTCCCCGGTCGCGGCATCCGCGTCTGGGGCGCGCGGACCCTCTCGAGCGACCCGGCGTGGCGCTACCTCAACGTGCGCCGGCTGTTCAACTACCTCGAGGAGTCGATCCTCATCGGGACGCAGTGGGTGGTCTTCGAGCCCAACGACGACGCCCTGTGGGCGAGGATCCGGCGCACGATCTCGGCCTTCCTCGTCAACGAGTGGCGCAAGGGTGCCCTCTTCGGGCTCACCCCGGACGAGGCCTTCTACGTCAAGTGCGACCGGGAGACCAACCCCGCGGAGGCCATCGACGCCGGGCAGGTCAGCTGCCTCATCGGCGTGGCCCCGGTCAAGCCGGCCGAGTTCGTCATCTTCCAGCTCGCGCAGTTCTCCGGCGGCACGAGCCTCGTCAACGAGTAGCTCCCAAGCACATCAACGTAGAGAGAGGGTGAACCGCACATGCCACTCGCCGATCCCATGGACCTGGCTACCGCCTACGCGTTCAGCGTGTCCATCGACGGAGTTCAGGTGCCGCACGTCATGGAGGTCAGCGGCCTCAAGTCCGAGGTCGACAAGGTGACGTACCAGCAGCAGACGACGGACGGGAAGTACATCGCCCGCCAGATGATGGGCCGGCAGAAGCCGGGGGAGTTCAAGGTCAAGCGCGGCCTCACCGACTCCACCACCATCACCGACTGGCTCAAGATGGTCATGCAGGGTGACCTCAAGGGCGCCCGCAAGACCGCCGAGGTGGTCATCTACACGTCCGACAACGTCGCGCTCAAGCGGATGAACTTCCGCAACGTGTGGATCAAGGACGTGGAGATGGGCGGCACGCTCAAGGCGGGTTCCACGGAGCCGCTCTCGGAGAGCTTCACCGTCTGCTGGGACGAGATGGAGTTCGTCTGATGCGACGGGCGATGGGGGGAGCGGCGCTGTCCGATGCGCCCGCCGAGGTCGAGGCGGGCGCACCGGCGGCGCCGGTGCGCGCCGAGGCGCTCCGCACCGAGTTCGACTTCGAGCTGCCGCGCGGGTACCTCGACGCCGACGGCGTCCTGCACCGCAGCGGGACGATGCGGCTCGCGACGGCGCGGGACGAGCTCCTCCCGCTCTACGACGCACGCGTGCAGGAGAACGCCGCCTTCACGACGGTCGTCCTCCTCGGGCGCGTCATCACGTCGCTGGGCACGCTGCCGGCGGTGACGGCGAACGTCGTGGAGAACATGTTCGCCTCCGACGTCGCCTTCCTGCAGGACCTCTACCGCAGGATCAACGCCGAGGGGCACACCCGGGCGGCGGTGACGTGCCCGGAGTGCTCGCACCGGTTCACCCTCGACCTCTCCGGCGGCCGCCTGGGGGAATCGTGACGTACGCGGCAGACCGCATCTACGAGGAGGTCGCGTACGTCGCCTACCACTTCCACTGGCCGCTGGACGACATCCTCGATCTCGAGCACGGCCAGCGGTTGCGCTACGTCCAGGAGATCGCCCGCATCAACACGCGATTGTCCGAGGAGCACTGATCCATGCGTTGGCCGTGGCAGCGCGAGCCCGAGCCACCGGCCCCCGAGGGGCCGGTGGCTCGCCCGCCTGCGCCCCCGCCACCCCCGTCGCCCGCCGGCTGGGCGTTCCTCCCGCCGCTCCAGCGGACCACGGCGGGCCCGAGCATGCTCGTGCGCGACGCCGCGCGAGCGCCGTGGGCGTCGTGGCACAACCCCTCGTTCACCGGGACGATGACCCACCTCGTCTCCCCGGCGACACCGGCAGGCGTCGTCGACGGCGACGGGAGGGGGACTGCTGCGGCCCGGGACGTGCCCGCGATGCCGCTCCTTCCCCCGGACCGGCCCCGGGCGCGCCCAGCCGCCGGTGCGGGGCGCCCGGTCCAGCGGACGCTCTCGCCGATGACGAGCGCGGGGGACGTGGCGGGCCTGCCCGTCGCGCGGCCCGTCGTCGTGCCCGGCGTGCCCGGGGAGCTGCCGTTGCGCGTGACGTCCGCGGCCGCCCCCGCCTACCCAGCGGCCGGCCTCGCCCAGCCGGTGGCTGCCGCCGCCGCGCCGGTGACTGCCCCGCGCGGTGACGTGCCGGGGCTCCGGGGAGAGGCGGGGGTGCCCGCGACAGCGCTCCCCGCGGCGCCAGGACCCGGGCCGGTCACCGGGCCCGACGTGCAGCGCTCCGTGGAGGTGGCGTCGTGGTCCGACGGCGACGCCACCTACGTCCCGCTGCCGGCGGCCGAGGCACCCGCGGCCGGTGCGGCACCGTCGGGCACGGCCCCGACCGCCGGCGCCGGCCCGGCGGCGCCCGCGGCCGCGCGGCCGGGCGGGGCGCGCCGCCTCGGGCTCGGTGCGCCACTCAACCACGTGCCGGTGCAGCGGACCGCGGTGCAGCGGACCGCGTCGTCGCCCGACCCCATGGCCACGCCCGAGCCCGCGGGGCCTCGCGAGCAGCGGACCGCACCCGCCAGCCCGCCGGCGCCGGAGGTGCCCGTCGCGGCACCGCCCGAACCGTATCCGGCCCCGGCGCCCGGGGTGCAGCGCGCGCCGGCGGCGGACGGTGCGCCTCCCGACGCCCCTCCTGCGGGACGCGAGGCCACGAACGGGGCCTCAGCGTCCTCCGCGGGACACGGCGTGGGTCCCGCGGGCGTGCAGCGGACGGCGGAGCGCGACGGGGACTCTGCTCAGCGCGGACCGCGCGCGCCCGACGGGCGGGTGGGACCTGGTGACTCGGCGCCCGACGCCCTCGCCGCCGCCCCGCCCGAGCGGCCGGTCGTCCCGCCACCGCCGCCCGCCGACGACGCGGCGCCCTCCGTCCCCGGCCCTCGGCCGCTCCAGCGGAGCACCGCGATGCCGCTCGTGCCGGAGCGCGTGGCCGGCCGGGACGAGAGCGCCGGCACCCCGGACGCTGCCGTCGTCGCGCCAGCGATCCCGGCCGACGTGCCTGCCGCGCCGGTGACGGTCGCGCGTGCCGCCGCTCCGGCGGCGCCTGAGCTCGACGGGGCCCACGACCCGCGCGGTGCTGACGCGGCCGCCGCGCCCTCGGGTGAGGCCCAGGTGCCCGACGGCGCCTCCGGTGAGCGGGTCGTCGTCGCGCGCAGCGTGGGCGCGCAGGCGTCCCCGGCGGCCGCGGCGCCGGTCGCGCCGGTCGCCGTCGCGCTGCCCCTCACGCCTGAGCGCAGCGCGGCCGAGCCGTCAGGCCCCGCCGGACCCGGCCCTGCCCTCCAGCGCGCGTCCGCAGGCCCGGCGACGCCCCCGCCCGTGACGAGCCCGCCGGAGGGGGAGGGCGGCGGCGCAGCCGCGACGACCGGCGAGGGAGGTCCGCGCCCGGACGCCGCTGCTGAGCACGCCGCTGGTGAGCACGCCGCTCGTGAGCACGCCGCTGGTGAGCACGCCACCGCCGTCGCGCCCCTCCCGGTCTCGCGCCTCGCGGACGCGGGTGGCACGGGGGCGCCGACTCCCGGGTACCTCGACCGACCCGATCAGCGTCTCGCGCCGCCCACCCGGCCCGTGCCCGACCCCCGCGCCGGAGCAGACCCGAGCCCGACCGGGCCCGGGGCCGCGGACGCCGCCGAGCCCGGTGGCCGCGGCAGCATCGTCGGCACGCCGCCGGGCAGCACCGGCGCCCCCGTGCCGCCGGCCGGCCACGCAAGCGTGCCGACGCTCGGCGCGTCGGCTGCCGGTGTCCGCGTCGACGTCGGCACGGGGGCCGGCCCCGGCACGAGGAGCACCCCGGCGAGCGTGCAGACGGCCGGGGCGACGGTGGCGCGGTCCGCCGCGGGGCACCACCCGGCGCCGCGCGTGCCCCGCGCCGTCGTGGCGTCCCCGTCGGGCACCGGCACCACCGGAGCCGTCCCGTCCGGCCACCGCGCCGACCTCGGCGGGTCCACCCCGCCGCCCTCCGGTGCGGCCTCCTCCGCGGAGAAGCCGGCCGGACGGGTTCGAAGCACCGGCGTCGCGGCGCCCAGCCCGGTCGGCACCGCCGGTGCGACGCCGGTTGCAGCGGTCGCGCCGGACGGTTCCGCCGCGGTGCTCGGATCGCCGGGGAGTGTGGAGGGCGCGAGCGGACCGGCGGTCAGCCGGTCCGTCGCAGCCGTGCGCCGGACGTCCGGCCCGGCCACGGGCGGGTCCGGCCCTCGCGTCCCGACGCTGCCCTGGCGCCGTCCCGGCGCAGGGTCGCCTCCGGGCACCCTCGGGGACGCCCCGGGGTTCGCCCCTGCGGCGAGGGCCGCCTCGCCCGCGTCGTCGGCCACGGCTGCCGCGTCACCCGCGGGCGGGGCGCCCGTCGGAGCACCGGCGGCCCCGGTCGTCGCGCGGTGGGCCGGTGACCGCGCGACCCCGCCGCCGACCGCCGGGCCGCCGGGCGGACCGACGTCGACCGCCGGCGCGCGCGCCGCGACGGCGACCGACGTCGTGCCGACGCTCGCCGTGCGCGCGCTCGGCTCGGCGCCCGGCGAGGACTCCGCCGGGGCCGGGGCCGCTCCCGGCTTGGCCGCCGCAGTCACGGCGCCGCTCCTCGCGCTCGCCGTCGCGCCGGGGAGCGCCGCGGTGCAGCGGGCGAGCGACGGGACCTGGTCCGACGACGGCCGGAGCACCGGGCCGTCGCCGACCGCGGGCGACCGCACGAGCGCGAGCAGCGCCGTCACCCCCACCCGCGCCGAGGACGCGCTCGCAACGCTCGCCGACCGTCCCGTCGCCCTCCAGCGCGCGGTCGGGAGCAGCCCCACCACGACGCACGTCCAGCCCACCGTCGCGCGCTCGCGCTGGACCGCCGCGCAGACGCCGACCGGGTCCCGCGCTCGGTCCGGTCTGACCTCCCGTTCCCGGCGCACCGCCGCGCCGCAGGTGGAGGGCGAGGCGATGACACCCCTCCACCTCGTCCGGCCGCCGGAGACGCCCGCGGTCGTCGACGAGCCGGTGGACGAGCCCGTCGACGCGTCGTCGTCCGGCGTCCGCGTCGAGGAGGTCGAGACAGCGGTGGCTCCGTCCGACCAGCCCAGCGCCGATGCCGGCGCCGGCGACCGATCCGCACGGACGTTCACGTCGCAGGAGCTGGACGACCTCGCCCGCCGGCTCCTGCCCTCGCTCACGCGCCGCCTGCGCGCCGAGATCCTGCTCGACCGCGAACGCCGCGGCCGCCGAACCGACTGGAGGTGACCGAGGTGCTGCAAGAGGTCGACACCGCGATGAGCGTGAGGTACGTCGTCAAGCTCGACGGCGTCGACCTCGGCGCGTTCAGCAGCTGCGAGGGCCTCGGCGCCGAGGTGGTCATGGAGACGCGGGAGGAGGGCGGGAACAACACCCAGGTGTGGCAGCTGCCGACCCGCCTCAAGTACCCCAACATCAAGCTGAGTCGCCCGCTCGGGCGCGACACCGAGAAGCTCGCGACGTGGATCGCCAGCATGGCGAGCGGCTACAAGCGCCGCACCGGGACGATCCAGGCGATGAGCGCGAACGGGACCGTCATCGCCCAGTGGGGGCTCCTCGACGTCGTCCCCGTCCGCTGGACCGGTCCCTCCCTGTCCCCGGACAGCCCGAAGGTCGCGACGGAGTCCGTCGAGATCGCCCACCACGGCTTCATCTCTCCCGGCGCGACGGCCTGAGGAGGCCCGCCATGTCACCGTCACCCGTCGCCTTCGACGCCGCTGGGTCCGCCCAGGCCTCGCCGCTGACCGCGAGCGCGCGGCCCAAGCTCGAGCACGCCTACCTCCAGCTCTACGAGCCCTCGGCCGACGGCTCGCTCGCCAAGCCCGGGCCTGCGCTGGACCGCATCGAGTTCCAGTTCAACCCGCGCGAGCTCACGCTCGCCAAGTCCGCGAGCTGGGCGCGCGAGACCGGTACCGGGAACACGAAGAGCGGACCGCCGCAGTACAACGGCCCGCAGCCCTCGTCGCTCGCCCTCGAGATGTTCTTCGACGCCTCGGACACCCAGGACAACAGCGTCGTCAAGCGCGTCGACCGCCTGTTCAGCTGCTGCGTGCCCACGAGCGCCTCGCACGCGCAGAAGAAGGACTCCCCGCCGTGGGTGCTCTTCCGGTGGGGCGGGCTCACCGGGTTCCTCGCCTACATCGGCAGCGTCCAGGCGAAGTACACGCTCTTCACCTCGAGCGGCCTGCCCATCCGGGCCCTGTGCACCGTCACGCTGCAGGAGCTCGCGGGCGAGGCGCCGCGGCAGAACCCGACGTCGGGCAGCATCGTGCCCCGGCGGATCCACCGGCTCGTCGAGGGGGACACGCTCGCCGGCATCGCCTACCGGGAGTACGGGGACCCGGCCATGTGGCGTGCGGTCGCCGAGGCGAACGGCATCGACGACCCGTTCCGGCTCCGGCCGGGCCGGACCGTCCTCCTGCCGTCCCTCGTCGAGCTCGACCGGCGGCCCGCGCCGGACGCGCCCCTGCGCGCCGTCGGGGCACTGCCCGAGGAGGTGAGCCATGCCGTTCGGTGAGGAGTACAGCCACTCGGTCGTCGTGAAGATCGACGGGTCGCCGCTGGCGGACGACGTCGCGGACCTGCTCGTGACCGCCTACGTCGACGAGAGCCGCAACGTCGCTGCCCTCTTCGTCCTGCGCTTCAGCGACCCGCACGACCTCGTCCTCGACAAGGCCCGGGTCAAGGTCGGCGCAGACGTCACGATCGCGGCGCAGTCGAGCGGACCCGGGGGACCGGTCGAGCTCATGGCCGGGCAGGTGACGGCGATCGAGCGGGAGTTCAGCCCCGACGGCGCCCACACGCTCGTGCGCGGCTTCGACCACTCCCACTCCCTCCTCGGGGGCGCCCGGACGCGCGCGTTCGTCGACCAGAACGCCGCTGGGATCGCGCGCACCATCGGGGGCGAGGCCGGGCTGCAGGTGGAGGCGGAGAGCATCGGCCCCACGTACAAGCACCTCACCCAGGACGGGCTCAACGACTGGGAGTTCCTCCGGCGGCTCGCCGACTCCGTGGGCGCCGTCGTCACCGTGGGCGCACGCACCCTGCGGTTCACCAAGCCCGTCCAGGCCGCGGAGGCGCCGTCCGGCACGAGTGCCCGCCAGAGCCAGCAGGTCCTCGAGGTGGGCGTCAACCTCGTCTCGCTGCGTGCCACGCTCACGGCGACGGCCCAGGTGCCCGACGTCGAGGTCCGGGGCTGGGACGTCACCGCGAAGAACGAGCTCGTCTCCCGGGTGAAGCCCGCGGCCGAGGGTGCGCGGGTCGACGGCGGTGCCTCGGCCGCGGCGTTCGCCACCAAGGCCAGGACCGCCGCCCACGTCGAGTCCCGCTCGGCACTCGGCGTGCAGGACGCGGTCGCTGCCCGGGCGACGTCGCTCGCCGACCGCCGCGCCGGAGGCTTCGCCGAGCTCGACGGAACCGCGCGGGGCAACGCCGCGCTGCGTGCGGGGACCGCCGTCGTCCTCAAGGGCGCCGGGACACGCTTCGACGGCAAGTACGTCCTCAGCTCGGTGCGCCACGACTTCGACCCCGAGCTCGGATACCTCACGTCCTTCATCGTGAGCGACGCCTCGGAGCGCTCGCTCTACGGCGCCGTGACGGGGGGCGGACGCCCGGTGGCAGAGGGCGCCCGCGGCGTCGTCACGGCGATCGTGACGAACCTCAAGGACCCGGAGAAGCTCGGCCGCGTCAAGGTGAAGTTCCCCGTCCTCTCGGGCGACTACGAGAGCTGGTGGGCCCGGACGGTCCAGGCGGGCGCGGGCAACCGACGGGGGGCCACGATCCTGCCGGAGGTCAACGACGAGGTCCTCGTCGCGTTCGGGCAGGGCGACGTCAACGAGCCGTACGTGCTCGGTGGGCTCTACAACGGCAAGGACCAGCCGGGCAAGGCGTGGGCCGACCACATCGGCGAGAACGACGGCACCGTCACCCGCCGGGCGATCACCTCGCGCAAGGGAATGATCATCGAGATGGTCGAGACGCCCTCGGACGAGAAGCTGACCGTGAGCACGAACGACGGCGCGCAGCGCATCACGCTCCTCCAGAGCGCGGGCAAGGGCATCGAGATCATCTCGGAGGGCCCCGTGTCGGTGACGGCGAAGCAGGACGCCACCGTCACGTCGCAGCAGAACATCTCCGTGACGACGCAGTCCGGCAACGTCGACATCAAGGGCAACCAGGTCTCCGTCGAGGCGACGGCGAAGCTCCTCCTCAAGGGGGCCCAGGTCTCCGTCGAGGGGACGGCGAGCGTCGAGGCCAAGGCGACCAGCGTCAAGATCGCCGGCCAGGCCGCCGCGGAGCTCTCCGCCAGTGGGGTCACGACGGTCCGCGGCTCCCTCGTGAAGATCAACTGAGGAGCGGTGCCATGGGCCAGGAGTTCATCGGTGCGGGATGGGCGTTCCCGCTGTGCACGGACCAGACGGGTCGCATCGCGCTCGTCACCGACGAGCGGGAGATCGAGGAGAGCATCCGCCTCATCCTCGCGACCTCCCCGGGCGAGCGCCCGATGCGCCCGGAGTTCGGGTGCGCCGTGCACGACTACGTCTTCGCCCCGGCGGACGCCTCGACGGCGGGCGACATCGCCTACGCCGTGCGGGTCTCGCTCGAGCGGTGGGAACCACGCATCGATCTCGAGGGCGTCTCCGTCCGCTTCGACGCGGTCGACGACGGCGTGCTCTACATCGACATCCACTACAGCGTCCGCGGCACGAACGACCCGCGGAACCTCGTCTTCCCGTTCTACGTCATCCCCCAGCACGAGGCAGGTGTATGAGCATGCTTCCCGCCCCGAACCTCGACGACCGGCGGTTCCAGGACCTCGTCGACGACGCGAAGCGCCGGGTGCAGAACAACTGCCCCGAGTGGAGCGACCACAACGTCTCCGACCCCGGCGTCACCCTCATCGAGACGTTCGCCTTCATGGTCGACGAGCTGTCCTACCGCCTCAACCGGGTGCCGGACCGCCTCTACGTCACGTTCCTCGAGCTGCTCGGGGTGCGCCTGCACCCGCCGACGGCCGCCACGGCCGACCTGACGTTCTGGCTCTCCGCACCCCAGCCCGAGCCCGTGACCGTCCCCGCGCGGTCGGCGGCGGCCACCCTGCGCACGGAGCAGGAGGACGCCATCGTCTTCCTCACGTCCCACGCGCTCACGGTGCCGCCCAGGGTGCTCACGCACGTCATGACGCAGGAGGTTGACGCCGAGCCCGTCAACCGGGCGGAGCCGCTGCGCGCCGCGGACCGGTTCGCGTGCTTCGGCTCCCCGCCCCGGCCGGGCGACGTGCTCCTCCTCGGCCTCGACGACCCGGCGCCGTCGTGCGTCGTCGTCCTGCGCTTCGACTCCGACGTCCAGGGCGTCGGGGTCGACCCCCGGTACCCCCCGATCGTGTGGGAGGCGTGGACCGGCAAGGAGTGGCGGGCGTGCGAGGTCGACACCGACGGGACGGGGGGCCTCAACCGGGCCGGGGACGTCGTCCTCCACGTGCCGCCGGGCCACACCGCGTCGGTCATCGGGAACCTCCGGGCCGGCTGGATCCGCTGCCGCATCATCGACCCGGCCGAGGGCTACCCCCGCTACAGCGCCTCGCCGACCGTGAGCGCCGCCAGCGCGTTCACCATGGGCGGGACCGTGCCCGCCGCGCACGCCGAGACGGTGCTCGACGAGGTCATCGGGCTGTCCGAGGGGGTGCCAGGGCAGGTCTTCGCGCTCGAGCGCGCTCCCGTCGTCGCCGGGGGCCCGCCCTTCGTCGTCGAGGTGGCGGCCGGCGCCGGGTGGGAGGAGTGGACCGAGGTCGACTCCTTCTCGGGGTCCGGGCCGCAGGACCGCGTCGTCCGCGTCGACCGCTCCACCGGCGAGGTGCACTTCCCGCCGGCCGTGCGCGAGCCGGACGGGACGCTCCGGCACTACGGAGCCGTCCCACCGAAGGGGGCGCCCCTACGGGTGCCGGTCTATCTCACCGGCGGTGGGGTGCAGGGCAACGTCGCGGCCCGGGCCGTCACGGTCATGCGGAGCACGATCCCGCTCGTCGACCGTGTCGAGAACCGCCGCCCAGCCCTCGGCGGGGTCGCCGGGGAGACGGTGACCGAGGCCAAGGCGCGCGGCCCCCTCGCCCTGCGCACCCGCGACCGCGCGATCACCGCCGAGGACTACGAGCAGCTCGCACGCCGCGCCGCCCCGGGCATAGCGCGGGTGCGGTGCGTCCCGGCGACCGCGCCCGACGACGCCGGTGGCGTGCGCCTCCTCGTCGTCCCCTCGGCCGTGCCCGACCTGGACGCCCAGCTGCGCTTCGAGGACCTCGTCCCGTCCGAGACCGCGCTCGCGACGATGACGAACTACCTCGACGAGCGGCGGCCGGTCGGGGCCCGGGTCCTCGTCGAGCCGCCGTTCTACCAGGGGGTCACGGTGGTCGCGAGGCTGACCTCGCGCCCGCGCAGCGACGCGCAGCTCCTCGAGCAGGAGGCGGTGCGGGCGCTCAACCGGTACTTCGACCCGCTCACCGGTGGGCCCGACGGCGACGGCTGGCCGTTCGGCCGCCCCGTCCAGGCCGGCGAGGTGTACGCCGTCCTCCAGGCACTGGCGGGGACGGAGATCGTCGAGGACGTCAAGATCTTCGGGGCGGACCCCATCACCGGACGGCGGGGCGACCCGGCCCAGCGCATCGACCTCGACCCGAACGGCCTCGTCTTCTCCTTCCGCCACCAGGTGCGCGTCTCCGGAGGCCGGTGATGCGCGGCGTCGTGCCCGGGCTCGTCAGCCCCGTGCCGGTCGCCCAGCGCATGCCGGCGGTCTACCAGGAGGACGACTTCCTCCAGCGGTTCGTCCGCGCCTTCGACGACGCCCTCGCCCCCGTCTTCCTCAGCCTCGACGGCCTCGCCGGGTACGTCGACCCGGCGCTCGCCCCGCCCGACTTCCTCGACTGGCTCGCGGAGTGGGTGGGGATCGAGGTGGACGAGTCCTGGTCCGTGGAGCGGCGGCGGCACATCGTCGCCGGCGCCGCGGACCTCCACCGGCGCCGCGGCACGGTGCAGGGCGTGGTCGACGCCGTCCGCCTCGCCGTCGGAGGGCGCGTCGAGGTCACCGACAACGGCGGCTCCGCGTGGTCGCCGGTGAGCGGCGGCGCCGTCCCTGGCGCCCCGGACCCCTGGCTCCACGTCCGGGTCGCCGTGCCGGACCCCTCGACGGTCGACCGGCGGCGGCTCGAGGCCGTCGTCGCGGGGGTCAAGCCGGCCCACGTCCCGCACACCATCGACGTCGTGGAGGACAACGATGCAGATCTGCACTGACTGCGGCACCCGCAACGAGGACGACGAGCAGTTCTGCGGAGGGTGCGGTTCCTACCTGGAGTGGGCGGACGAGCAGGTGCCCGTGGCGGTCGCTGACGCCGACCCTGGCGCCGGCCCCCTCGCGGCAGACGTCGCCGACGACGGCGCGTCGTCCTACCCGGCCCCCCCGGAGGGCGACACGGTGCTCGCCCCGCCGACCGACGACGTCGGCGACGGTGCCGCCGATGACGGTGCCCCCGGGAGCGGCTCGCTCGCCCCGCCGAGCGACGACGTCGGTGACGCCGTGCGCGGCGCCGGCGCGGTGCCGGCCGCCGGGTCGGTCGAGGACGGTGGGAACCACGAGGACCGCGAGGACCGCCCGGACCGGGCTGCGAAGGACGCGGGCCCCGAGGAGCCGGTGGACGGCACAGCGGGCGGGGGGAACGGCGGCGGCCGTGGGGCGCTGGGGGTCGCGGCCGCCGCCGGGGCGGGGCTCGGCGCCGCCCGGGCGCTCGACCGCGCGACGGGCGGGCGCACGGGCGTCAGCCGCGCCACGGGCGGCCTCGGTCAGGTGGGCAGCACCGCCGGGCGGGGGCGCGGGGGCGCGGCACGTCTCCTGCGGGACGTCGCGGGGCGCGCGGGGGTCGACACGTCCGCCGCCGACCAGGCGCGCCGGGCAGGGAACGACGTCCGGCACGGCGCGGACCAGGTCCGCTCGTCCTCGACGCGCGTCGAGGACGCGCCGGCCGCGGCTGCCACCAAGCCCGCCCCGGCACGTCCCGCGCCCACGAGGCCGGCACCGGCCAAGCCCGCGAGGCCCGCGGTCCCGGCCGGCACCCCGGCGGGCGTCCAGCCGCGCAAGCCGGCCCCCGTGCGCCCGGGCGCACCGGCACCCCGCCGGCGCGTCGTGCCGGCCGCCGAGGACGAAGCACCACCGGCGCCCGGCGACCTCATCTGCGGCAGCTGCGGCGCGGGCAACACCCCGCAGCGCAGGTTCTGCCGCCGGTGCGGGGCGAGCCTCGCCGACGCGCCCGTCCAGCCCCAGCGGGCGTGGTGGCGGCGCGTGCTGCGGCCCGACCCCAAGCCGGGCCCCGTAGCCGGCGCGCGGCCGCGGGCACGCAAGAACCGGCGCTTCCCGACGGGGCTCGTCGTCACCCTCGTCATCCTCGGGCTCCTCGGCTTCGCGGGATGGACCTACCGTGACCAGATCGTCGGCGCCTACGACTCCGTGCTCGACCGCGTCCGGGGGGACTCCCAGGTGACGCCGGTGCACGACGTCCTGCACTCGAGCCAGGCCGAGGGGCGCACGGCGGTCCAGGCGCGGGACGGCCTGAGCGACCGCTCCTGGGCGCCCGTGCCGCTCGGCGAGGCTGCCGAGGGGGAGTGGATCCAGTTCACCTTCGAGGAGCCGTTCCGGCTCGTCCACGTCCTCATCACGGGCGGGAACTCCGCCGACGAGGAGCAGCGGCTCACCGAGGGCCGCCCTCGGGAGGTCCGCCTCGAGATGCACACCGCCGCCGGCGGCGAGCCCGTCCTGCACGAGGTCACGCTCGAGGACACGAGCGGTCCGCAGACGTTCACGTTCGACGGCATCGACGACGTGACCGGCGTCCGGCTCACGATCCTCTCGACGTACGGGGCGACGCCCGAGACTCCGGTCGCGGTGGCGGAGGTGGAGTTCCGCGGGCGGGGGTGACGGCGGCGGCGTCGGAGACGCCGAGGGCCGAGAGGACGCGGGCGTAGGAGCGCATCGCGCGCTGCGCGCCGGCCGGCTCGCCGGCGCGGCGGAGCGCCTCGATGAGGATGCGCCACGCGTCGTCGCGGTACTCGTCGATCTCGGTGCTGCGCTGGGCGGCCGCGACGGCGGCGACGGTGCGTCCCCGCTCGAGCTCGATCTCCGCCAGGGCGGCCGCCGCCTCCGCAGCCCGGCTCCGGTACCGCTCGCGGAAGCTCACCACCCAGTCCGCCGGCCCCTCCTCGGGGAACAGGTCCCCGCCGTACGCGGCGAGGGCCGTGCCGAGAGCAGTGACGGCCGCCTCGGTGCCACCGGTCCGGCGCGCGTCCGCCGCCGCCGCGAGGGCCGTCTCGAAGGTGGCGACGTCGCAGCGCGAACCGGGCCGCAGCGCGAGGGTGTAGGCCTCTCCGTCGCGGACGATGAGGCGGCTCTTGCGCCCGGGCACGCCGGGCTCGAGGGCGCCCCGCAGGCTCGAGACGCTCACCTGGAGGTTGTGCATCGCGGCGTCGGGGTCGAGGTCACCCCACAGGGCGTCGGCGAGGATCTCGCGGTGGACCGGCCGCCCGGCGTGCACCGAGAGGAACTTCAGGGTCGCCCGGGCCCGAGGGCGGACCACGCCGAGATCGATCTCGTCACCATCGACGACCAGCCGGAACGCGCCGAAGCACGTGAGCTCCACCGGCGCGGCCACCGCGGCCGGGACCTCGGCCGCCGGGGCCCGGTCACGTCCTGGCGGAGCGTCGGGTGGCGTCGCGGGGCCGACGGGGCGCTCCGGGGCGCCGGTCACCGCGCCCGCACCCACGTCCGGGTCGCTCGCCACAGCAGTGGCGCCCCACGCCCCGTCACGGCTGCGGGGTCGACTGGGGCTGGCGGTGCGGTCCGCCGTCGGGCCCTCCGGTCCGGTGCCTGGACCGCTCGCTCCGGGTGCGGGTGAGGTCACGCGCGGGAGCCAGGACCAGGGGCGGCAGTCGAGCCCGGCCGAGATCGCCGTCGAGCGGGCGAGGGAGAGCAGCTCGTCACGGTCCGCGGGGCGCGTGGCGGCGAGCGCCGCGTAGGCGAAGGCGGAGGCGCCGGGAACCCCCGCCGTCCGCGCGGCGGCCTCGGCCGCGCGGGCGGTGGCTGCGGCCTCGGGCAGGTCGAGGGTGGCTGCCTCCAGCGCGTGGATAGCGCGGATCCAGACCTCGAGGACCCCGGCGTCGAGCTCACGCAACCGGTCCGCGAGCGACTCGAGCGCGTCCGTGGCGGACCGCCCCGAGCGCAGGGTCGCCAGCGTCGCGGACGCCTCGATGAGGACCGCCGCCCACCGGTCGCCCCGGCTCTCGCAGTCCGCGAGGATCGCCGCGGTCTCGGCCCGCGCGCGGTGCCCGCCCAGGCTGACGGCCAGGCCGTTGGCCAGGCGCGCGAGCCACGGCATGCCCCGGCGCTCCGCCTCGACCTGGACCCGGTCGAACGTCGCCGTGCGGTGCGGGGGCCGCTCACCGAGGCTGCTGACGGTCGCGAGGACGAGCTGAGCGACGAGGGCGATGCGCGGGGAGCCCACGTCCTCGGCAACGGGCCGCAGCACCCGGCGACCACCGCGGCGGTCACCCGCGAGGACGAGCGCGATGCCCTCGGCGAGCACCGCCCGGTCGTCGTCGAGCTCGCGCGCCCGCCGAGCGGCGCCCAGGGGGTCGCTGCGCGTCGCCGCACGCAGGACGTCCCCCCAGCGGGGCCGGGGTGGGGGTGGCGCGCCGCGCCACGTGGCCACGGAGCGCCGCACGTCCTGGCACAGCGCCCGCCCGAGCGGTTCGGTGAACTGGGCCTCGGCGCGGCGGGAGGCGTCCTCCGCGGCGGAGAGCTGGCCGTCCGCGAGGAGGCGGCGCGCCTCGGCGAGGCAGCACCACGGGTCGGTCTCCGTCAGCCACGTCGGGAGCATCTGGGTCCAGGAGTTGTCGTCGGTGCCCACGCCGGCCCCGAGCACCCGTTCGGCGTGCGTCCCGAGAAGTCGCTGGACCGCCCCCCAGTCCTCGGCCCGGCACCGCGCACGCACCGCCTCGACGACGGCGTCCTCCTCCTCGAGGACCTGCGCCGCGCGCTGGTACCACTCCCGCGTCGGGGCGGGGCCGAGCTCCTCGCGCAGCGCGGTCTCGAGGTGGCGGCGGAGCACCTCGTGGTAGGTGAAGGTCTGGCCGCCGTCCTCGCTCGTCGTCAGCGCCTGGCGGTGCTCGAGCTCGAGGAGGGTGCGCTGCGAGTCGTCGGTGCCGAGGAGCGTGTCGCACCGCCGCGCGGTGAGGACGTCGAAGACGCACGTGCGGCGCAGGAAGTCCTGCATCTCGATCGGCAGGCCGGCGAGGACCTGGGCGGAGAGGTAGTCCTGCGCGTACCTGGAGCGCCCGGCGAGCGCGTGGACGGCACGGCGACGGTCTGCTGCCTGACCGCCCAGGGTCGAGAGGTGGAAGAGCTGGAGCGCGGCCGCCCAGCCCTGCGTGTAGCGCGTGAGGGCGGCGACGTCCTCGGGTGCCAACGGCGCGCGGTGGACGTTGCGGAAGAGCCGCTCGACCTCCCACGTGCGGAAGCGGAGGTCGTCGCCCGTGAGGACGACGGGAGGCTCGATCTCCGAGCGCGCGAGGTTGAACGTCGGCATCCGGCGCGACCCGATGAGCACGCGCAGGGCCGCGGGAGCCAGGACGAGGAACTGCTCGAGCTCCGTCTCGCTCGTCGTCCCGGCGACGGTATGGAGGTCGTCGACGACGAGCAGCAGCGGCTCGGTGCGCCGCTCGAGGAGGAGGGCGAGCTCGTCGGCCGTGGAGGGGGGCCGGGCCCCGTGGTCCGTCAGCCAGGGGCTCAGCGCCTGCCACAGCCACTCCACGAGGCGCCCCTGCACGGCGGCCGCGGCCTCGAGCCGGCACCACGCGGCCGGGAAGTCGAGGCTGCCCGCCCACTGCGCCATGAGCGTCGTCTTGCCCGTGCCGGCGGGGGCGATGACGAGCCCGATACGGCTCGTGCGGACGGGGTCGAGCGCGGCCAGGAGCTGGGGGCGCGCGAGGCCCCGGACGTTCGGCACGGCGACGATGGCGCGGGGAAGCCGCGTATGCCCTGAGTAGACGGCGGCCTGTCCGTCCATGGGTTCCCCCTCGCCGCTGACGTGGCGCCTTCAGGTGAGTGTAGGTGCAGGTCGCACCCTTGTGCGAGGACCGTCACGGGCGCCCGCTGCGCGGGGCGGCCCGCCGTCGTCGTCCGCCCTCAGGCGCCCCGGGCGGCGGCGACGGCTGCCGCGAGGAGCTCCCGCAGGGCGTCGGGGTCGAGGTCCTCGAGGCGCTTGACGTAGAGGCAGCCCTTGCCGGTCGTGTGCGGCCCGAGCCGTGCGAGGACGTCGGCATAGGCGTCGAAGCCGTCGGTGAGGTAGAGCGTCGTCGCCGCCTTGCGCGGGGAGAAACCGATGTCGAACCAGTCGAGCTCACGACCGGTGGCGTAGACGAGGTGCCGCCGACCGAAGCCGACGATGCCCGACCCCCACATCGCCGGGGTGTCGCCGGTGACCTCGCTCATGAGCGCGCAGACGCGCTCCGCGTCGGCGCGGCGGCGCGGGTCCGCCACGGAGGCGAGGAAGCCGGCGACGTCCTGCTCGGTCCGGCGGGTGCGCATCTCGGCCATACGGCCAGGATGGCAGGAAGGGGGCCGGGGGAGAAGGGGCCGGCGGGCTCAGCAGTGGGCGGCGGCGACGGCGAGGCGCAGCGCCCGCTCGAACCGCGTCTCCCGCTCCTGCGCACTCATGTCGGCCGAGCCGTCGAGGAGGTGGTCGGAGACGGTGAGGACCGTCAGCGCCTCCCGCCCGTGCTCGGCGGCGACGCCGTAGAGCGCCGCGGCCTCCATCTCGACGGCGAGTACCCCGTAGGCGCCCAGCTTCTCCACCTGGCCGGGGACGGCGAGGTAGAAGTGGTCGCGGGAGATGATCGTGCCGACGTGGACGCCGCCCTCGCCGTCCGCCTCGGCGGCCGTGGCCGCCGCCGCGGCGAGCGGGTAGGAGGCGACGGCGGAGAAGTTGACCCCGGGGATCCGCAGCTGGTTCATGGACGAGTCCGTGTGCGCGCCGAGCGCGATGACGACGTCGCCGACCCGCACGTCCGGTGCGATCCCGCCGGCCGTGCCGACGCGGATGATCCGCTGGACGTCGTACTCGCGGAAGAGCTCGGTCGCGTAGATCGTCGCCGACGGCTGGCCCATCCCCGACCCCATGACGCTGAGCGGCCGGCCGCCGACCGTTCCCGTGAACCCGAGCATGCCGCGCACGTCGGTGACGAGGCGCGCGTCGGGCATGAGCGTCTCGGCGATGCGCTGCGCGCGACGGGGGTCCCCGGGCATGAGGACGGCGGGGGCGAAGTCACCCTTGGCGGCGGCGATGTGCGGCGTGGGCATCGGTACTCCGGGGTCGGCGGGGCGGTGGTGCCCATGCTGCCACGCCGGCGCTCGCGACCTCGCCCGGCGCGGGGGTGCGCGAGCCGGGACGGCACCGGGTGGACCCGCCGCCTGCGCCAGGCGCGCCGCCGCTACGCTCGCGTCAGCACCCGAGGAAAGAGGACGACCATGAGCGACCAGCCGAGCGGATCACAGCCCGCCCGCGACGAGCACGGGCAGCAGGCGTACCAGCCGAGCGCACCGCAGACACCCCCGCCGCCGCCTGGCGCGGCTCCGCAGGCCCCGCCGCCGGGGTACAGCCCCCCCGCCCCGCAGGCACCGCCGGGCTACGGCCAGCCCGGGTACCCCGGCCAGCCGCAGTACGCACCCACCGGTTACGGCCAGCCGGGGTTCGCCCAGCCCGGGTTCGCCCAGCCGGCGAAGCCCTCGACCTTCGCGGGCCTGACGGACATGGGCTTCACCGCCCGCATCACCCCAGCCCTGGCGAAGGTGGCCTACATCGGCGTCGTCGTCCTGGCCGTACTCATCACGGTCGTCGGCGTCATCACGGGGATCAGCGCCTTCGGCGTGGCCGGTGACCCGTTCGTCGGTGGCGGCTCCTGGGTCGTCATCGGGCTCCTGTCCCTCGTCAGCGGGCCGGTCTGGGGCTTCCTCACGTTGGTCTTCGGGCGGTTCGCGCTCGAGCTCTTCCTCGACCACGCGGCGGTCGCCAAGGCGGCGTCGGGACGCGAGTGACCGGTGCCTCCTGCGGAGCCGCGGTACGCGTGACTCCGCGCACACCCGACAGGCCTGATGTGCATCGGCTCTGCGGCGAATGTAAATTCAGCGGGTGAGTCACGCCGGGAACGCTTCCTTCAGGTACCGCAACAGCGCCCTGCTGTCGGTCACGCACATCGAAGCGCCGGTACGGGTCTCCTCGGCCGAGTTCGAGGAGCGGCTGGCGCCCACGCGCAAGCGGCTGCGGCTGCCGGACAACCTCCTCGAGCGCGTCTCCGGCGTCGTCGAGCGCCGCTGGTGGGAGCCGGGCACCCTCTTCGACGACCCCGCCATCGAGGCCGGCGCCAAGGCGCTCGCCGAGGCCGGGGTCGACCCGGCCGAGGTCGGGCTCCTCATCAACACCTCGGTCACGCGCACGAACCTCGAGCCGTCCGTCGCCGTCCGCATCCACCACGGCCTCGGCCTGCCGTCCTCGGCCGTCAACTTCGACGTCTCGAACGCGTGCCTCGGGTTCGTCAACGGAATCATGCTCGCCTCGATGATGATCGACGCCGGTCAGATCCGGTACGCCGTCATCGTCAACTCCGAGGACTCCCGCGGCACGCAGGAGACGACGCTCGCGCGCCTGAGCGGCCCCGAGGTCACGCGCGCCGACTACAACCGCGAGTTCGCCTCCCTCACCCTCGGCAGCGGTGCGGCCGCCGCCGTCCTCGGCCGCGCCGACGAGCACGCTGGTGCCCACCGGATCGTCGGCGGCGTCTCGCGCGCCGGGACCGAGCACCACGCGCTGTGCGTGGGCGGGCTCGACGGGATGTTCACGGACACCAAGGGCCTGCTCGACGGCGGGCTCGAGCTCGTCGTCGACGCCTGGCGCGAGGCCAACAACGGCACGGGCTTCCGCTGGCACGACATGGACCGCTACGTCACGCACCAGATCTCCACCCCGTACACGAAGGCGATCGTCGACGCGATCGACCTCGACGCCGACCGCGTGCCGGTGACGTTCTCCCACTGGGGCAACGTGGGACCGGCGTCGCTGCCGATGACGCTGGCCGCGCAGGCGCCCTCGCTCACGAGCGGCGACCGGGTCCTGTGCATGGGGGTCGGCTCCGGCCTCAACACCGCCATGCTCGAGCTGACCTGGTAGTTCCCGTCCCGCCCACCGACGACCTCGACGAGGTGCCCCCCGCCGTGCCCAGCCCCACCGTGGACCTCTCCGCCCTGCCCGGCCTCGACCCCCGGTGGAGCCGCGAGATCACGGTGCCGGGGACGTCGGACACGCCGCCCGCGCGCTGGCACGTCCTCGACAACGGCGCGCAGCTCGACGCCGAGCCACGCGGCACGCTCCTCGCCGTCCACGGCAACCCGACCTGGTCCTACCTGTGGCGCGACCTCCTCGCCGCGGGCGTGGCGCGCGGCTGGCGCGTCGTCGCCGTCGACCAGCTCGGCATGGGCCTGTCCGAGCGCGACGGGCGCATGCACCGTCTCGCCGACCGGGTGAGCGAGCTCGGCGCGCTCACCGACGCCCTCGGCCTCGACGGGCCCGTCGTCACCGTGGGCCACGACTGGGGCGGGGTCGTCTCCCTCGGCTGGGCGGTCGCGCACCGCGACCAGCTCGCCGGGCTCGTCCTGACGAACACGGCCGTCCACCACGACGACGCCACGCGGATCCCGGCGCTCCTCCAGCTCGCGGGGCACCCCGCCGTCCACGGCTGGGGCACCCGGACCAGCGCGACGTTCCTGCGCACGACTCTCGCGCTCGCCGACCCGGCCCTCGCCCCGGACGTGCGCGACGCCTACCACGCCCCGTACCGGACGGCGGACCGGCGCCAGGCGATCGCCGACTTCGTCAGCGACATCCCCGCCGGCCCCGACCACCCGAGCCACCCCGCGCTCGCGGCGATCGCCGAGGGCGTGCGCACGCTCGCCGTCCCCGCGCTCGTCATGTGGGGCCCGCGCGACCCCGTGTTCCAGAACCGGTACCTGCGCGACCTCCTCCGGCGCCTCCCGCACGCGGACGTCCACCGGTTCGAGGGCGCCGGCCACCTCCTGCCCGAGGACGCCGACGTCGCCGGGACCGTCATGACCTGGCTCGACGCCCGGCTCGGCACGGCCGACGACGGCTCCGCGGACGACGGCGCCGCGCCCGCGCCGTCGGCGGGGAAGGACTTCGTCGCCGTCTCGACGGTGCTCGAGACGTACGCCCGCCGCAGCGGCCCCGCCGTCGTCGCGCTCTCCGGCGGCCGCGTCCGCACGCTCGCGTGGTCCGAGCTGGCCGACCGCGTCCACGACCTCGCCGCCGGCCTCCTCGACGCCGGTGTGCGGCCCGGGCACCGCGTCAGCCTCCTCGTCACTCCCGGCGTCGACCTCACGACGTGCCTCTTCGCGTGCCTGCGCATCGGCGCCGTCGTCGTCCTCGCGGACCAGGGGCTCGGGCTCGCCGGGATGAGCCGGGCGATCCGCGGCGCGGACCCGGACCACCTCATCGGGATCGAGCGCGGCCTCGCCGGCGCGCGCCTCCTCGGCTGGCCGGGCCGCCGCATCGCCGTCGACGACCTCGCCCCCGCCCGGCGCCGGGTGCTCGGGGTGAGCGCGAGCGTCGGCGAGCTCATCGCCCGCGGTGCCTCGCTCCGGGCCGAGGGGGCCGACCTCGGCCCCATGCCGGACGCCGACGACGACGCCGCCATCCTCTTCACGTCGGGCTCCACCGGCGCCGCCAAGGGCGTCCTCTACACGCAGGGCGGCCTCGCGGCGATGCGCGACGCCCTCGCCACGACGTACGGGCTCGGCGCCGACTCCCAGCTCGTCGCCGGGTTCGCCCCCTTCGCGCTGCTCGGCACCGCTCTCGGGGCCGTCTCCGTCACCCCCGACATGGACGTCACCGCCCCGGCGACCCTGACGGCGGCGGCGCTCGCCGACGCGGTGGCCGCCGGTGGCGCCGGCGCGGTGTTCACCTCGCCGTCGGCGCTGACGAACGTCCTGCGCACGGCAGGCGACCTCGACGCCGGCCGGCGCGCGGCGCTCGCCGGGGTCAGGCTCTTCCTCTCCGCCGGCGCGCCCGTCGCGCCCGAGCTCCTCGCCCGCGTCGGTGAGGTCATGCCGAACGCCGAGCCGCACACCCCGTACGGCATGACCGAGGTGCTGCCCGTCACCGACGTCGACCTCGCGGCGATCCGCGCGGCCGAGGACGACGCGCGCAGCGGCGCCGTGGTCGGCGCGGGGAACGGCACGTGCGTGGGCACGCCCGTGCCCGGCGCGGACGTGCGCGTCCTCCCGCTCGACGCCGACGGCGCCGCGACCGGGGCACCGACCTCCGCCCCGGGGGTCACGGGTGAGCTCCTCGTCACCGCCCCGCACCTGAAGAAGGCCTACGACCGGCTCTGGGCGACCCAGGCGGCGAGCGGCGACCACGCGGGCTGGCACCGCACCGGGGACGTGGGGCACCTCGACGCCGCGGGACGCGTCTGGGTCGAGGGGCGCCTCGCGCACATCATGACGACGCCGCTGGGCACCGTCACGCCCGTCGACGTCGAGCACCGCGTCCAGCGGGTCCGCGGGGTGCGGCGCGCGGCCGCCGTCGGCGTCGGCCCCGCCGGGACCCAGCAGGTCGTCGTCGTCCTCGAGACCGACCCCGCGCTCGACCCGCGCGCCCTCGCCCGGCCCTCGCTCGCCACGCCGGGACTCGCGCGCGCGGTCCGCCGCGCCGCGGGCGTCCCCGTCGCCGCGGTGCTGCGGGTGGCCGAGCTCCCCACGGACGTGCGGCACAACTCCAAGATCGAGCGCGGTCGCCTGGCCCGGTGGGCCACGCGCGCCCTCGCCGGCGGACGGATCCCGGCCCCATGACCCCGTCCCCCCTCGTTCGTCATGCCCCGTCCCCCGTTCGTGATCATGCAGAGGTGCCGGGTCCCGGCGGTGGGGCCGCGCGTGTCCTCGTCACGGGGGCGAGTGGCCTCCTGGGGGGCGCGGTGGCGCGGCTCCTCCTCGGGCGCGGGTACGACGTCACGACGTTCCAGCGCCGTCCGTCCGGCGTCACGGGTGCGCGGGACGTCGCCGGCTCGCTCGACGACCGCTCCGCGATCGCTGCCGCCGTCGCCGGCCAGCACGCCGTCATCCACCTCGCGGCCAAGGTGTCGGTGAGCGGGGACCTCGCCGACTACGAGCGGGTCAACGTCCGCGGCACGCAGGACCTCCTCGCCGCCGCCAAGAGGGCGGGGGTGACGCGGTTCGTCCAGGTGTCCTCCCCCTCCGTGGCGCACACCGGGTCGGCGCTCGTCGGTGCCGGCGCCGGACCGGCCGAGCCGCAGCGCGCGCGCGGCAGCTACGCCCGCACGAAGGCGGCCGCCGAGGTCGCGGCGCTCGCGGCCGACGCGCCCGGTTTCGCAGTGACGGCGGTGCGCCCGCACCTCGTGTGGGGACCGGGTGACACCCAGCTCGTCGCGCGGATCGTCGAGCGGGCCCGCGCGGGCCGGCTCCCGTTGCTCGACGACGGCGCCGCGCTCGTCGACACGGTCTACGTCGACAACGCCGCGGAGGCGATCGTCGCGGCGCTCGAGCGCATCGAGGCGGCGCACGGCGAGGCCTTCGTCGTCACGAACGGCGAGCCGCGGCCGATCGGGGACGTCCTCGCCGGGATGTGCCTCGCCGCCGGGGTGCGGCCGCCGTCGTGGCGGGTGCCCGCGGTGCTCGCCACGGTGGCCGGCGCCGTCGTCGAGGTGGTGTGGTCCGTGCGGCCGGGCGAGGACGAGCCGCCCATGACGCGGTTCCTCGCCGAGCAGCTCTCGACGGCGCACTGGTTCGACCAGCGCCGCACGCGCGAGGTCCTCGGCTGGCGCCCGCGCGTGAGCATCGACGAGGGCCTCGCGCGCCTCGCGGCGCACTACCGCGCCTGAGGTCGGGTCAGAGCTCCTCGTGGGTGGCCGGGTCGCCGCCGATGCGGGTCTGCTCGAGGCTGGAGAGCTCGGTCATCTCCGCCGGGCTCAGCTCGAACGAGAAGACGTCGAGGTTCGTGCGCTGGCGCTCGGGGTCGGCGGACTTGGGGATCGGCACGGCCCCGAGCTGGACGTGCCAGCGCAGGACGACCTGCGCCACCGTGACGCCGTGCGCGGCGGCTGCCCCTTCGACCGCGGGGTGGGCGAGGACGTCGCTCTTGCGCCCGAGGGGGCTCCAGCTCTGCGTGAGGATCCCGCGCTCGGCGTGCGTCGCCCGCGCCACCTCCTGGGTGAAGTAGGGGTGGAGCTCGACCTGGTTGAGGGCGGGCACGACGCCGGTCTCCCGCTCGAGGCGGTCGAGGTGCTCGGGCGTGAAGTTGGAGACCCCGATCGAGCGCACGGCGCCCTCCTCGCGGAGCCGGATGAGCGCGCGCCACGAGTCGACGTAGGCGTCGAGCCGCGGCAGGGGCCAGTGGATGAGGTAGACGTCGACGTAGTCGAGGCCGAGCGCGGCCCGGGAGCGCTCGAACGCGGCGAGCGCGGAGGAGTAGCCCTGGTCCGCGCCGCGCAGCTTTGTCGTCACCACGAGCTCGGAGCGCGGGACGTCGGAGGCGGCGATGCCGCGCCCGACGGCGGCCTCGTTGCCGTAGCTCGCGGCCGTGTCGACGAGGCGGTACCCCGCCTCCAGCGCGTGGCGCACGGCGGTGGGCGCGACGTCGTCGTCCATCGGGTACGTGCCCAGGCCGAGGGCGGGGATCTCGTGGCCGTCGCTGAGGGTGCGGGTGGGGATCATGGTCCCAGTCTGGCCCGCCGCTATCCTGGCCGCTGATCTGATGACGGTCCGGCCGCGCCGCGACCCCCCCACCGAGGAGCACGCGTGCCCGTACGGCTGGTCGCCTTCGACCTGGACGACACCCTCACCCCGAGCAAGTCCCCGATCGCTCCCGAGATGGCCAGCGCCCTCGGTGACCTCCTCGCCCTCACCCAGGTGTGCATCATCTCCGGCGGGCAGCTCGCGCAGTTCACCGAGCAGGTGACGGAGCGGCTCGACCTCGACGCCGCCCGCCTCGGGCGCCTCCACCTCATGCCGACGTGCGGCACGCGCTACTACCGGCACGACGGCGCCGCCTGGACGCAGGTGTACGCGAACGACCTCACCGATTCCGAGCGCACCGACGCCCTCGCCGTCGTCGAGGCGCAGGCCCGCCGGCTCGGCCTGTGGGCGGACCGCACGTGGGGCCCGATCATGGAGGACCGCGGCTCGCAGATCACCTTCTCCGCCCTCGGCCAGGCCGCGCCGCTCGCCGAGAAGAAGGCGTGGGACCCCACGGGGGAGCGCAAGGAGTCCCTGCGCGCCGCCGTCGCCGCGCTGCTGCCCGACCTCGAGGTGCGCTCCGGCGGGTCGACGTCGGTCGACATCACCCGCAAGGGCGTCGACAAGGCCTACGGGATGACCCGCCTCGCGGAGCAGACGGGCGTGCCGCTCGGCGACATGCTCTTCGTCGGCGACCGGCTCGACGAGGGCGGCAACGACTACCCGGTCAAGGCGCTCGGCGTCGAGTGCGAGGCCGTCACCGGCTGGGAGGAGACGGTCGTGCTCGTGCGAGACCTCGTCGCCGCGCTCGCGTCCGCGGGGGCCGCCTCCCGCCGGTAGGGAGGGCCAGGTCAGGCTCCGAGCGTCTCGAGCACCGCGCGGACCTGCGCGAGCCGGGGGACGCCGGTGCGGCGCTCGACGACGTGCCCCGCCGCGTCGAGCACGAGGATCGTCGGCGTCTCGGTGAGGGCGAGACGCTCGGCGAGCGCCTCGTGCCCGGTGACGTCGACGTCGACGTGGACGACGCCGTGGCTCGTCGCGGCGGCGCGGGCGAGGACGGTCCGGGCCGAGCGGCACGGGGCGCAGAACGTCGTCGAGAGCTGGACGAGCGTCGCGCGCTCACCGAGCGGGGTCTCGGCCGGCAGGAGGTCGGCCGCCGTGAGGACGTCAGGCGCCGCGAGGGGCTCGGGCGCCCCGGCGGGGCGCCCGCTCACGCGCCGTCGGGGGCGAAGAGCGTGAGGGCCGGCGCGTGCTGGACGAGCCAGGGGCTCAGGGCCCACGGCGCGGAGTCGATCGCCTGGCGCAGCGCCGCAGGTGCGACCCACGCGTAGGCCATCACCTCGCTGGGGTTCGGCACGGGCTCGCCGGTGGTGCGCGCGGTGAAGACGGGGCAGATCTCGTTCTCGACGATGCCCGAGTCGTCGACGGCGCGGTAGCGGAAGTCGGGGGCGGACTCGGTGATGTCGACGAGCTCGAGGCCGAGCTCGTCGCGCGCCCGCCGCGCGATCGCGTCGGCGAAGGGCTCCCCGGGGGCAGGGTGCCCGCACACCGAGTTGGTCCACACCCCGGGCCACGTCTTCTTCGACAGCGCGCGGCGGGTGACGAGCACGTCGCCGTCGGCGTTGAGGACGTGGCAGGAGAACGCGAGGTGGAGGGGCGTGCTCGACGTGTGGACGGTCGCCTTGGCCGCGGTGCCGACGGCGTTGCCGTCCTCGTCGAGGAGGACGACGGTCTCGATGTGCTCGCCGGTCTCGTCGGCGCGTGCGGTGGGCGCGAGGCTGTTCATCCGGTGAGTGTAGGTCGGTCCGCGCGGGCGCGCACCGCTCTTCCGTGCGAGCGGGGAGCGACCGCAATCATCATCCGCGGGCGGTCGTGGCTACCGGCGGTACGTGAGCACCGACGTGTTCTGCGCGGTGCGCACCATGGCCACGGCGAACTCGAGGCTCACCCGGATGAGGACGATGTAGACGAGGGCGGGGATCCACCCGAGCAGGAGGGCGGCCAGACCGGCACCTGGGCTGTCGAGGAAACCGACGATGGTCGCGAACAGCCACAGCACGCCGACGACGACGATGGCGATCACGTAGATGACCTTGGCGAAGGACAGGGTCACGAAGCTCTTGAACGACAGGTCGAACAGGGCCCCGAAGAACCCCTTCTCGGACGCCCCGGGGGCACCCTGCGGGCTGGGCGCGTTCCACGGCGCGGCCCCGTACCCGCCGCCGGGGGGCGGCGGGCCGGCCGGGGGACCGGGGGGTGGTTGCGGCGGTTGGTACGGCCCCGGCGTCTGCCCGTACCCCTGCCCGCCCTGGGCGTTGCCGCCGTCGTACCCACCCGTCGCCTGGCTCATCGTCGTTCCCCTGTCCTGCAGGTGCGTTGCCTGCAGCCACACACTAGGACCGTTCCGACGGGCGAGGTCGAGGATTGGCGGTGCCTTCGCTGCCACGTCCGTGGCGGTGATGTCCGCCGACCGGCCCGGGCAGGAGAGGTGCCGCGTAGGGTGGACGACGCCCTGACCGCCGGCCGCGGCCGCACCAAGGTCGATGTCCCCGATCCCTGGAGGCTGACGTGTCAGCTCGCCCCCGCCTTCTCGCCCTCACCCTCGTCCCCGTCCTCGCGCTGGCCGCGTGCACGGCGAGCGAGGGCCCGGACGCGGAAGAGACCCAGACCCAGCCCGACGTCCGCCAGGCCGAGGTGCGCCAGCCCGCCGAGGCCCCGACGGTGCTCGGCGGCGCGTCGCCCGGCGCGGTGGCGACCAGCACGAGCGAGAGCCTCTTCGCGTCGGCGCCGGTCGTCGTCCTCGCGGAGGAGGACGACCTCGCCGCGCAGCTGCGCGCCGCCTCCGCCGCCGTCGCGCTCGGTGCGCCGATGCTGCTCACCGGCGACGACGCCGGCCTCGGCGCGGAGATCGAGCGCCTCGGGGTGGAGTGGGTCCTTGCCGTCGGGGCGGCCGACCTGCCCGCCGGGGGCGCGGCGGGCGCCGCGGACGACGGGACCGGTCCGCCCGGCGCCGGCACCACCGACGCCGCTGACGACGACGGTGCCACGGGCGGCGGGGCGGCGTCCGAGGGGCCGACGCTCGTCCGGGCGCCCGCGGGCGACGACGCCCTCGCCGACGTGCTCGGGACCGCCGCGGGCGAGGCGACGCCGGCCGACGCGGGGACCGAGGTCACCCACGTCGCGGCACTCGAGGCGGGGACGTTCACCCCGCTCACGCCCGGCGCGCCGGCGGAGCCCGAGCCGGCCGCCGGCGAGGACGGTGAGGCGCCGACCGGCACGCCGGGCGCCACCGAGACCGCCGCACCGACCGGCGCTGCCGAGCCCACCACCGGGCCGGATGCCGAGCCCGAGACCGGCACCCCCTCCGACGACGAGGGCGCCGCGCTGCCCGTGACCGAGATCCCCGAGCCCCTGACCGGCGTCGCCGTCCTGTCGACCGGTGAGGCTGCGCAGGTCGCCGCCGTCGCGACCGCCCGGGCGGCCGGCGCGGAGGTCCACGTCGTGCCCGGCGGGGACCCGCGGGCGACCTCCGAGACCGTGCAGGCGGTGGCGGGGCTCGAGGCCTCGCACGTCATCGGGCTCGGGGACGCGTTCGGCGATGCCGAGACGTTCGCGTGGCGGACGGCGACGGCGGCGACCGGGATCGAGCTGCCGGGCGGGGGCCAGCTCGTCTTCCCGGGCAAGCGCTACGTCGCGCTGTACGGGACCCCCAGCACGACGGCGCTCGGCGTCCTCGGCGAGCAGGACGTGCCCGCCACGGTGCAGCGGGCCGCGGAGCACGCCGCGGAGTACGAGGACCTCACCGAGGACACGGTCGTGCCCGCCATGGAGATCATCGCGACGGTCGCGGCCGCGCAGGCCGGCCCGGACGGCAACTACTCCAACGAGCTGCCGCCGGAGGACCTGCGGCCGCTCGTCGAGGCCGCGGGGGAGGCAGGGCAGTACGTCGTGCTCGACCTCCAGCCGGGCCGGACGTCCTTCGTCGACCAGGCGAGGCTGTACGCCGACCTCCTCGCGCTCCCGCACGTCGGCCTCGCGCTCGACCCGGAGTGGAACCTCGGGCCGGACGAGGTCCACATGGTCCAGATCGGCACGGTCACGTCGGAGGAGGTCAACGAGGTCGTCCACTGGCTCGCCGACTTCACCCGGGAGCGGGACCTGCCGCAGAAGATGCTCGTCCTCCACCAGTTCCAGGTCCGGATGATCCAGGAGGTCTCCGAGGTGGACCTGTCCCGGTCCGAGCTGGCCGTCCTCGTCCACGCGGACGGGCAGGGCGGCCAGCCGGCGAAGCAGGGCACCTGGGCGACGCTGCACGCGAACGCCCCGGACATCGAGTGGTGGGGCTGGAAGAACTTCTACGACGAGGACCTGCCCATGCTCACCCCGGAGCAGACGATGCGCGTCGAGCCGATGCCCCACTTCGTCAGCTACCAGTAGACCCACACCCTCTCGTGCTCATGCGGGAGCGCCGGCGCCGCGAGGGCTCCGGCGCTCCTGCATGATCACGAGGGAAGGGTGGGACGGGAGGGCGCAGGCTGAGGCGGGCGGGGTCAGCTCACGCGCGCAGCGGGGTGTGGGACGGGTCGACGGCCTCCTCCGGGCGCACGGGAGGCGGGGGCGTACCGTCGCCGAACGGGCGGCCGCCGAGGGCCTCACGCCCGTGCGGGGTCACCCAGCCGGCCAGGTCGGGGCCGACCGGCACGATCTGGGTGGGGTTCACGTCCGTGTGGACGACGTAGTAGTGCTCCTTGATCTGCGCGAAGTCGATCGTGTCGCCGAAGCCGGGCGTCTGGAAGAGGTCGCGGGCGTACCCCCACAGCGCGGGCATCTCGGTCAGCTTGTCCCGGTTGCACTTGAAGTGGCCGTGGTAGACCGGGTCGAACCGGACGAGCGTCGTGAAGAGGCGGACGTCGGCTTCGGTGATGGTGTCCCCGACGAGGTAGCGCTGGCGCGACAGGCGGTCCTCGAGCCAGTCGAGCGCCGTCCACAGCCGCTCGTACGCCTTCTCGTAGGCGCCCTGGGAGCCGGCGAACCCGCACCGGTAGACGCCGTTGTTGACCTCGGTGAAGACGCGCTTGTTGACGGCGTCGATCTCCTCGCGCAGGGCCTCGGGGTAGAGCTCCGGAGCACCCGGGCGGTGGTGCTCGCGCCACTCGCTCGAGAGGTCGAGGGTCATCTGCGCGTAGTCGTTGGTCACGACCTCGCCGGTCGGGACGTCGACGAGCGCGGGCACGGTGATGCCGCGGGGGTAGTCCGGGTACCGCGTGAAGTAGGCCTCCTGGAGGCGCTCGATGCCGAGGACCGGGTCACGCCCGCCGGGATCGAGGTCGAAGGTCCACGACCGCTCGTCGTGGGTGGGGCCGGGCAGCCCGAGCGAGATCGCGTCCTCGAGACCGAGGAGCCGGCGGACGATGATCGCCCGGTTCGCCCAGGGGCACGCGCGCGCGGCGACGAGGCGGTAGCGCCCCGGCTCGACGGGGTAGCCGTCCTCGGCGCCCCGCGTGACCCGGGTGGTGATGTAGTTCGTGTCCCGGGTGAACTCCTTGCCGGGCGCCACGTACGTGCCGCCCTCGGCGTGCTCGGGGTGCTCCGGCGTCGTCTCGCTCTGCTCGGGGGTGCTCATCCCCTCACGGTAGCCGCGTCGGGTGGTGCACGACCCGCCGTGGGCGCGGCTCAGAAGCGGTCGGTGCGCGCGCGGGCCCCGTCGGCGAGGGTGTAGACCTCGACCCCGGAGATGAACACCTGCTCGGCGCGGGAGTAGACGTCGAGCGGGTCGCCGGACCACACGACGACGTCCCCGTCGAGCCCCTCCTTGAGCGCCCCGACACGGTCGTCGAGCCCGAGGAAGGTCGCGGGGTTGATCGTCAGCGCCCGGAGCGCGACGTCCCGGTCGAGCCCTTCCTTGACGGCGAGCGAGGCCTGGTGGACGAGGAAGTTGATCGGCACGACGGGGTGGTCGGTCGTGATCGCGACGCGCACGCCAGCCTCGGCGAGCCGGGCGAGGTTGGCGATGGCGCGGTCGCGCAGCTCCACCTTCGAGCGCGTCGTGAACATCGGGCCGAAGATGACGGGGATGTCCTTCTCGGCAAGGACGTCGGCGATGCGCACGCCGTCCGTCCCGTGGTTGATGACGAGGCGGTACCCGAACTCCTCAGCGAGGCGGATCGCCGTCGCGATGTCGTCGTGGCGGTGGGTGTGCTGGTCCCACACGAGCTCGCCGTCGAGGACGCGGGCGAGCGTCTCGAGCGTGAGGTCGCGTTCGAACGGCTTCCCGTCGCTGAGCGCCTCCGTCCGGCGCGCGACGTAGTTCTGCGTCTTGACGAAGGCTTCCCGGATGACCTGGGCGACGCCGAGGCGGGTCGAGGGCGTCTGCTTGCGGTCGCCGTAGACGCGCTTGGGGTTCTCGCCGAGCGCGGACTTGACGGAGACGGACGCGCGGATGACCTGCTCGTCGACGGTCCGCCCTCCCCACGTCTTCATCGCGACGGACTGCCCACCGATCGGGTTGCCGGAGCCGGGCTTGACGACGGCGGAGGTCACGCCGCCCTCGAGGGCATCGCTGAAGCCGAGGTCCTCGATGTTGATGGCGTCGATGGCGCGCAGGGCGGCGCCGTTCGGGTTCGTCATCTCGTTCGTGTCGTTGCCGGCCCAACCCTCGCCCTCCTCGTGGACGCCGAGGTGGGCGTGCGCCTCGACGAACCCGGGCAGCACCCACTTGCCGGACGCGTCGACGACGCGCGCGCCGTCGGGCACCTCGATGTCGGTGCCGACCGCGGCGATGATCCCCTCGACGACGAGGACGGTTCCGCCCTCGACGGGTGGGCCGTCGACGGGGACGACGTAACCGCCGGTGATGGCGACGGTGCCCGAGGTGCCGGGCCGGGCTGCGGGGGGCGTCGAAGTCATGGGTCAAGTGTTATCACTCGTGCGCCGGCGGCGCTCCTGGCACTCTTGCTCAGGTGAGGCGCACCGGCGCCGAGCCCAGCACAGGAGGAACGATGGCAGAGCAGGACCGCCCCCGCGCGAAGACCTTCGGCACGTCCGGCGACGCCACCGGCGACGCCCGCCGCTCCGCGACGGGCAGCGGCCGCCCGGCCGACTCCCGCGCGACGCGCGGTGCCGGTGCGGGCGGCAGCGGTCCCGGCGGCGGTGCGCGCGAGGGGAGCCGGGTGCCCTGGGTGGCGCTCGGTGTGGCCGCGGTGCTCACCCTGTGGCAGATCATCTACTCGATCACGTTCCACACCGTCGCCGAGGAGAGCCAGGAGGTCTACACCTCCGTCTCGCTCTTCGTCAGCCTCATCCTCGCCGTCGGCGCCTTCGTGCTGGGCATCGTCGCGCGGAGCCAGCACCACACGCCCCGGTGGCCGGCCACGGCCGCCGTCGCCATCGGCGTCTACGTGTTCGTCGTCTGCGTCGCCTCCTGGATCGGCGGCCTCATGGCCTCGCCGGTCTGACGCCAGGCGACGAGGCGCTAGAGGAGCCCCGCGACGACGGCGCTCGCCAGGAGGATCGTGCCCGTGACGAGGCCACCGGCAGGCCGAGGAGCTGGCCGGAGGCGAGCAGCACCGGCAGGAGATCCATGCCGGCCGTGGCCGGCGGCTCCGGGCCCGGCGTGAGGGCCGTGAGCCCGAGCGCGACGAGCAGCGCGACCATGCCCTGGAAGAGCGCGGCGTAGGCGCTACGGGATGGGCCAGGTGTGGACAGGTTCGTTCGCGTGCATGCCGGCGACGTACTCCCCGAGCATGGTGCGCAGGGCCTCGGCGCGGTCCATCCCACGCCGTTCGAGCGAGCGGACCGCGGCGACCTGCCACGAGGCGCCGTTGCGCCCGAGCCGCGCTCGCGCCTCGAGGATGTTGAGATACCGGTCGGCCGTCTCGGTGGGCACGCCGAGACGCTCGAGCCCGATCGCGGCCATCGGCAGCAGCCGGCGCAGCACGAGCTCGTCCGCCGGGACCTGGCCCACCTTGGGCCAGTACATCGCGGCGTCGATGCCGTCGCGCGCCCCGGCCTCGAAGTTCTCCCGGGCGGCGTCGAAGGACATCCGCGACCAGATCGGGCGCTCGTCGTCGGCCATCTCGACGATGACGCCGAAGAAGAACGCCGCGTTGGCGAGGGTGTCGACGACGGTGGGCCCGGCGGGCAGCACCCGGTTCTCCACGCGCAGGTGCGGGCGCCCGTCCTGGACGTCGTAGATCGGACGGTTCCAGCGGTAGATCGTGCCGTTGTGCAGGCGCAGCTCGGCCAGGCTCGGGGTCCCGCCGGCGGCGAACACCTCGACGGGGTCCTCGTCGCTCGTCTCCGGCAGGAGCGCCGGGAAGTACCGGACGTTCTCCTCGAAGAGGTCGAAGATCGACGTCACCCAGCGGTCACCGAAGTGGACGAGCGGTCGCACGCCCTGGTTGCGCAGCTCGGGCGGGCGCGTGTCGGTCGACTGGAGGAAGACCTCGGTGCGCGTCTCGGCCATGAGGTGGTGACCGAAGAGGAAGGGGGAGTTGGCCCCGAGGGCGAGCTGCGGTCCGGCGAGCACCTGGGCCGCGTTCCAGTACGCCGCGAACTTCCCCGGCGTCACCTGGAGGTGGAGCTGCGTGGACGTGCACGCCGCCTCGGCGGCGATGGAGTCCACCGTCATGTGGAGCGGCTCGGGCCCGGCGATGTCGAGGACGATGTCCTCCCGGCGCGATCCCATGACCGCGTCGTCGAGGGCGCGGTAGCGCGCGCTGTCGGTCAACCAGGCGCGCCCCGCCTCGGGCGGCTGGAGCGTGGGGAGGATGCCGATCATGACGATGTCCGCCCCGACGTCCCCGGCGCGGTCACGGGCGAGGTTGAGGTTCTTGCGCAGGGCTGCCTCGAACTGCGTGAGCGACTGCCCGTCGATCCGGCGCGGCTCGACGTTGAGCTCGATCGTGAACTGCCCGAGCTCGGTCTGGTAGAGCGGGTCGTCGATCTTGGCGAGGACCTCGGCGTTGCCGAAGAACGGCGCCCGGTCCCCGTCGATGAGGTTGAGCTCGATCTCGAGCCCGGTGCGCCAGTCCTCTTCGACGAACGCCCCCGCGTCGAGCATCGCCTCGAGCGTGTCGAGGCAGCGGCGCACCGCCTGCCGGTAGCGGGTGTGGTCCGCCCGGGAGAACTCGCGGGCCCTGATCTCCTTGCCCATGCCGCTCCTGACCGCTCCGGGGCGGGTGCATGCCCGCCTGCCCACGAGCGAACCACATCCGGTCCCGCGCGGCACGATGATCGCCTGAGCGGAGAGGTGGCCCGGGCCGGCGCGGGCCCGACGGTCGCGCCGCCGGGCCGGGCGTCGGGGACAATGGCCCACGATGAGCCAGCACACACCGGACGGCCCGGCCCGGGAGCACGCCGACGGCGGCGCGCCGGTGGCCGGCCACGACGGCGACCAGGCCCTCGTCGACGGCACCGCGCCCGACGGGGGCGCCGGGGCGCCCACGCGCCGTCGGCGGCTGCCCCGGTGGACGTGGTGGCACCGGCAGACGACGACGACGCGGCGGGTCCTGCGCACCATCCTCGCCATGGTCCTCACGTTCCTGCCGTCCGCGGCGTTCGGTGTCCTCACCGCCACCGCGCAGTCCTCCCTCGGTCCGCACGTGGCCGACTACGCGGTGAGCGCGGACTCCCGCGTCGCCGTCGACCTCGGCCCGCTCGGCTCGATCATCATCGACTCACCGCTGCCGGGGCCGCTCGGGGTGGAGGTCGTCGTCCACGAGATCCCTGCCGAGCTGACCGCCGTGCCGACGAGCTCGGTCACGGGCCTCGCGAACGACCTGGCGGCGTACACCCAGTTCTTCGCGGCCCCGGAGGCGGCCGTCGCGGAAGCCACGCAACGGCTCGTCGACGACGCGGTGGGCCGCACGGTCGTCGCCTGGTCCCTCATCCTCGTCCTCATCGCCGCCGCCCGGCTAGCCTCGCGTGGGCTCCTGCGGGCGGAGGTACGCCAGGCACTGACCCGACGGGGCGTCGGACCGCTCGTCGGCGCGCTCGTCCTCGCCGTCGGGGTGGTCCAGGTCGACGCCCTCACCGGCGACGGCCGGCCCGACGGCCAGCGGATGCCGGCGTTCGCGGGGACACCGCTCGAGGAGGTCCGTCTCACCGGGCGCCTCGCGACGCTCCTCAACGTCTACGGCGGCTACGTCGTCGAGGCCTACAACGAGAACGAGGACTTCTACGCGCAGGTGCAGGTCAACCTCGCCAGCGCCTACGCGGACGACGCCGCGCCCCTGGCCCCGCGGCGCGACGCGCGGCCCGACCCGGCCCTCGCCACCGAGACGCCGACGGCGCCGGACGACGGAGGAGGCGCCGGTGGTGGCACCGACGCCGACGACGGCACGGACGGGGGCATCGACGTCAGAGCGGAAGAGCCGGGCGGGAGCCCGGGGGATGCGCCGGCGGACGGTGCCACGCCGGCGGACGGCGCGACGCCGGCGGACGGCGCGACGCCGGCGGACGGCGCGACGCCGACGGGCGGCGCGACGCCGACGGACGGCGCGACGCCGACGGACGGCTCCACCGAGGAGCCGACCGAGCAGACCCCGAGCCCCTCGCCCAGCCCGACGCCCGAGCCGGAGCCGGTCACGTTCGTCATGGCGACGGACCTGCACTGCAACATCGGCATGGCGGACGTCATCGGCGACCTCCTGCGCCTGAGCGAGGCCAGCGCCTTCCTCGACACGGGCGACACGGTCATGAGCGGCACGAGCGTCGAGTCCTACTGCGTCAACGCCTTCGCCCAGGCGATCCCCGACGGGGTCCAGGCCGTCGTCGCCACCGGTAACCACGACAGCGTCCTCACCGCCGACCAGCTGCGCGACGCCGGTTACACGGTGCTCGACGGCGGGGTCGTCGAGGTGGCGGGCCTGCGGATCCTCGGAGACACCGACCCCACCCTCACGGCCATCGGGGAGGGCACCGCCCCCGAGCGGGAGGAGACCGTCCCGGAGATGGGCGAGCGCCTCGCCGACGTCGCGTGCGAGGCCGGTGACGACGGCGTCGACCTCCTGCTCGTCCACAACCCGCGCGGCGCCCTCCCGGCGCTCGAGCGCGGGTGCGCGCCCCTGGCGCTGTCGGGCCACTGGCACCGCCGGGAGGGGCCCGAGGTGCACGGGCTCGGCGTGCGCTACGTCGGCTCGAGCACCGCGGGGGCGGTGAGCGGCGGCGCGACGATCGGCCCGCTCAACGGCACCGCCGAGCTGACCGTCCTGCGGATGGACGCCGTCACGGGGCGGGCGCTCGACTACCGGGTGGTCAGCGTCGGCATGGATGCCTCGGTCCAGCTCGGGCCCTGGTACGCCTTCACCGAGCGTCCCGCCGCACGGTCGGCCGACCCGGAGGAGCCCACGGCCGGGGGAGCGGCGACGGAGGGCACCGACGGAGCCACGGGCGAGCCTGCGGACGGTGTCGCGACCGAGGAGGGCACCGGCGGCGCCGCGGACGAGCCGACCGGCGCGCCGACCGCCGCTTCCACCGCCGCGGGCTCCGCCGTGCCGGCGCCGGAATCGTCCGTCCCGTGGCGCGTCGTGCGCGCATACTGAGCACCGAACTGTTGCGGCGCGAGGATGGGAACGACGTGAGGACTGAGCACACGAGCGCGGCGGACCGCGCCCGTCCGGACGGTGGGCTCGGCACGGCGGACGGCGGGCTGGACGACCTCTCCGACGAGGAGCTCGCGCTCGCGCTCGCCGAGACCGACCCGACGCGCCCGAGCGAGCACCAGCTGGCCGGCGGGGCGCCCCGGGGCCTCGCATGGCTCCTGACGATCGGTGGGGCGATCGGCCTGTGGGCCGCCGTCATGCTCGTCCTGTCCGAGCGCGCCGTGCGGATCGACCCGGACACCGCCCTGGCGTGCGACCTCAACCCGCTCGTCGGGTGCGGTGACTTCATCGTCAGCTGGCAGGCGGCCGCGCTCGGGGTGCCGAACGCGCTGCTCGGCACGATCGCCTTCACGCTCCTCACGGTGACCGGCGTCGTCCTCCTCGGGGGCGCCCGGCTCCAGCGCTGGTACTGGGTGGGCCTCATGGTCGGCGTGGTGCTCGCCGCCGGCGTCATCACGTGGTTCCAGTTCCAGTCGATGGCGGTGCTGCGCGGTCTGTGCCCGTACTGCATGGTCGTGTGGGCGGTGACGATCCCGATCGTCGTCAACGTCCTCGCGCGGGGGTTCCAGGCCGGCCACGTGCCGGCGCCCGAGGGCCTGCGCCGGTTCCTCGTGCGGGAGCGGTGGCTCGTCGTCGCCGCCTGGTACCTCGTCCTCGTCGGGCTCATCGTCGGTGTCTTCTGGGACCAGTGGCTCCTGCTCCTGTGACGGCGCGGCGGTAGGCGGCGTCCGCGTCGCTGTGCCCTGCCCGGACGCCGCGCCCACGCCTGTCCGCCGCACCGGAGCACCGGGCGCACCCAGGGCGTCGCACGAGCGGCGGGGGCGTGCGCGTGATAGAAGTTCGGTGTGCCGAACTTCTTGTTTCGGGCGGTCGGCGTGATCGCCGTCGCCGTCCTCGCGCTCGAGGCGTGCGCCGCGCCGGCGGCCGACGTCGCCGCGCCCCCCGACGACGGCCGCCCGCTCGTCCTCACGACGTTCACCGTGCTCGCGGACATGACCGCCGTCGTCGGGGCGGACGCCGTCCGCGTCGAGTCCATCACCCGGCCCGGCGTCGAGGTGCACGGCTACGAGCCGACGCCGGAGGACCTGCGCCGCGCGCAGGGCGCGGCGCTCGTCCTCGACAACGGCCTCGGGCTCGAGGCGTGGGCGGACGACCTCATCGAGCGCACGGGCGCGCCCCGGCTCGTCCTCACCACCGGCATCGAGCCCGTCCCCATCACGAGCGGGGCGGGGGAGGGGGCCGCTAACCCGCACGCGTGGATGTCCCCGCTGGCCGGGACCGTCTACGTCGAGAACATCGCCGACGCCCTCGCCGAGCTCGTTCCCGAGGACGCCGCGGGCATCCGTGCGCGGGCCGCCGACTACGTCGCCGCGCTCACCGACGTCCACGACCGGTTCGTCGCCGAGGTCGGGCGCCTGCCCGAGCATGCCCGGGTCCTCGTCACGTGCGAGGGCGCCTTCTCCTACCTCGCCCGGGACGCGGGCCTGCGCGAGGCGTACCTGTGGGCGGTCAACAGCGACGGGGAGACGTCCGCCCGGCAGGTCGCCCGGACGATCACGACCGTGCGGGACAACGACGTCCCCGCCGTCTTCTGCGAGTCCACCGTCGACGACCAGATGCAGCGGCAGGTCGCGTCCGAGTCGGGTGCGGCGTTCGGCGGGACGCTCTACGTCGACTCGCTCTCCGAGCCGGACGGGCCCGTCCCCACGTACCTCGACCTGCTTCGCCACGACGCCCGGACGATCGTCGCCGGGCTGCGAGCGGGCGCATGAGCGCGGCAGGGGTGGTGCTCGAGGTGGAGGACCTCGTCGTGCGCTACGGCGACGTCCTCGCGCTCGACGGCGCGACCCTGCGCCTGGGCGCGGGCCGGGTGTGCGGGCTCGTCGGGGTCAACGGGTCGGGCAAGTCGACGCTCCTCAAAGCGGTCATGGGCACCGTGCGCGCGGACGCCGGCCGCGTCCGGCTGCTCGGGGGCACGCCCGAGCAGGCGCGGCGCCGGGCCGCGATCGCCTGGGTGCCCCAGAGCGAGGACGTCGACTGGGCGTTCCCCCTCAGCGTGCGCGACGTCGTCATGACGGGCCGGTTCGGCCACCTCGGCATGACGCGCCGGCCCCGCCGGGCGGACCACGACGCCGTCACTCACGCCCTGGGCGCGCTCGGCCTCGACGACCTGGCCGGGCGCCAGATCGGCGAGCTCTCCGGGGGCCAGCGCAAGCGGGTCTTCGTCGCCCGCGCGCTCGCGCAGGAGGCACGGATCATGCTCCTCGACGAGCCGTTCGGCGGCGTCGACGCCGTCAGCCAGGCGACGATCACGACGATCCTGCGCGACCTCGCGGCGCAGGGCACGAGCGCCCTCGTCGCCACCCACGACCTGGCCGGGCTGCGCGAGCTGTGCGACGAGGCGGTCCTGCTGCACCGCCGCGTCCTCGCCCACGACACCCCTGCCGAGATCCTGCGTCCCGAGGTCCTCGCGCTCGCCTTCGGTGACGTCGGGCCTCGCGTCGTCGCGCCTGCCCGCACCGCTCCCACCACCGAGGAGGCGTGATGGAGGCAGCCCTGGCCTGGGTCGCCGAGCCGCTCACCTTCGAGTTCATGCGCCGCGCGCTCGCGGTCACGCTCGTCGCCGCCGTCGCCTGCGCGGTCCTCTCGTGCTGGCTCGTCCTCATCGGCTGGTCCCTCATGGGCGACGCCGTCTCCCACGCCGTCCTGCCCGGGGTGGTCCTCGCCTACGTCGCCGGGCTGCCCTTCGCGGTCGGCGCGCTCGTCTTCGGCGTCGGTGCCGTCGCGCTCATCGGGGCGGTGCGGGACACGAGCCGGGTCAAGGCCGACGCCGCGATCGGCGTCGTCTTCACGACGCTCTTCGCCCTCGGGCTCGTCCTCGTCTCGGTCGTGCCGAGCCAGATCGACCTGGGCCACATCCTCTTCGGCAACGTCCTCGGCGTCTCCGACGCCGAGCTGTGGCAGGTCCTCGTCCTCGGCGCGGGGGCGGTGGTGATCGCGCTCGTCAAGCGGCGGGACCTCACCCTCCACGCGTTCGACCCCACGCACGCGCACGCCGTCGGGATCAGCCCCCGCCGCATCTCCACGCTCCTCCTCGGGCTGCTCGCCGTGACGTCCGTCGTCGGGCTGCAGGCGGTCGGGGTGGTCCTCGTCGTCGCCATGCTCATCATCCCGGGGGCGACGGCGACCCTCCTCACCCGCCGCTTCAGGCGGATGCTCGTCATCGCTCCCGCGACCGCGGCCGTGTGCGCGGTGGCGGGCATCTACGCCAGCTACTACCTCGACACGTCGGTGGGCGGGACGGTCGTGCTCACCCAGGGGCTGGCGTTCACGGCGGCGTACGCGGTGACGCTCCGGGCGAGGCGACGGGCCGCGCGCCGGCCGCTGGCGCGAGAGGCGGTGGCGGCATGAGCGTGCCGAGGTCGAACGTCACGCAGGACTACCTCAAGGCGGTCTACGCCGCGGGGGAGTGGGGGGACGCGCGGGTGAGCGTCTCCGCCCTCGCCGCGCGCATGGGGGTCTCGGCCTCGACGGCGTCGGAGACGGTGCGCCGGCTCGCGGCCGAGGGGCTCGTCCACCACGAGCCGTACGGCGGGATCACCCTCACCGAGCCCGGGCGGCGAGCGGCGCTGGCCATGGTGCGCCGGCACCGGCTCATCGAGACGCTCCTCGTCGAGCACCTCGGGTACGGCTGGGACGAGGTGCACGACGAGGCCGAGGTGCTCGAGCACGCCGTCTCCGACCTCCTCGTCGAACGGGCCGACGTGCTCCTCGGCCGGCCGGCGCGGGACCCGCACGGCGATCCCATCCCTGCCGCGGACGGCACCGTGAGGCTGCCGCCGGGCGTCCCGCTCGCGGCGCTCCCCGAGGGCGAGGCCGGCCCCGTCGTGCGCATCTCCGACGACGAGCCCCAGGTCCTGCGCCACCTCGCGAGCATCGGGGTGGTCCTCGACGCGCCGGTACGCGTGACGGAGCGCCGGGCCTTCGCCGGGACGACGGTGCTCGAGGTGGGCCCGGACGCCGCCGTCGTCGAGCTCGGGGACCCGGCGGTCGCCGCGGTGTGGGTCGGGCGCTGACGCAAGGCGGGCGGTGACGCTGACGGCGGCCGGCCGTGCACCCACGCGGCCGAGGGCGCCTGGACGGCCACTCACCGCGGGAGCTTGGCCCCCTACGGCCGATTCGCGCCACACTTGTGACTCCTGGGGCGCCTGAGGCGTCGGAAAGCGTCTTCACCGCCCCATACGCCCCAAGTGTGGCGCAAATCGCGCACCGGCCCTGCGAGGTGGCCGCGGCCGCCTCTCGCGGGCCGGGAGCGCAACGCCGCGAGCGGGCGCTCGCGGGGGCGGGCGCTGAGGCCGGGCGATGCTCCTAGCCGAGGCCGCGCGCTGAGTCGCCGCGCGGGATCTAACCGAGCGCGGGCGAGCCGAGCCCGGCGGGGACGTGCGCGCCGTGGCCGGCGTCGTGCAGCGCCGCGCGTAGGCGCTCGGCCGCGGCGTCGAGCTCGGCGGCGGGGACGTCAGTGCGGGCGCTGTCGAAGCGCAGCGAGGACTCGTCCCACGCCGGGAGCACGTGGAGGTGGAGGTGCGGCACCTCGAACCCGGCGACGAGCACGGCAGCGCGCGGCGCGCCCCACGCGACCTGCTGCGCGAGGCCGACCGCCTTGGCGACCGCGCTGAGGTGGGCGAGGAGCGCGTCGGGGGCGTCGGTGTACTGCTCGACCTCGGCGCGCGGGACGACGAGGACGTGACCGTCGGTGATCGGTGCGATCGTCGAGAAGACGACGCACTGGGTGTCGGCCCACACGAAGCGGCCCGGGATCTCGCCGTCGATGATCTTGGTGAAGACGGTGCTCATGGCCCCCATCATCCCCCGGAGATCAATGCCGTGGACCCGCACGTCCCGCATGCGCGATCCTGGGCCCGTGGCTCACCTCGACCTCGCCGGCATCGGCTACGACCTTCCCGACGGGCGCGGGCTGCTCGGCGACGTCGCCCTGCACGTCGGGCAGGGCCAGCGGGTCGCGCTCGTCGGCCCGAACGGCGCGGGCAAGACGACCCTCGTGCGCATCGCCACCGGCGAGCTCGCGCCCCACCGCGGTGCCGTCTCCCGCAGCGGGACCCTCGCGGTCATGGGCCAGCTCGTCGGCCGCGGCGACACCGACGCGACCGTCCGGGACCTCCTCCTCGCCCACGCGCCGGCCCGGGTCCGCGAGGTGGGCGAGCGGCTCACCGCCACCGAGCTCGCGATGATGACCGACGACGACGAGCCGGCGCAGCTCGCGTACGCCCAGGCGCTCGTCGACTGGGCCGAGGTGGGCGGGTACGCCGTCGAGGCCGAGTGGGACGAGATCACGGCCGGCGTCCTCGCCCAGCCCTTCGAGCGTGCGCAGTTCCGTGCCACGCGGACCCTGTCCGGCGGGGAGGCGAAGCGCCTCGTCCTCACCGCGCTCCTGCGCGGTCCGGCGGACCTCCTCGTCCTCGACGAGCCGGACAACTCCCTCGACGTGCCGACGAAGCGGTGGCTCGAGGAGGAGCTGCGGGCCACCACCAAGGGCGTCCTCTTCGTCAGCCACGACCGCGAGCTCCTGGCCCGGACGTCGACGCACGTGGCTGCCCTCGAGCCCGGGCCGAGCGGGTCGACCCTGTGGGTCCACCCCGGCTCCTTCGCCACGTTCGGCGCCGCCCGCGCCGACCGCATGAGCCGCCTCGACGAGCTGCGGCGCCGCTGGGACGAGGAGCACGCCAAGCTCCGCCAGCTCGTCACGACGTACAAGCAGAAGGCGACGTACAACTCGGACATGGCCTCGCGCCTCCAGGCCGCCCGTACGCGCCTTGCACGGTTCGAGGACGCCGGGCCGCCCGAGGTGTCCGCGTCGGAGCAGAACGTGACGATGCGACTGCGGGGTGGCCGGACGGGCAAACGGGCGGTCGTCTGCGAGGACCTCGAGCTCCCGGGCCTGACGTCGGCGTTCGACCTCGAGGTGTGGTTCGGCGAGCGGGTGGCCGTCCTCGGCGCCAACGGGACGGGCAAGTCCCACCTCCTGCGCCTGCTCGCGGGCGGAGGCACCGACCCCGGCCCGGACCACCTGCCGGCCGACGGCCAGCCGGTCGCCCCCGTGCCGCACCGCGGGGTGGCACGCCTCGGCGCGCGCGTGCGCCCGGGGTGGTTCGCCCAGAGCCACCAGCGGGGCGACCTCAGCGGGCGGACCCTGCTCGAGGTCCTCCACCGCGGGGAGGGGCTGCGCGGAGGGATGGGGCGCGAGCACGCCGGACGGGTGCTCGACCGTTACGAGCTGGCCCACGCCGCCGAGCAGCGCGTCGAGACGCTCTCCGGCGGGCAGCAGGCGCGGTTCCAGATCCTCCTCCTCGAGCTGTCCGGAGCCACGCTGCTCCTCCTCGACGAGCCGACCGACAACCTCGACCTCGACTCCGCCGAGGCGCTCGAGGCCGGCCTCGAGGCCTTCGAGGGCACGGTCGTCGCCGTCACCCACGACCGGTGGTTCACGCGCGCCTTCGACCGGTTCGTCCACGTCCGTGCGGACGGAACCGTCGTCGAGACGCCCGAGCCGGTCTGGGACGACGACGGCGTGCGGGTCCGGTAAGGACCCGCACGCCGCCGGGGTACCGCGTCAGCCGTGCGAGCTAGCGCATCTCGATCTCGGTGCGGTCGGAGGACCAGTCGGTGTGGAAGGCGCCCGCACGGTCGATGCGCCGGTAGGTGTGCGCGCCGAAGAAGTCGCGCAGCCCCTGGAGGAGGGCGGCGGGCAGGCGCTCGGCGCGCACGGTGTCGTAGTAGGCGAGCGCGGCGCTGAAGCCGGGCACCGGGATGCCCGAGGCGGTGGCGCGACCGACGACCTTGCGCCAGCCGTCCTGGCTCGCCGCGAGGTCCTTGGCCACGCTCGGAGCCGCGAGGAGGGTGACGAGGTTCTCGGCGGCGTACTCGGCGCGGATGCGCTCGAGGAGGCGGGCGCGGATGATGCAGCCGCCGCGCCAGATCTTCGCCACCGTCGCGATGTCGATGTCCCAGCCGTACGTCTCGCTCGCCGTGCGGATCTGGTCCAGGCCCTGGGCGTAGGCGACGACCTTGGAGGACCACAGGGCCGCGCGCACGTCGTCGACGAGCTCCTGGACGTCGACCTCGACCTGGGGGCCGGTCGGCCCGGAGAGGGCCTCGCGGGCGGCGGCCCGCAGCTCGGGGTGGCCCGAGGTGGACCGGGCGAAGACGGACTCGGCGATCGTGTTGACGGGGACGCCGAGCTCGAGGGCGATCTGGACGGTCCAGCGTCCCGTGCCCTTCTGCTCCGCCTCGTCCACGACGACGTCGACGAGCGGCTTGCCCGTCGCGGTGTCGACGTGGGCGAGCACCTCGGACGTGATCTCGATGAGGAACGAGTCGAGGTCCCCGGTGTTCCACTCCTTGAAGACCGCGGCGATCTCCGTCGCGGAGAGGCCGCTGCCGCGCAGGATGTCGTACGCCTCGGAGATGAACTGCATGTCCGCGTACTCGATGCCGTTGTGGACCATCTTGACGAAGTGACCGGCGCCGTCGGGGCCCATGTAGGCGCAGCAGGGCTCGCCGTCGACCTTGGCGGAGATGTCCTCGAGCAGCGGGCCGAGAGCCTCGTAGGACTCGCGGGACCCGCCGGGCATGATGCTCGGGCCGAGGAGGGCGCCCTCCTCGCCGCCGGAGACGCCGGCGCCGACGAAGTGGAGGCCGTGCTCACGCAGGGCGGCGTCGCGGCGGCGCGTGTCCGCGTAGTGCGCGTTGCCGCCGTCGACGACGATGTCGCCCTCCTCGAGGAGGGGGACGAGGGAGTCGATGACCGCGTCGGTCGGGCCGCCGGCCTTGACCATGATGATCATGCGGCGCGGGCGCTCGAGGCTGGCGACGAACTCCTCGAGGGTCACAGACGGCACGAAGCTGCCCTCGTCGCCGTGGTCGCGCATGAGCTCGTCGGTGCGGGACTGGGTCCGGTTGTACAGCGCGACCGTGTGACCGTGGCGCGCGAAGTTGCGGGCGAGGTTGCTGCCCATGACGGCCAGGCCGATGACGCCGACCTTTGCGGTCGGTGCTGCCTGAGTTGCGTCCATTGAGATGTCCTCCTGCAAAACGGTCGGGTCCGTGTCTCGCCACCGACTCTAGGGCGAGGACGCGCGAAACGTCCGGACCAACCTCCTGGTGAGAATGACGCGGCGGGTCGTAGGTTGAGGTGACGGGTGGCGACGACGACCAAGGAGCACGATGGCCGACGACGAGCGCGACGCGAGCGCGGGTGCGCGCCACTCCGGGACGCGAGCCGCGGCGGAGGCGTGGGAGGAGCTCTTCCGCGCGCAGGTGACGCTCATGCGGCGGTTCGAGCGTGACGGCAACTTCGAGCCGCTCGCCACGCGCGAGTACGACGTCCTCTTCCAGCTCAGCCTCGGCACGGGTGAAGGGATGCGGATGCGTGAGCTCAACGAGCTCATCCTCCTCAGCCAGCCCAGCCTGAGCCGGATGGTGGACCGGCTCTCGGCGAAGGGCCTCGTGCGCCGCGTCCCCGCGCCCGACGACGCACGGGGCGTGCTCGTCGCGCTCACGGCGGCGGGGGCCGAGCTGCAGCAGACGATCGGCCGCGCGCACGTGCGGTCGATCCGCCGGTACGTCGGCGGAGCGCTGGGCGAGGACGAGCTCGCCGAGCTCGGCCGGCTCGCGCGGAAGCTGCGGGACGCCCAGCGAGGGCTCTGACCCCGATGAGTTTCGGCGCGGGCGGCGGTCGGTAGGGGTGAGCGCGCCGTCTGGGCGCGACCGCACCGAAGGAGACACTTGTGCGTGAGCTGGTCATGAGCATGTTCGTCAGCCTCGACGGCGTGATGCAGGCGCCCGGCGGGCCGGAGGAGGACCTCGCGGGCGGGTTCGCCCACGGCGGCTGGACGGTGCCCTACTGGGACGAGGCCATGGACGCGTTCATGGGGGAGTTCATGACGGGTCCGTTCGACCTCGTCCTCGGCCGCAAGACGTACGACACCTTCGCCGCGTACTGGCCGCACTCCACCGAGGGCGGCGCCGAGGAGCTCAACGCGGCGACGAAGTACGTCGCCTCGCGGGGCCGCCCGACGCTGGGCTGGGACCGGTCGGTCCTTCTCGAGGGCGACGTCGCGGAGGGGGTCGCCGCGCTCAAGCGGGAGGAGGGGCCCGAGCTCCAGGTCCACGGCAGCGGCGACCTGCTGCAGACGCTCATCCGGCACGGGCTCGTCGACAGGTTCCGGCTCCTCGTCTTCCCGCTCGTCCTCGGGTCCGGCAAGCGCCTCTTCACCGAGGCGACGGGGCCCGCCGCGCTCCGGCTCCTGTCGAGCACCGTCTCGAGCACCGGAGTCGTCATGAGCACCTACGAGCCGGCCGGCGAGGTCGCCACAGGCTCCTTCCCGCTCGAGTGAGGCGCTCCCGCGTCGTCCCGCTCAGACCTTTGCCGTCGGGTGCTCCGGTCGCGGGTGGAGCGGCACGCTGATAGGCAAGGGGCGACCGAGCCAGAAGCGAAGGAAGAGGTCCCGATGAGCCGCGTAGAAGAGTCCATCGACGTCGACGTGCCCGTGCGCACGGTCTACGACCAGTGGACGCAGTTCGAGTCGTTCCCCGAGTTCATGGACGGCGTCGACTCCATCACCCAGATCGACGACACGCACAACCACTGGGTGACGACGATCGGTGGCGTCACCCGCGAGTTCGACACCGAGATCACCGAGCAGCACCCCGACGAGCGGGTCGCGTGGAAGACGACGGGCGGCGAGACGCACCACGCCGGGGTCGTAACCTTCCACCGCCTCAGCGACACGACGACGCGCGTCATGATCCAGATGGACTGGAAGCCCGAGGGGCTCGTCGAGAAGGCGGGCGCCGTCGTCGGGGTCGACGACCGTCAGGTCAAGGCCGACGCCAAGCGCTTCAAGAAGTTCATCGAGAGCCGCGGGACCGAGACGGGCGCCTGGCGCGGGAACGTCGAGAACCCCAGCTGACCCTGCCTCCGGAGGCCGGGACGCGCATGCGCCCCGGCCTCCGGCGTGCCGCGCTCAGATGCTGTGCCGCATGGCGCGGATGCCGACGGTGAGCCCGAGCGCGGCGAGGAGCGACGCCGCCAGCGCCCCCTGCCAGACCGCCGCGTCGCCGAAGGCCCCGTTGAAGAGGGCGCGCTCGGCGTCGACCATGTAGGTGAGCGGGTTGGCGGTGGCGAGGACCTGCATCCACCGGGGGGCGGCGTCGAGCGGCAGCAGCATCCCGGACAGGATCATGAGCGGGAAGAGCAGCCCTTGCTGCACGGTCCAGAACATCCAGTCGCGCTCGCGGGAGGCGATCGCCAGCGCGTAGCTGAGCGCCCCGAAGCCCAGGCCGAAGACGGCGAGGACGACGAGCCCGAGAGCCATCCCCGGGATGGACGGCCGGAAGCCGAACAACGAGGCCACGGCGGTGATGACGATCGCCTGGACGACGAGCGGCACCATCTCCTTCAGTGCCCGCCCCACCATGAGCGCGGACCGCGCCACGGGTGCGACGAGCATGCGCTCGTGCGAGCCGCCCTGGATCTCGAAGAGGAGGTTCGAGCCGGTCATCGCCGTCCCGAACAGCGCGATCATGACGATGATGCCGGGGACGAACCACTGGAACGACTCGGCGAGCGGCAGCCCGGTCATCCCGCTGAGGAGCGGGCCGAAGAAGGCGAGGAACACGAGCGGCTGCATGAGCGAGAAGACGAGGCTGAAGGGGTCGCGGATGACCGGCTTGAGCTCTCGGACGAAGACGTTGGCGGTGTCCTGGAGGACGCCGGCCGGGCGCGCGTCACGCCCGAGCGTCTCGTGCGGTGCGGCCGTTGCGGTGGTCATGAGCGGGCTCCTGCGGTCGGGGGCGTCGTGGACGCCGGTGAGGCGGGGGACTGCGTGGTGACGGGGTGGCCGGCGGCGGCGACGGGGTGGCCGGCGGGGGCGGGCTGACCGGCCGCCGGGACCGCGGGCGCGGCGCCTGCGGTTCCGGCCGGGTCCACCGGCTCCGCCTCGGGTGTACCGGGCCGGTCCTCGCGGAGGCTGCGGCCGGTGAGGTTGAGGAAGACGTCGTCGAGCGTGGGCCGGGCCAGCTCGGCCGCGAGGACCCGGTGGCCCTCGGCGGCGAGTTCGGCGAGGAGGCGCGGGAGCACACGGTCGCCCTCGTTGACCGTGACGACGACGCGCTGACCCTCGGGGGTGTCCGTGGCCGTCACCGCGGCGTCGGCCATCCCGGACCGGGCGGCGGCGCCGCGCAGGACCTCGGTGAGTGACGCCCTCGTCCCGTCGCGAGAGCTGCCCGGGGCCGCCGAGGGGTCCCCGGCGACGGTCAGGGTGATGCGGTCACCGGCAAGCTCGGCCTTGAGGCGCGGCGCCGTGTCGTCGGCGATGATCCGGCCGTGGTCGACGACCATGACGCGCTCGGCGAACTGGTCCGCCTCGTCGAGGTAGTGCGTCGTCAGCAGGAGCGTCATCTCGTACCGGTCGCGCAGGCTGAGGATGTGCTGCCACAGGTGCGCCCGCGACTGCGGGTCGAGGCCGGTCGACGGCTCGTCGAGGAAGAGGAGCTGCGGCGCGGGGATGAGGCCGAGGGCGATGTCGACCCGGCGGCGCTGGCCGCCGGAGAGCTTCATCGTCGGGCGCTTGGCGAGCTCGCCGAGGTCGAGGATGTCGATGAGCTCGTCGACGCGCCGCTTGCGCTCGGCGCGGCTGAGCCCGTAGAGGGCGCCCTGGCTCATGAGCTCGTCCCGGACGCGGTAGTACTGCCCGGCGCCGTTCTTCTGCCCGATGTAGCCGATGCGCGCGCGGACCTCGGCGGGGTGGGTGGCGATGTCGTAGCCGCATACGCTCCCCCGGCCGCCGGTCGGCTCGAGCAGGGTGGTCAGCATGCGCAGGGAGGTCGACTTCCCGGCGCCGTTCGGGCCGAGGAAGGCGGTGAGAGAACCGGGCGTGATGTCCATCGTGAGGTCGTCGACGGCGACGACGGTCGTCTTGTTCGGTCCGCGGAAGTGCTTGCTCAGCCCGCGGGCGCTGATGATGGGTGCGGTCATGGCAACGAGACTAGGCAGCATTGCGGTCACATCCTGTCCGCGGTGCGGCGTAGATTTTCAGGTATGTCCGATCCGACGGCGCGCGCCCTGCGGCTCCTCTCCCTCCTGCAGACCCATCGCTTCTGGTCCGGCGCTGAGCTGGCCGAGCGCCTCGAGGTCGGCGCTCGCACGCTGCGGCGCGACGTCGAGCGCCTGCGCGAGCTCGGTTACCGCGTCGTCGCCCAGCCGGGGGCCGGCGGGGGCTACCAGCTCGAGAGCGGGGGCCTCCTGCCGCCCCTGCTGCTCGACGACGACGAGGCGGTCGCCGTCGCCGTCGGCCTGCGCACGGCGGCGGTCCAGGGTGTCGGTGACGGCGACCAGACGTCGCTCAGTGCCCTGGCGAAGATCGAGCAGCTCCTGCCGCGGAACCTGCGGCGCCGCGTGTCCGCGCTGCAGGAGTACACGATCCCGTCGGTGCGGCCGGACGCCCACGTCGCGGCGAGCATCCTCGCCCAGCTGGCGCTCACGTGCCGGGACCACGAGCGGCTGCGCTTCCGGTACACCGATGCGACCGGTGCTGAGTCCGCCCGCCACGTCGAGCCGCACTCGCTCGTCCCGCACGGCCGCCGCTGGTACTTCGTCGCGTGGGACGTCACCCGCGAGGACTGGCGCACGTTCCGGATCGACCGCATGGCCGACCTCCTCGGCACCGGGGCGCGGTTCGCCCCGCGTGACCTGCCGGTCGCCGACGCGGCCGAGTTCGTCCAGGTGGCGCACAGCTCGGTACCGCACCGATACGAGGCTGTCGTCCACCTCCAGGCGTCGCTCGAGGAGGTGCGCGCCCACTTCGGCGTGTGGGCGAGCGGGTCGTCCGAGACGGCGGCGGGCACGGTCGACTGGCCGATCGGTGGGAACTCGATCCCCGAGCTCCTCTCCGCGCTCCTGTGGATCCCGCCGGGCATGACGTGGACGCTCACGTGCCCGCCCGAGGCGGCCGCCGCCGTCGCGACGCTGCGGGAGCGGCTCGCCCAGGCGGTGTGAGCGGGAGCGGTGTGGGCTGACGCTGCACCCGCACGCCGCACGCCGCACGCCCCGGACCCCGGACGCGCGCCGCGCGGTCGGCGAGGCAGCGGCGCGGGCGCGACGACTCGCACTGGTAGGCGGCGCCCCGGCACCCCTACCCCGCGAGGAGGCCGCGGATGTCGTCGGCGGACATGGGCGAGGACAGCAGGGCGTCGTCGTCCATGACGCGGTCGAAGAGGCCCTGCTTGCGTGCCTTGAGCTCCATGACCTTCTCCTCGATCGTCCCGGCCGCGACGAGCCGGTAGACCATGACGGTCTTGTCCTGGCCGATGCGGTGCGCGCGGTCGACGGCCTGGGTCTCGACGGCCGGGTTCCACCAGGGGTCGAGGACGAAGCAGTAGTCCGCCTCGGTGAGGTTGAGGCCGAAGCCGCCCGCCTTGAGGCTGATGAGGAACACCGGCGCCGTGCCGGTCTTGAACTCCTCGATCCGGCGCGCGCGGTCGCGGGTGCGCCCGTCGAGGTAGACGTAGTCCACCCCTGCGGCCTCGAGCCGGGTGCGGACCGTGCCGAGGAAGCTCGTGAACTGGCTGAAGACGAGGGCGCGGTGACCGCCGCTGATGACCTCCTCGAGGTTCTCGAGGAAGGCGTCGGCCTTGCTCGAGCTGACGCCCGCGTACTTCTCGTCGACGAGCGCGGGGTCGAGGCTGAGCTGCCGCAGCAGGGTGAGCGACCGGAAGATCGTGAACCGGTTCTTGTCCATGTCGTCGATGAGCCCGAGGATCTTGCGCCGCTCCCGCTGGAGGTGCGTCTGGTAGATCTTCTGGTGGCGCGGGTTGAGCGTGACGGTGAGGACCTGCTCCTGCTTGGGCGGGAGCTCGGTGACGACCTGCTCCTTGGTCCGGCGCCGGATGAACGGCCCGATGCGACGGCGGAGCGCGGCGAGGAGCTCGGGGCTGCTCCCGGTCTCGATCGGCTTGCGGTACGTCTCGGCGAAGTGCTTGGGGTCGGGGAACATCCCGGGCGCGACGATCGACAGGAGCGACCACAGGTCCATGAGGCTGTTCTCGAGCGGCGTGCCGGAGATGGCGAGCTTGAAAGGAGCGTTGAGCTTGCGCGCGCACTGATACGTCTTCGCCTGGTGGTTCTTGACGAACTGGGCCTCGTCGAGGACGAGCCCGCTCCAGGGGAGCCCCGCATAGGCGGCCTCGTCGATGCGGAAGAGCGCGTACGACGTGACGACGACGTCGCTGCCCGCCACGTGCTCCGACAGCAGGACGCCGCTCTTGTTCTGCGTCTGGGAGACCGTCGTGACGCTGAGGCCCGGGGCGAACCGGGCCGCCTCGTTCGCCCAGCCGGAGACGACGCTCGTGGGCGCGACGACGAGGACGGGGGCGGTCAACCGGCCAGCCTCCTGGGTGCGGCAGATGGCGGCGAGGGTCTGGACCGTCTTCCCGAGGCCCATGTCGTCGGCGAGGATGCCCCCGAGCCCGGCGTCCATGAGGTAGCTCAGCCAGCGGTAGCCGTCGAGCTGGTACGGGCGCAGCTCGGCATCGAGCCCGGCGGGCGGCGGTGCGTCACCGGTGTCCTCCGCCGCGAGCAGGCGCGCGACGCGCTCCTCCCACCGCCGGCTCTGCGCGTCGACGACGCCGAGCTCGCGCAGCTCGTCCCACAGCCCCACCTGGAAGGTGCTGATCTGGAGGTTGTCGGAAGGGCGGTCGGTCAGCTCGCGGGCCTCCGCGATGAGGCGGCGCAGCTGGTCGAGCTCGGGGGTGTCGATGCGGAAGTACGTCCCCGAGAGGAGGACGAGGTGGGTGTCACCGCGGGCGAGGGCGACGAAGAGGTTGCGGAACGGGACGTGCTCGCCGTTGAGATCGACGCTGACGCCGAGGTCGAACCAGTCGGCGTCGTCGGAGTCCGTCGCCGAGACGCGGATGACGGGAGCGCTCTCCTCGAGCCGGTAGTCGGGCACGGTGCCGACGACGTCGATGACGACGTCGTCCTGCGCCCGCAGCTCGGGCAGGACGTCCTCGGTGAAGACGGCGGCGTCGACGCCGCGCAGGTCGACGCCGGCGACGAGGGCGTGCTCAGGTGCCGGTCCTCGGAGCTGGGGGAGGTGCGGGGGCAGCCGGAGGTCGCGCAAGAGCCGCTGCTCGCCGTCGTGGTCGCGCGCGACGGCGGCGGGACCGGGCCCGCCGAGCGGGACCGCTTCCACCTTTCCCGCGACCTCGTACCGGAATGACCACGCGAGGCTGAGCCGGTGACCGTCCGCGTAGGTGAGGCGCAGCCCCAGGCGAGGAGGGGTGATCTCGGGCAGGTCGACCGTCTCGTCGGAGGACGTGACGGTGACGACCTGGCGCAGGCTCGGGTAGTACTCGCGGACGAACCGGTCGACGTCGTCCGGCGGGATGCGCAGGCGGTCACCCGCGAGGAGCTCGGCCACCTGCGGGCTGACGGGCGCGCTCAGCGCCGCGAGGACGAGGCCCTCCTTCGCGCCGTAGGCGACGAGCCCGTGGGCGGGCTCGCCCACGAGGGCGACGCGGCCCCGCAGGACGGCGCCGTCGAGCGTGATCGACGGCGCGAGGACGGCATCCGCCTCCGGGTCGGGCTGAGTGAGGTCGAGTGCGACCTCGGCGGGCCGCACCGCCACCGTGACGGTCCCGCCGAGCGTCTTGTGGGGCACGAGCGTCACGCCGGAGGCGACCACCTCACGGAGCAGGGGCCACAGCTCGGGCCCGAAGTTGTCGAGCTCGACCTCGGCGTCGCCGTAGTAGTAGTGGCTCCGGCCGCGGTGAGTCTGGGCCAGGTCGTCGAGCGCCTCGCGCTGACGGACGGAGTAACGGCGGGAGTAGTCGAACTCGAGGCTCCGCCACGACACGCCCTGACGCACCCACGCGGTCTTGCGGCCGGGGACGACGGGGCGCATGCGCAGGTGCCGCGCGTCCGGCGCCCCGCGGGAGAACGGCTCGAACAGCAGACCGAGCGGGGTGCCGGCGCCGTCCTCCGGCTGGGGCCCGCCGATGACACCGGCGAGGGCGCGCTCCCAGGCCGGGCGGGGGGTGGCCTCGGCGTCGGGCCGGTCCGCATCTGCCCGGGCGGCGATGAAGACCGCGGCGACGTGCTTGCAGTCGACGGCAACCGGGCACGTGCAGCGCCCGCTCAGGAGGGTGCCGGCACGGCCACCGAGGAGCGCGACGGCCTGGTACGGGGAGGGACGGCTGCCGGCGACCGTGGCGAGGATGGCGCCCCCGCTCGGGCTGCCGTGGAGCTGGGAGACGCGGCCCGCCCGGACGTACGCGGCGGCGCGCTCGTACGTCGGTGCGCCGAAGACCCGGCGGATCTCGTGGTCGCTCGGAAGGCCGGACCACTGCTCACCCGCCTGCGTCTCGACCACGCACGCCAGGCTAATCGCCAGGACCGACAGGGAGGTCCACGGCGGTCGAGGACCGGTCCTCGCTGCTGACCGGTGCTTGTCGAGCCGCTCGCGGGCGAGCCGGTCGCGGGCCGGTGCCGCACCCCGGACGTGCGGGATCGCGTACGTCGATGTGCTCGGCGTGCGGCGCCGTGGGCGCAATCTGGGGTAAAGACAAAATAAAGATGACGGACGTGTTCGGCGACTGGCACGCTGACCTCGTGGCATTTACCCGCGTGCGCTGATTCCGCCGCCGCCGCTCGGCTCCCAGCAGGGGCGGGACGACGTCGTCGGGCGGCACAACAGGAGCAGAGCCGGACGCGTTCCGGCTCTCCTTGCCATGCGAGAAACCGGCGGGAGGAACCCGGCGGTCGACGACGAAGAAACGAGAGCACCATGAATCCCGTCATGCTCGGCGATTTCTCCGCCAGGAGCATGGGAATGACCCTGGCCGACCACATCCGCCTCCAGCGAGCCACCGCGACGCGTTACCGGCGGCGTCGGCGTGCGCCGCGCGGGCGCGTCCGTCCCGACGTGCGAGCGCCTCAGCGGGACGCGTCGCCGCGACCCGCCGTCACCGGTGCCAGGGCTGACGGCGCGGCCGCCGTCGAGCCCGACGTCCACGCCACGACGGTCCCGCTCGTACGGGGCTGACTCCGTCGCGGCGTGCGCGGCGGGCGCGCCGGTCGGCGGGTGCCGGGCCCGACGTCCCAGGCGGTGACGTTCGCGGACGGGGCGGCGAAACCGGCTGCCGTCGTCGTCCGTGGGGACCGGTGGAACGACGAGCGGCCCGGCACGCGTCATCGCGTGCCGGGCCGCGCCCATCAGGGCGGTCGCGCCGATCCCGAGGGGACGTGCGGGCCGTCAGGCCTCGGTGACGAGGGGGTAGACGCCGTCCTCGTCGTGCACCTCACGGCCCGTGATGGGCGGGTTGAACACGCACACCGTCGTCATCTCGGTGCGCGGGCGGACCTCGTGCTTGTCCCCGTCGTTGAGCACGTAGATCGACCCCGGACGGAGCTGGTGGGTCTCGCCGGTGGAGATGTCGGTGACCTCCCCCTCGCCCCCCGTGATGAAGACGGCCTCGATGTGGTTGGCGTACCAGAAGTAGTTCTCGGTACCGGCGTACAGGGTGGTCTCGTGCACCGAGAACCCGAGGCCGTCCTTGGCGAGGACGATGCGCTTGCTGCGCCAGTTCTCCTGCCTGATGTCAGCGTCGGTGTCGGTGATGTCGTCGAGGTGGCGGACGATCATGGGGTTCTGCCTTTCGTCGTCGTCAGTTGGCGGCGAGCACGGCGGCGACGGAGGCGTCGATGATCGACAACCCCTGCTCGAGCTCGGCATCGGTGATGGTCAGGGCAGGCAGGATCTTCATGACCTCGTCGTCGGGGCCCGAGGTCTCCATGAGCATCCCGCGCTGGAACGCCTCGGCGCAGACCTTGCCGGCCAGGTGCGCGTCGGCGAACTGGAGGCCGCGCGCGAGGCCACGGCCCTTGGCGGTGAGACCGGCCTCCGGGTAGGCGGCGACGAGCCGGTTGAACCGGCTCTCGACGTAGGCACCCTTGGCGATCGTGGCGCGCTCGAACGCGTCGTCGGACCAGTACATGCGGATGGCCTCGGCCGCCGTGACGAACGCGGGGCTGATCCCGCGGAACGTCCCGTTGTGCTCACCGGGCTCCCAGATGTCGAGGTCCGGGCGGACGAGCGTGAGGGCCATGGGGAGCCCGTACCCGCTGATCGACTTCGACAGGCACACGATGTCCGGGACGATTCCGGCCTCCTCGAAGCTGAAGAAGCCGCCGGTCCGCCCGCACCCCATCTGGATGTCGTCGAGAATGAGGAGGATGCCGTGCTCCTTGCAGAGCTTGGCCAGCCCACGCAACCAGTCGGCGCGGGCGGCGTTCATCCCGCCCTCGCCCTGGACCGATTCGACGATGACGGCGGCCGGCTCGTTGAGGCCGCTGCCGAGGTCCGTGAGCAGGCGCTCGAAGTAGAAGAAGTCGGGGTACTCGCCGGCGAAGTAGTCGTCGTACGGCATGGGCGTCGCGTGGACGAGCGGGATGCCCGCGCCGCCGCGCTTCATCGAGTTACCCGTGACGGACAGCGCGCCGAGCGTCATCCCGTGGAAGCCGTTGGTGAAGTTGACGATCGACTCGCGGCCCGTCACCTTGCGGGCGAGCTTGAGCGCCGCCTCGACGGCGTTCGCTCCGCCCGGGCCCGGGAAGACGACGCGGTAGTCGAGGTTGCGCGGGGAAAGAATGTGCGAGGAGAACGTCTCGAGGAAGTCGCGCCGGGCGCTGGTGAACATGTCGAGCGAGTGCACGATCCGGTCGTCACCGAGATAGTCGAGAAGGGCCTTCTTCAGCTGCGGGTTGTTGTGCCCGTAGTTGAGAGCGCCGGCGCCCGAGAAGAAGTCGAGGTAGGCGTTGCCGTCCTCGTCGTGGATCCAGCTCCCGCGGGCACGGTCGAACACGACCGGCCAGGAGCGGGAGTAGCTACGGACCTGGGATTCCATCTCGGTGAACACAGACATTGTGTTGATCTCCTCGTCGTGGGTGGGGGAGGCGGGAGTGCGTGGTTCGTGCGTTGCGCCGTGGTGAGGTGCGGCCGGCGCAGCGCGGCCGGCGGTGCCAGGGTGTGCCCACCTGCGGCGCTGGTGCGGCGGGCTCAGCCCGCGCTGCTCGGAGCCCGGAAGGGGCCGATCGTGATGAGCGGCTCGCCGTCGTGGTTGTCGGGGAAGTCCTCGGCCGTGAAGAGTGGCGCGATGGCGAGCGCCGCGCCGTGGCGCCGGGCGAGGCTCCCGAAGAGGGCGCGGGAGCCCGCGTTGTCCTCGGTGATGGTGGTCTCGAGCGTGCGCACCGGGGGGCCTGCCCGACCCGCCGGGTCCACGAGGAGGTCCTCGAGGAGCCGCGTCGACAGGCCCCGCCCGCGGTGGTGCTCGTCGACGGCGATCTGCCAGACGAACAGGCAGTCGGGTCGCGTGGGCCTGCGGTAGGCGAGGACGAAACCGACGACGTCACCGTCGGTGGTCGCGATGCGGCACGTGCCCGCGAAATCTCGGCAGAACAGCAGGTAGGCGTACGAAGAATTGAGGTCGAGGGTCCCGGAGTCGCGTGCGATGCGCCACATGGCGGCGCCGTCGCGCATTCTGGGAACGGTTATCTCAATAGTGGCCGGACGGGATGGGTCGTTCTTCTCTTTCAACGGCATACGGCACCCCACCCTAGGCGGACGGCGCTGCGATGTGAAGCGCGCAGGGGCGGCGTCGGGGTGTGCTCGGATTCATTTCACGCGGAGCCGCACGGACTTATCGCTGCCCTCGTGCGGGATACGGCGGGTTGCGTCGCCGGGCTGACGGGCGGTCTCAGAGCGTCCGTATGGCGAGACGAACGTGGGGGCCCGTGCGTGCGGGTGCGTGGGGGCCCGTGCGTGCCGGGCGAGCTGCGCGCGCCCGGTCACGCCCGCCACTGCCGCCACCTGCCCCCGCTCCAGGTCGCCCCGTCACGACCGCGCCACCCCACGGTCGTGAACGGCTCGCCGTGGTCGTCGATGCGGTGGACACCGGCCCGACCGTTGCAGACGATGGGCAGCTCGAGCCACCAGGCGTAGGCGCCCGAATCGACGCGGACCTTGATGAGGAGGCGTTCGGTGTCACCCTTCGCCAGCGTGAATGACGGCGCTCTCGGCTCCGCGGAGCCAGGGTCGCTGTAGTGCACACCCGGGTCCTTGCCGTCGATGTCGATGACGTAGACCCGGGGCGTGACCGGAGCCCCGCCACCCAGCCCCTGGTCGGCGAGGACCCCGGCACCGACGTCGACCGGCTCCGCGTGGAGGCGCGGGACGTCGATGATCAAGGCCGCGTCGGAGAGAGCCTGGAGTGTGACGAGCAGGGTCGTCGAGGCTGCGTCCTCGGCCCCGTGGTCGTGCGCCCAGCGCCACCACCCGGCGCCCGGCTCATTCGGGACCGACTGCGGGAACGCACCGCCGGGAAAGAAGTAGGAGTCGGAGAAGGTGAGGTAGCTGAGGTCGATCTTCGCCGGGTCCGTCTCGACGTGGACCGCGAGGCCGGAGCTGGAGAAGCGACCCGTCGACCAGGAGCGGACCCGGTCGCCGAGCGGCGTGAACAGCGCGACCGCGAGCAGGCCGAGCACTGCGGCGGCGGCGCCGAGCAGGAGCTCCATGCTCGCCGAGGCTAGACCCGCTCGGGTTCGTGCGGAAGGCCTCGGATCGGGCTGGCCGCGGCGCGGCTGCCTGCGTCAGCGCCCCGCGGCGTAGCCCTGGGCGCCGCGGGGGTTGGCCGCCGCGCTGAGGACGCCGGTGGCGGGGTCGACGCCGACGCAGGAGAGGCGGCCGAGCGTCCACGGCCCGGATCGTGACACCCGGTGCCCGCGCCGCTCGAGGTCGGCGATGACGTCCTCGCCGAGACGGTCCTCGACGACGGCGCCCGCCGGTGTCCATGTGCGCGGCCAGAAGGAGCCGGGCACCGACGTCGTGTGGAGCATCGGGGCGTCGATCGCCTCCTGCGGGGCGTACCCGCCGACGATCGTGCGCAGGAGGTAGAGGAGCTGCCACTGGTCCTGCTGGTCCCCGCCCGGAGATCCGAGTGCGAGCGTGGGGCGGCCGCCGGTGAGGACGAGAGTCGGGGTCAGCGTGGTGCGGGGGCGCCGACCTGGCGTGAGCGTCGCCGGGGACCCGGGCTCCAGCCAGCACATCTGCAGGCGGGAACCGAGGCAGAAGCCGAGCTCGGGGATCGTCGGCGAGGACTGGAGCCAGCCGCCGGACGGGGTCGCGGAGATGATGTTCCCCCAGCGGTCGACGACGTCGATGTGGCAGGTGTCTCCGCGGGTCTCGCCGGTCGGGGCGACCGTCGGCTCGCCGACGCCCGCCATGCTGGCCCGGCCCTGCGCCGTCGGCGGCGTGTACTCGGTGCGCAGCGGCGGCACGAAGGGCGTGCGTCCCTCTGGCGTGCCGGGGCGCAGCTCGGCGGAGGCGCGGTCGGTGATGAGGGCGCGCCGCTCGGCGGCGTAGGCGGGCGAGAGCAGCGTGGTGAGAGGGACGTCGTCGTCGCCGTAGTACGCCTCGCGGTCCGCGAGGGCGAGCTTCTGCGCCTCGAGGATCGTGTGCGCGCCGACGGCGGTCGAGGGGTCGAGGTGGTCGTCGTCGAAGCCGTCGAGGATGGCGAGGGTCTGCAGGAGCGCCGGCCCCTGACCCCAGGCGCCGGTCTTGGCGATGGTGAGGCCGCGGAACTCGAGCGTCGTCGCGGGCTCGTACCCGGCTGAGAACGCGGCGAAGTCCTCGACCGTCATGACGCCCGCGTGGTCGGTGCCCGAGGAGTGCCGGTGCGGGGTCCGGAGGAAGTCGACGGCCGCGCGGGCGACGAAGCCCTCGCGCCACTCGCTCCGGGCGGCCTCGATCCGGTCCTCGCGGCTGCCGACGGGGCCGGCGTCGACGCGCGTGCCGGCCGGACCGGTGCTCGTCGTCGCGTGCCCGGCCTCGAGGAGGCGCTCGAGGGTGCGGGCGTAGGCCTCGTTCCGGACGGTCTCGCCGGCGCGGGGCGGCCGGCCCGCGGGCATCCACTGCTGGGCGGAGGACGGCCAGTGCTGGCGGAAGAGGTCGGCGACGGCGCCGATCGTCGCGCCGACCCGCTCGAGCACGGGGTGCCCGTCGCGGGCGTAGCCGATGGCGTAGGCGAGGACGTCCGCAAGCTCCCACGTGCCGTGGTCGCGCAGAAGGACGAGCCAGGCATCGACGGCGCCGGGCACGGCCGCGGCGAGGGCACCGGAGCCGGGCACGAGCTCGAGGCCTTCGGCGAGGTAGTGCTCGCACGTGGCGCCGATGGGGGCAGGTCCCTGACCCATGAGGACGGTGGGGGTCGGGTCGGTCGCGGTGGCGAAGATGGCCGTCATGTCTCCGCCGGGACCGTTGAGGTGCGGCTCGACGACGTGGAGGACGAACCCCGCGGCTGCCGCCGCGTCGAAGGCGTTGCCTCCGCGCTCGAGCACGGACTGGGCGCACGCGGTGGCGAGCCAGTGCGTCGTCGCGCTCATGCCGAAGGTGCCCTGCAGGGTCGGGCGGGTCGTGAAGGCCGGGGGAGCGGTGTACGTCATGGGCGATCATCTTCCTCGCTGGCTGCTGGTGCCGCGAGGTGGCCGCGGCTGACGGCGACGCCGGGCAGTTCGGCGGTGTGCACAGGCCGCGGAGCGATGTCAGTGCTCCGCCTTAGTCTTCACACAAGCGTTCGAGGTAGAGCGGAGGTGAGGACGATGGCGGCGATGCCGGCGGACGTGGGGCCGGACCAGCAGCGTGATGTCCTCACCGCGCCGGGCGGCGCGTGCGGGCCGCAGACGCCGCCTACAGCCGGTATGGGAGCCTCCTTCGCCCCCTGGGCGGTCGACCAGCCCGGGCACGACGCCGGTCGTGCCGCCGGTCGTGCCGCCGGGCGTTCCAGGGCGACCGATGCCGGCGCCACGATCGCCAGCTCCACTCCCCCCGGTGGCCGCGGTTCAGCCGACGTCGACGTCACTGGGGGCGGCTCAGCCGAGACGGCCGGTAGTGGGTGCAGTTCAGCCGACGCTGACCGCTCCCAGGGCAGCGTCACGGCACCCCCCGACGGTCCTCGTGTCGGCGGTGTGTGCGGCGCTGGCTGGGCTGCGAGCGGGTGCACCGGGTGCGTCGGCCAAGGACTGGGAGCGCGGTGAGCGGGAGTCGGTGATCGGCTCCCTGGACGCGATCGTCCGGGACGTGACTCTGTACCGGGGGCAGGTGCTCCTGGCGCACAAGGAGGACGGGAGGTGGGGCACAGCGCGGGACCGGGACTTCACCGACTGGCGCTCGCGGACCACCGGCGCCGGTCGCGGGGCCGCGGCCGGGGAGCTGGGCCTGGCCGAGGGCCTGGACGCGATGCCCGGCGTCGCCGGCGCAGTCCAGGACGGCACGATCACCCTGGAGCACGCCAAGACGTTGACCCGGTTACGGGAGCACGCCTCGCCCGAGGTCAAGGACGCCCTGGAGGGGGACCTGGGTACCGAGCTCCTCGACCTCGCCGCGACCGTGGCCGCGCCCGAGCTCGCCAGGACCGCCAAGACGCGGGCGGCGGCGATCGACGCCGCCGCCGCACAGGCGAGCTTCGATGCCGTCCACGCCCGCCGGACGCTGACGATGCGACGGTCTGCGGGCGGGAGGAAGGGTGAGTTCTTCCTCGACGACGTCGACGGCACGACCGTGGACACCGCGATCGACGCCATCGTCGGCAAGCCCGCCAAGGACGACACCCGCACCCGCGAGCAGCGCCGCGCCGATGCCCTGGTCACCATGGCCGCCCGCGTCCTGCAGGTCGGCGCCGACCGCAACGGCGCCCAGATCCGCCCCCACCTCTCGCTCCTGGTCACCGAGGAGACCTGGACCGACGTCGTGCGTCACCGGGCCGACCTCGACCGGGTCCTTGCGACCCCGCCGCCCGGGCCCGGGCAGCCCGGCCACTCCTTCTACCGCCCCGAGCCCGACGACACCGACCCGAGCGCCGGCACCCGGCCCGGCACGGCCGGCGCGGCCGGCGTGGCGGGCGTGGCGGGCGCGGCCGGCGTGGCGGGCGTGGCGGGCGCGGCCGGCGTGGCGGACGGCCACTCGGACGCGTCGGGCACCGACGGCGGTGGAGCCCCGGCGGACCGGGATAGCGACTGCGCAGGGCGGGGTGGTACGAGGACCGGCGAGGACGGCACGCCCACCGACGGGACGTGGCAGCTCCCGCCGCTGCGGCCGCTGCCAGCCCTTCCCCACGTCGAACCCGCCATCCTCGAGGACGGCTCGATCGTGCCCCTGACCGAGCTCGCCCGGATCATGTGCGACTGCGAGATGACGCGCATCGTCCTCGACGCCCACGGCGTCCCGACGGACGTCGGACAGACCCAGCGCCACTACACCCGCGAGCTGCGCCGAGCCGTGACCGCCCGGGACCGGCACTGCCAGTGGCCCGAGTGCACCCTGCGCGCCTCGTGGTGCGAGGTCCACCACATCACCTGGTGGTCCAACGGCGGAGCGACCTCCATCGAGAACGGCCTCACGCTGTGCAGCTACCACCACCACCGCGTCCACGCCGACCACATCCGCATCACCACCCTGCCCGGCGGCCACGCCTTCCACGACCGACACGGCACCCCCATCGGCACCAGCCTCTACACCGCGCGACCGAAGCGCTCCGCTTGCGCGGGAAAGAACGAGCCCGACGGCCTCACACCACCACGACCCGGCACCGGGACACCCCTGCCGACGACCGAGCGGAGAGGACTGCCCTCGACGCAGGGGACAGGGTTGTTCACGGTCACCGAGGCGGCCCTCGGCGGTATCGGAGAAGCAGCTCCGCCCACTGCCGAGGGGACGGCTCCGCCCGGGGCCCAGGGGACGGCTCCGCCCACGAACGTGACGACCGCACCGCCTACGACTACGGGGACGACCGCACCGCCTACGACACCGGGGGCGACTGGGCCTGGCCGCGATCGCCCACCGTCAACTCGCCGGACCACGCGCAATCGACCCCCGAAGTACGCGCCCATCCTTTTCGACGTCGGCGACCCGCCTCTCTGAGCCACAAGGCGGAGACCCGGGCGATGCGAAGGGTGCGCGCTAGGACATCGGACCGGCGTCGCGCCCTGTGCCCCCTGCGCGCAGGGCAAGACGCCGCACCGGTCAGACCTCTGCCGTCACCGCGCCGATCCGGCCGAGCGCCCGGTCCATGACGTGTGCCACCTCGAGCGTCGAGCTCAACGGCCACAGGGGGCTCTCTGTCAGGCCGGCGGCGAGGCAGTCCTGCACGTGCCGCAGCATGTGGACGTACCCGCGGCCCACGTGCCGCCGCTCGACGTGCTCGGTCCGGCCCCCTCGGTGCACACGCAGCGCGGGCATCTGCTCGAACGAGCCGGCGAGCTCGACCCACCCGTCGGTGCAGTCGACCCACGCCTGCCGCGACCGGTGGCTCGCGATCGACGTCGACAGCAGCGCCGAGGCGCCGCCCGCGTACCCGAGGAGCACCGAGACGTCCGTGTCGACACCCGTCGCCGCGAGCGACCCAACCGCGTGCACCTCGTGCGGCGAGCCGAGGACGAGGTGAGCCAGGGCGACGGCGTACACCCCGCCGTCGAGCATCGCCCCGCCGCCGAGCGCGGGGGAGTAGAACCGGCTGGCCTCGTCGACCGGCACCGGCCAGCCGATGTCCGCGTGGACGGTGCGTGGCTCGCCGAGCGTTCCGCCGGTGACGAGCTCGAGCAGGTGCTCGGTGTTCGGCAGGAAGCGCGTCCACATCGCCTCCATGCAGAACAGTCCCCGGGCGGTCGCGAGGGCGGCGAGCGTCGAGCCGTCCGGCTGCGTCGTCGTGAAGGGCTTCTCGACGAGCACGGCCTTGCCGGCCTCGAGGGCGAGCCGCGCCGCGGCGAGGTGCTGTGCGTGCGGGGTGGCGACGTAGACGACGTCGACGTCGGGGTCCGCAACGAGGCCCTCGTACGACCCGTAGGACCGGGCGAACCCGTGCGAACCCGCGAAGGCGCGCGCCCGCTCGCAGTCCCGGGAGGCAACCGCCCAGCGTTGCGCCCCGTCGACGAGGGCCAGCTCGGCCGAGATCGTCGCCGCGATGCGCCCGGTCCCGAGGACGCCCCACCGCCAGGTCACGACGTGTGCGCGCGGATCGTGCCGGCGTACCAGTGCGCGCTCGCCTTGAGGGTGCGCTCCTGCGTCTCGTAGTCGACGTGGACGATCCCGAACCTCTTGGAGTAGCCGTACCCCCACTCGAAGTTGTCGAGGAGCGACCACACGAAGTAGCCCCGCACTGGCGCGCCGGCAGCGATGGCGTCGCTGACGGCGTCGATGTGGTCACGCAGGTAAGCGATCCGGTCCTCGTCGCGGATGGCGCCGTCCGGCCCGACGGCGTCCGGGAAGGCCGCCCCGTTCTCCGTCACCATGAGGTCGAGGCCCGGGTGCTCGCGGTGCATCCGCAGGAGCAGCTCGGTCATGCCGCGCGCGTCGATCGACCAGCCCATCGCGGTGTACGGGCCGGGCTGCGCCGGGAACTCGAGGTCCGCGCACGCCGGCCACGGGCTGGCTGCGCTGTCGCCGTGCCCGTCGGCCTCCTGCCGCTCCCCGACGCCGTCGTACGCACGCACGACCGTCGGGCTGTAGTAGTTCACGCCGAGCAGGTCGAGCGGCTGGTGGATGAGCTCGAGGTCCCCGGGACGGACGAACGACCAGTCCGTCACCGACGACGTCGCGACGAGGATGTCGCGGGGGTACGTGCCCTGGAGCACGGGGTCGAGGAAGACCCGGTTCTGCAGGCCGTCGACGCGCCGGGCCGCCTCGGCGTCCGCCTCGGACTCGCCCGCGGCGCGCACCCAGGCGAGGTTGAGGGTGAGCCCGACCGTCGCGTCCGGGCGGTGGGCACGGATCGCCGTCGCGGCGAGCCCGTGCGCGAGGTTGAGGTGGTGCACCGCCGTGAGCGCGGCGGCGTGGTCCGTGCGCCCCGGCGCGTGGACGCCGCTGCCGTACCCGAGGTAGGCGGAGCACCACGGCTCGTTGAGCGTGATGAACGTGCCGATCCGGTCGCCGAGGCGCTCCGCCACGACCGCGGCGTACTCGGCGAAGCGCTCCGCCGTCGCGCGGTTGGTCCATCCGCCCTCGTCCTCGAGCGCCTGGGGGAGGTCCCAGTGGTAGAGCGTCGCAGCGGGCGCGATCCCCGCGGCGAGGAGCTCGTCGACCAGCCGTGAGTAGAAGTCGAGCCCCTCCTCGCTGACCGGTCCGAGGCGGGCCGCCGTGACCCCCGGCGTGATCCGCGGCCAGGCGATCGAGAACCGGTACGTCTGCAGGCCGAGCTCCTTCATGATCGCGACGTCCTCGACGTAGCGGTGGACGTGGTCGTCCGCGACGTCACCCGTGTCCCCGCCGAGCACCTTCCCGGGCGTGTGGCTGTACGTGTCCCAGATCGACGGCGTGCGACCGCCCTCGCGGACCGCCCCCTCGATCTGGTAGGCGGCGGTGGCAGCGCCCCAGAGGAAGTCCTTGGGGATGTGCTGGCCGGTCGGCCGGTCGGTCACGGGCGAGGGCGTCGCCGTCACCTCCGGGGCGGGGGGAGCCGTCGTCGTCGACGTGGTCTGAGGTCTGGTCTGGATGCTCATGTGGGTGTGAGGGCGCGCTGACGCCCCGCTCCGTTCTGCGGTGGTGGGGTTGGTTCGTGGGTCGGCCTGCCGGCCGGTGCTCTGGCGGTGTGCGGCTCATCAGTCCGACGGCGGGAGCTCGGAGTCCGAACGTCGCCGCCCGACCGTCGCGGGGCCGCAGCGGGGCTCAGCCCTTGACCGCGCCGGCCATGATCCCGCTGACGATCTGCCGTCCGAGGACGATGAAGACGAGGATGACCGGCAGGGTGCCGACGAGCGTTCCGGCCATGATGATGGCCGTGTCCGGCACGTAGCCGCTGCCGAGGTTGTTGAGCGCGACCTGGACGGTCGGGTTGGACGAGTTGAGGGTGATGACGGGCCAGAAGAAGTCGTTCCAGGCCGTCATGAACGTGAGCATGCCGAGCACGGCCATGCCGGGACGTGCGATCGGCAGCACGATGCTCCAGAAGGTCCGGAGCGACGTCGCGCCGTCGACGCGGGCGGCCTCGAGCAGCTCGTCGGGCAGCGACTGGGACAGGTACTGCCGCATGAAGAACACCCCGAACGCCGTCACGAGGGTGGGGAGGATGACCGAGGGCAGTCGTCCGGCGAGGTCGAGCTCAGCCATGACCATGTAGAGGGGGACGACGCCGAGCGTCGGCGGGATCATCATCGTCCCGATCGCGATCGTGAAGAGCACCTTCTTACCGCGGAAGCGGAGCTTGGCGAACGCGAACCCGGCGAGGGTGCAGAAGAGCAACGTCGTGATCGTGATGGCACCGGAGACGATCGTCGAGTTGAGGATCGCCAGGCCGATGTTCTGCTGCTCGAGCGCGGTCTGGATGTTCGCCCACAGGTGCGGGCCCGGCGTGAGCGGCGGCGGCGAGGCGACCATCTCCGACATGGGTCGGCTGCCGGCGACGATCATGTAGTAGAAGGGCGCGACGAACAGGACCGCCGTGACGATCATGATCGCGTAGGTCGCCCAGCCGGCGGAGTCGTTGCCGCGCCGGCGTCGCCGGGGAGCGGCGAGCGTGGTCCCCGGGATGGCCGGGGGGCGTTCGAGGGTCGCGGTCATCGTCCGCCTCCGTCTGCGAGTCGTTCGCGGGTGCGCCAGCGCACGAGGGCCGCGTTGAGCGCGACCAGCACGACGATGAGCAGGAAGGTCACCCATGCGACGGCTGCCGCGCGTCCGAGGCTCCCGAACTGCCACCCCTGCTGGTACATGAAGAGGCCGAGCGTCTGGTACTGGTTGACCGCACCGCCGTTGGGCGTGCCGCCGCCGAAGAGGAGGGGCTCACCGAAGAGCTGGGTGGCGCCGATCGTGGAGACGACGACCGTGAAGAGGATCGTCGGGCGCAGGCCCGGCAGCGTGATGTACCGGAACTGCTGCCAGCGGCTGGCGCCGTCGAGCGAGGCGGCCTCGTAGAGGTCGTAGGGGATGGACTGCATCCCGGCGAGGTAGATGAGGGCGTTGTACCCCGTCCACCGCCACGTGACGATGACGGCGATGGCGATCTGCGCGCTGAGGTCGCCGTTGCGCCAGTCGATGGCATCGATGCCGATGAGCGAGAGCGTCCAGTTGGCGAAGCCGCCGTCCCGGCCGAAGATCTGTGCGAAGACGAGCGTCGACGCCGCCACGGAGGTGGCGTACGGCATGATCATCGCGATCCGGAAGAAGTTGCGCGCCCGCATCTTGTAGTTGAGGAGGTGCGCGAGCCCCAGCGCGATGAGGAGCTGGGGGACGGTCGACAGGATCCCGATCGTCACCGTCTTGAACAGGGCGTTGTAGAACTTCTCGTTCGTGAACAGCCACGTGAAGTTGCCCAGGCCCACCCACGTCATCTCCGAGTTGAGGGAGAAGTCGTAGAGGCTCACCCATGCCGTGTAGATGAGCGGGAACAGGCCGAACGCGACGAAGAGGATGAAGAACGGCGCGACGTAGACGTACGGCGCCGACCTCGCCTCCCAGCGGAAGACCCGGGACCGCAGGGTGCGTCGCGGGACGTCCGGCGGGGTGGCCGGTGGCGGCTCGGGGTCGGGGGCCGCGACCGCGGGCCGGGTGGTGATGGACGTCATGGCTACCTCTCGATGGACGCGGACGACGCCGGTGGGGCGACGGGCGGACGCGGCGGTGGTGCGCGTCGCGGGCGACGACGGTGGTGCGGCGGGTGGGCGGCGACCGTGGCGCGCCGCGGTCGGCGACGGTGGTGCGCAGGTGAACGCGACCACCGCGGGGCGCTCCGGCGGGCGGTGGCGCCACGGCCGGGCCGCGGCGCGGGGCGGGCAGTGGCGCCCGCCCCGCGCGGGGGCCTAGCTGACCTGGTTGAGGATCGTGGAGACCCCGTTCTCCCAGGCGTCCTCGGGGCTGACCCCGTTGACCTCGACGGAGAGGAGGGCCTGGACGAGGGCGTTCTTGGCCACGCCGTCGTCCGGGCCGAGGATCTGCGTCGGCGCGTTCTGGGCCGAGGTGGTGAACACCTCGCCGATGGGCGCGTCGTTGAAGTACTCGTCGGTGGCGTCCGCGACGAGCTCGATGGCACCGGTGTTGGAGGGGAAGTTGCCGACGTTGGTGAAGACCGCGGCCTGCTGCTCGGCGTCCGTGAGCCACGCGATGAGCTCGGCGGCCTCCTCCTTGTTCTCGCTGGCGGCCGGGATGCCGAGGTAGGCCCCGCCCCAGTTGCCGCCCTGGCCACCGGGCAGCGTCGTGATGTTCCACTGCCCGCTGCCGGCGTCGCCGGCCTTGCCCTTGATGTAGCCGATCATCCATGAGGGGCAGGCGATGGAGGCGAAGGTGCCGCTGCCGAACCCGGCGTCCCAGCTGGGGTCGACGAACTGCTCGAGCTTGGCCGTCAGGCCCTCCTGGCCCGCACGTGCGGCGAGGTCGAAGGCGTCGCGGACGGCCTCGTTGGAGTCGACGACGAGCTCGCCGTCGGCGTCGTAGTAGATCTCCGACTCGGTGGAGATGATGGCGTTGTAGAGGCCGCCGGCGGAGTCGTGGAACGCGCTGCCCTCGGGGGCGCTGGCCGCGAACTCCTCGCCGAGGGCGAGGAACTCCTCCCACGAGCCGAGCTCGCCCGCGAGCTCCTCCGGGTCGGTCGGCAGGCCGGCCTGCTCGAAGAGGTCGGTGCGGTAGCACAGGCCCATCGGCCCGATGTCTGTGCCGAGGCCGACGACGCGCCCGTCCTCGGTCGTGGCCGCGGCGGCCTTCCACTCGACGTAGTTCGCGACCTGGTCGCCGGCAGCCGTCTCGGACAGGTCCGTCCACAGGTCCGCCTGGTTCGCCGTGACGTCGGCGATGCGCGCCACCTCGATACCCTGGATGTCGGCGGTCCCGCTGCCCGAGTTGAGCTTCGTCTGCAGCGCGGGCCAGTACTTGTCCTCGCCCTGGGTGGACTCGTACTCGATCCGGATGTCCGGGTTCTCCTCCATGTACTGCTCGAACAGGCCCGACTCCTCGTAGCCGAATGTCCCGAACAGGGCGACGGTGAGCGTCGTCGTCTCGCCTCCACCGGAGGTGCTGCTCGAGCTCGAGCCCGAGCCCGAGGCCGAGCCCGAACTCTCGCCGTCGCCGCTCGCGTCGGCGGCGCCGCCGCAGGCGGACAGCGTCAGTGCCCCTGCGGTCATGGCCGCCAGGACGACGGCGGACTTTCCACGTGTGGTGCGCATGGTTCCTCCTCCCGGCCCGTGGGCCGGCTGGTACGGGGGGCCGCCAGCTCTTTCTGGTGACCCGGGTGCCACCCAGCTCGTCCTGGGCAGGTCGCGGAACTCGGTATGGACGCTATGGAAGCGGTTCCACGCCGTTCGCACACTCTCTCGGGTGTGACGTATTCGTGTCAAGGGGTTGTCGAGCGGGAGTTCGCCAGGTAGTCGCCAGGTCGACGACGTGCCGGCCCGTCCGCCGGCCCGTCCTCCGGCCCGTCCTCCGGTCTCGCGCTACGCGGAGTCGGGGTGACGAGCCCCCGTCTCCTCCGGCCTCGCGGTCAAGCGGAGTCGCGGGTGACGAGCTCCGTCGCGAGCGTGACCGAGGTGGCGTCGCCGCCGTCGGCGAGGTCGATGAGCATGCGGGTCATGTGGCGCCCCATGGCCTCGAGCGGCTGGCGCACCGTCGTCAGCGGCGGGTCGGCCTCGGCGGCGAGGGGGACGTCGTCGTACCCGACGACGGCGACGTCGTCAGGCACCCGAAGGCCGCGCTCACGCAGCGCGCGCAACGCCCCGACGGCCATGAGGTCGTTCGCAGCGAAGACGGCGTCGATGTCGCTCGCACGGTCGAGGAGGTCCGCCATGGCGCGGTAGCCGCTCGGGAGCGAGAAGTCGCCCGCGGCCACCCGCTCGGCCGGGAGGTCGATCCCGTTGTCCGCGAGCTCGGACCGGAAGCCGAGGAGCCGGTCGCTCGTGGCGGTCATGTCAGCCGGGCCGGAGATGGTGACGGGCCGACGGCAGCCGCGGGCGAGGAGCACCTGCGCGGCAAGGCGACCGCCGTTGACGTTGTCGGGGGTGACGTAGGGGAGCGCGACGCGCCGGCTCGGGGGGCGCCCGGCGAGCACGACCGGGATCCCGAGGCGCTGGACGCGGGCGGGCATGGGGTCGTCGCCGTGGACCGAGAGGAACATGGCGCCGTCGAGGTGGCCCCCGGCGGCGTACTCCTCGAGGCGGGCCCGGTCGTCGTCGTTCGCCACGACGAGGAAGAACAGCTGCCGGCGGCGCTCGGCGGCCGCCGCCTGCGCCCCGCGCAGGACGTTGGCGAAGAACGGGTCGGCGAAGAACCGGTCCCCGGACTCCGAGACGACGAACGCGAGCGAGTCGCTCCGGCGCGTCGCGAGCGAGCGCGCCGCCTGCTGGGGGACGTAGGACAGCTCGGCCGCTGCGCTCCGGACCGCCTCGCGTGCCCGGTCGCTGACCCGGGCGTCGCCGCTGAGGACGCGGCTCGCGGTGGCACGCGAGACCCCGGCCAGGCGAGCCACCGTGTCGAGGGTGGCGCCGGATCCCTTCGCGGGCGGGGTCATCGGCCTACTTCCCTCGGGTGCGCGTCATGCGGGCGGTCGCCACGGTCCACAGTATGCACACCTGCCCGGCGGGCCGTCGGAGGATGCCCGACGGCGAGGGGGCGCCAGCTACCGCGTGACCGTCACCCTGCCCGGGGCTGCGCGTCGCGGTAGCGGAGCCACCGGCGGACGACGATGACGAGAAGGACGGCGACGACGACGATGGCCACGCCGACGAGCACGGGGGCGAGGACGGCGGCGAGGACGAGCCCGACGGACGAGGCGTCTTCGGCCGTCGAGGTGACCGGGGCCCCGACCCCCATGGTCGATGCGTCGATGACGGGCCTGGACAGTGCCTTCGTCGTGTGCGTCGTGAGCGCGAGGAGGACGCCGAGCGCGACGGGCACCCACTGCCAGTCCTGCAGGAGGGTGGCGGGGTCGGTCACGGCTGCGGTCTGTGACGAGGACCCGGCGGCGAAGACGATCCCGCCGGACGCCGGGCGCACCGCCGTCTGGAGGAGGTCGTTGACGGAGTCGATCGCGGGGATCTTGTCCGCGACGACCTCCACGACGAGGAGGACGCCGAGGATGATGAGTGCGGGGGTGCTCTCGATCCACTGCCACCCCGCCGGGAGGGTGAGGAGGTCGGTGAACCGCGAGAGCAGGCCGATGCCGAGCAGGGGGATGAAGGCGTTGAGGCCGGCGGCGAGCGCCATCCCGGAGCCAGTGAGAAGCTCGAGCATCTGAGCAGAGTCCCACGGCCCACCCGTGCCCGCCCCTGCGGCGTGGGGTCCGCGAGCGCCGACCCGGGTCGGGGCTAGGACGCCTGATGCGGGCGGGGCAGCGCGGATCTTCGTCTCCGAGGTGACGGTCACGTCCCGCCTCGCCTCGCCCGTGCTCGCGGGTAGGGCTGCGCCCCGCCACCGCGTCCGCCACGCCCACGGCGTCGACGGCAGCGGGGCGCCCTCCGCTCACGCGCCCGAGCGGAGGTCAGACGGTGTCGCCGGCTGACTGCTCGAACGACGCACCGCTCGTGGAGCCCGCCGTCGGACCGTCCAGGCCCTCCGGCGCCTCGGTCGTGCCGCCGTCGCCACGGCCCGCCGGTGCGGGAGCGGACCGACCGCCCCGCCTGCCGGGTGCCACGCCCTGCTCGACCGCCTCCGTCATGCGCTTCTCGAGCGCGGCCGCCCTCTCGTCTGCCTCCGCCTGGCTGAGGCTGCCGTCCGCCACCGCCGCCTCGAGCCGCTCCGACGCCGCCTCGACGAGGGCGTCGACGACAGCGGCCGTCTCGACCCCCTGGGTCTCGGCGACGTCCGCCAAGGTCGACCCCTGCTCGAGCTCGGCGCGCAGCTCCTCGGTCGTCAGGTCCAGCGCCTCGGCGGCGGCGTCGAGCGAGACACCGCCCGTGCCGCGGGCGCCGTGGTGCCCGCGGCCAGCGAGGACGTCCGAGCCGGCGAGCGTCTCGGCCACGGAGTCCGCGGCCTCCTGCGTGAGGGTGCCGTCGTCGACGAGGCCAGAAAGGGCTTCCTTCAGCCGCTCGAGCCGGTCGGCGAGTGCCGGCTCGCTCGTCGTCGACGTCTGGTCCGGCGCGGTCTCCGCGCTCGCGGGAAGCAACGCGGCGCCGGTGAGGACGAGGCCCGCGAGCCCCGCGGCGCCCATCGCGGTGAGCCTGGTGGTTCTACGCATGGTGTCTCCAACTGTCGTCCGGGTGCGGTGGTCCGGTGTGGTCCGCACGACCGACGTTCGCCGCGCAACCTGCAGGCACGCTGTGACGCCGCTGTCGGGCGGCTGGGGATCACCGGAAGCGGTGAGGGCGGGGTCGCCAGACGGGGCGCCGCGCGCCGGCGCCGGCTCTCACATGCCCCTCACAGGACCGGCACAGGGATGACGAAGGGCGCGGTGGCTGACTGTTCACGTCAGATCTTCTCCACCCACTCCGGAGCGTCCACCGTGCCGAACCTCCTCCTGATCCTCGCCGACGTCGTTGCCGTCGCGCTCCTCACCTTCGCGCTGTACCTCCCGCGCCACCGACGGCGGGACCTGGCCGTCGCCTATCTCGGCGTCAACGTCGGTGTCCTGGCCGTCGCGGCGGCACTCTCCTCGAGCACCGTCGGAGCCGGCCTCGGTCTCGGCCTGTTCGGAGTGCTCTCCATCATCCGGCTCCGCTCGACGGAGCTCTCCCAGCGCGAGGTCGCCTACTACTTCTCCGCTCTCGCACTCGGTCTGCTCGGGGGCCTCGACGTGACGTCGGCCCCGGTGAGCATGGGCTTCATGGCCCTGATCGTCGCGGTCATGTTCCTCGGCGACCACCCGCGCCTGCTGCCGGGCCTGCGGCAGGAGACAGTCCTCCTCGACCGCGCCGTCGCCCGGCAGGACGAGCTCACCGCCCGGCTCGAGGAGCTGCTCGGTGGCCGCGTGCACTCCACCACCGTGCAGCGGCTGGACCTCGTCAACGACTCGACCCTCGTCGACGTCCGGTACAGCGCGGACGGCCGTGCGCCTCGCCGGCGTCGGTGGGCGCCGCAGAGCTCCGGCGCCGCCGTCTCCGGCAGCGGTCCGACCCCGAGTGGGGCTGCTAGCAGCGGTCCGACCCCGAGCTCGGCCTCGGCCGGCGGTCCGACGCCGAGCGCCGCCTCTGGCAGCGGTCCGACCCCGAGTCCCGCTGCTGGCATCGGGCGGGCCCCGAGTGCGGCCTCGGGTGGCGGTCCGGCCACGTCGGCGACCTCGGCTCGACGGGTCGGCGTCCGTGCGGGCGACGACGTCGCGCGCGCCGGCCACACGAGCGGCGCCCGATGACCGCCGGTGCGGCATGCCCGCCGCTGCGGCCCGCGTCCGTCCCGGCCACGACGCGCCCGCTCCCGCTCGGGCACCTCCCACACGTCGACCTCGCGACGCTGGACACGCACGCCGCGCTCCTCACGCGTGTGGACCGCAAGTACGTCCTCGGCCCAGCCGACGCCGCCGATCTCCTCGACGCCCTGCCCGCAGGCACGGGGGTCCTCGAGATCGCCGGCCGCCGGAGCTTCGCGTACGAGTCGGTCTACTTCGACACCCCGGCACTGCACAGCTACACGTCGGCCGCCCACCGCCGGCGCAGACGGTTCAAGGTCCGTACCCGCACCTACCTCGACAGCGGCACCTGCTGGCTCGAGGTGAAGACCCGCGGCGCACGGGGCACGACCGTCAAGCGCCGGGAGCCGTACGACGTGGGCGACCGCGCCACCCTCGTCGCGAGCGGCCTCCGCTTCGTCGACGCGATGCTGGCCGAGGCCTGCATCGACGCCGTGCCCGCGACCGACCTCGCTCCCGTCCTCACGACGCGCTACCGCCGCAGCACCCTCCATCTCCCCGGCTCGGGCGCGCGCGCCACGCTCGACACCGAGCTCGAGTGGACCTCCACGGACGCCCGCAGCCGCGGCGCCGGTGGGCTCGTCATCGTCGAGACGAAGACCGGGGCCTCACCGTCCGCCGTCGACCGGCTCCTGTGGGTGCGCGGTCACCGCCCGACCACCGTCTCCAAGTTCGGCACCGGGCTCGCCGCCCTCAACCCCGAGCTCCCCTCCAACCGGTGGCACCGCACGGTCCGCCGCCTCGACCTCGCCGCCTGACCTCGCGGCCCCCACCCGACTCATCTGGAGAAACCAATGCGCACCCCCATCCGCCCTCTCGCCGCCGCGCTCCTGCTCGGTGGCCTCCTCGCCGGGTGCTCCGCCGCCCAGGGCACGACCGCCGGTCCCACGGAGCAGTCGGTATCACCGGAGCCAGAGGCCTCCGCGGCGACGACCGTGACGGCGGCCAGCGCCCCGACCTCCGCCACGGCGGCCGAGGCACTGGCAGCCAACCTGCCCGCGCACGACGCCGCGCAGACGTGGGACGCGGCGGAGGAGGTGAGCATCGAGCTCGCCGACGGCGCCTCCACCTCCTCTGGCGACGGTGTGACGATCACCGGCGACACCGTCACCATCAGCGCGCCGGGCACGTACCGGCTCAGCGGCGCTCTCTCCGACGGTCAGGTCGTCGTCAGCTCGACGGGCGACGACGTCGTCCGCCTGGTCCTCGACGGCGTCGACCTCACGAGCACCACGACCTCCCCGCTCGCGTTCGTCGAGGCCGATGAGGCCGTCGTCGTCCTCGCCGACGGCTCGGAGAACCAGCTCGCCGACGCCGCCCGCACGCTCGAGGACGGCTCCGACGAGCCCGACGCCGGCCTCTACTCCACGGCCGACCTCACGATCACGGGCGAGGGCTCGCTCGACGTCCTCGGGAGCACGAACGACGGGATCGCGAGCAGCGACGGGCTGGTCATCGACTCCGGCTCGATCACCGTCGATGCGGTCGACGACGGTATCCGCGGCAAGGACTACCTCGTCGTCAACGGCGGAGACATCAGCGTCACCGCGCAGGGCGACGGGCTCAAGGCGGACAACGACGAGGACGCCACGGCGGGGTACGTCGCCGTCCTCGGCGGGACGGTGACCACCGAGGCGGGCGCCGACGGCCTCGACGCGGCCACCGACGTCGTCGTCGGCGGTGGCACCGTGGACGTCACCTCGGGCGGCGGGTCGACGGCGGCCCTCTCGACGGACGACTCGGCGAAGGGGCTCAAGGCGAACGTCTCCGTCGTCATCGACGGCGGCGCCGTCACCGTCGACGCCGCGGACGACGCCGTCCACTCCGACCAGGACGTCACCATCGCCGGCGGAGAGCTGGTCCTCGCGAGCGCGGACGACGGGCTGCACGCGGAGGAGGAGCTCACGGTCAGCGCCGGGACCGTCTCGGTCACCGGCTCCTACGAGGCGCTCGAGGCCGCGACCATCTCGATCGCGGGCGGCGACGTCACGCTCGTCGCGAGCGACGACGGCATCAACGGTGCCGGCGGGGACGGGACCGCGGCCGGCATGCCGATGGAGCAGGCGCAGGCCGGGGCGGCGTCGACCGAGTACTCGGTGACGATCACCGGCGGCACCGTGACCATCGACGCCGGCGGGGACGGGCTCGACTCCAACGGCACGGTGGACATGTCGGGTGGGACCGTCGTCGTCTCCGGACCCACGGAGTCGATGAACGGCGCCCTCGACGTCGACGGTGAGCTCACGACGAGCGGCGGCGTCCTGCTGGCCGTCGGCAGTCCCGGGATGGCGATGGCGCCGAGCTCGGACTCCCCGCAGGCCTCGGTCCTGGCGACGTTCGACACCCAGGCGGCGGGCACCGTCGTCCAGGTCGTCTCGGCCGAGGGAGACGTCGTCGCAGCCTTCGAGTCCGGCAAGTCGTTCGGCTCGCTCGTGCTGTCGAGCCCCGAGGTCGTCGTGGGTGAGACGTACGACGTCGTGGTCGGCGGCGCCACTGCGGGCACGGCTACAGCCGAGCTGCACGACGACGGCGACCTCACGGGGGCGAGCGTGGTGGCCAGCGTCGTCGCCGGGGACTACGCCGCGGGCGGCATGTTCGGTGGCGGAGCGGGTGGCGGCCCGGGCGGTCGTCCGGGTGGCGCCGGTGGCGCGGCCGGTGAGCCGTCCTTCTGAGGCGGCCGACGCCTCTCGACGCCGCCCGGACTGGTCCTCCCAGCCGGGCGGCGTCGTCGTGCCTGCGATCCACAGCCAGCGCACAGGGACTCCTCAGGCGCGTGAGAGGTCGGGCGCCGACCATGGACCCATGAGCGCCACCAGTGCCGACCGACCATCCCCGCGCGACGCCTTCACCCGGGCGGACGGCGCCCGCATCCGGGCCCTCGTCGTCGACGACGAGCCCGCCCTCGGCGAGCTCCTCTCGACCGTCCTGCGCTACGAGGGGTGGGACGTCGACACGGCGCTGACGGGCCACGCCGCCGTCCGCGCTGCCCGTCAGGAGAAGCCGGACGTCATCGTGCTCGACGTCATGCTCCCCGACCTCACCGGCCTCGAGGTGCTGCGCCGGATCCGGGGTCTCCACCCCGCCGTCCCGGTGCTGTTCCTCACGGCGAAGGACGCCGTCGAGGACCGGGTCGCCGGGCTCACCGCGGGCGGCGACGACTACGTCACCAAGCCCTTCAGCCTCGAGGAGGTGGTCGCGCGGCTGCGGGCCCTCCTGCGCCGGGCGGGTGCCACCACCGCCACCGAGGACAACGTCATCGTCGTCGGTGACCTCCGCCTGGACGAGGACAGCCACGAGGTGTCCCGGGCCGGCCAGGCGCTCACCCTCACGGCGACCGAGTTCGAGCTCCTGCGCTACTTCATGCGCAACCCGCGCCGGGTCCTGTCCAAGGCGCAGATCCTCGACCGCGTGTGGCAGTACGACTTCGGCGGGAAGGCGAACATCGTCGAGCTCTACGTCTCCTACCTACGCCGCAAGATCGACGCCGGCCGGGAACCGATGATCCACACGCTGCGGGGGGTCGGGTACGTGCTCAAGCCCGCCGACGGCGCCCCGGCAGGGGTGACGGCGCAGCGATGAGCCGCTGGACGCTGCGCCGCCGCCTGCTCGTCGTCCTCGTCGGCCTGCTCGCCGCGGTCGCCGCGACGACCGGGGCCCTCTCCACCCTCGCGCTGCGCGGCTCGCTCGTCGACCAGCTCGACGAGCGGCTGCTCGCCTCCGCCGAACGTGTCGTCGGTGCCCAGGGGCCGGGCCCGGGCGAGCAGCCGCCCGGCGCGGACCCGGGCGGACCAGCCCCGGGGGAGGGGCCGCCGGGGCTCGACGCCCCGGGACAGCGCGTCGGCACCGTCAGCGTGAGTGTCGCCGGGGGCGCGGTGGTCTCCGGGTACATCTCCGACGACGGTGAGCTGCGGTCGCTCACGGACGCGCAGGAGTCCGCGCTCCTCGCCCTCCGCCCGGGGGCGGAGCCGGCGACCGTCGAGCTCGACGGGCTCGGCACGTACCGGGCCGTCGCCGTGACGCCACCTCAGGGCGGCCTCGTCATCACCGGGGTCTCGGGCGCCGAGATCGACGCGACCGTCCGTGACTACCTCGTGGCCGAGGCCGTCATCGCCGCCGCGGGTATCGCCGCCGCCGCGGTGGTCGGTGGCGTGCTCGTGCGCCGCCAGCTCCGCCCGCTCGAGGAGGTGGCAGCGACGGCGACCCGGGTCTCGGAGCTGCCGCTGCACGAGGGCCAGGTCACGCTCGGGGAACGGGTCCCGGACCGGTACGCGGACGCGGGCACCGAGGTGGGGGAGGTGGGGTCCGCCCTCAACCGCCTCCTCGGGCACGTCGAGGGTGCGCTCCGTGCCCGCCACGAGAGCGAGACGCACGTCCGGCAGTTCGTCGCCGACGCCAGCCACGAGCTGCGCACCCCCTTGGCGTCGATCCGCGGTTATGCCGAGCTCGTGCAACGGCTCGACGGTGACCTCCCGCCGGACGCTGCGCGGGCGGTGCGCCGCGTGGAGCAGGAGGCGCGGCGGATGACGGCGCTCGTCGAGGACCTCCTGCTCCTCGCGCGCCTCGACGCGGGACGCCCCCTGGCTCGCGAGAGGGTCGACCTCTCGCTCCTCGCGGTCGACGCCGTCGCCGATGCCCACGTCGCGGGGCCGGAGCACGCGTGGGCGCTCGACATCCCGGACGTGGAGGACGCGGAGGCCGCGGCCGCCGAGGCAGTGGTCGTGGGCGACGAGGACCGGCTCCGGCAGGTCCTCGTCAACCTCCTCGCCAACGCCCGCGTGCACACTCCCGCCGGGACGACCGTGACGACGACGGTCCGCCGCGACGGCGACGACGTCGTGGTGCGGGTGGTCGACGACGGCCCGGGCATCTCCAGCGACCTCGTGCCGCGCCTCTTCCGGCGCTTCGCCCGGGGCGACGAGGCGCGTGCGCCGGGCAGCGGCTCGAGCGGCCTCGGGCTCGCCATCGTCGACGCCGTCGTCGGTGCCCACGGGGGACGGATCGACGTCGACGGCACCCCGGGGGCGACGACGTTCGCCGTGACCCTGCCCGCCGCGCCGGCGTAAGAGACGCCGGCGGCGCAGCGGACGAGCCGGCGGCGGGTGCGGCGAACGGGTGCCGGGTGGGTCATACGGCTAGCCGTTGGCGGTCATGGCCGTGCTCGCCAACGGTGCGGTGCTCTACGTCGTGCTCAGGCGTCATGGCGCAGCCTCCCTGCACCCGGATGCCGCCTGTGCGGACGGCCCTATGCGCCGCGCGGGGGCGCCGCTAGCCTCAGGCCATCCCGTCCCCGCGCTCGAGGAGCTCCCATGCGGCTGCGCCGTTCCGTCCCACTCGCCGCCGCGGGAGCCCTCGCGCTCGCCGGACTGGCCGTCCCCGCTCCCGCGGCGGTGCCCGACGACGGCCCGGAGCTCACGCTCCTCGCGACCACCGACGTCCACGGCCGCGTCTTCAACTGGGACTACTTCGCCGAGGCACCCTACGAGAGCCCCGAGGACATCCTCGGGCTCGACCTCGTGGCGAGCGTCGTCAACGGCGTCCGGGCCGAGCAGGGCGAGGACGCCGTCGTCCTCCTCGACAACGGCGACGCCATCCAGGGCACACCGCTCACCGAGCTCTACGGCCTCGCCGAGCCGATCACGGAGACCGGTACCGAGCACCCCATGGCCACGGCCTTCAACCTCATGGACTACGACGCCCAGGTGGTCGGCAACCACGAGTACGACTACGGCCTCGACGTCCTCGACGCCTACACCGAGGACCTCGCCGCGCCGCTGCTCGGCGCGAACGTCGTCGACGTCGCCACGGGCGAGCCCTACCACGAGCCGTACACGCTCATCGAGCGCACCATCGACGGCGAGGAGGTGACGGTGGGCGTCGTCGGCCTCCTGACGCCGGCGCTGCGCTCGTTCGTCGTCGAGGAGATCGAGGGCCGGATCGAGATCGGTGACCCGGTCACAGCCGCGCAGGAGTGGGTGCCCGTCGTGCGGGAGGCAGGGGCGGACGTCGTCGTCGTCCTCGCCCACACCGGGGAGGGGACGGTGCCCGACGCCGGCTACGACCCCTCGGCGCTGCACGAGGACGTCGCGGCGAACGTCGCGCGCATGGTGCCGGGGATCGACGTCGTCGTCGCCGGGCACTCTCACCAGGACGTGCCGGCACGGGTCTACACGAACGCGGCGGGGGAGCAGGTGCTCCTCACCCAGCCGTACTACTGGGCGCGCTCGGTCAACGAGGTCACCCTCGAGCTCGTGGCCGACGGCGACGGCTGGGCCGTCGACTGGAGCGCGGGGAACGCGCCGAGCGTCGAGCCGCACTACGGCCACGAGGTGGGCGCGGCGGACCCGGCGCTCACCGCCGCCCTGACCGGGGCGCACGAGGCGGCGATCGAGTACGTCGCGAGCATCTACGAGCCGGTGGCCCCCTCGACGCAGCTCATGCGCTCGTCCACGTCGCGCTACGAGGACACGCCGATCCTCGACTTCGTCAACCACGTCCAGACCGCCGTCGTGCGGGAGGCCCTGGCCGGCACCGCCTACGCCGACCTGCCGGTCGTCGCGCAGGCGTCGCCGCTCTCGCGCACGTCGGTGTTCCCGCAGGGCATGGTGACGACCGGCCACATCGCGGGGCTGTACATCTACGCCAACACCCTCACGGCCGTCGAGCTGACCGGGGCGCAGCTGCGCGACTACCTCGAGAACGCCGCGCGGTACTTCGTCGAGGTCGAGGAAGGCGCCGAGTTCGACCCCGCCACCGGCACGAACGCCGACGGGATCGGGGACTACAACTACGACACGCTCTCCGGCGTCCACTACGCCATCGATATCTCCCGGCCCGTCGGGGAGCGCATCACGGGCTTCACCCACCCCGACGGCACGCCCGTGGCCGACGACGACCGCTTCGTCCTCGCCCTCAACAACTTCCGGCAGACCGGGGCGGGGGGCTATCCCCACGTGGCCGACGCGCCCGTGCGCTACACCGGCGAGACGGACATCCGCGACCTGCTCGCCGACTGGGCGCGGGAGCGGGGGGTCATCGACCCGGCCGACTTCTTCGTCGAGAACTGGCGGGTCGTCACGGCGCCGCTCCCGGAGCCGACCCCGGAGCCGACCGCGACGCCGACCGGGTCCCCGACGGCGGTGCCCACGGATCCCGCGCCGACGACGCCCGGGGTCGAGGCCCCGACGGTCGCGCCGACGACTCCGGCCGTGCCCGGCGGTGGGCAGCTCCCGGCGACGGGTGCGGGCGACGCCGGGGTCGGGGCGCTCGGCGCGCTCGCGCTCCTCGCGGCGGGCGGGCTCCTGCTGGCACGACGGCGGGCGCGGGCGTAAGCGAGAGGTCGCGCTGGCATGAGCGCCTGGCACGACGGCGGGCGCGAGAGCGGGTGGCACTGCCACCGCGCGGCTATGCGTCCGGGCTCGACGCCGTCGGCTCAGGCCCCGGCGAGGGCCACGGTGACGCACGCCGCGGCGAGCACGGCGCACACCGGTGCCATCGTCCACCGCTCAGGGACGCTGCGGGAGGCGGCATTCATGAGGATGCCGAGCGCGAAGTAGGCCGCCAGAACCCAGATCCCCACGCGGGACACAGGCTCATCCCGGTGACGCTAGCGCGTCGGGTGGGCCGCGAACCGGAGCAGGAGACCGCCGCTGACGGCGACGACGACCGCGCCGAGCAGCGCCAGAAGAGCACCGGAGGGAGCACCCGTCGCGGGGAGCTGACCGCCCGTGCCCGTGCCCGTGCCCGGTTCCGACGCGGGGGAGCCGTCGCCGTCAGAGCCGCCGGTCCCGGGCGGCGTCGGGGCGGGCGCGGTCGTCGGCCCCGCCGCCGGCGCGGGAGTCGTGGGCTCTGTCGTCGGCACCTCGCCACCGAGCACCCTGATGCGTCCCTCGAGCTCGACGGCGATGGTGCCCAGCTCGCGGGCGTACGCGGCGATCGCCTCGGCGTCGGCGGGTGCCTCGGCGGCCGGGACGAGCACCTCGGAACCGGTGAAGCCGGTGACGGCGTCCCCACCGCCGACGACGTAGTTGGTGACGGCGACGGTGTGGGTGGCTCCGTCGTCGAGCTGCTGGCCGGCGACGCGCACGTCACCGATGCGCGCGCCCACCGGCGCGGCCGGGTCGTAGGAGTAGGCCATGCCCGAGACCTGCGGGAAGCCGCCGCCCTGGTCCTGCACCCGCGCCACAGCGTCCTCGAGTGCCTGGCGCAGACCGGCGCCGCTCACCTCGACGAGCATGACCTTGTTGTCGAACGGCGCCAGGGCGTAGGCGTCGCGCAGCGTGAAGGACGGGCCGGGTGCCTCGGCGCGGATCCCGCCGCCGTTCGCCCAGCCGACGTCAGCGGAGTGGAAGGCGCGGAAGGCGTCCGCGACGAAGCTGCCGAGCCGGGTCTCGACCCGGCGCGTGGCGTGGTCCGGGTTGAGGAGCGGCGTCTCGACGGTCGCGAGCACCTCGGAGAGGTTGGCGTCCATCTCGGCCGCGTAGAACTCCTCGAGCTCACGCAGCCCGGCGTCCGGCACGACGGTGTGGTCGACCTCGACGACGGACGGCGTGACGGTCACCTCCCCGTCCGGGCCGAGCGTGACGTCCAGCCGGATGAGCGAGCCGAGGTTCCCCTCGGGGGCGGCGAGGACGGCGCCGCCGTGCTCGACGACGACCGAGTCGTACTCGGCCATCTCCTCGAGGAGCACGACGTCGAGCTGCGGCAGCGCGTCGACGAGCGCCTCACCGGTGGCCAGCGGCACCTGCGTGACGGCGACGACGACGTCCGGGTCCGCGGCGGCCTCCATGTCCGCGAGGGCTGCTGTCGCGGCCGCGACGTGGTCGAGCTCGATGATCGCGCTCCCGACGGAGGTCGTCTCCATCCCGTCCGTGAGCCCGATGTAGCCGACGGAGAGGTCACCCACGGGCGCGACGTGCCACGTCGCGCCCGGCAGGAACGGCGTCCCGTCGGCCTCGAGGAGGTTGGAGGTGATCCAGGGAAACTCCGACGCCGCGATGAGGGCACGCGTGTTGTCGACGCCGAAGTCGAAGTCGTGCTGGCCGAGGTTCGCGAGGTCGATCCCGATCCGGTTGAAGGCCTCGACCATGGGGAAGCCCTTGTAGAGGCCGCCGAAGATCGTCCCTCCCGCGAGGTCGCCCCCGAAGACGACGGCGGTTCCCGGGTCCGCGGCACGGACCGAGTCGATCGCCGTCGACAGGCGCGCGACGCCGCCGCGGTCCTGCCCTCCCGTGACGACGGGCCCTATCTCGTGCGCGTCGTTGAAGTAGAGGATCGTGCCGGCTGGCGCCGCCTCACCGACGCCGCGCGGCAGCGTCGCGGCGCCGAGAGCTGGGCTGGCGACCATGAGTCCCGCCGCCGCGAGCAAGGCGATCGAGCGGGAGCGGAGCTGTCGGGACATGGCGGAGCCTTCCGTCGTCAGGCGGACGGCTCCCACGCTAGACCGGGAAGGTGACGTGCAGGTGAAGACGGGGTGACCGGGCTACCCACGCAGACACACAGGCATCTTGACGGCGCGACGCGCCGAGCGGTGGGGGCGCGGTCGTCGCACCCCCACCGCTCGGCGTCGCGCCGGAGCCAACGTGTCAGGCGTTGGCGCCGATCGGAGCGAACTCTCCGGCGCGGACGAGCTCCATCGCCTTCGTCCACGTGACGAGCTGGTCGAGCATCGGCTGCACGGAGCCGGCTGCCGGCGCCGTCGGGGCGAAGACCGAGAAGTTTTCGAAGTCGGTGAAGAGGGACATCGAGACGGCGTTGCGGACGTGCGCGACCTGCATCTCGGAGAGGATGCCGCGCAGGTGCTCGACGGCGCGGGCACCGCCGGCGGAGCCGTAGGAGACGAACCCGGCGGCCTTGTTGTTCAGCTCGCCGTAGACGTAGTCGAGGGCGTTCTTCAGCGCACCGGTGATCGAGTGGTTGTACTCGGAGACGACGAAGACGTAGCCGTCGAACTGGGACACCTTCGCCGACCACGCCCGGGAGTGCGCCTTCTCGCCGGGGCCGAAGGACGGCGGCGTCGCCTCGTCCCACACCGGCAGGTTGAAGTCGGCGATGTCGACGACCTCGAACTCCGCGTCGGTGCGCTCGTCGGCGATGGACTTGACCCAGTTCGCGACGTTCAGGCTCTGGCGCCCCGGGCGGACGCTGCCGGTGATGATGGCGATCTTCGTCATGACACTCCCAATGGTTGCTCGTAGGGGAGCGAGCACCTCGTGCCCGCCACCCATGGCAAGGAGTTGAAAGGTCAAGTTATTCCTCCGTGGGAGATGGTGCGCGGCACGGGCCCGCGTCCGCCGACTGGCGCCCGTGTGCCGGTGCTAGCGTCCGTCGATGACCCCCACGCCACCGGACACGCTCGAGACCGGCCCCACGTCGATCCCCAGGACCCTCGGGCGGTGGGGCCTCGCGACCGTCCTCCTCACCGGCGGGATCGGCCACCTCGCGCGGCCCGAGGAGTTCCTCGCCCAGGTCCCGCCCTTCTTCCCGGCGCGCGACAAGGTCGTCTACTACTCCACGTTCGTCGAGTTCGCCCTCGCGCTCGCCCTCGTCCTCGCCGGACGGCACAAGGTGCGTGTCGGTTGGGTCGTCGCCGCCTTCTTCGTCGCCATCTTCCCGGGAAACATCTCGCAGCTCGTCACCCGGACCGACGCGTTCGGGCTCGACTCGGACCTCGCCCGCGGGGTACGCCTGCTGTTCCAGCCGCTACTCGTCGCGTGGGCGTTGTGGTCGACCGGCGCGTGGCGCGCGTGGCGACGCTCGCGCTGACGCCGGGCAGGCGGCGGCCGGCGCGTGCCGCACCCGCGCCCACGGGGGAGTGAGCTCCCTCAGGCCTCGTCGTGCGAGGCGCGGAACATCCATGCCTGCTTCTCGAGCCCGGTCGCGATGCCGACGAGAAGGTCGTGGCTGAGCGGGTCCTCCTTCTCGACCGCGGGGAGGTTCGCCTTGATCCGGTCCGAGACGCCCTGGAGGCGCTCGTCGAACTCCCGGATGACCTTGTCCACGGCCAGCCGGCCGGCCGCGAGGGTCTCCACGCGGGAGGTGGACGCCACCGTGGACGCGCGCCCGTCCGGTGCGGCGCCGATCGTGGCGAGGCGCTCAGCGACGTCGTCGGAGGCGAGGCGGACCTCGTCGATGACCTCGTCTAGCTGGAGGTGCACCGAGCGGAAGTGGGGCCCGTGGATGTTCCAGTGCGCCTGCTTGCCAAGGAGGGAGAGATCGATGAGGTCGACGAGTGCCTCCTGCAGGCTCGCGGTGACCGCGTCGGCCGGTGTGGCTGCCATGTCCGTTCCTCTCCGCGCCGCCCACGGGGGCCGCGCCTCGTTGATCATGATGGTTCCAACTCTAGGCAGGGCGTCCAGGCGCCGCCCGGGGACGGGAAGGACGTCCGCGTGAGGCGAACGCGCGCACCCGCAGCCGTCAGCAGCAGCCCGCGTACACAGCCGCGCAGCATCCCGGCAGACCGGCCCGGGGCCGCCTGCGCTAACCTGGCACCCATGACGGCACAGGTGCTCCTTACCCAGCCGCGCTGACTCCAGCGGGCGCCCCTCGGGCGCCGCACCAGCGCGGCCGACCTCCCTGCGGGGAGGTTTTCTCATGTCAGGAGCCACCAGCACCCCACGGCGAGGAAGAGCGATGACCGAGAGCAGCAGCACCACCCCGGCCGGCACGTCACACGGCGGACCCCAGGAACCGACCTTCCGCTACACGGCCGCCCTCGCCGGCCAGATCGAGCAGGCCTGGCAGGACCGGTGGGAGGAGTGGGGAACGTTCCACGCGCCGAACCCCGTCGGCGAGCTCGCCCCCGCTGACGGCGAGGTCCCGCGGGAGAAGTTCTACGTCCTCGACATGTTCCCCTACCCCTCCGGCAAGGGCCTGCACGTGGGGCACCCCCTGGGGTACATCGCCACCGACGTCGTCGGCCGGTACCAGCGCATGAAGGGCAAGAACGTCCTCCACGCCCTCGCCTACGACGCCTTCGGCCTGCCCGCCGAGCAGTACGCCGTCCAGACGGGCCAGCACCCGCGCATCACGACCGAGGACAACATCACCAACATGCGCCGCCAGCTGCGGCGCCTGGGGCTGGGCCACGACGAGCGCCGCACGTTCGCGACGACGGACCCCGGCTACGTTCGCTGGACGCAGTGGATCTTCCTCCAGATGTACCACTCCTTCTACGACCCGCAGGCCGAGCGCCGCGGTGGTGGCCGGGGCTCCGCGCGGCCCATCGCCGAGCTCGAGGCCGAGCTGGCCGCCGGGACCCGGCCCACGCCGTCGGGCACCCCGTGGGCCGAGCTGAGCGAGGCCGAGCGCGCGGCGGTCCTCGACGACCACCGCCTCGCCTATGTCTCCGAGGCGCCCGTCAACTGGTGCCCCGGCCTGGGCACGGTCCTCGCGAACGAGGAGGTCACCGCCGACGGCCGCTCCGAGCGCGGGAACTACCCCGTGTTCAAGCGCAGCCTGCGCCAGTGGATGATGCGGATCACCGCCTACGCCGACCGGCTCGTCGACGACCTCGACGCCATCGACTGGCCCGAGAAGGTCCGCATCATGCAGCGGAACTGGATCGGGCGCTCCGAGGGGGCGCGGGTGCGCTTCGCCGTCGAGGCCCGCGTGAGCGTGGGAGAGGCCGACGGCGGCACCGCCACCGAGTACCTCGAGGTCTTCACGACGCGCCCCGACACGCTGTTCGGCGCGACGTTCATGGTGGTCTCGCCCGAGCACATGCTGCTCGACGACGCCGTGCCGTCCGTGTGGCCCGAGGGTACGAAGGACGCCTGGACCGGTGGGCACGCGAGCCCCGTCGAGGCCGTCAGCGCGTACCGCGCCCAGGCCGCGGCCAAGACCGGCGCCGAGCGCCAGGACGAGGGCCGCACGAAGACCGGTGTCTTCACCGGCATCACGGCGACCAACCCGGTCAACGGGGCCGAGGTACCGGTGTTCGTCGCGGACTACGTCCTCATGGGCTACGGCACGGGCGCGATCATGGCCGTGCCCGCCGAGGACGAGCGCGACCACGCCTTCGCGGAGGCGTACGACCTGCCGATCGTGCGCACCGTGCAGCCGCCGGAGGACTTCACCGGTGGCGCCTGGACGGGCGACGGGGTGACGATCAACTCCTCCAACGCGGAGATCTCCCTCGACGGGCTCGGCACGGCCGAGGCCAAGGCGACGATCACGGAGTGGCTCGAGGCCAAGGGGGCCGGCGAGGGCACGGTCACCTACCGCCTGCGCGACTGGCTGTTCTCCCGCCAGCGCTACTGGGGCGAGCCGTTCCCGATCGTCTACGACGCCCAGGGCCGCGTCCACCCGCTGCCCGAGGAGATGCTGCCGGTCGACCTGCCCGAGGTCCCCGACTACTCCCCGCGCACGTTCGACCCGGATGACGCGCAGTCCTCCCCGGAGCCGCCCCTGGGCCGCGTGCCCGAGTGGGTCGAGGTCCGCCTCGACCTCGGCGACGGAGAGCAGACGTACTACCGCGACACGAACACGATGCCGAACTGGGCGGGCTCGTGCTGGTACGAGCTGCGCTACCTCGACCCGGCCAACGAGGACGCCCTCGTCGACCCCGAGGTGGAGCGCTACTGGATGGGACCGCGGACGGCGTCGGACCCCGGCGGTGCGGACCTGGCGGGCGGCGCGGACCTGTACGTCGGTGGCGTCGAGCACGCCGTCCTTCACCTCCTGTACGCCCGCTTCTGGCACAAGGTCCTCTTCGACCTCGGCTACGTCTCGAGCTTCGAGCCGTTCCACACCCTGTTCAACCAGGGCTACATCCAGGCGTACGCCTTCGCCGACGCCCGTGGCCAGTACGTCCCGGCCGACGAGGTCGAGGAGGTCGCCGCCGCGGACGGTTCCGGCGAGGTCACGTACGCCTGGCAGGGCGAGCCCGTCTTCCGGGAGTACGGGAAGATGGGCAAGTCGCTCAAGAACATGGTGACGCCGGACGACATGTACGAGGCCTACGGCGCCGACACGTTCCGCGTGTACGAGATGAGCATGGGCCCCCTCGACCTCTCGCGGCCGTGGGACACCCGCGCCGTCGTCGGCTCCCAGCGCTTCCTCCAGCGCCTGTGGCGCAACGTCGTCGACGAGACGACGGGGGAGACGACCGTCGTCGACTCCCCGGCGGACGAGGCGACGCGCAAGGTCGTCGCGCGCACGATCGCCGAGGTCGAGACCGAGATGTCCGCGATGCGCGTCAACACGGCCATCGCGCGGCTCATCGTCCTCAACAACCACCTGACGTCGCTGGCGGAGGTCCCGCGCGAGGCCGTCGAGCCGCTCGTCCTCATGACGGCGCCGGTCGCCCCGCACATCGCCGAGGAGCTGTGGGCCCGGCTCGGGCACACCGGCTCGCTGGCCCGCGACCCGTTCCCGACGGCGGACCCGGCGCTCCTCGTCGAGGACACCGTCACGTGCGTCGTCCAGGTCGCCGGCAAGGTGCGCGACCGGCTCGAGGTGCCGGCCTCCATCGGCGAGGACGAGCTGCGCGAGCGGGCGCTGGCCACCGACGGCGTCAAGCGGGCGCTCGGTGAGCGCGGGATCCGCACGGTCATCGTGCGGGCACCGCGCCTCGTCAACGTCGTCCCGGCGTAGTTCCCGCGGGCGGGTGGCGGCCCGGGCGACGGAGGCCGCCACCCGGCCGACCGACGGCGGCCGCCAACCCGGCCGACCGACGGCGACCGCCACCCGGGCGACCGACGGCGGCACGAGGCCCGACGCGCCGGAGCGTCCAGCCCATTGGCAGCAGCACCCGTCGCTGACATCATGCGTGGCGGGGGACGACGCCGACGGGCAATACGTGCGGCGGCTGTCGTTACGTGCGGCGGCGCTCGCCGCGGTCCCCGGGTCATTCGTCAGCGACGACAGAATGGGGCGACGTGAACTCCGTCATCTTGGCCGTCATCGGGGTAGCCATGGTGCTCCTCGGGTATTTCCTCTACTCGAAGTACCTCGCGAGGCGGATCTACCAGCTCGAGCCCGCCTTCACCACGCCCGCGCACGAGCTGCGCGACGGCGTGGACTTCGTGCCCACCAACAAGTTCATCCTCTGGGGCCACCACTTCACCTCTGTCGCCGGCGCCGCTCCCATCGTGGGGCCCGCCGTCGCGGTCATCTGGGGCTGGCTGCCGGCCTTCCTCTGGGTGACCATCGGGACCGTCTTCTTCGCGGGCATGCACGACCTCGGTGCCCTCTGGGCGTCGGTGCGCAACAAGGGTCTCTCCATCGGGACGCTCTCCGGCCGCTACATCGGGGCTCGCGGACGGAACCTCTTCCTCGTCGTCATCTTCCTGCTCCTGCTCATGGTCAACGCCGCCTTCGCGGTGGTCATCTCGAACCTGCTCGTCGCCACACCGACGGCTGTCATCCCGACCTGGGGGGCCATCCTCGTGGCCCTGGGCATCGGCCAGGCGATCTACCGGTTCAAGCTCAACCTCGCATGGACCTCGGTCATCGGCGTCGTCGCCCTGTACGCGCTGATCATCCTCGGCGACAACGTGCCGGTCGTCCTGCCGGAGACCGTCCTGGGGCTGTCGGCCAACGCGTTCTGGATCGTCGTCCTGTTCCTCTACGCCGGTGTGGCCTCCGTGCTCCCGGTCTGGATGCTCCTGCAGCCGCGCGACTACATCAACGGCCTCCAGCTGTTCATCGGCCTGGGCATCCTCTACGCCGCGGTGCTCATCTCGGCCCCCACCGTCGTCGCCCCCGCCCTGAACTCCGCGGTACCCGAGGGCACCCCGAGCCTCGTCCCCCTGCTCTTCGTCACCATCGCCTGCGGTGCCATCTCCGGCTTCCACGGCATGGTCGCCTCGGGGACGACGGCCAAGCAGCTGGACAAGGAGACCGACGCGCGGTTCGTCGGCTACTTCGGAGCGGTCGGTGAGGGGCTGCTCGCGCTCGGCGCGATCATCGCGGCCACGGCCGGCTACCGGACGCTGGCCGACTGGGAGGCCGTCTACAGCGCCTTCAACGCCGGTGGCGTGACGGCGTTCGTCGAGGGCGGCGGTGCCATCCTCAACGGGGGCCTGGGGATCCCGGTCTCGCTCAGCGCGACGATCCTCGCCACGATGGCGGTGCTCTTCGCGGCGACGACGATGGACACCGGCGTGCGCCTGCAGCGCTTCGTCGTCCAGGAGGCGGCTGAGCTGGCGGGCATGAGGATCGGGAAGGCCGTCGCCACCGTCGTCGTGCTCGTCGTCGCGATGGGGCTGGCCTTCGGTGCCGGCGCGGACGGTTCCGGCGGCATGGTGATCTGGCCGCTGTTCGGCACGACGAACCAGGTGCTGGCCGGGCTGACCCTCTCCATCGTCGCCGTCATGCTCATGCGCAAGGGACGCCCCGTCCTGGTGGTGCTCGTCCCGCTCGTCTTCGTCCTCGTGATGTCGGTCTTCGCGCTGGTCGTCCAGATGGGCACGTTCTACAGCACGCGGAACTGGCTGCTCCTCGGCATGGACGTCGTCATCCTCGTCGCAGCCCTGTGGGTCATCGTCGAGGCGGCGATCGCGATGTCCAAGGCACGACGGTCCCCGCCCGAGGTGCAGGAGGACCGGGTCTCCGTCGCGTCCCCGCGCGGTGATGGCTGAGGCCCGACGGCGGATCAGGCTCGCGCAGGCCCGTCTCGGGGCGGGTCTGCGCGAGTTCTACGTCGCGCCCTACCGACGCACCTTCGCCCGTGCCCGCCGCGACGAGGACGACCTGTTGACGATGATCGTCATGGCGGAGATGCTCGGCGTCCCGAACCCGGCCAGCTACTACACGGTCGAGCTGCTGCCGGTCATGTACGAGCGCGTGCACGACTGGCACCGGCGCATGGGTATGGACCGCTCGCCCATGGAGCACATCTCGTGCTGCTAGACCTCGCGGCGTCGCGCCGGGTGCTCTTCGTCGGCGGCAAGGGCGGGGTGGGCAAGACGTCCGTGGCCTCGGCGGTCGCCCTCTCCCAGGCGAGAGCGGGCCGGCGCGTCCTGCTCGTCTCGACCGACCCCGCGCACAACCTCGGGCACCTGTGGCGCACGGAGCTCGGTGACGAGGTGACGCCACTCGTGGAGCGCCTCGACGCGATCGAGATCGACCCGGAGCGCACGACAGCCGAGCACCTCGCGTCGGTGCGGACCACCCTGCGCCGGCTCATGCCGGAGCACCTGGCGGGCGAGGTCGACAAGCACCTGGAGCTCGCGCGGGACGCCCCCGGCACGCACGAGTCGGCCATCCTCGAGCGCCTGGCCGAGGTCGTCGAGCTTGGCGTGGCGGACTACGACCTCGTCGTCATCGACACCGCGCCCTCGGGGCACACCGCGCGGCTCATGACGCTGCCGGAGACGATGTCCGCGTGGACGGAGGGACTGCTGCGTCGTCAGGATCGTTCCGAGCGCTTCGGTGCTGCGCTGCGGGGCGTGGACGGTGGCGCAGACCCGGCCGCCGACATCCTCGGCGGGCACCGCCGGCCGGACCCGAGGGGCGCGCGCGACCAGGAGATCCGGCGCATCCTGCTGCGGCGACGCACCCGGTTCGAGGGGCTGCGCGAGATGATCTCCGACGCCGGACGGACGGCCTTCGTCATCGTGCTCGCGGCCGAACGCCTTCCCGTGCTGGAGACCGTCGCGCTGCACGGCCAGCTCGTACGGGCCGGGGTGCTGGTCGGTGCGCTCGTGATCAACAAGCGCTCGCCGGCGGACGGCGGTGCGTTCCTCGCCGAGCGCCGGGCCCAGGAGCAGGAGCACCTGGACGCGTTGCGGGAGGCCCTGCCCCAGGTGCCCGTGGTCCAGCTGCCGCTGATGTCCGGGGACATCGTCGGAGTCGCGGCGGTGGGGCGGTTCGGGCAGGCCCTGGCCGGCGCCCCGCTCGACGCCGGCTCCGGCTGATCCGCAACCGGCGGCGCCGCGTGCTTCGACGTAGGCTCCCAGCCAGCACCACCACGGGGGAGGAGCCGGCATGGCGTGGGAGCGCGGGTCGTTGCACGGGGAGTCGACCGTCGTCGTGCGCTGCGGGGGCGCGCGGCTCGCTGTCGCCGAGCGCGGCGCGACCGTGCTGAGCTGGGCGGTGCCCGGCGCCGACGGGGACCTCGTCGACCTCGCGGACGGCTATCGCTCGGCGGAGGAGCTCGTCGCGCAGGAGCTCGCCGCGTTCGCCGTCATGGCGCCCTTCAGCAACCGGATCCGCGGGGCGAGATACACGTTCGACGGCGTCGAGCACGACCTGCAGCCGGGCGTGCCGGAGGACGAGCGCGAGATCATGCACGGCCTCGTGCGGGGCGTCACGTGGGAGGTCGTCGACGCGCCGGCCGACGGCGCTGGGCACCGCGAGGTCCCCGACGGCGCTGCAGGTGACACCACGCCGCGCGGCGGTCCCGCGCCCGGTGACGCCGAGGCGCACGTCTCGCTCACGACGTCGATCCGCCCCGAGGACCACCCCGGCTACCCCTTCGCCGTCGACCTCCGGGTGACGTACACGCTCGGACCTCGGTCGCTCGCCATCGAGATCGAGGCCGTCAACGCGGGCGAGGTGACGGCTCCGGTCGCCCTCGGGTGGCACCCGTACTTCCAGCTCCCCGGGCACGACGACGTCGACGGGCTCGAGCTCAAGGTCCCGGCGCTCGCGCGCGTCGTCGCCGATGACGCGGGCATCCCGCTCGAGGGGTCCGCAGCCTTCGAGCGGGTCGAGGGGCCGGTGACGTGGACGCCCATCGGCGACGCCGAGCTCGACGACGCCTTCGTCGTCCCGGTGAGCGCCGGAGAGGTCCGTACGGTGCTGCGCTCGCCGCGGACGGGCGCGTCCATCGAGGTGTTCCAGCGCCCGGGGGAGGCCGGGATCATGCACGTCTACACCGGGGACACGCTCCCGGCCCGGCAGCGGGAGGCCGTGGCGATGGAGCCGGTCGCTCTCATGACTGACGCGTTCAACCGGGTCGAGTGCGAGAGTCTCGTGCCGCTCAAGCCCGGCGGGCGACGGCGGCTTCGCGCGCGGGTCGTGTTCCACCCCGGGACCTGAGGAACGTCCGCCGGTCGAGCGGCGCCGGGCCCCTCGTCCCGTCGAGGTCATCCGACCATGCGCATCACGCCCGAGACCTTCGAGCGGACCGGCAACCCCGGTCCGTGGCCACGCGTGCGGGTCAGCTCGTCATGACGAGGCGGCCCGCACGTGCGTCCTCAGCCGGGCTTGCCGGGCGGAGGTGTCGCCCTCGGCGAGGACGAGCCGCGCAGGCGGGCGCGGGGGTGACGGGCGGTACCCGGGCCGGCGACCAGGGCCAGTGCCCGCTTCGGGCGGCATCGTCCAGTGCGGGAGCACTCATCCGCGGCAGTATGGAGAGACGGCGGCCGACGGCGGCCCGGTACCCCTGAGGAGTTCGAATGTTCCGTGGATTCGCCACCATGAGCTTCTACGCGGACGACCTGGCTGCGGCACGTGACTGGTACACCGAGCTGCTGGGCGTGGAGCCGTACTACGCCTTCCCACCACCGCCCGCCCCGCCGGCGTACCTGGAGTTCCGCGTGGGCGACGACGAGGACGAGCTCGGCGTCATCGACCGGCGGTACGCGCCAGGGGGCGCGGCGGGTGGCCCGGGCGGTGCCGTGATCTTCTGGCACGTCGACGACCTCGAGGCCACGGTGGAGAGGCTCGGGGCCATGGGTGCGACGGAGTACGAGCCCGTCACCGCGCGGGAGGCGGGATTCGTCACGGCGTCCTTCGTGGACCCGTTCGGCAACGTCCTCGGCGTCATGCACAACCCGCACTACCTCGAGGTGTAGGCCGCGCGGACGCGGGCGTGACGGTTGGCACAGGTTGTGGTGCCCGTGCGAGCGAGGAGCGGTAGAAGTCGCGAGGCTGCCCTCACGTGCGTCCTCTCCCGGGCGCGCTGGGCAGGTGCCCGGGCCCCGGCTCCGGGCTGGACCGTCTCGCATACCGCGCGCGGCCGTGCTAGGTATCGGGGTGCGCCATCGCGCCGATCACGAGAGCAGGCACAGTGAAGATCCTCGTCCCCACGTCCGTCCCGCTGGAAACCGACCTTCCCGACGGCGTGAACGCCGTCCCCTTCGACATCAGCGACCCGCTCGCTGACGAGCACCGCGACGCCGAGGCGCTCGTCGTGTGGGGCGGGAACACCGAGCGGCTTTCTGAGCTCGCCACGCAGCTCCCGCAGCTGCGCTGGGTGCAGACGCTCTCCGCGGGGCCGGACGCCGTCGTGGCCGCGGGCTTCGCCGACGACGTCGTCATCACCTCGGGGGTCGGGCTCCACGACCTGCCCGTGACGGAGCACGCCCTCGCCCTCATGCTGGCACTCCTGCGCCGCCTGCCCGCGGCGGCCGCCGCGCAGGTAGAGCACCGGTGGGCCGCGGAGCTAGGCGGGCGTCAGGAGCTGCGCCCTGAGGGTGCCGTCACCTCGCTCATCGGCACGAACGTGCTCATCTGGGGCTTCGGGAGCATCGGCCAGACGCTCGCCCCGGTCCTGGAGGCCCTCGGCGCGGAGGTCCGCGGCGTCGCCCGGAGCGCAGGGGAGCGAGGCGGGTTCGACGTCGTCGCCGAGACCGACATCGACGGCGAGCTCGCGGCCACAGACGTCCTCGTCATGATCCTGCCGGCCACGCCCGAGACCGAGCGCGTCCTCGACGCCGCGCGGCTCGGGGCGCTGCCGGAGCATGCGCTCGTCGTCAACGTCGGGCGCGGCACCACCGTCGACGAGGACGCGCTGGTCGCTGCCCTCACCGAGGGGAGCATCGGTGGCGCCGCCATCGACGTCACCGCCGTCGAGCCGCTGCCCGCGGACTCGCAGCTCTGGGACGCCCCGAACCTCATCATCACGCCGCACGCCGCGGGAGGGCGGCCGGTCAACTCCGGCGAGCTCATCGCCCACAACGCCGCGGCGCTCCTCGCGGGTGAGCCGCTGCGCAACGTCGTCGAGGGCTGACGCCGGGGCGCCCTCGGGGTCAGCCTCGGGTGACATGGCCGAGCGCCGGCGGCGTGGTGCTCCGGGGAGCCGCCGCGCGACGTCGTCGTCCGTTTCCCAAGGCCGGCGCATGGGGGCGACGAGGCGCGTCGGCGGCGTGAACCGCTGGTCAGCGCGGCGTCGGGAGCCGCACACTAGGGCGTGGGGCTCGCCGGCAGCGGGGACCTCCCGCACCGTGGCAGTACCTCCGTCGAACGGTCGCACATGGACGTCTCGCACCTCGCCACCAGCTTCCGTGCCTCGCTCCCGCCGTGGGTGCTCACCGAGCTCATGACCGAGCCGGACGTCCTCGGTCTCGACGACCGCATGCGCGTCGTCAACCGACTCGCTGCCCGGAACGCCCGGGAGGGCGGCGGGGGTCCCTTCGCCGCCCTCGTCGTCGATGCCGAGACCGGCAACGTGCTCGCCGTCGGGGTCAACCAGGTCCTCGCCTCGAACCTGTCCGTCACTCACGCCGAGGTCATGGCACTCTCCCTCGCCCAGGCCGCGCTCGGCCGGTGGGACCTCGGGGCGGCGGCTGACCAGCGGCGCCAGCTCGTCGTCAACTGGCGTCCGTGCGCCCAGTGCTACGGCGCCGTCCTGTGGTCGGGGGTGTCCAGCCTTGTCATCGCCGGTGAAGGGCCTGAGGTGGAGAAGCTGACGTCGTTCGACGAGGGCCCGGTGGCGGCCGACTGGGCCGACGAGCTCCGGGGTCGCGGGATCGAGGTCGTCGTCGGGGTCCGGCGCGAGGAGGCGCTCGCCGTCTTCCGTGAGTACGGACGCGCCGTGGCCGGTGGTGAGGTCACGGTGTACAACGCACGCGGCACGGGCACGGGCATGGGCGGGACGACCGGCACCGGTGGCGGTTAGGTGACGTCACGCCGTGCCGATCCCGCCCGTCGGGAGGAAGAGCGCGGCGAGGGCGACGTCGGCCCGGGCGAGCTCGGCGCGGTCGTAGGTGGACGTCGAGGCCATGACCTCGTCGGCGCCGGTCCGCTCGATGAGCGTGCCCAGCTCGGTGGTGACCTCCTCCGCCGTCCCGTAGACCGCGCCGGCGAGGGTGGCCTCGACCGTGCTCCGCTGCTTGTCCGTGAGCGTGCGCGCCGTGACTGCGGCGACGGGCTCGAGGGGCGGGAACGCGCCCGTCGAGCGGGAGGCGGCCATCGCCCAGGCCTCGGGGAGGAGGAGGTCGCGGGCGCCCTCGCGCGTGCCGGCGACCATGACCTCGAGGCTGATGATGACGTACGGCTCCCGGCACGCCTCGCTCGCACGGAAGTCGCGGCGGTAACGCGCCAGCGGCGCGAGGTCCGAGCGGAGCAGTGGCCCGCCGACGACGACGGGCAGGCCGAGCCCCGCCGCTACCTCGAGCCCCCGGCCCGTTGCGAGGACGAGCACCGGTGGAGCGTGGTCGAGCGCAGGCATGGCGGTGACCGGGCCGGTTCCCGCGAGGTAGGCCCGGACCGCGGCGATGTCGCGGCCGAATGCATCGGGTTCGTACGCCTCGACGCCGAGGGCCGCACGCACCGGCGCCGTGAACCCGAGCGACCGGCCGACGCCGAGGTCGATCCGGCCCGGGTGGAGGGCCTCGAGCATCGCCATCTGCTCGGCGACGACGAGGGGACGGTGATTGGGGAGCATGACCCCGCCCGTGCCCACCCGGATGCGGGTCGTGCGGCCGGCGACGGCGGCGACGAGCAGGGTCGGGGCGCCGCTCGCGATGCCGGGGACGGCGTGGTGCTCGGCCACCCAGAACCGGTGGTACCCGAGAGCCTCCGCACGCACCGCCCGCTCGATCGTCGCGTGGAGCGCGGCGCCGTGGTCCTCACCCGCGCGGGTGCGGGAACGGTCTAGCAGGGAGAGCGGCACGGGCAGCGGGGGAGCGGGAGGCGTCACGCCGTCCATGCTCGCTGCTGGACCGCGCGCCCGCACGGCTGAGTTCTCGGCGGACCACCGCTGTCCGCGGCATGGCCGCACGCCACAAGGCCCGTCGTCACTCACCTGGAAGACCGCGGTGACGCATTTCGGACGGTGGAGCCATGAGCGTGCGGTGGGCGCCAGCGTCTAGCGGCTGACCGACTCCAGCACCGTGGCGAGCTCCGCCGGTCGGCTCACCATCGGCCAGTGCCACGTCGGAAGCTCGACGTAGGTCCAGTCGCCGTCGACCATGTGCGCGAACACCGGTGCGTGTGGTGCCATCTGCTGCAGCTGCTCAAGGCTGAAGCTGCACAGCACGCCCGTCCGTGGCAGCCGCTCCCAGGCGCCGGTGAGGGCGACCGGCTGGGTGGCGGTGAGCCACGGCTGCGGCTGCGAGCCCTCGACCAGCGCGGCGACGGCAGAGTCGTCGACGTCGGGCACCTCGGCGGCGAGTACGGCCCAGTCCGGCGGCGGGAGCTTCCAGCCCTGGCCGTGCGTCATGACCAGGTTCTCGTTGGCCGCGCGCGCGTCGGGCCCCTCGAAGTCGGCCTGTGCCGTGCCGTCCGGCAGGGGTCCCGTGTCGATGTAGACCAGGTGCGCCACGCGCTCGGGCACGCGGTCTGCCGCACCGGTCGTCACCAGGGCGCCGTAGCTGTGGCCGACGAGGACGGCGTCGCGCAGGCCCTGCTGCTCGAGCAGGTGCACGACGTCGTCGATGTGGGTCGTCAGGTCGGTCTCGGGCGAGGCGAGGTGGGCGCGCTCGCCCATGCCCGAGAGATCGACGGCGTGCACGATGTGGCCGCGCTCTCTCAGCGAGTCTGCGACGGGGCGCCAGACCGAGGCGCCGAGCCAGAAGCCGGGGACGAGGACGTAGGTGGTGGTGCTCATGGCGACGACGCTAGGCTAGGTTCCGGACAGGTTCCGCCCGGTATCTCGAGCCTGCATCACCGTTCTTTTTCCAAGCAGCGCCGAGGAGGGCCGTGACCCGCCCGACCGCGCGTGTGCTCGCCATGCTGGAGCTGCTCCAGACGGGCGGGCAGCGCACGGTCGGCGATCTCGCTGCACGGCTTGGGGTCGACGAGCGCACGGTCCGGCGCTATGCCGAGCACCTGGTCGACCTCGGCATCCCCGTCCGGGCGCAGCGGGGCAGGTACGGCGGGTACCGGCTCTCACCCGGCTACAAGCTGCCACCGCTGATGCTCACTGATGACGAGGCCGTCGCCGTCGTCCTGGGCCTCAGGGCCGCGGAACGCGCCGGGCTTGCCACCACCGCCCACGCGGCGACGGCGAGCGCGCTGGCCAAGGTGTCGCGCGTACTGCCGCAGGCCCTAAGCCAGCGGCTCGACAGCCTGCTGTCGAGCGCACAGTTCACGACCCCGGTGCGTGCCGCCGCTCCCGCCGGCGCCGACACGCTGCTCAGGCTCGCCTCGGCCGCGCAAGCGGGGCGCACCGTCGTGATCGCGTACACCGCCTGGGACGGGCGGCAGTCGCAGCGCGAGCTCGATGTCTACGGCTTGGTCTTCCACTCCGGCCGGTGGTACGTCACCGGGCACGACCACGGCCGTGATGACGTGCGGACCTTCCGTCTGGACCGCATCGCCTCGGTCGAGCAGGGCGACGGCTCCTACGTCGTGCCCGCTGACTTCGACGCCAGGACGCAGGTCGTGTCGGGCATCGCGGCGGTCAGGTGGTCGCACGAGGTCTCCGTGGTGCTGCGGACCACCCTTGCGGATGCGGCCGAGCGACTGCCGCCGAGCGTGGGACGCCTGAGCGAGCACGTCGACGGTGTGCTCCTCGAGATGCGCGCCGAGCACCTCGACGGCATGGCCTGCATGCTGGCCGGGCTCGGCTGGGACTTCGAGGTGATCACCCCGGACGCCCTGCGCGACGAGGTCCTCGCCCTGTCCGACCGCCGCCGAGTCAGCGCGGTGCGGGGCGCCGTCGCCGGCACCACGGCTACTCCGCAGAGTCCTTGAGCGACAGCCCGAAGGCGTACCCCTGCCGCATCGCGGCCCGCTGTCCCTTGGTCGGCAGCATCACGAGCGGAGCGACCGGCTCGAAGCCATCACCGCAGGGCGAGAGCAGACGCGGTGCTGAGGGTGCCGGGGCGGCCGTGGCTGAACGAGCAGCTCAGTGGTCGAGGCGCCGGGCGAGCAGGTCGGCACCTGGTCCGTGCAGCTGCCCGAGAACTGTCGAACGCCCGCAGGCGGCCATGAGCAGATCGATTCCTCGTCCAGCGACCGGCTCGCCCTCACCCCAGGACGCGCCGAGATCCTCTGCGAGGAGGCGTAGACCAGTCAGGCGTCCGCGAGGCGTGAAACCCACCGGGCGTCCGTCGACGACGAAGTCCAGCGCCATCCGGACTCCTTCCGGTGAAGGTTCGTGCCGGAGACCGAGAGAAAGCCGGATGTCACCGGAGTGGACGAGGACGTCGGTCAGGGGCCCGCGCGCTCCGATCACCGGCGGTGCCGCGCGCGTGTCAGCGCGCTGGCGCAAGGCGCTGACCAGGTCGGCGATCGGCTGGTCCGCCGTACGCCGGGCCACGACGCTGTTGGCCCTGTGCGGGCGTCCGCCGGTGCGAACCAGTGCGGCAACCAGCGGCCAGGGTGAGGGGTCCAGCGCGGCCACCAGGTGCGCGGTCACAGTGCGCACGTCCCAGCCGGTGCACAGGCTCGCCGTGGTCCACTGCTCGTCAGTCAGGTTGTCGAGGTCGTCAGCCAGCGCGCGCCGCTCAGCGGCTGCGGTGCTCCACGCAAGTGCGGCACCCATGCCGCGAGGTTACAACGTCCACCGGCGCCGTCGGCGGGCTTGAGCGGTCGACGCAGGGGACCGCTAATCGGTGCTCCGACGCCTGTTAGATCCATCGGATGCTCGCTGAGCGACCGGTATCCACGCGCGGACGGCGAAAGTGGCCTGCTGCCTGTACCGCCCATCCAGTCGTCGGCACCAGCGTTGCGCGTGACAGCGGCATAGGCGAGGGGGCTCTTGGCGTAACGCCGAGTGAGGGCCCTCTTGCGGAGATGGCTGCCACGCGGTTCTGGCAGCGGACCGCAGCAAGCGCGACGGATCCGCGGCACGTGCGGACGCGCGGGCGGCGGTATGACCGTGCGTTCGCCGAGCCGTTCGAGCTCGGCGCACCGGTGGCGCATTCGGCACGCCGGGACGATGTTTGAATTCTCTGATTAGCTATGGGCCGCGCCGCCATGTCGACCCGGCGGTGCCAGGCTCACCGATTCGCGAACTCATCGATGGCCCGGCACGTGAGGTCCATCTCCAGCGGCCCGCCATGACCTTCGGACTCAACGATGCGGAGTTCGCTGGCCGGCCATGCTCTGTGCAGCCTCCACGGCGTGACCGCCGGGCTGCTGATGTCGCGGCGCCCGTGAATGAGCACGCCCGGGATCTGCGCGAGTTGGTGTGCCCGGGCGAGGACGCTCGCGTCGCCGGGCAGGAAGCAGTCGTTGGCCCAGTAGTGGGTGACGAGGGTGGCGAAGTTGGCCCGCTCTCGAGGGTCCTCGTGCAACGGCCTCGGTTCCCAGTTCGGATCGAGCGAGACGTGGGTGGACTCCCACGCGTCCCACGCGTCGGCTGCTACTGACCGCACGGCTGGGTTGGCATCTCGCAGCTGGCGTGCATAGTGCGCGACCACGCGCATGCCCTCAGGGGTCGTCGCCGCGAACTGGTGCCACGCCTCGGGGAAGATCCGTCCCACCCCCTCGGTGATCCAGTCGATCTCCGCGCGAGCGCCGGTCGTCACCGCGGTCAGCACGAGTTCGGTGACATGGTCGGGATGGGCGAGTGCGTAGGCCAGCGCGAGAGTCGACCCCCATGAGACGCCGTGGACCAGCCACTTGCTGACGCCCAGATGGGTGCGGAGCGCCTCGATGTCAGCGATGAGGGCGGGGGTGGTGTTGTCGTCGAGGCGGGCGAGGTCGTCGATCGCCCAGGGGGTGCTCCGCCCGCATCCCCGCTGATCCATTCCCACGACCAGGTAGTCCTCGGGGTCGAACCGGCGCCGGTAGCCACCGGGGCCGAGACCGCTCCCGGGTCCGCCGTGGAGGTACAGGGCGGGGCGCCCATGGGGACTGCCCGAGGTCTCCCAGTAGAGCTGCACCCCCCCAGGTCGGGGGATCCGACCTGAGTCGAACGGTGCGATAGGAGCGTGCATCCGCACAGGGTACGGGCGAGCGCCTGGACTCGAACGACCCTGGAGTCTCGATCGACGCCCGAGTGCGGTCGAACGGTAGTTCGGTGACTGGAACCGGATGGTCGTCGGCACGGCCGCGAGATGGCGAGGCGCGAGTCGGCGTACCGGCGCGCGGCATGAGATGCCCTGTGTCAAGCGGCGCTGGCGAGAAGGGTGTTCAGGGCGCGGTGGCGGTCGGGGTTGTAGGGGACGCCGTCTTGCCAGCATCGCCAGATGACGTTTAGCCACGCGCGAGCGAGGACGCGGGTCGCGTGGGGATGGTCGTGGCCT
>NZ_JAZGON010000004.1:0-254944 GCF_036421975.1 Georgenia wangjunii | reverse complement strand
CTACGGGCTCGACGGCGAGCGCCTGTGGGTGACGATCTGGGAGGAGGACGACGAGGCCGAGCGCGTCTGGCTGGACAAGATCGGCCTGCCCCGTGAGCACCTGCAGAAGCTCAACCGCGCGGACAGCTTCTGGGACACCGGCCAGCCCGGCCCCGCCGGCCCCACGGCCGAGATCCACTACGACCGCGGCCCCGCCTACGGGCCGGACGGCGGCCCCGCCGTCGACACGAAGGGCGACCGGTTCCTCGAGATCTGGAACCTCGTCTTCGACCAGTACCTGCGCGGCGAGGGCACCGGCAAGGACTACCCCCTGCTGCGCGAGCTCGAGCACAAGTCGATCGACACCGGCCTCGGCCTCGAGCGGCTCGCGTTCCTGCTCCAGGGCAAGGAGAACATGTACGAGATCGACGAGGTCTTCCCCGTCATCTCGGCCGCCCAGGAGATGAGCGGGCGCACGTACGGCGCGGCGCAGGGCGCGGACGAGGCGGACGTGCGCATGCGCGTCGTCGCGGACCACGTGCGCTCCTCGCTCATGCTTATCGGCGACGGCGTGCGCCCGGCGAACGACGGCCGCGGCTACGTCCTGCGCCGTCTCATCCGCCGCGCGGTGCGCTCGATGCGTCTCCTCGGCGTCGACGAGCCGTCGCTGCCGATCCTCCTGCCGGTGTCCAAGGACGCGATGAAGGCGTCCTACCCGGAGATCGAGCGCGACTTCGCCACGATCTCCCAGGTCGCCTACGAGGAGGAGGAGGCCTTCCGCCGCACCCTCGCCGCCGGCACGACGATCCTCGACACCGCCGTCGCACGCGTCAAGGGCGGCGGAGCGGGCGCCGTCCTCGGCGGCAAGGAGGCGTTCGCGCTGCACGACACCTACGGCTTCCCCATCGACCTCACCCTCGAGATGGCCGCCGAGCAGGGCGTCGCCGTCGACGAGGCCGGTTTCCGCTCCCTCATGCGCGAGCAGCGCGAGCGCGCCCGGGCCGACGCGCTGGCGAAGAAGAGCGGGCACGTCGACACGACGCTGTACCGCGAGCTCCAGTCGCGCCTCGACGCCGAGGTGCAGTTCCTCGGGTACACCGACACGACCGCGGAGGCGCGCGTCGTCGGGCTGCTTGTCGACGGCGTCCCCGCACCGGCGGCGACGGCGCCGGCCGACGTCGAGGTCGTGCTCGACCGGACCCCGTTCTACGCGGAGGCCGGCGGGCAGCTGGCCGACCAGGGCACCCTTTCCTTCTCCGGCGGTGCGATCGTCGACGTCGCGGACGTGCAGGCCCCGCTCAAGGGCATGCCCGTCCACCGGGGCCGGCTCACCGAGGGCACCCTCACGCTCGACGCCACGGGCGTCGCGGCGATCGACACCGACCGCCGCAAGGCGATCGCGCGCGCACACACCGCCACGCACATGGTCCACAAGGCCCTCCACGAGGCGCTCGGCGAGCAGGCGACACAGGCCGGCTCCGAGAACGCGCCCTCGCGGCTGCGGCTCGACTTCCGCCACGGCTCGTCCGTGCCCGCCAGCGCCCTCGGCGAGATCGAGCAGCGCGTCAACCACCAGCTCGCCGAGGACCTCGACGTCACGGACGAGATCATGGACATCGACGACGCCAAGGCCGCCGGCGCGATGGCGCTCTTCGGGGAGAAGTACGGCCGCCGTGTGCGCGTCGTCTCCATCGGCGGGGACTGGTCGAGGGAGCTGTGCGCGGGCACGCACGTGCCCCGGACGGGCAGTCTCGGCCTCGTCACCCTCCTCGGTGAGTCCTCGATCGGGTCCGGTGTCCGCCGCGTCGACGCGCTCGTCGGTGCTGGTGCCTACGGGTTCCAGGCCAGGGAGCACGCCCTCGTCGGCCAGGTGACCAGCCTCGTCGGCGGCCGCGCCGAGGAGCTCCCCGAGCGCATCGGCTCGCTCATGGCCAAGCTCAAGGCCGCGGAGAAGGAGCTCGCCGCCCTCCGCCAGTCCCAGATGCTCGCCCGTGCCGGTGAGGTCGCCGCTTCCGCCCAGGACGTCGGCGGCGTCCGGGTCGTCGCCCACGACGCCGGCGAGGTCGGCGCGGACGACCTGCGCACCCTCGTGCTCGACGTGCGCCAGCGGCTCGGGGACTCCGCCCCGGCGGTCGTCGCCGTCGGCGGCGTCGCGAAGGGACGGCCGGTCGTCGTCGTCGCGACGAACGCCCCGGCCCGTGAGGCGGGCGTGCGCGCCGGCGGGCTCGTACGCGCCGCCGCGCAGCGGCTCGGTGGCGGTGGCGGTGGCAAGGACGACCTCGCGCAGGGCGGCGGCACCGACGCGAGCGCGCTGGGGACGGCCCTCGCGGCCCTGCCGCAGGACGTCGCCGGAGCGGTCGGCGCATGACGGTGCGCCCAGGCGTCCGTCTCGGGATCGACGTAGGGGCGGTGCGCGTGGGCGTCGCACGCTCGGACCCGTCGGGGTTCCTCGCGACGCCGGTGGAGACGCTCGCCCGCGAGCGGAACCGCCACGACGTCACCCGCATCGCCGAGATCGCGGCCGAGCTCGAGGCGGTCGAGATCGTCGTCGGGCTTCCCCGGCACATGTCGGGAACCGAGGGGGCGGCGGCGGAGGCCGCCCGTGAGTACGCTGGGCGGGTTGCGCGGGCCTGCCGGCCACTGCCGGTGCGGCTGGTCGACGAACGGCTGACGACTGTCAGTGCCCACGATGCCCTGCGGACGGCGGGTCGCCCCGGGCGCCGCCACCGCAGCGTCGTGGACCAGGTCGCCGCCGTCCTCATCCTGCAGTCCGCGCTGGACGCCGAGCGAGGATCCGGGCAGGTGCCGGGGGAGCTGGTGGCGGTGCCTGACGAGAGCGAGAAGAAGGAGACCGGTCAGTGAGCGACCTGTTCGACCAGAGCCTGGCCGCGCCCGCCGCCCCGCCGCCCTCCGAGAGCCAGCGGCGCGCGGAGCGCCGAGAGCGAGCGCAACGGCGCAAGCAGCGCCGTCGTCGCACGATCATCGCGGTCGTGCTCAGCGTCGTCCTCGTCGCGGCCGTCGCCGTCGGTGCCTTCGTCGTGCTCCGCCCGCTCCTCACCGAGCGGCCCGCCCCGGAGGCGAGCGACTTCCCGGGGCCGGGCTCGGGCAGCGTCGAGGTGGTCATCGAGCAGGGGGCCTCCGGCGCCGCGATCGGTGAGACCCTCACCGAGGCAGGCGTCGTCGCGAGCCCCAGCGCCTTCGTCTCCGCGTTCAACGCCAACGCCAACGCCCCGGGCATCCAGCCGGGGACGTACGTCCTCATGTCGGAGATGAGGGCGGAGGACGCCGTCGCCGCGCTCCTCGACCCCGCGAACAAGTCCGAGCTGACCGTGACTGTCCCCGAGGGCTGGCGGGCGTCCCAGATCTACGAGCGTGTCGCCTCCATCGCGCAGATACCGCTCGAGGAGGTCCAGGCGGCCGCCGCGGACGTCGAGGCCCTCGGCCTGCCGGCCGAGGCCGGCGGCAACCCCGAGGGCTGGTTCGCCGCGGCGACCTACTCGTTCCAGCCGACGGCGGACGCGACGACGATCCTCGCGGCGATGGTCGACCAGACGGTCGCCACGCTTGACCGGCTCGAGGTCCCCGCCGAGGACCGCCAGGATGTCCTCACGAAGGCGTCGATCGTCGAGCACGAGGTGTTCCTCGCCGAGGACTACGGCCGCGTGGCCCGCGTCATCGAGAACCGGCTGACGGACACGGAGCAGGTCAACGGCCGGCTCCAGATGGACTCCACGGTCCTCTACGGGGTGGGCAAGGCCGGCGGTATCCCCACCCGCTCCGACCTCGACGACGACAACCCGTACAACACCTACCTCAACCCCGGCCTGCCCCCGACGCCGATCGGCGCCCCGGGTGCCGCCGCCGTCGAGGCCGTGCTCAGCCCGCCCGAGGGTGACTGGCTGTACTTCGTCACCGTCAACCTCGACACCGGCGAGACGCTCTTCACCGGCGACTACGAGCAGCACCAGGCGAACCGCGCCGCACTGAACGCGTGGCTCGAGGAGAACCCGCTCAACGAGGAGGAGTAGCGGCCGTGGCGCTGCCGACCTACGACGTCGTCCCCGCCGGCGCCCTCCCCCCGGGGGCCCGGCGGGCGGCCGTCCTCGGCCGCCCGGTCGCGCACTCCCTGTCGCCGGTCCTCCACCGCGCCGCCTACGCCGAGCTCGGGCTCGAGTGGGTCTACGGGCGCGCCGACACGGGCGAGGAGGACCTGCCGGCCGTCGTCGCCGCCCTCGACGGGCAGTGGGGCGGGCTCTCGCTGACGATGCCGCTCAAGCAGGCCGTCATGCGGCTGCTCGACGTCGTCGACCCGCTCGCCGAGGTGGTCGGCGCCGTCAACACCGTCCTCGTCCAGCCGGGCGCGCGCGGCGGGCGGCCGGTCCTCGTCGGGGCGAACACCGACGTGCACGGCATCGTGGCGGCGCTGCGCGAGGTGGCGCCCGAAGGGTGGGCGCCCCGGCGCGCCGTCGTCGTCGGCGCCGGGGCGACCGCGTCCTCGACCCTCGCCGCGCTCGGGGAGCTCGGCCTCACCCGGCCGGTGCTCCTCGCCCGTTCCCTCGCCCGGGCCGGCGGGACCCTCGCCGCCGCCCGCCGAATGGGCGTGAGCGCGACCGTCGTGCCGTGGGCGAGCCCGCGCGCCGCCGTCGACGCGATCGCCGGGGCGGACGTCGTCGTCTCGACCGTCCCCGCCGGCGCCGCGGACGACGTCGGCGAGGAGCTGCGCGGCGCCGGCGTGAGCACCGCCGGCGCGGTCCTGCTCGACGTCGCCTACGACCCGTGGCCGAGCCCGCTCGCGCGCGCCTGGGAGGCGGGCGGGGGCACGGTCGCGCCAGGGTGGGGGATGCTCCTCCACCAGGCCGCCGAGCAGGTGCGCCTCATGACGGGTCGCGTGGCGCCGGTCGAGGCGATGCGGACGGCGCTCGTCGCCGCGCTCGCCGCCCCGCGCGCCGCCGGGTAGGAGGGCGCTCCCCGGACGGCGCGGCCCGCGCCGGGGCAGGCGTGGCAGGATGCCAGCCATGCTCAGGTGGTTGACAGCAGGGGAGTCGCACGGACCCGCACTCGTCGGGGTCGTCGAAGGGGTGCCGGCCGGCGTCGCGCTGACGACCGACGACGTCCGCGAGGTCCTCGCCCGCCGACGGCTCGGCTACGGCCGCGGCGCGCGGATGAAGTTCGAGCAGGACGAGGTGCGCCTCCTCAGCGGCGTGCGCCACGGGCGCACCCAGGGTGGCCCGATCGCCATCGAGATCGGCAACACCGAGTGGCCCAAGTGGCAGACCGTCATGGCGGCGGACCCGGTGCCCGAGGAGTCCCTCGAGGTCGACGCCGGCACGGGCGACGTCCGGGAGACGGCGCGGAACAAGCCGCTCACGCGGCCCCGTCCCGGGCACGCCGACCTCGTCGGCATGCAGAAGTACGCCCTCGCCGAGGCCCGCCCGGTCCTCGAGCGGGCGAGCGCACGCGAGACCGCCACCCGCGTCGCCCTCGGCTCGGTGGCCGCCGCCATCCTCGAGCAGGTCGCCGGCGTCCGCCTCGTCTCGCACGTCGTCGCCGTCGGCCCCGTCCAGGCGCCGGACGACGCGCCGCTGCCCGGCCCCGACGACGTCGCGGCCCTCGACGCCGACCCGATCCGCTGCTTCGACCCGGTGTCGTCCGCGGCCATGGTCGCCGAGATCGACGCGTGCCAGAAGGCGGGCGACACCCTCGGCGGTGTCGTCGAGGTCCTCGCCTACGGCCTGCCGCCCGGGCTCGGCTCCTACGTCCACGGTGACCGCAAGCTCGACTCGCGCCTCGCCGGGGCGCTCATGGGGATCCAGGCCATCAAGGGAGTCGAGCTCGGCGACGGGTTCCGCACGGCCGCGCGCCGCGGTTCCGTCGCCCACGACGAGATCTCCCGCGCCGACGACGGCCGCATCCGCCGTGAGACCAACCGCGCGGGCGGTGTCGAGGGCGGGATGAGCAACGGCGAGGTCCTGCGCGTGCGCGCCGCCCTCAAGCCCATCTCGACCGTGCCGCGCGCCCTGCGGACGATCGACGTGACGACGGGCGAGGCTGCCACGGCGATCCACCAGCGCTCGGACGTGTGCGCCGTCGCGCCGGCCGCCGTCGTCGCCGAGGCGATGGTTGCCCTCGTCCTCGCCGAGGCGCTGCTGGAGAAGGTGGGCGGGGACTCCCTCACCGAGAGCGCGCGGAACCTGCGCGGCTACCTCGAGTCCATCCCGGAGCTCATGCGCTGACGGCGCCGGGCCTTCGCCCGCGTGTCCGTCCCTGGCCCGTGGGCGACGGTGACCGCGCCCCGTCGGGCGTCCCGGGCCGGCGCGCCCCGCGCGCGTGGGCGCACCGAGGGCTCAGCGCGGACGGCGCGTCCGCGCGGTGCGCCGGCTCGATACCCTCGACGCGTGCAGAACTCACCCCGCCCCGAGCCTCAGGCCTCCGCAGCCGCCGGCGGCGCGCCGCCGGCCACCACGCCTGCCGGCACCGTGCCGGCCACCCCGGCGCCGGGCGCCCCCGCGGACGGCGCCCCGTCGCCGAGCCGGGTCCGGCTCGTCCTCATCGGTCCCCCCGGCGCCGGCAAGAGCACGGTGGGGCGTCTCGCCGCCCGGGCCCTCGGCGTAGGCCTGCTCGACACGGACGAAGAGGTCGAGCGCACCGCCGGCCGAACGATCAGCGAGATCTTCATCGACTCCGGCGAGGACACCTTTCGCGCCCTCGAGCACGAGGCCGTCACCCGGGCCCTCGCCGAGCACGACGGGGTGCTCGCGCTCGGGGGCGGAGCCGTGCTCCATCCGGGCACGCAGGCGGCGCTCGCCGGGATGCCGGTCGTCTTCCTCGACGTCTCGATGGCGAAGGCGCTCAAGCGCGTCGGCCTCGCGGGTGCCCGGCCCCTCCTCGTCGACAGCCCGCGTGCGCGGTGGAAGGCGCTCATGGACGCCCGGCGGGGGACGTACGAGCGCGTCGCGACCGCGGTCGTCAGTACCGACGGCCTCCGGCCGGAGGAGGTCGCCCGGGCCGCCCTCGCCGCCGTCGAGGCGGAGGGGGCGCCGTCGTGACCGCGACGCGCATCGAGGTCCGCGCCGAGCACACGTACGACGTCGTCATCGGCCGCGGCCTCGCCCACGAGGTCGCCGCCCTCGTCGGGGCGGCCGCCCGCCGCGTCCTGCTCGTCCACCCCGCGACGCTGACCGGGCGTGCCGACCGGCTCGAGGCGGAGCTCACCGCGGGTGGCCACGCGGTCCACCGCGCGGAGGTCCCGGACGCCGAGCGGGCGAAGACCATCGACGTCGCAGCGCGGTGCTGGAGCCAGCTCGGGCAGGCGGCCTTCACCCGGCAGGACGTCGTCGTCGGCCTCGGGGGAGGGGCGACGACGGACCTTGCCGGGTTCGTCGCAGCCACGTGGCTGCGCGGCGTGCCCGTCGTCCAGGTGCCGACGACGCTGCTCGGGATGGTCGACGCCGCCGTCGGGGGCAAGACCGGCATCAACACGGCCGAGGGCAAGAACCTCGTCGGGGCCTTCCACTCGCCCCTCGGCGTCGTGTGCGACCTCGAGACCCTCGAGACACTCCCACCCGCCGACCACGCGGCCGGCCTCGCGGAGGTCGTCAAGGCTGGGTTCATCGCGGACCAGCGCATCCTCGCGCTCGTCGAGGCCGACGGGGGAGCGGCCGCCCGTGACCCGCGCTCGGACGTCCTGCGCGAGCTCGTCGAGCGGGCCGTCGCCGTCAAGGCCGAGGTCGTCTCGGCGGACCTGCGCGAGGCGGGGCGGCGGGAGTTCCTCAACTACGGCCACACCCTCGCCCACGCGATCGAGCTCGCCGAGACGTTCACGTGGCGCCACGGGGAGGCGGTCGCCGTCGGGATGGTCTTCGCCGCCGAGCTCGCGCTGGCGGCCGGGCGGCTCTCCTCCGACGACGTCGCCCGCCACCGCGCCATCCTCACCTCGCTCGGCCTGCCGGTGACCTACCGCGGGGACCGTTGGCCGGAGCTGCTCGAGGCCATGGGCCGGGACAAGAAGTCGCGCGGGAGCATGCTGCGCTTCGTCGTCCTCGACGGCATCGGCAGCCCGGGGCGGCTCGCAGACCCCGCGCCGGAGCTGCTCGCGGCCGCGTACGAGCGGGTCTGCGCCTAGGTCGTGGCGCGCCACCGGATGACACCCGGCCCGCACCTCGCTACTGTGCGGCGCACCTAGTGATCATCACTGCGGAGGCGTTCATGAGGAAGACCCGCCAGTCCCCGACCGCGGCGCCCCCGGCGCGCGAGCAGTGGTCCAGCCAGTACGGCTTCCTCCTCGCCGCCATCGGCTCGGCGGTGGGGCTCGGCAACATCTGGCGCTTCCCCGGCGTGGCGTACGAGAATGGTGGGGGCGCGTTCCTCGTCCCGTACCTCGTCGCGCTGCTGACGGCGGGCATCCCGATCCTCCTCCTCGACTACGCCCTCGGTCACCGGTACCGCGGGTCCGCCCCGACGGCGTTCCGGCGGCTCGGCAAGAGGTTCGAGGCCCTCGGATGGTTCCAGGTGGCCATCGCGTTCGTCATCGCCACCTACTACACCGTCATCCTCGTGTGGGCCATCCGGTACGTCGGCTTCTCCGCGACCGAGGCCTGGGGCGACGACCCCCTCACCTTCTTCGTCGGTGACTTCCTCCAGGACGCCGGCGCCACGGTGACGACGGACGTCGTCGGGGGCATCTTCTGGCCGATGGTCGCGCTCTGGGCGGTCGCCCTCGGGGTCATGCTGCTCGGCGTGCGACGGGGGCTCGAGCTGGTCAACAAGATCGCCATCCCCCTCCTCGTCGTCCTCTTCGCCGCGCTCGTCGTGCGTGCGCTGTTCCTGCCCGGTGCCCTCGGCGGCCTCGACGCCTTCTTCACGCCGAACTGGTCGGCGCTCACCGACGGCCGCGTGTGGCTCGCCGCCTACGGCCAGATCTTCTTCTCCCTGTCGATCGCCTTCGGGATCATGCTCACCTACTCGAGCTACCTGCCCCGGCGCGCCAACATCGCCCCCACGGGGCTCGTCGCGGCGTTCGCGAACTCGTCCTTCGAGCTCCTCGCCGGTATCGGCGTCTTCGCGACGCTCGGCTTCATGGCCGCCGCGCAGGGTGTGGGCTTCGCCGAGCTGCCCGGGATCACGGGGCCGATCCTCTCGTTCGTCACCTTCCCGCAGATCATCTCGGCGATGCCCGGGGGACCGATCTTCGGGATCCTCTTCTTCCTCTCCCTCACGCTCGCGGGGTTCACGTCGCTCATCTCGATCCTCCAGGTGCCCTCGGCGGCCGTGCAGGAGAAGTTCGGCCTGTCCCGCCGTGCGGCGACGCTCCTCGTCGTCGGGGGCGCCGCCGTCGTCTCCCTCACCCTCTACTCGACGACCTCCGGCCTCGCGGTGCTCGACACGGTGGACTACTTCACGAACAACTTCGGCGTCGTCGTCTCCGCGATCCTCATGGCTGTCCTCGTCACCTACGGCGCCCGCAAGCTCCCTGAGCTCAACGCCCACCTCAGCCTCGTGTCCTCGCTGCGGATCGGACGGTGGTGGCGGGTGCTCATCGGGGTGGTCGTCCCGATCATGCTGGGGATCATGGTCGTCACCGCCCTCCGGACGAGGCTGTCCGAGCCGTACGAGGACTACCCGTGGACGTTCATCAACATCGCCGGGTGGGGCACCCTCGGCCTCATGGTCGTCGTGGCGCTCCTCCTCGCCAGCCTGCGGTGGCGCCGCCCCGTCGACGACTTCACGCCCGAACCTCTCCCGACGACGGAAGGACGCACGCGATGAGCGTCTCCGCGATCATCCTCATGCTCGCTGCCATGGTGATCCTCTGGGGAGGCCTGGCCGTGGCGACCGTCTACCTGCTCAAGCACCCGACGCCCTTCGACGCAGGCGCCGACGACGGGCCCGGGCCGACCTCGGGCGGTGCGTAGCCGCCCGAGGTCAGCTCTGCCGCGCGGCGTCCTCCGCGGCCTGCTGGACGCGGGCGCGGTAGCCGGACCACCACGCGGGGTCGCTCGCGGGGAGGTTGTCGTTGCCGAGCCGCAGGCCGACGGCGTCGTCGATGAGCTCGCGGACGATGTCCGCATGGCCCGCGTGCCGGTGTGTCTCAGCGATCATGTGCACGAGGATGCGCTGGAGCGTCGGTCGCTGGTTCTCCGGGCGCCACCAGGCCACGAGGCCCGTGTCCTCGAGCGCGAGGGCGTCGATGGTGGCATCGGTGTGCGCCCACGCCCGCCGGTAGAGGTCGACGACGTCGTCGCGCGACTCCTCGGGGCGCGCCCACATGTCGACGTTCGGCTCGTCCGAGTCCATCCACGCCGGACGGCCGGGGAAGGGTCGGTCGAAGCTGACGCCGAAGTAGTCGATCTCGCACGCGGCGACGTGCTTGACGAGTCCGAGGAGGTTCGTGCCGGTCGGAGTCAGGGGGCGGCGGGCGTCGTACTCCGAGAGGTCGGCTAGCTTCCACAGGAGCGCCTCGCGGGCCTCCTGGAGGTAGTGGTGGAGGACGGCCTTGGGATCGGTGCGCGGCATGCCGTCAGCGTGCCACCGGGCACCGGTACGGGAAAGGGTCGCGGGCCGGCCATCGCCTTGAGGTGGTCAGATCAACCCCCCAGCCTTGATGTGTCACACTCAAGGCTGTACCCTTGAGACATGTTCGTCCTCACTGCCGACCAGCAGTCGAGCCGCACCCGCGGCGACGACGTCCCCGCGTTGCTCGCCGCCATCGACGCCTGGGCGCGCGCGCGCCCACGTGCGCCGTTCGTCCTCGGACCCGAACGGACCGTGGGGGACGAGATCCAGGCCGCCCTCGAGGACCCCACCGCGGTCGTCAGCCTGGCCCTTCACATCCAGCGCATCGGTGGGTGGAGCGTGGGCATCGGTGCCGGGGCCGTCGACGTGCCGCTCGCCGCGACGAGCCGCGCAAGCTCGGGGGAGGCATTCATCCATGCACGGACCGCCGTCGAGCGCGCGCGCGGGCGCACGGTCCCGGTGCCGCTCGCCGTCGAGGGGATGCGGGCCGAGCGGGCCGGTGAGGCCGAGGCGCTCCTCCAGATCCTCGTCGGCGTGCAGAACCGCCGTACCGCCGCGGGCTGGGAGGTCATCGACCGGCTCGCCACCGGCGCCACGCAGCGCGCGATCGCCGCCGATCTCGGGATCAGCGAGCAGGCCGTGAGTCAGCGGCTGCGCACCGCCATGTGGGAGGAGCAGGAGCGGCTCCACCCCCTCGCCGCGCGGCTGGTCGCCGAGGCGGCGGGGGACGCGGGCGCCGCGGGCGGACCCCCTGCACGCACCGGTACCCCGTAGGCGGGCAACGGCGGACGACGGCGGGTGAGACGACGGCGGTCCGTGGGTGCGGACCGACCGGCATGACAGCGGGCGTCCGCCCGCGTGTCCGCCCGTGCCGCTAGGGTCCGGGTGTGGACCTCGACCTCACCTGGGCGGCCGTCGGCGTCGTCGTCGCTGCCCTCGCCCTCTCGGTCCTCGTGGGACGCCCGATCGCGTGGTTCGTCCTCGCCAGGGTTGCTCGCGAGGCGCCCTCCGGCGGAGTCCTGCGCGGCGGCGCCTGGATCGGCATGCTCGAGCGGCTCGTCATCACGGGCTCGATCATCGCCGGCTTCCCCGAGGGCATCGCCGTCGTCCTCGCCATCAAGGGGCTGGGCCGGTACCCCGAGCTGCGGGAGGCGCACCCGGACAAGCGCAGCCCTGCCGCGGAGCGCTTCATCATCGGCACGCTCGTCTCGTTCGCGTGGTCCGGGGCCTGCGGCGCGGTGGGAGTCGTGGTGCTCCACGCGTTACCCTGAGTGCCGCTCTCCCCGCGCCCAGCGCGCTCCGACGCTCCCGATACGCAAGGACGAACACGTGGCTTCGACGAACGACCTCAAGAACGGCATGGTGCTCAACATCGACGGACAGCTGTGGTCCGTCGTCGAGTTCCAGCACGTCAAGCCCGGCAAGGGGCCCGCCTTCGTCCGCACCAAGCTCAAGAACGTCCTGTCCGGCAAGAACGTCGACAAGACCTTCAACGCGGGCGTCAAGGTCGAGACGGCCACCGTCGACAAGCGCGACATGCAGTACCTGTACAAGGACGGCACGGACTTCGTGTTCATGGACGCCTCCACGTACGAGCAGATCTCCATCCCCGAGGAGACGGTCGGGAACGTCGCCAACTTCATGCTCGAGAACCAGGACGCCATGGTCGCCATGCACGACGGCGCGGTTCTCTACGTCGAGCTCCCCGCGTCGGTGACGATGGAGATCACGTACACCGAGCCCGGTCTCCAGGGCGACCGCTCCTCGGCGGGCACGAAGCCGGCGACGATCGCCACCGGCCACCAGATCCAGGTCCCGCTCTTCCTCGAGACGGGCACCAAGGTCAAGGTCGACACGCGCACCGGGGACTACCTCGGTCGCGTCAACGACTGACGTGTCAGCCCGCAGCAAGGCTCGTACCCGCGCGGTCGACCTCCTCTACGAGGCCGACCAGCGCGGGCGCGACGGCGCGCCGATCGACCTCTTCGAGCTCGTCGTCGAGCGCATGCGCGTGACCGCCGCCCAGACGGCGCTTCCGCAGTACTCGGTCGAGATCGTCGAGGGCGTCGCCACACACCAGGCACACATCGACGAGCTCCTGAGCACGTACTCGCACGGGTGGACGCTCGAGCGGATGCCTGCGGTGGACCGCGCGATCCTGCGTCTCGGCGCGTGGGAGCTCCTCTACAACGACGACGTGCCGGACTCCGTCGCCGTCGACGAGGCGGTCGCCCTCGCGAGCAAGCTCTCCACCGACGAGTCGCCGGCCTTCATCAACGGCCTTCTCGGCCGTCTGCTCGAGCTCAAGCCGACCATCCTCGGCTGAGCGCGGGCGTCGACGCGTCGTCGGGGGCTGACGCGCGAAGGCCACGGAGCTGGTGCAGGATGGCGCGATGAGCAGCCCTGACGACCTTGTCGACCGCGCCACCGACCTCACCGACGCCCTCGCCGCCGAGCTCGACGACTCCGACCGTCGGGTCTCGGTCGCCGAGTCGCTCACGAGCGGGAAGATCGCCGTCCACCTCGGCGCCGCCGGTGGATCCTCCGGCTGGTTCGCCGGGGGAGTCGTCGCCTACAACAGCGACGTCAAGTACGACGTCCTCGGCGTGCGGCGCGGCCCGGTCGTCTCCGCCGTCGCCGCGGAGCAGATGGCGACGGGCGTGGCCACGTTGCTCGGCACGGAGATCGCCGTCGCGGTGACGGGCGTGGGCGGACCGGAGGAGCAGGAGGGCCAGCCCGTCGGCACCGTCTTCATCGGCGTCCACGACGAGGGCACGTGCACCGCGGAGGAGCACCACTTCGAGGGAGACGCCGAGGACATCCTCGCCGCGACGACGGTCCGCGCCCTCGAGCTGCTCCTCACGTGCGTGCGCGCGCGCGAGGGCAGCGCCGCCGGAGCGGCCCACGGCAAACGCTGACGCCCGGTGCCGGCACGCGAGCCGAGCTGATGCAGACCTTCCTGCCGTACGCCGACTTCGGGGCCACCGCGCGGGCACTCGACACCAAGCGCCTGGGCAAGCAGCGCGTCGAGGTCATCCAGGTCGTCCGCGCCCTGACGTGGCCCGACTACGGCTGGAAGTCCCATCCGGCGGTGCTCATGTGGAAGGGCTTCGAGGAGGCGCTCGGCCGGTACGGGTTGACCATGTGCGAGACCTGGATCGAGCGGGGGTTCGGCGACACGTGCGCGGGGACGATCGCCGCGGACCTCGCCGCCGCGGGCGTGCCGACGATCCGGGACGTCGCCGCCCTCGAGGCGGCGGGCGGCCTGCCGACCTGGCTCTCCGAGCCGGCGCTGCACCTCAGCCACCGGTCGAACCTCCTCCGCAAGGACCCCGAGTACTACCGGCCGCTCTTCCCCGACGTCCCCGACGACCTCCCCTACTGGTGGCCCGTCCGGTCGCCGGCCGTCCTGGCGCGAGAGCGCCGCAAGCAGGAGAGCCCCAGGAGACATCGCGCGCGATCCGGGGCTGTGGCGGGCACGGAACCGCCCGCTCGCCCGGTCGGAACGGACGGGGCAGAGGCTCGCTGAGGACCCCACAGCGTCCTAGGGCACGGGGGTCGCTAGCCTCCCGTCGTCGAGAAGTGCTGGTAGTCCTTGGGCGATGCCCAGGTCCCGCCCCAGACCCAGCCGCGAGCCCCGAAGGCTCTCACGGTGGCGTCACCGGCACGGATCATGCCCGTGCCGGGTCCGTCCCGGTCGAGGTAGGCGGCCCCGCCCGGCGGTGCCACGTACGAACCGGCTACGTACGGGTTGACGAGGGGTTGACGTCGATGGCGCGCCCGTAGGCGTGCTCGGACCAGGCGGCACCGCCGGTCACCGCCCGGCAGTTGAAGGCGCTCGTGTTGTTCGCCGCCATGCTCGCGTCGTCATCGCCTCCGAACGCCTCCACCGGAGCCATCCGCGCGATGGGGAACCGCGCTGCGTACAGGTCCCGCATGACCGCCTCGACGGATGCGGTGAGGTGCGCCGCGATGACCAGTCGACCGGTGCGGACGCTCCCGTCGTAGCCCCAGTGGGTGACGTCGATCGCGCGCAGGTGGGCGGGGGCCACGGGGCAGCCCGGGCGCCATGACGCATGAAGGTCCGCGGCACTCACCGTGGTCACCGTCGCGCGGAAGGGCGGCGGCCCGCCGAGCGTCTCGTTCGCCGATCCGAGGGCGTCCATGACGTGCCACCCGTGGCCCACGCGGACGGGCGCGAGCCACCCGCCGGAGCCGTCGGCGGGGTAGAGCCACAGCACTCCCGTCGACGCGTGCCGGGCGAGGACGTCTGCCGCGCGGTCGCCGTCGAAGTCACCCGTGCCGACGATGGCGTCCATGACCTCCCAGCCGGTGCCGACCCGCGCGCGCGGGAGCCATCCGCCGGAGCCGTTGCCCGGGTAGAGCCACAGCTCACCGGTCGACGCCTGCCGCGCGAGGAGGTCGACCGGCCCGTCGCCGTCGAAGTCGCCGGGCCCGACGAGCGTGTCCATGCCGTTCCAGCCGGTGCCGACCCGCGCGCGCGGGAGCCACCCGCCGGAGCCGTTCCCGGGATAGAGCCAGAGCGATCCGGTCGCGGCCTCGCGGGCCAGGACGTCGACCCGCCCGTCGCCGTCGAGATCCCCCGGCCCGACGACGGCGCTCATGCTGCTCCACCCGTGGCCCACCCGGACGCGCGCGGCGAGCCCGCCGGCGCCCGTGCCGCGGTAGAGCCACAGGTACCCGGTGGCCGCCTCCCGGGCGAGGACGTCGACCCGCCCGTCGCCGTCGAGGTCGCCGACGGTGTCGAGGACGTCCATGCCGCCCCAGCCGTGGCCGATGCGGACCCGCGGGTGCCACCCGCCCGTGCCGTTGCCGGGGTAGAGCCACAGGTAGGACGTCGCGGCCTCGCGCGCGACGACGTCGTTGCGCCCGTCGCCGTCGAGGTCGTCCTGGTGGGCGACGATGCTCACCCAGGAGACCGTGCGGCCGGGCATCGTCACGGACGCCGCGGGGGCGGCGGCGACGAGGACAAGGGCCAGCGTGGACACGGCTCCGAGCAGGGCGACCAGGATCCGTCGGACGACCGGATCCCGAGACCGCCGCGCGGTCGCGACATCGTGCGTATCCACGTTCGCACTCCCAGTTCCAGACGGCAGGCGCTCGCTCACCTCAGTCTCCTCCGGCTCGGCACGGAGGAGAAGGGCCGATCGTGCACACCCACCCGGCTCGCCGACCCGGCGGGGCGCGGGAGGCGGTGTGCCGGGTCGTGGCGGGTCTGGCGGGAGCCGCGAGGAACGAGCGGCGGATGGAAGACCCGGCACACCGCCTCCCACTCCCTGCTCCCAGCACCGTCGCCCCAACCGTGGACGCCCGCACCGATCCCTCCCGGCGGCGGGCTAGGATCGCCCACGACCCAGCACATCCTTTAAGACCCGTCCTGTGAGGCGGGGAAGGAGACGCCTTATGTCCACCGGCTCTGCCATGCCCTCCGGCCCCGGCGACGTCGTCGTCCTCGGCCCCGGAGAGATCTCCCGGGCGCTGCGGCGCATCGCTCACGAGATCCTCGAACGCAACGACGCCGGTGAGGACATCGTCCTCCTCGGCATCCCCACGCGCGGCGCCCCGCTCGCCCACCGCCTCCTGACCGAGCTCGGCGACGCCGCCCGGGGCGACGACGGGCTCGCGCCCGGCAGCATCGCGGCCGGCACGCTCGACGTGACGATGTACCGCGACGACCTGCGCTCCCAGCCCACCCGGGCGCTCATGCGCACCGAGCTGCCCGAGAGCGGGCTCGACGACAAGGTCGTCGTCCTCGTCGACGACGTCCTCTACTCGGGGCGCACGATCCGCGCGGCGCTCGACGCGATCTCCGACATCGGCCGCCCCCGCCGCGTCCAGCTCGCCGTCCTCGTCGACCGTGGGCACCGCGAGCTGCCCGTGCGTGCCGACTTCGTCGGCAAGAACCTGCCCACCTCGCGCGCCGAGCGCGTGCGGGTGCGCCTCGCCGAGACCGACGGCGTCGACGACGCCGTGACGATCACCAAGGTGAGCGAGGACGCGCGATGAGGCACCTGCTCTCCGCGGCGGACCTCGACCGTGCGGGCGCCGTCGCCCTCCTTGACACCGCCGAGGAGATGGCCGCCACCCAGTCGCGCGAGATCCGCAAGCTCCCGACGCTGCGCGGGCGCACGGTCGTCAACCTCTTCTTCGAGGACTCGACCCGTACCCGGATCTCCTTCGAGGCGGCCGCCAAGCGGCTGTCAGCCGACGTCATCAACTTCGCCGCCAAGGGCTCGAGCGTCTCCAAGGGGGAGTCCCTCAAGGACACCGCCCAGACCCTCCAGGCCATGGGTGCCGACGCCGTCGTCGTCCGCCACCACGCGTCGGGTGCCCCGCACCGGCTCGCTCACTCCGGCTGGATCGACGTGCCCGTCGTCAACGCCGGGGACGGCATGCACCAGCACCCCACCCAGGCGCTGCTCGACGCGTTCACCATGCGGCGCCGGCTCGTCGGCCGCGCCGCCGGCGCCCTGGGGACGCCGACCGACCCGAGCGGCACCGGAGCGCCGGGTTCGCTCGGTGCGGACCTGGCGGGGCTGTGCGTCGTCATCGTCGGTGACGTCCTCCACTCGCGCGTCGCGCGCTCCAACGTCGACCTCCTGACGACGCTCGGCGCCCGCGTCGTCCTCGTCGCGCCGCCCACGCTCGTGCCGGTCGGTGTCGGCACGTGGCCCGCCGTCCTCGACTACGACCTCGACGCCGCCATCGCCGAGCACGCCCCCGACGCGATCATGATGCTGCGCGTCCAGCGTGAGCGGATGTCGAGCGCCGGCGGCGGGTTCTTCCCGTCCCCCCAGGAGTACCACCGGCGCTACGGGCTCACGTCCGCGCGCCTCGCGGCGCTGCCCGCGCACACGATCGTCATGCACCCCGGCCCGATGAACCGCGGCCTCGAGATCTCCGCGGAGGCCGCCGACAGCGAGCGGTCCACGATCGTCGAGCAGGTCGCCAACGGCGTCTCGGTCCGCATGGCCGTCCTCTACCACCTCCTCGCCGGCGGCCTGCCGGCCGGCCCGGCGCAAGGAGCCACCTCATGACCGACTACCTCGTCCGCGGCGCGTCCCTCCTCGGGGGTGAGCGGACCGACCTCCTCCTCTCGGAGGGTGCCATCACCGCGATCGGCACGGACGCCACCCGGCAGGCGGGACGAGGGACGACGACTGTCGACGCCGACGGTCTCGTCGCCCTGCCCGGTCTCGTCGACCTCCACACCCACCTGCGCGAGCCCGGCCGCGAGGACGCCGAGACGGTCTTCTCCGGCACCCGCGCCGCGGCGCTCGGCGGCTTCACCGCCGTGCACGCCATGGCCAACACCTTCCCGGTGGCGGACACGGCGGGCGTCGTCGAGCAGGTCTGGCACCTCGGTCGCGAGGCCGGGTGGGCGGACGTCCACCCGGTCGGCGCCGTCACGGTCGGCCTCGCCGGCGAGCAGCTCGCCGAGCTGGGCGCCATGGCAACCTCGCGCGCCCGCGTCCGCGTCTTCTCCGACGACGGCAAGTGCGTCGCCGACCCGGTGCTCATGCGCCGGGCGCTGGAGTACGTCAAGGCGTTCGACGGCGTCGTCGCCCAGCACGCGCAGGAGCCCCGGCTCACCGAGGGCGCGCAGATGAACGAGGGCGTCGTCTCGGCCGAGCTCGGGCTGGCGGGGTGGCCCGCCGTCGCCGAGGAGGCGATCATCGCCCGCGACGTCCTCCTCGCCGAGCACGTCGGCTCCCGCGTCCACATCTGCCACCTGTCGACCGCCGGCTCGGTCGAGATCGTCCGCTGGGCGAAGGCCCGCGGCATCGACGTGACCGCCGAGGTCACGCCGCACCACCTCCTCCTCACGGACGACCTCGCGCGCTCCTACGACCCGGTCTACAAGGTCAACCCGCCCCTGCGCACGGCCGAGGACGTCGCGGCCCTGCGGGAGGCCCTCGCGGACGGCACGATCGACATCGTCGCGACCGATCACGCCCCGCACGCGACGGAGGACAAGGACTGCGAGTGGGCCCAGGCCGCCTTCGGGATGACGGGCCTCGAGACGGCCCTCTCGGTGGTCCAGGAGACGATGGTCGAGACGGGCCTGCTCACCTTCGCCGACGTCGCCCAGGTGCTCTCGGTGCGCCCGGCGCGCATCGGGCGCGTGAGCTCCCACGGGCGCCCGCTCGCCGTCGGCGAGCCCGCCCACCTCACGCTCGTCGACCCGGCCGCCCGCTACCTCGTCGACGCGGCCCAGCAGGCGACCGCGAGCCCCAACACGCCCTTCCGGGGCCGTACGCTGCCAGGACGCGTCGTGGCGACCTTCCTGCGCGGTCGCGCGCGGGTGCTCGACGGTCACGCGGTCGACGCGGCCCCGCACAGCACCACAGGAGGTCTTAGGTGAGAACCGAACGGAACGACGCCCTGCTCGTCCTCGAGGACGGTTTCGTCCTGCGCGGGCAGGCCTACGCCGCCCAGGGGCGCACCGTGGGTGAGGTCGTGTTCTCCACCGGCATGACGGGGTATCAGGAGACGCTCACCGACCCGTCCTACCACCGCCAGATCGTCGTCATGACGGCGCCGCACATCGGTAACACCGGCGTCAACGACGAGGACCCGGAGTCGCGGCGCATGTGGGTCGCCGGCTTCGTCGTCCGCGACGCCGCGCGTCGCGCGTCGAGCTGGCGCTCGACGCGCGAGCTCGAGGACGAGCTGACCGAGCAGGGCATCGTCGGCGTCTGCAACGTCGACACGCGCGCCCTCACGCGCCACCTGCGCGAGCGCGGGGTCATGCGGGCGGGCATCTTCTCGGGCTCCGCGCTGCCCACCGGCGGTGCGGACGCCTCCGAGGCCGCGATCGAGGTCCTCGTCGACCTCGTCAAGGAGAGCCCCGAGATGGTCGGGGCCGACCTCGCGGCCGAGGTGACGACGGCGCAGGCCTACGTCGTCGAGCCCACGGGCGAGCACGCCGGCCAGGAGCCGGTCGCGGAGGTCGTCGCCGTCGACCTCGGCATCAAGTCCCGCACGCCCGCCCAGCTCGCCGCGCGCGGGGTGCGCGTCCACGTCGTGCCCCAGCAGGTGAGCCTCGCCGAGATCCTCGCCCTGGAGCCGGACGGCGTCTTCTTCTCCAACGGCCCGGGCGACCCCCAGGCCGCGACCCACGAGGTCGAGCTCCTGCGCGGCGTCCTCGACGAGCGCGTGCCGTTCTTCGGGATCTGCTTCGGCAACCAGCTCCTCGGCCGGGCGCTCGGCTACGGGACGTACAAGCTCGCCTACGGCCACCGCGGCGTCAACCAGCCCGTCCTCGACCGAGCCACCGGCAAGGTGGAGATCACCGCGCACAACCACGGCTTCGCCGTCGACGCGCCGGTGGGGGAGCCGAGCGTCGCGCCGTTCGACGACGGCCGTTACGGCCGCGTTGAGGTCTCCCACATCGGGCTCAACGACCAGGTGGTCGAGGGCCTGCGCGCACTCGACGTCCCGGCCTTCTCGGTCCAGTACCACCCCGAGGCCGCGGCCGGCCCGCACGACGCCGAGCACCTCTTCGACCGCTTCATCGCGCTCATGCGCGAGCGCCGCGGGCCGCGCTCTGCCGCCGGTGCGCCCGCCGCCGACCCGGCCGCCCCCGCCACCACCACGCCCGCCCCGACCCACACCGAGGACGTCTGATGCCCCGCCGTACCGACCTGCGCTCCGTCCTCGTCATCGGCTCGGGCCCGATCGTCATCGGGCAGGCCGCGGAGTTCGACTACTCCGGCACCCAGGCGTGCCGGGTCCTGCGCGAGGAGGGCCTGCGGGTCATCCTCGTCAACTCCAACCCGGCGACGATCATGACCGACCCGGAGTTCGCCGACGCCACGTACGTCGAGCCGATCACGCCCGAGGTCGTCGCCACGATCATCGCGAAGGAGCGCCCCGACGCGCTCCTGCCGACCCTCGGCGGGCAGACGGCCCTCAACACGGCCATCGCGCTGCACGAGGCGGGCGTCCTCGCCGAGTACGGCGTCGAGCTCATCGGCGCCTCGATCGACGCGATCCACGCCGCCGAGGACCGCCAGCGCTTCAAGGAGATCGTCGAGCGCTGCGGCGCCGAGAGCGCCCGCTCGGCGATCGCCCACACGATGGACGACTGCTACTCGGTCGCGGAGGAGTTCGGCTACCCGCTCGTCGTGCGCCCCTCGTTCACGATGGGCGGCCTCGGCTCGGGCATCGCCTACACCCAGGCGGACCTCGAGCGGATCGCCGGCGCGGGCCTGCACTACTCCCCGACGACGGAGGTGCTCCTCGAGGAGTCGATCCTCGGCTGGAAGGAGTACGAGCTCGAGCTCATGCGCGACAAGGCGGACAACGTCGTCGTCGTGTGCTCGATCGAGAACGTCGACCCGGTCGGCGTCCACACGGGCGACTCGATCACGGTCGCGCCCGCGCTCACGCTGACGGACCGCGAGTTCCAGAAGCTGCGCAACGTCGGTATCGCCGTCATCCGGGAGGTCGGCGTCGACACGGGCGGGTGCAACGTCCAGTTCGCCGTCGAGCCGAGCACGGGGCGCGTCGTCGTCATCGAGATGAACCCGCGTGTGTCCCGGTCCTCGGCCCTGGCCTCGAAGGCCACGGGCTTTCCCATCGCCAAGATCGCCGCGCGCCTGGCCATCGGCTACACGCTCGACGAGATCCCCAACGACATCACCGCCTCGACGCCGGCGTCCTTCGAGCCGACGCTCGACTACGTCGTCGTCAAGGTCCCGCGGTTCGCCTTCGAGAAGTTCCCGGCGGCGGACCCGACCCTGACGACGACGATGAAGTCCGTCGGCGAGGCCATGGCGCTCGGGCGCAACTTCACCGAGGCGCTCCAGAAGGCGATGCGCTCGATCGACGCCGCCGGCTCGGTCTTCCACTGGGACGGCCCCGCCCCGGACGCCGAGGAGACGGCCGCGCTCGTCGAGGCTTCGCGCCGGCCCACGACGGGCCGGCTCGTTGAGGTCCAGCAGGCCATGCGCGGTGGCGCGAGCGTCGGCGAGCTCTACGAGGCGACGGCGATCGACCCGTGGTTCCTCGACCAGCTCCTCCTCCTCACCGAGCTCGCCGAGGACCTCGCGGCGGCCCCCGCCCTCACCCCGGCGCTCCTCGCCGAGGCGAAGCGGCATGGCTTCTCCGACCTCCAGGTCGCACGCATCCGCGGTATCGGCGAGGACACGGTCCGCGAGATCCGCCACGCGTACGGGCTGCGGCCGGTCTACAAGACCGTCGACACGTGCGCGGCGGAGTTCGCGGCCCGGACGCCGTACCACTACTCCTCCTACGACCTCGAGACCGAGGTCCAGCCGCGCGAGCGGGAGGCGGTCATCATCCTCGGCTCCGGGCCGAACCGGATCGGGCAGGGGATCGAGTTCGACTACTCGTGCGTCCACGCGACCCTCGCGCTCGCCGACCGGTACGAGACCGTCATGGTCAACTGCAACCCGGAGACCGTCTCGACGGACTACGACATCTCCGACCGGCTCTACTTCGAGCCGCTCACGTTCGAGGACGTCCTCGAGGTCTACCACGCCGAGCTCGCGGTGGGACCGGTCGCCGGCGTCATCGTCCAGCTCGGTGGGCAGACTCCGCTCGCGCTCGCGCAGCGGCTCGCCGACGCGGGCGTGCCCATCCTCGGCACGCCGCCGGAGGCCATCGACGCCGCCGAGGACCGGGGCGCGTTCGGCGCGGTCCTCGCCGCCGCCGGGCTTCCCGCCCCCGCGTACGGCACCGCGGTGACCCTGCCCCAGGCGCAGGCGGTCGCCGCCCGGATCGGGTACCCCGTCCTCGTGCGCCCGTCCTACGTCCTCGGCGGGCGGGGGATGGAGATCGTCTACGACGAGGCGCAGCTCGTCGACTACGCCGAGCGCTCCGGGCTCGGGCAGTCCAAGGGCCCGCTCCTCATCGACCGCTTCCTCGACGACGCCATCGAGATCGACGTGGACGCGCTCTACGACGGCACCGAGCTCTTCCTCGGCGGCGTCATGGAGCACATCGAGGAGGCCGGGATCCACTCCGGCGACTCGGCGTGCGTCATGCCACCGGTGACGATCTCCCAGGCGGAGATCGCCCGTATCGCCACGTCGACCGAGGCCATCGCGGCCGGGGTGGGCGTCCGCGGGCTCATCAACATCCAGTTCGCGCTCGTCTCGGACATCCTCTACGTCATCGAGGCGAATCCGCGGGCCTCGCGCACGGTGCCGTTCGTCTCCAAGGCGACGGGGGTCCCGCTGGCGAAGGCGGCCGCGCTCGTCATGACGGGAGAGAGCATCGCCGAGCTCCGGGCCCGCGGCGTCCTGCCCGCCGCGGACGCGGCGGTGCTCGACCTCGCCGCACCGCTGGCGGTCAAGGAGGCCGTGCTGCCGTTCAAGCGGTTCGCCACGGCCGCCGGTTCCGTCGTCGACACGGTGCTCGGCCCAGAGATGCGCTCGACCGGTGAGGTCATGGGCTTCGCGGCCGACTTCCCGACGGCGTTCGCCAAGTCCCAGGCGGCCGCGTACGGCGGGCTGCCCACGAGCGGGCGCGTGTTCGTCTCGGTCGCCGACCGCGACAAGCGGGCGCTGGCGTTCCCGGTCGCCCGCCTCGTCGACCTCGGGTTCGAGATCCTCGCGACCGCCGGCACGGCCGGCGTCCTGCGCCGCAGCGGCATCCACGCCACCGTCGTGCGCAAGGCGAGCGAGGGGCACGGGCCCGACGGCGAGCCGACCATCGTCGACCTCATCTTCGACGGGCAGGTCGACATGGTCGTCAACACCCCCTCGGGCCAGGGTGCCCGCGCGGACGGCTACGAGATCCGCACGGCGACGACGACGGCGGACAAGCCGATCATCACGACGGTCCAGCAGCTCGCGGCCGCGGTCCAGGCGATCGAGGCGGTCCGCTCCGGGCCGTTCACGGTGCGCACGCTCCAGGAGCACGACGCCGACCGGGCGGCACGGTGAGCGCGACGCACGACGGCGGGGCGGCGCCCGGGGACGGCGCGCGCGCGACGACGGTGGCCCCGTTCGGGCGCCGCCTCACCGCCGCCATGGCCACGCACGGGCCGCTGTGCGTCGGCGTCGACCCGCACCCGGCACTCCTCCAGCGCTGGGGCCTGGCCGACGACGTCGCCGGGCTGCGGACGTTCGGGCTGCGGGTCGTCGACGCGCTCGGCGGTCACGTCGCCGCGCTCAAGCCCCAGTCCGCGTTCTACGAGCGGCACGGCTCGGCGGGCATCGCCGTCCTCGAGGAGCTTCTCGTCGCCGCGAGGGAGGCGGGCACGCTGACCGTCCTCGACGTCAAGCGCGGCGACGTCGGCTCGACGATGCTCGGCTACGCCGACGCCTACCTCCGGGACGGCTCCCCGCTCGCCGCGGACGCCGTCACCCTCTCGCCCTACCTCGGGCTCGGCTCGCTCGCCCCGGCGATCGACGCCGCGCTCGACACCGGGCGCGGGGTCTTCGTCCTCGCGCTCACCTCCAACCCGGAGGGCGCGGGCGTCCAGCACGCCCGGGATGCCGGGGGCCGGGCGGTCGCGGGCCAGGTCGTCGACGGGGCACGTGCCCGCAACGCGGCCGAGCTCGCGACCGGCGAGCCGCTGGGCTCGGTCGGTCTCGTCGTCGGGGCGACGGTCGGTACCGCCGCGCGCGAGCTCGGGATCGACCTCGCGGCGACCGGCGGGGCGCTCCTCGCCCCGGGTGTCGGCGCCCAGGGCGCGGGCCCGCGGGAGCTGGCCGAGGTCTTCGGCGGTGCCGAGCGGGCGGTCCTCGCCAGCACGTCGCGCGCGGTCCTGGCCGCCGGGCCGGACGGGGCGTCACTGCGGGGGGCGGCCCGCGCCGCCGCAGCCGAGGTCACGGCGGCGCTCGGTCTCTGACGCGGGGCCGCGAGCACCGCGCACCGTGTACCGGGTTCACCCGCGCCGGCGTGCTCAAAGCGGCCCCGGGACCGGTGTCCCGCTGCTACGGTCCGGCGGAGCAGCGCGGACGCCGCCTCTGGCAGACGTCGTGAGCCGTGGCCGCGCCGTGTGGGTTACGTCTCCTCCCGGGCGCGTCGGTGCCGTCCCACCGGCGCGCCGGGCAGGAACCGCCGTGCGGGCATGGGGAGTTCGACCACAGCCGATTGCCGCGGCACCCACCGCCTCGATACCTTGCGTTAGCCGATCGTCCCCCTCCGACCCGAGGTGATCCCTGTGCCCGTCCCACCGTTGACCCCCGAGCAGCGCAGCGCCGCGCTCGCGAAGGCTGCAGCCGCGCGGACCGCGCGTGCGGAGGTGAAGAACCGGCTCAAGTACTCCCAGGTCGCGCTCTCGGAGGTCCTCGAGGCCGCCACCGAGGACGACGCGCTCGCCAAGCTCAAGGTGAGCGCGCTGCTGGAGTCCCTGCCGGGGGTCGGCAAGGTCAAGGCTCGGGCGATCATGGCCGACATCGGCATCTCCGAGGCGCGCCGGGTACGTGGCCTCGGCCCCCACCAGGCGGCTGCACTCGTCGAGCGGTTCGGCTGAGGGCGTTGATCGACTCACCAGCGAAGGCCTCACGGCTCACCGTGCTCGCCGGCCCCACCGCCGTCGGCAAGGGAACCGTCTCGACCGACCTGCGGCGCCGCTACCCGGGGATCTGGCTCTCCGTCTCGGCGACCACCCGAGCGCCCCGCCCGGGCGAGGTCGACGGCGTCCACTACCACTTCATCCCGACCGAGGAGTTCGACCGGCTCGTCGAGACGGGCCAGATGCTCGAGTCCGCCGTCGTCCACGGCCTCAACCGCTACGGCACGCCGCGCGCACCCGTCGAGGAGCGCCTGGCCAAGGGCCTCCCGGCCCTCCTCGAGATCGACCTCCAGGGCGCGCGGCAGGTGCGCGAGGCCATGCCCAACGCGCGCTTCGTCTTCCTCGCCCCGCCGTCGTGGGAGGAGCTCGAGCGCCGGCTCGTCGGGCGCGGCACCGAGGGGCCCGAGGAGCGGGCCCGCCGGCTCGAGACGGCCCGCAAGGAGCTGGCGGCCGCCTCGGAGTTCGACCACATCATCGTCAACGACGTCGTGACGCGCGCCACGGACGAGCTGGTCTCGGTCATGGGACTGCCGACGGAGTAGACTGGACGTTCGTGCGTCGCGCGTGCCACCGCCGCCGATGCGAACCCATAGCCAACAGGAGAAGGTCGCCGCCATGTCCGGAACCGTCGCCCAGCCCGAGGGCATCACCGACCCGCCGATCGACGAGCTGCTCGAGGCGGCTGACTCGAAGTACGCGCTCGTCATCTACGCCTCCAAGCGCGCCCGTCAGATCAACGCCTACAACTCCCAGCTGCAGGAGGGCCTGCTCGAGTTCGTCGGCCCGCTCGTCCCGCACGCCCAGGACGACAAGCCCCTCTCGATCGCGCTCCGCGAGATCAACGAGGGCCTCCTCACGGTCGAGAAGTCCCAGGTCTGACCCACCACGCATGACCACGACGCACCGCATCGTCCTCGGGGTGAGCGGCGGCATCGCCGCCTACAAGGCGGTGCTGCTGCTGCGGCTCCTGCGTGAGGCCGGCCACCGGGTGCGCGTCGTGCCCACGGAGGCGGCGCTCGAGTTCGTCGGCCGCGCCACGTGGGAGGCACTCTCCGGGGAACCGGTCCGCACGGGCGTCTTCGACGACGCCGAGGGGGTCGACCACGTCGCGCTCGGGCGCAGCGCCGACCTCGTCGTCGTCGCCCCGGCGACGGCGGACCTGCTCGCCCGCGCCGCCGCCGGGCGCGCCGACGACCTGCTCACCGCCACCCTCCTCACCGCGACGTGCCCGGTGCTGCTCGTCCCGGCGATGCACACGGAGATGTGGCAGCACCCCGCCACGGTCGCGAACGTCGCCACGCTCCGGGACCGCGGCACCCACGTCCTCGACCCGGACTCCGGCCGCCTCACGGGATCCGACACCGGCCCCGGCAGGCTCCCGGAGCCCGACCGCATCGCCGACGTCGCGCTCCGGCTCGTCCGCGCGGCCGGAGCGGGGGAGCCGGACGCGCTGACCGTCCGGGCCCCCGGCGCGGCAGGGGCCGCCGGCGCCGCCGACGCAGCGCCTCGCGCGACCGCCGACGCAGCGCCTCGCGGCGCCGGCACCACTACAGCCCCGGCCTCGGTGCCGCCGCCGTCCGATCTCGCCGGGCGCCGCGTCGTCGTCTCCGCCGGCGGCACGCGCGAGCCCCTCGACCCGGTCCGCTTCCTCGGGAACCGGTCGTCCGGCCGGCAGGGCGCCGAGCTCGCCGCCGAGGCGGCCCGCCGGGGCGCCTCCGTCGTCCTCCTTGCGGCGAGCGTCGACGACGCCGCGCGACGCACCGCCCAGGTCGCGGGTGCAACCGTCGCGGACGTCGAGACGACGGCCGAGCTGCGTGACGCCGTCCGGCGCCACGCCGCGCAGGCTGACGTCGTCGTCATGGCCGCCGCCGTCGCCGACTTCCGCCCGGCCACCGCCGCGGAGAGCAAGATCAAGAAGGACGGCTCGGGGCGGCTGCGGCTCGAGCTCGTCGAGACCCCGGACATCCTCGCCGAGCTCGCCGCCGACCGGCCGCACGCCGGGCTCGTCGTCGTCGGCTTCGGTGCCGAGACGGGGACCGCCGCGGAGGTCCTCGACCTCGGACGGGCGAAGGCCAGGCGCAAGGGCGCCGACCTGCTCGCCGTCAACGCCGTCGGCGAGGGCCGCGGATTCGGCGACGTCGTCAACGAGATCACGGTCCTCGACGCCGACGGCGAGGTCGTGGGGCGCGGCGCGGGCACCAAGGCCGAGGTAGCCGCGGCGCTGTGGGACCTCGTCGTCCCGCAGCTCCCCGCGCCTCAGGACTGACACCAGGCGTCCGCGCCGGCCACGCGGCCACGCCCAGCGCCTGACGCACGACGCACGACGCCGCCCAGCGTCTGACGCCCGGAGCCCGGCGCGTCCACGCCCTGGGCAGAGCGGCCGTGATCGTCCACACGCTGGTCGGCGGCACCCGCGACGAGGGCGCCGCGGCCGCTACCCGTACGATCATCCGGTGACTTCTGCCGCCAGCCTGCGCCTGTTCACCTCGGAGTCGGTGACGGAAGGCCACCCGGACAAGATCTGCGACCGCATCTCCGACTCGATCCTCGACGCCATCCTCGAGCAGGACGCCGCCGCACGCGTCGCCGTCGAGACGATGGTGACGACGGGTCTCGTCCACGTCGTCGGCGAGGTCAGCACCGACGCCTACGTCGAGATCCCCCAGATCGTGCGTCGCGAGGTGACGCGGATCGGGTACACGTCGTCCGAGATCGGCTTCGACGGCCACTCGTGCGGCGTGTCCGTCTCCATCGGCCAGCAGTCCGCGGACATCGCGGCGGGCGTCGACAAGTCCTGGGAGAACCGCGACGGCGCGGGCGCGTTCGACCCGCTCGACGCCCAGGGCGCCGGCGACCAGGGCCTCATGTTCGGCTACGCGAGCGACGACACCCCCGAGCTCATGCCGCTGCCGATCTGGCTCGCGCACCGCCTCTCCGAGCGTCTCGCGCTCGTGCGCAAGGAGGGACTCATCCCGAACCTGCGCCCCGACGGCAAGACCCAGGTGACGATCGGGTACGACGGGGACCGGCCCGTCAGTCTCGACTCGCTCGTCGTCTCCACGCAGCACGACGACGGCGTCGGCCAGGACTGGTTGCGCTCCGCCGTCACCGACGAGGTCGTCACGCCCGTGCTCCAGGCCGCCGGGCTCGACCTCGACACGACCGGCTCGACGCTCTACGTCAACCCGACGGGCCAGTTCGTCGTCGGCGGCCCCATGGGCGACGCCGGTCTGACCGGCCGCAAGATCATCGTCGATACCTACGGGGGGATGGCGCGTCACGGCGGCGGCGCGTTCTCCGGCAAGGACCCATCGAAGGTCGACCGCTCGGCCTCGTACGCCATGCGCTGGGTCGCGAAGAACGTCGTCGCCGCGGGACTCGCCCGCCGCTGCGAGGTGCAGGTCGCGTACGCCATCGGCAAGGCCCGTCCCGTCGGTCTCTACGCCGAGACGTTCGGCACCGAGATGGTCCCGCTCGAGCGGATCATGGACGCGATCCGTGAGGTGTTCGACCTGCGGCCCGCCGCCATCGTCCGCGACCTCGACCTCCTGCGGCCCATCTACCGGGCCACGAGCGCCTACGGCCACTTCGGCCGCGAGCTGCCCGAGTTCACGTGGGAGCGCACGGACCGGGTCGCGGACCTCCTCGCCGCCGTCGGCTGACCGGACGGCGTCTCCGGCCGACCCTGCCGCTGGTGGGGGGACGGCGTCTCCGGCCGACCCCTCCGGCGTTCCGCAGGCCCGTGGGGCGCCGTGGGCGGGACGTGATGAGATGACGTCATGGCGGGCGAGGTGAGCACACGGCGGCGCAGCGAGCAGACGGCGCTCCTCGCCGCCCTCCCGCCCACGGAGCGCACGATCGTGCCGGCGGAGGCGGAGGGGGTCGAGCTCCCGGTGGCGCGCGTCGTCGTCGACGTCCCCCTGCCGCACCTCGACCGGCCCTTCGACTACCGCGTCCCGGCGAGCATGGACGCGACCGCGCTGCCCGGCACCCGCGTCTTCGTCCGCTTCGCCGGCAAGGACCGCGCCGGGTACGTCGTCGAGCGCGCGGCGACGACCGACCACCCGGGCGCGCTCACCCCGCTCAGACGCGCGGTGTCCGACCAGCCGGTCCTCAGCCCCGAGGTCCTCGGCCTGTGCCGCGCCGTCGCGGACCGGTACGCCGGCACGCTCATGGACGTCGTGCGGCTCGCCGTCCCCCCGCGGCACGCGACGACGGAGCGGTCCGTCGTCGAGAACGGGGCGCCGGACCGGACCGGCCTGACGGCAGCGTGGCTGCCCGGCCGCGCGTGGGACCCGTACGTGGGTGGGGCGGCCTTCGTCCGGCGGCTCGCGGCGGGGGAGTCGCCGCGAGCGGTGTGGACCGCGCTGCCGGACGAGCACGTCGGCGGAGCGGACGACGCAGCACCGGGCCCCGCCCGGTCGAGCGCGCCGGCGGCCGCCGACCCCGCCGCGAGCTCGGACGACGCGGCACCGGGTTCCAACGCCTGGGAGGCGAGCACGCACGCGCCGCTGACGTGGGTCGGCGCCGTCGCAGAGGCGGTGGCGGCGACCCTCGCGTCGGGGCGTGGGGCCGTCGTCGTCGTCCCGGACGGGCACGAGGTGGACGTGGTCGCCGCGGCGCTCACGGCCGCCCTGCCCGACGAGCCGGTGTGCCGGCTGCTCGCGGAGGACGGCCCCAGCAAGCGTTATCGCAGCTTCATGCGTCTTCTCACGGGCCAGGCGCGCGTCGTCGTCGGCACGCGCTCGGCCGCCTTCGCGCCGGTGCGTGCCCTCGGCCTGGTCGTGTGCTGGGACGACGGCGACGACGTCCTCGCCGAGCCCCGTGCGCCCTACCCGCACGCCCGGCAGGTCCTCGCCCTGCGCGCCGAGCGCGAGCGGGCCGCCCTGCTCATCGGGTCGTGGTCCCGCTCGGTCGAGACGGAGGTCATGGTCGCCGACGGCTGGGCGCACGCCGTCCAGGCGGCGCGGCCGACCGTCCGTGAGCGGACGGCGCGGGTCGAGGCGCCGGGTGAGATCGACCTCGCGCCCGAGGGACCAGCGGCGTACGCGCGGATCCCGCACCTCGCGTGGCGGCTCGTCCGCGACGCGCTCGAGCAGGGCGCCGTCCTCGTCCAGGTCCCACGCGCCGGTTACGTCCCCGTCGTCGCGTGCTCCCGGTGCCGCGAGCCGGCCCGCTGCCGTCACTGCACGGGACCGCTCCAGGTGGGCTCGGCCTCGACGGCGCCGACGTGCCGCTGGTGCGGCCGGCCCGACGCCGGGTGGACCTGCCCCCACTGCCAGAACCGTGGCCTGCGCGCGCGACGGGTGGGGTCGGACCGCACGGCCGAGGAGCTCGGCCGTGCGTTCCCCAAGGTGCCCGTCATCGTCTCGGGCGCGCGCGCCGGGCACGGTGTGACGCGGGAGGTGGGGGACCGGCCGCGGCTCGTCGTCGCGACTCCGGGTGCCGAACCGCGTGCCGTCGGGGGCTACCGCGCTGCCCTTCTCCTCGACGGGGGCGCGAGCACCGGCCGGCCGGAGCTGTGGGCGTCCGTCGAGGCCCTGCGCCGCTGGCTCGGTGCCGCGGCTCTCGTGCGCCCTGCGTCGGCCGGGGGGCGCGTCATGCTGCTCGGCGACCCGGCGCCGACGCCGGCGCAGGCGCTCGTACGCTGGGACCCGGCGGGGTTCGCGGCCCGCGAGCTCGCCGAGCGCGTCGAGCTGAACCTGCCGCCGGCGGTGCGGATGGCCGCCGTCGACGGGTCCCCGACGGCGGTCGCGGGGTACCTGCGCCACCTCGAGCTGCCGGAGGGCGGGGAGGTCCTCGGGCCAGTCCCGGTCGTCGAGGACGGGTCGGTCGTCCGCGCCCTCCTGCGGATCGAGCGTGTGCGGGGGCCGGAGCTCACGCGCGCCCTGCGCCAGGCGGCCGCGGTGCGCAGCGCCCACAAGGAGCCCGAGAGCGTCCAGGTGAGGGTGGACCCCACCGACCTGTGGTGACCACCCCGGTGCACCGGCTCAGGGTCGCGACGACGTGACCGACGAGCTGGCCGGAGGCGGTCGACCGGCTGCGTGCACGGGCCGACCGGACCGGGGGTGCTCGGCGCCGGCCATCTAGGGTGATGGCGGCACAGCGGCGTGAGCCGCGCGCGGGATGGGCGCCGGACCGCCGTGCACCGGCCCGCGCCTGACCCACCACCGTCAAGGAGATCCCCACCATGTCGAACGCACTGACCACCGCGGATGGCGCGGCCCGCGCGGCTCGTCCCACCGCGCCCGACACCGTCGTCTTCGACCTCGGTCAGGTGCTCGTCGGCTGGGACCCGGTCCTCGCGGTCGCCGATCTCGTCACCGCCGAGGAGTTCGCCGAGTTCTCCGCCGAGATCGACTGGCCGACGTTCAACCACGCCCAGGACGCCGGGCGCACCATGGCCGACGCCCGCGCGGTGCTCGCCGAGTCGCACCCGCACCGGGTCGCCGTCTTCGACGAGTACGTCGCGAACTTCCCGCGCAGCCTCACCGGCCCCGTCCCCGGCAGCGCCGAGATCGTCGACGAGCTGCGCGCCGCGGGCATCAGGGTCCTCGGCCTGACGAACTGGTCGGCGGAGACCTTCGCGTCCGCGGCATGGTCGGCGCCGGTCATCGACCGGCTCGAGGACGTCGTCGTGTCCGGGGTCGAGGGCATGGCCAAGCCGGACCCGGCAATCTTCGCGCTCCTCGTGGAGCGGTTCGGGCTGGAGCCGGCCCGCACGGTGTTCGTCGACGACTCGCCTCCGAACGTTGCGGCGGCAGCTGACGCGGGCCTGCACGCCCTGCGCTTCACGGGCGCCGGCGACCTGCGCGCGCAGCTCCTCCGGCTGGGGCTGCCGCTGGCGTGACCGGGCGGGCGGCGGGGGCCGCGGCCGGGTGCTCGCCCGGGCGGACCTAGACTTGGCGGCCATGCGCCTCCTCTTCGCCGGCACCCCCGAGGTGGCCCTCCCGTCGTTGCTCGCCCTCCTCGAGTCCGACCACGACGTGGTCGCCGTCCTCAGCCGACCCGACGCCCCGCGCGGACGCGGCCGGAAGCACGCGGCGAGCCCCGTCGCCGAGCTCGCGCGGGAGCGTGGCATCGACGTCCTCACCCCGGCGACCCTGCGCGACGAGGACGCCCAGCGTCAGATCGCCGACCTCGCCGTCGACGCCGCGCCCGTCGTCGCCTACGGGGCCCTCGTCCCGCCGGCACTCCTCACGGTCCCGCGTCACGGCTGGATCAACCTGCACTTCTCGCTGCTTCCCGCGTGGCGCGGCGCCGCTCCGGTGCAGCGGGCGATCATCGCCGGGGACACGATCACCGGGGCCTCGACGTTCGTCCTCGAGGAAGGCCTCGACACCGGCCCGGTGCTCGGGACGCTGACCGAGGCGGTCCGCCCGAACGACACCTCCGGTGACCTTCTCGGACGGCTCGCGGAGTCCGGGGCCGAGCTGCTCGTCCGCACGCTCGATGCCCTCGAGTCGGGGGAGATCCGGCCCGTGCCGCAGCCCGACGACGGCGTGAGCCTGGCGCCGCGCCTCGACGTCGCCGACGCGCGCGTCCGGTGGGACATCCCAGCCACCGCCGTCGACCGCCTCATCCGCGGGTGCACCCCCGCGCCGGGGGCGTGGACGACGGCGCCGGACGGGTCACGCCTCAAGCTCGGTCCCGTCGTCGTCCGTTCCGACGTCACCGACCTCGAACCGGGGGAGGTGTCCCCGGCCAAGCGCGACGTCCTCGTCGGCACCGGCGCGGGCGCCGTAGCCCTGGGCAGGCTGGCTCCCGCCGGCCGGTCATGGATGGACGCCGACGCCTGGGCGCGCGGCGCCCGGCTCACCGCAGGTGCACGGCTCGGGGAGGACGCATGAGCACGGAGTCCGGTCGGCAGGGGAACCGCGACGAGTCAGGACGCCGGCACGGTCAGGGGCGTCCGCCGTCGGGCGGTGCTGGGAAGTCGTCGCCGGGAGGCGCCGGGCGGTCGTCATCGGACCGCGCTGGGCGGTCGTCGTCGGCCGACGCTGGGCGATCGTCATCGGGACGGCCGATGACGCCACGCGGTGAGCGGGGCGGGCGGCCGGCGGGTTCCGGCCGTCCCCGTACCGAGCAGGCGTCCGGTGAGCGTCCAGCCGGCGGGGCGCCCTCCTCCGGAGGTGCGAGCGGTTCCGCGCGCCCGCCCGGCTGGCGGCCACGACGTGCCGGCGGTGATCCCGCACGCGGTGCCGCGTTCGACGTCCTGCGCGAGGTGGCGACGTCGGACGCCTACGCGAACCTCGTCCTGCCTGGCGTGCTGCGCGAACGTGGCCTGAGCGGCCGGGACGCCGCGTTCGCCACCGAGCTGACCTACGGGACGCTGCGCATGCGCGGCCGGTACGACGCCGTCCTCGAGCGTTGCACCCGTGGGCGCCCGCTCGCCGAGCTCGACGCCCCCGTGCTCGACGTCCTGCGCCTCGGCGCCCATCAGCTCCTGGGGATGCGCGTGCCGTCGCACGCGGCGGTCTCCGAGACCGTCACCCTGGCGCGGGACCGGATCGGCTCCGGTCCGAGCGCCTTCGTCAACGCCGTGCTCCGCGCCGTCAGCGCCAAGGACCCCGATGCGTGGCTCACCGAGATCGCCGACGAGGCGGATGTCGACGGGTCCGACGAGATCGCGCGCCTGTCCGTGCTCGAGTCGCACCCCGCGTGGATCACGCGAGCCCTGCGAGGGGCCCTCCTCGGCATGGAGCGCCCGGCCTCCGAGCTCGCGGACCTCCTGCGGGCGGACAACGCGAACCCGGATGTCACGCTCGTCGCCCGGCCGGGGCTCGTCGACCTCGAGAGCCTCGGCGACTCGGCGCGAACCACTCTCCCCGCTGGTGGCTCGGCAGCACCCGGCCGCTGGGCCCCGACCGCGCTCGTCCTGCCCGGTGGTGACCCGGGTGCGCTCCCCGCGGTCCGGGACGGCCGTGCGGGCGTCCAGGACGAGGGCAGCCAGCTCGTCGCGCTCGCCCTCGCCGCTGCTCCGGTCGTGCCCGGACGGGACGGGGGGGCGGGCGCGCAGGACGCGCACGCCGCCGATGGTGTCGCGACCTCGGGCGACGAGCCGTCCGGAGCCGCACGAGGTCCCCGCGCGGACACCGGGGTGGTGCAGACGGCCGGCGACGCGCGATGGCTCGACCTCTGCGCCGGACCGGGCGGCAAGTCGGCACTTCTCGGTGCTCTCGCGGTCGGACGGGGTGCGAGCCTCGTCGCCAACGAGGTGGCGCCGCACCGTGCGCGGCTCGTCCGCCAGTCCGTCGCCGCTCTGCCGCGTGACGTCGTCGACGTCCGTACGGGGGACGGCCGAGAGCTCGGCGACGCTGAGCCGGGCGTATACGACCGGGTGCTCGTCGACGCGCCCTGCACCGGGCTCGGTGCGCTGCGTCGCCGGCCGGAAGCCAGGTGGCGACGTCAGCCGGCCGACCTCGCGGCGCTCGGCACGCTGCAGCGCGAGCTCCTGACATCGGCGATCGAGGCGACGAGGCCCGGGGGTGTGGTCGCGTACGTCACGTGCTCGCCGCACCCCGCGGAGACGACGCTCGTCGTCAAGGACGTCCTGCGGCGACGGGACGACGTCGAGCTCCTCGACGCCGTGCCGGTGATCCAGGAGGTCTCGCTGACCGAGGTGCCCGGCCTCGTCGGACCGATGGTGCAGCTCTGGCCGCACCTGCACGGCACGGACGCCATGTTCCTCGCGCTGCTCCGCAAGCTGTAGGGCGTCCTCAGAACGGCGGGTCACCGACGTCCCAGAGGATGGGTTCGTACCTCGGTCGTCGAGCGGTCGTGGTCCGTCTCGGCGACGTCGGTCCGCTGCTGTCCGGCCGGGTCGTCCCCTTGGCCGGCGGTCGCGCCGTCGACGCGTTCGTGGGTGGAGCTGTCCCTCGAGCCGCGGGCAGAGCTATCCCGCTGGGTGCGCGCAGTTCCGTCCCCTCGGTCCCGGGCGGAGATGTCGCACCGGCCGCGGGCAGTCTCGTCTCCTGGGCCGCCGGCGGAGATGTCGCACCGGCCGCGGGCAGTCTTGTCTCCTGGGCCGCCGGCGGAGCAGTCCCCACGATCGAGGGCAATGCTCTCCCCTCGGCCGTGGGCAGAGGTGTCCCCACGATCGAGGGCAAAGCTTTCCCCTCGGCCGTGCGCAGAGCTGTCCCCTCCGTGGAGGATGTCGATGGCCGCGACGTCGAGGGCGAGGAGGTAGCGGCGCAGCCGGGCCGTGGAGGCGTGAGCCCGTCGGGTTCTCCCGTGGTCACCCGGCGTGAGCGTTTCGGCGGTCTCTCGTGGGTGGTGGTGTCGATGTGGGTGCCGTGGCGGTCGTGGAAGGCGTGGCCGCCGGGCAGGGTGGTGATGCGGATGTGGTCGGCGTGGACGCGGTGGTGGTGGTAGCTGCACAGCGTGAGGCCGTTGTTGATGGAGGTGGGGCCGCCGTTGGACCACCAGGTGATGTGGTGGACCTCGCACCAGGAGGCGCGCAGGGTGCAGCCGGGCCAGCGGCAGTGCCGGTCGCGGGTGGTGACGGTGCGGCGGAGCTCGCGGGTGTAGTGCCGTTGTGTCTGTCCGACGTCGAGGGGGACGCCGTGGGCGTCGAGGACGATGCGGGTCATCTCGCAGTCGCACATGATCCGCGCGAGCTCGGTCAGCGGGACGATCGAGCCGTCCTCGAGGACGGCGGGTGCGACGTCGGGAAGGGCGGGCAGCGGGCCGAGGGGCGGGAGCCGCCACGTCCCGTCGGTCGACGCGCCGCCCGCGCCACCTGTCGTTCCGTCGCCGTGGCTGTCGCGGTTGCCGGCGCAGCCACTGTCCCGGTCCGCGTCACCGCCAGGGCCGTGCCCGCCCGCGTGAGCGTTCGCGCTCACCGGGCCCGCGGTACCCCTCCCACGCGCGGTTCCCATCCCGCCCACGTCACCATCAGCGCCCGCAGCGCCCACGCCGTTCGCAGCGCCCGCGAGGGCGCCGGTCTCGTCGGGGCGGGGCCGGTAGAAGGAGTGCCCGGGCTCGCCCGGCCCTGGCGGCGGGGTCGCAAGAACCTGGTCGAGGTCGGCGCGGTGGCGGACGACGTCGGCCCAGGTGTCCTCGGTGACGAGCAGGGCCAGGTGGGGGCGGATCTGGGCGCCGTTGCGGTCGGCGCCGACCTGCAGCACACGCGCGGCCATGGTCACGAGGGCGTCGGCGCGGCGCTGCTCACGGGTGCGGGTGTCGTCCTTGGCCGGTGTCCCCACGATCGCGTCGATCGCGGTATCGACCATCGTGCCGTCGACGTCGTTGAGGAAGAACTCACCCTTCCTCCCACCGCCCTGGCGCCGCACCGTGAACGAGCGGCGGGCACGGACGGCGTCAAAGCCGGCCTGCGCCGCGGCAGCGTCGATCGCCGCGGCCCGCGTGCGGGCGGTCTTGGCGAGCTCGGGGGTGGGGACGGTGGCGGCGAGGTCGAGGAGCTCGGTGCCCAGGTCCCCGTCCAAGGCGTCCTTGACCTCGGCCGAGGCGTGCTCACGCAACCGGGTCAACGCCCGGGCATGCTCGAGGGTGATCGTGCCGTCCTGGACCGCGTCGGCGACCCCGGGCATCGCGTCCAGGCCCTCGGCCAGGCCGAGCTCCCCGGCTGCCGCGCCGCGCCCGGTGCCGGTGGTGCGGGAGCGCCAGTCGGTGAAGTCCCGGTCCCGCGAGCTGCCCCACGCCCCGTCCTCCTTGTGCGCCAGGAGCACCTGACCCCGGTACACCGTCGCATCGCGGATCACCGCGTCCAGAGAACCGATCACCGACTCGCGTTCGCTCCGGTCCCAGTCTTTGGCCGACCCGCCCGGCGCGCCCTCCCGCAGCCCCACCAACGCCGCGAGCACCGCCGCCACCAGCTCCGCCGGCGCCCCCGAACCGGTGCGCGGCGTGGTGCCGCCGGTGCCCGTCGAGGCTGCGTGGGCGGCAGACGGCGCGGCGGTCCCGGCCGGGAAGGCGAGGCCGTGGTCGGCCCGGCGTGCCGGTTGGTCAACCGGCGGCGGCACGAAGGAGGCTCCCCGACCGGCCCGGAGCCCGGGCTCGGACCCGCAGGGCTCGCCCGGCGCGGTGAGGAGCTCGGTGGACCCGCCCGGCCCGTCGGCTGCCGGCATCGCGGTCATCGCCCTCACCTCCGTCCCACCTCGAACGCTTGTATGAAGACTATCCGCGACCACCGACATCGTTCCGCGGCCTGTGCACAGCGAGGGAGCGGCGCCCGGCACCGCCCGGGTCCCGCCGGTAGGGTCGAGGCGTGTCCATCGCCATCACGCCGAGCATCCTCAACAGCGACTTCTCCGACCTGCGCGGCGAGCTGCGCAAGATCGCGAACGCGGACATGGCCCATGTCGACGTCATGGACAACCACTTCGTCCCGAACCTCACGCTCGGCCTGCCGGTCGTCGAGCGGATCGTCCAGGCGAGCCCCATCCCCGTCGACGCGCACCTCATGATCGAGGACCCGGACCGCTGGGCGATGGCCTACGCCGAGGCCGGCTGCGCCTCGGTCACCGTCCACGCCGAGGCGGTCTCCGCGCCCGTCCGGCTGGCCCGCGAGCTGCGCCGCGCCGGCGCGCGCGCCGGTCTCGCGCTCCGCCCGGCGACCCCCGTCGAGCCCTACCTCGACCTCCTGGCAGAGTTCGACATGATCCTCGTCATGACCGTCGAGCCCGGCTTCGGCGGCCAGTCCTTCATCGACGGGACGCTGCCCAAGATCGCCCGCGCCCGCCGTGCCATCACCGAGGCCGGGCTCGACGTCTGGCTCCAGGTCGACGGTGGCATCTCCCGGGCGACGATCGAGCGCGCCGCGGACGCCGGGGCGAACGTCTTCGTCGCGGGCTCCGCGGTCTACGGTGCGGACGACGCCGCGGCCGAGGTCGACGCCCTCCGCGAGCTGGCGAGCAAGCACCAGCACTGAGCTGGCCCCGGCACCACACCCGGCAGCCCTGCCCTCCTGCGCCGACGCTCGACATCCGTCTGCGGCGATGACCGCAGACGCCCCTGAGCGCCGGGCAGGTACGCGCACCCGCCGCCCCTCGCCCGCCTCCCGAGCCGGTATGGCACGATTGCACGTGCAAGTACGTGCTCCGGGGTCGGTGTAACTCCGAACCGGCGGTGATAGTCCGCGAGCCGCGCACCAGCAGCACCGGTGCCGGTTGACCTGGTGGAACTCCAGGACCGACGGTCAAAGTCCGGATGGGAGGAAGCACGGGCGTCTGCGGCTATGCCGTCGACGCCTACGAGCGCGACCTCGCGCTCGCCTACCCCGGTCACGCGACCGACCGGGAGGACTCATGGCACGACGGCGCACCGAGCGCGACGCCTCGCTCGCGCGAACCCTGACGCGCCACCGCAGGACCCGCCGGCTCGTCCTGGCCACTCCGGTCGTCCTCGGCCTCGTCGCCCTCCTCGCGTGGGAGACCGTCTCGCGCACCGGCCTCGTCCCGCCGTTCTTCCTCCCCGCGCCGACCGACGTCGCCGCCCGGCTCTGGCTCGAGCTGAGCGAGGGCGGGCTCGTCGGGTACACCCTCGTCACGCTCGTCGAGGCGCTCCTCGGGAGTGCGCTCGGCGCCGTCATCGCGTTCCCGCTCGGGTACCTCGTGGCGCGCAACCGCTGGGCCGCCGCGGGGCTCCAGCCGTACATCGCCGCGTCACAGGCGCTGCCCGCCGTCGCGCTCGCGCCGCTGCTCGTCATCTGGGTCGGGTACGGGCTCTTCCCGGTCGTGCTCCTGTGCGCCCTCCTCGTCTTCTTCCCGATCCTCCTCGCCACGATCCTGGGCATGCGCACCCTCGACCAGGAGCTCATCGACGCCGCGCGCATGGACGGCGCTTCCGGCCTGGCGATGCTCCGCCACATCGAGGTGCCCCTCGCCATGCCGAGCCTGCTGACCGGCCTGCGCAACGGCTTCACGCTCTCCGTGACGGGCGCGGTCGTGGGGGAGTTCGTCATGGGTGGGGAGGGCCTCGGTCTCGTCCTGTCCGTGCAGAGCGACTCCGCCGACACCACCGGCCTCTTCTCTACGCTCGTCGTGCTCGCGGTCCTCGCCGTGGGGATGTACTCGCTCCTGCGTCTCGTCGAACGCCTCACCAGCCCCGATCGGCTCCCGCGCCGTTCCCGCACCCGGGCCGGCGCGCGCCCGGCCGGCCCCGTCGCGGACGGCTCCACCTCGACGCCGGCGCCTCTTCCGTCGTCGCCCGCCGGCGCCACCTCCGCGCCCGACGACGTCACCCACGAGCGCGACCGCCCCACCTCCGCGCCCGACGACGTCACCCACGAGCGCGACCGCCCCACCTCCGCGCCCGACGACGTCGCCCCCGCCCCCACGCCCGCGGCCGCACACGTGGCGCCCGCGTCCGATGCCCAGCCCGCCACGCAGGACGGCGCCACGCGCCCGTCCCCGCCCCGCACCCCACCCCGAGGAAGCACCCCATGATCCCCGTCGACGGCACCCACCGTACCGCCCCTCTCCTGCCCGCCGTCCCCCCGCAGCGCCCGGCCGGTCCGCGGACCGGCCGTCGCCGGACGGCCCGGGTCCGCGCGACCGCCGCACTGGCCCTCACGGTCGTGAGCGCCCTCGTCCTCGCGGCCTGCAGCGCGGACCCGGCCGACGACCCGTCGCCCGGCACGGGCACCGGCACCGGCACCCCGACGACCGACCCCAGCGACGTGACGATCGGCCTCACGTACACCCCCGACATCCAGTTCGCGCCGTTCTACGTCGCCGAGGAGGCCGGGTACTACGAGGAGGCGGGCGTCGACGTCACCCTGCGCCACCACGGCGCCGCCGAGTCGCTCTTCGGCGCGCTCGAGGCAGGGGAGGAGGACGTCGTCGTCGCCGGGGGCGACGAGATGCTCCAGGCGCGCGCGGCCGGGGTGCCCGTCGTCAACGTCGCCACCCTCTACCAGTCCTACCCGGTGGTCCTCATCGTGCCCGAGGACTCCGACATCGAGGTGGCGGCCGACCTAGCCGGACGCAGCGTCGGCATCCCGGGACCGTTCGGCGAGACGTACTTCGGGCTCCTCGCGCTCCTCGCGGACGCCGGGCTCGCGGAGGACGACGTCGACGTCCAGCACATCGGCTTCACCCAGCAGGCGGCCCTCGTCGCCGGCCACGTCGACGCCGTCATGGGGTTCGCGAACAACGACGCCGTCCAGTTCGAGCGGGCGGGCCTCGACGTCCGCCTCATCCCCCTCACGGCTGACGACGGCGCCGTCCCGCTCGTCGGCATCGGCCTCGGCGCCCACGAAAGGGCGCTGGCGGACGACCGCGCCGCCGTCGCCGCCGTCGTCGAGGCGACGCTCCGCGGGGTGGCAGACATCGTGGCGGACCCCGAGGCCGCGGTCGAGGTCGCCGCTGAGCACATCCCCGGCCTCACCGGTGCGGACCAGCGAGCCGCCGCGCTCGCCACGCTCGAGGCGACGGTGGCCCTGTACACGGCGGACGGCCCAGGGGACGGCGACGGCGGAGCCTCGCCGGGCGCGGTCGACCTCGCGACGTGGTCGGCGATGGCGGAGTTCATGGAGGCGCGCGGGCTCCTCGGTGGCCCCGTCGACGTCGACGAGGCCGTCACGGCGGACCTCCTTCCGCCAGCCTGACCACGTGGGGCGGCTCGGCCGCGGTGCCCCTCCGGCGCGCCCACGAGGCCCCTCCTCCGCGCCCACCCCGCGGAGGGCGCGCGCACGGCCCGATCCCGACCAACTACCCTGGCAGCGTGAAGACCTTCGACGACCTCTTCGCCGAGCTGGCGGACAAGGCAGCGACCCGCCCGGCGGGTTCCGGAACCGTGGCCCAGCTGGACGCCGGGATCCATGCCATCGGCAAGAAGGTCGTCGAGGAGGCCGCCGAGGTCTGGATGGCCGCCGAGCACGAGAGCGACGAGGCGGCGGCCGAGGAGATCTCGCAGCTGCTCTACCACGTCCAGGTCATGATGATCGCCCGGGGCCTCACCCTCGAGGACGTCTACAAGCACCTCTGAGCGCCTGCGCCGCGAGCGCCGGCAACGACGCTCTCCCGCACCACAGGCGCCGGCACCACCGGCGCCCGCACCACCTGCGCCCTCCCCGCCACCGCCCGCCGACCCCGGAGACCACACGTGCTTCGCATCGCCGTCCCGAACAAGGGATCCCTGTCCGACCCCGCCTCCCAAATGCTCGCCGAGGCCGGCTACCGGCAGCGCCGCGACTCCCGCGAGCTCGTGCTCCCGGACCCGAAGAACGACGTCGAGTTCTTCTTCCTTCGCCCCCGCGACATCGCCGTCTACGTCGGGTCCGGGACGGTCGACGTCGGCATCACCGGCCGCGACCTCCTCCTCGACTCGGGTGTCGCCGCCGTCGAGCACCGCTCGCTCGGCTTCGCCCGCTCGACGTTCCGCTTCGCGGCGCCCGCCGGTGTCATCACCGACCTGTCCCAGGTGCAGGGCAAGCGCGTCGCGACGAGCTACGACGTCCTCGTCGGCCGCTATCTCGCGGACCGTGGGATCGACGCGGAGGTCGTCCACCTCGACGGCGCCGTCGAGTCCTCGGTCCGGCTCGGGATCGCCGACCTCGTCGCCGACGTCGTCGAGACCGGCACGACGCTGCGCGCGGCGGGTCTCGAGGTCTTCGGCGACCCGATCCTGCACTCCGAGGCGGTGCTCATCAAGCCCGCCGACAGCGGGGAGAGCGCTGGCCTCACGGTCCTCGACCGCCGCCTCCAGGGCGTTCTCGTCGCCCGCCAGTACGTCCTCATGGACTACGACGTCCACGTCGACAACGTCGAGCGCGCGGTCGCGATCACGCCGGGCCTCAAGTCCCCGACGGTCTCCCCGCTCCACGACGGCGAGTGGGTCGCCGTGCGCTCGATGGTGCTGCGGCAGGACACGAACCGGGTCATGGACGAGCTGTACGACGTCGGCGCCCGCGCGATCATCGTGACGACGATCCACGCCTCGCGCCTATGACGGTGCCGCCGGAGCTGTACGCGCCGTTCCGCCCCCGGGCGGCGCGGGTGGTCAGCCTCGTGCTCATCCTCCTCACCCTCCTCGGGGCGGCGGCGATCATCGTCTTCATGCCGGGGCTCGAGAACGTCGCGTTCGAGATTGGCGACCAGATCGGCACGGCCGCGACGGCGCTGCTCATCTGCTGGTTCTGCTACCGGCAGTACAGCGTCGCGGCGGTCCCGGACGAGAACGGACTCACGGTCCGCAACCTCATCCTCAGCCGCCGGCTCGCGTGGGCCGAGATCATCTCCGTCCGCTTCGGCGACGGCCGCCCCTGGGTCCAGCTCGACCTCGCCGACGGCGGCACCCTCGCCGTCATGGGCATCCAGAGCGCCGACGGCGCTCGCGCGGCCCAGCAGGCTCGCCGCCTCGCGACCCTCGTCGCCGTCCACGAGGGCCGCGACACCTCGTCCTGAGGGGTGTGGTCCGGGCCGCTGCGCCGCGCCGCGGTCAGAGCGGCCGCGCCAGCTCCGCGACGGCGCCGGCGAAGAGCGGTGGCGCCATCGCCGCGAGCGGGACGATCGCGCGCCGGGCGAGGGGCGCGCGCGTCGTGCGCACGAGCGTCTCGGTGAGGAGCCGGTAGCGCCGCGTCACCGTGCGCCAGCGCGCCTCGTATGCGTGAAGGTCCCCGGAGACGATCGCCTCGACCGCCGCGGCGGCCTGCGCGAGTGCGAGCGTGATCCCCTCGCCGGTGAGGGCGTCGACGTACCCGCTCGCGTCCCCGACGAGGAGCACCCGCCCCGCCACCCGCTGCGTGCTGGCCTGCCGGAGCGGGCCCGCGCCGCGCACCGGGGCCCGGTCCCGCCCCTCGAGCCGCGCGAGGAGCCCGGGGAAGGCCGCGAGGTGCTCGGCGTAGGGCCGGCGCTCGGCGGTGAGGACGGCGATCCCGACCTGCTCGTGGCCCACCGGCGTCACGTACGCCTCGGCCCCGCGCGCCCAGTGCACCTCGACGAGGTCCGTCCACGGCGCGACCTCGACGTGGGCGCGCAGCCCGAAGCGCCGGGGGCCGCGCACGGCCCGGTCGAGCCCGAGCGCCCTCCGCAGGGGGGAGTGGAGGCCGTCCGCGGCGACGAGGAACCGTGCGGGCGTGCCGTCGACCCGGACGCCGTCGTCGTCCTGGTGCACCTCGACGACGCGCCGCTCCTCGACGACGACACCCGCGGCCTCGACCGCCGCGCGCAGGCCCGCGTGCAGGGTGGTCCGGCGCACGCCGCGCCCGGGAGACCCGGGGAAGAGCGCCTCGGCGTGCCGGGCGCCCGCCACGTAGCGGATACCACGCAGGTCCTCGCCCGGCACGTCGACCCCGAGCGCCACGAGGCGCGCGAGCCCGCCGGGCATGACGCCCTCGCCGCACGCCTTGTCGATCGTCCCGGCCCGCGGCTCGCGGACGACGACGTCGAGCCCGGCGCGCGCGGCGTAGAGCGCCGTCGCGAGCCCCGCCGGCCCGCCGCCCGCGACGACGAGGTCCGGGCGCCTCATGCCGCGGGCGCGGCGCGCAGGGCCTCGGCCTCCGTGCGGATCCGCACCGTGAGCAGGGCCGCGTTGAGGACGGTGAAGGCGAGCGCCGTCGTCCACGCGGAGTGCACGAGCGGGAGGGCGAAGCCCTCGACGACGACGGCGACGTAGTTGGGGTGCGCGAACCACCGGTACGGCCCGCCCGTGACGAGCGGCAGGTCCGGCACGACGATGACCCGGGTGTTCCAGCGCGGCCCGAGCGTGGTGATGCACCACCACCGCAGGGCCTGCGAACCGAGCGCGAGCGCGAGCATCGTCCACCCGAGCAGCGGCACGAACGCCGGGCGCGTCGTCCACACCTCGACGAGCGCCCCGACGAGGAGCGCGGTGTGGAGGACGACCATGACGGGGTAGTGCCCCTGGCCGCTCTCGCGCCCGCCGCGCGCGAAGCTCCACGCCGCGTTGCGCTTGGCGACGACCAGCTCGGCGAGCCGCTCGAGGCCGACGGCGGCGATGAGGACCGTGAAGAGCACGAGGCTCGTCGTCGTCGCCATCACGCCCTCAGCAGGACGAGCTCGAGGCCGAACCCGGGACCCATGGCCATCATCATGCCGATGGAGCCGGGTGCCGGGGGACGTTCGGCGAGGGTGTCGGCGAGGATGTGGAGCACCGAGGACGACGACAGGTTGCCCACCCGGGCCAGCGAGGCCCACGTGAGCCCGAGCGCCTCCCGCTCGACCTCGAGCGCGTCCTCGAGCGCCTCGAGGACCTTGGGGCCGCCGGGGTGGCACACCCACCAGCCGACGTCGTCCCGGGTGAGCCCGTGGCCGGCGAGGAACGCGTCGACGTCGCCGCCGACGCGCCCGCGCACGAGGTCGGGCACCTCGGCGCCGAGGACGATCCGCAGCCCGCTCGCGCCGATCGCCCATCCCATGACGCCGGCGGTCCCGGCGTAGAGCCGGCTCGCGCTGTCGAGCACCGCGGGGCCGGGGGCGCCGCCCGCCGCCGGGTGCTCGTCCCCGACGGCGACGACGGCGCCCGCCCCGTCCCCGAAGAGGCCGCTGGCGACGATGTTCGCCCCGGAGGTGTCCTCGCGCTGGATCGTCAGCGAGCAGAGCTCGACGGACAGGAGCACCGCCACATCGCGCGGGTGGCCGAGGAGGTAGTCGTGGACGCGCGCGAGCCCGCCCGCCCCGCCCGCGCACCCGAGGCCGATGATCGGGACCCGCCGCACGTCCTCCCGCAGGCCCACCCGCGCGGCGACGAGCGCGTCGAGGGAGGGGACCGCGATGCCGGTGATCGTCGTCGACAGGACGAGGTCGACCTCGTCGGGGGCGACACCCGCCGCCGCGAGCGCGCCGGTGAGCGCCTCGGCGGCGAGGTCGACGGCGGCGGCGATGAACGCGTCGTTCGCCGCACCGAAGTCCGTCAGCCCCGCGTACTCCTCGAGGGGGAGGGCCACGTTCCGGTGCCCGACGCCACAGTTGGCGTGGATGCGCTCGAGGACCTTGCGGGTCGCGCCCTGGGCTCCGATGAGGTCGGCGATCGCCGGTGCGAGCTCCGCCTGCGGGTACCGGTGCGGGGGCAGCACCGGCTGCACGGCGAGGACGTGGGTCATGGCCCGAGCGTAAGTGCCCCATACCCTCGTGTCGTGCGCACCTCTCTCGCCCTGGCGCGGGCCAGCCATCCCGCGCCGACGGTCGCCGTCACGGCGCTGGGCGTGCTCCTCGCCGTCGTCGCGGGCCTGCCCGGGACGACGACGGCGGTCCTCGCCCTCGCCGTCCTCGCCGGTCAGCTGACCATCGGCTGGACGAACGACCTCCTCGACGCCGGCCGTGACCGGACGGTGGGCCGCCGGGACAAGCCGCTCGCCTCGGGCGAGCTCACGGCGAGGACCGCCCGCCGGGCTCTTGCCGGGGCGGTCGTCGTCGCCGTCGTCGCCTCGTTCGCGCTCGGCGTCGCGCCCGGCCTCGTCCACCTCGTCCTGCTGGCCGGCTCCGGCTGGGCGTACAACGCCGGGCTCAAGGGCACAGCCGTGTCCTGGCTGCCCTACGCCGTCGCATTCGGGTCGCTGCCGGCCGTCGCGTGGCTCGCCCGCCCCGAACCGGTGCTGCCGCCGGTGTGGATGATGGCCGTCGGTGCGCTCCTCGGCGTCGGCGCGCACCTGCTCAACGCCCTGCCGGACCTCGCCGAGGACGCCGCCACGGGGGTACGCGGGCTGCCGCACCGCCTCGGGGCGCGGGCGAGCCGGGTCGTCGCCGTCGTCGTCCTCCTCGCCGGCTCGGCCGTCGCGGTGGTCGGGCCCGCCGGACCCACGCCCGGCTGGGGGTGGGCCGTGCTCGCCGGCCTGGCGGCGCTCGCCGTCGCGAGCCTCGCCCGGGGCGGGCGCTGGCCGTTCCGGGCGGCGATGGTCGTCGCGCTCGTCAACGTCGTCGTGCTGCTCCTGCGGGGCTGAGGCGCTGGGCGTGGACGCCCGCGGCCGCGACGGCGAGGAAGGCGGCCGGGTCCTCGGCGAGGCTGCGGCCCATCGTCGACAGCCGCACCGGCGCGGCGGCCAGCGCGTCGAGGAGGCCCGCGGTCCCGACGGGAACGAGGCGGTGGCGCCCGTGCGGCTCGGCGAGGGCGGCGGCTTCCTCCGCCACCTGACGGCCGAGGTCGGTGAGGTCGACCTCGGCCGGGGAGGCGCCGTCGAACGCGGGGACGACGACGTCCGCGGCCGCGAGCGCGACCCGCCCGTAGGCGGTGAGGGAGTGGTGGGAGATGCCGCGGTGACGCTCGCGCGGGTCCGCCCCGGAGACGCGCAGCGAGGCGACCGGTCGCCCCCCGAGGACGGCGGCGGCGTTGACGGCCTCCCCGCACGCCACCCCGGAGAAGCCCCACCGGGTCCCGGTGCCGAGGTTGCCGGGTCCCTGCGCGACGACGACGACGTCCGCGTCGAGGACCTCGCGGGCGGCGAGCAGCCCCGTGTGGAGCGTGACGGCCTCGAGGTCGCCGCCGAAGGCCTGGCCGACCGTGATCGTGCCGGCGAGCCAGCCGTCCGCGCGGAGCGTGGCCACCGTCCGGGAGAACCACGCGGGCAGGGCGCCGCCGTCGGTCAAGACGTACGCGACGCGCGGCGGCGCGGCGCCCGTGCGGTCCGCCTCGGCACGCACGCCCGCGACGACGGCCGGCAGGGCCGAGTGGAGGTCGGCGACGACGACGGGCAGGCCGGCGAGGTCGTCCGCCTCACGCAGGGCCTCGTGCCACGGCGACTCCTGCTCGTCGACGCCGAGGAGCATCGCCTGGAGCGGGGTGTAGCGGGCCTTGACGATGTGGCCGGCGCCCGGGGGCGGGTCGGCGGGGAGCCGGTCCGGGATGGCGGCGACCATGGCGTATCCGCCCGTGCCGAGGCCGCGCGCGAGGGCCGCGACCGTGAGGCTGACGCGGTCGCCCACCTCCGGGGCGCCGACGAGCGCCGGGTAGGCGAGCGCGCGCACCCGCGCACCGGGGTCCAGCCGGCCCGTGCCGGCGCGCTCGCCGGGCTCACCGGCCCGCCCCGGCTCGTCCGCGCCCGGCTCGCCCGCTCGGTGCGGCGCGACCGCGCCGGGCGTACCCGTCAGCTCGACCTCGACCTCGACCGCGCCCGTCCATGCCCGCCCGACCGCGCGCACGACACCTTCCCGCCACATGATCACGCGAACCACGCTACCGGCGCCGGCCACCGCCAGCCCGGCGGCGTCCCGCTCCCCACCCCCGTCCCCGGTCGTGATCATGCAGAAGTGCCGGGGCCGCTTGCTCGCCGGTCGCGGCACCTCTGCATGATCACGATCGGTGGGGGAGGGGCGTGGCGAGGGGGTGGGGGGTGGCGGGCGGGTCCGCGGGATAACGTGGGCGGGTGGCATCCCGCGTCGAACCGGCCGAGCGACTGCTCGACCTCCTCATCGCGCTCACGCACGCCCAGGGCCGGATGACGAAGGCCCAGGTGCGGCGGGGCGTCAACGGCTACCGCGACGCGACGAGCGACGAGTCCTTCGAGCGGATGTTCGAGCGGGACAAGGACCTCCTGCGGGAGATGGGCGTCCCGGTCGTCACCGAGACGGACCCGGTCCACGAGGACGACGTCGGCTACCGCATCGACACCGCCGGCTACTCCCTCCCGCCCGTCAGCTTCACCCCGGCCGAGGTCGGCGTGCTCTCCCTCGCCGCCGAGGTGTGGCAGGACGCCCACCTCCACGGCTCCGCGCGCCGCGGGCTGACGAAGCTGCGCGCCGTCGGGCCGGCGCCGGAGCCGGACGCCCACGCCGGGCTCGCGCTGCGCGTGCGCGGCCCCGAGCCCGCGTTCGACCCGATCCTCGCGGCGATCGCGGACCGGCGCGAGGTCACCTTCACGTACCGGGCCGCCTCGACCGGGCAGGTCGCCAGACGGCGGGTCCAGCCGTGGCGCCTCGTCAGCCGCGACCGCGGGTGGTACGTCCTCGGGCACGACGTCGACCGCGACGCCCCCCGCGCCTTCCGCCTCTCCCGCGTCATCGGCCGCGTCGCGCACGCCGGCCCGCCGGGGGCGTTCACCGTGCCCCCGCACGACCCCGCGGCCCTCCTCGGGCGCGAGCACGCCGCCGGCAACGCCGAGCTCGCGGTCACCCCCGAGCGCGCCTCGGCGCTGCGGGCGCGCGCCGTCGGCGCTCCGGGGGAGCGGGCGGGCCGTGACGTCCTCACCGTGCCCATCCAGGACGAGGAGGCGCTGGCCGAAGAGATCGCCACCTACGCCGACGCCGTCCTCGTCATGTCCCCGGCGTCCCTGCGGGATGCGGTGCTGCGCCGCCTCCGCGCGGCGGCGGGCCTGGCCGACGCCGGCCTCACGGACGCGGCGGCCGGCGACCCCGAGCCGGCGGACGCGGCCCGCGCCGCGGGGGAGGGGACGCCCTGATGGCCGAGACGACCGCCGACCGGCTCACCCGCCTCCTCGCCCTCATCACGTACCTGCGCGAGCACCCGGGCGTGCCCGTCGCCGAGGTGGCCGCGCACTTCGGTGTCACCCCTGCGCAGGTGCTCGCCGACGTCAACCTCCTGTGGGTCTCCGGCACGCCTGGGTACCTGCCCGACGACCTCATCGACTTCGCGGCCGACGAGCTCGACCGGGACGTCCTCACGCTGACCAACCCGCGCGGGATGGACCGCCCGCTCCGGCTCAGCCCGTCCGAGGCCCTCGCGCTCCTCGTCGCCCTGCGCTCCCTCGCCGCGCTCACCGCCCGCGACGGCGAGGGGCCGGGCGTCGACGACGAGGTCCTCGCCTCCGCCACCGCCAAGCTCGCCGAGGCCGCCGGCGCCGCGGCGGACGCGGCCCGGGCGGTCGACGTCCACGTCGGTGGCCCCGACGGCCGCCGGGCGCTCGCGCCCGTCCAGCGCGCCCTCGCCGAGCGCCGGCGCCTGCACCTGCGTTACGTCTCGGCCGCGGACGTCGTCACCGAGCGCGAGGTGGACCCCCTCGAGCTGCTCTGGGACGGGAGCCACTGGTTCCTGCGGGCGTGGTGCCACCGGGTGCAGGACGTGCGCCACTTCCGCGTCGACCGCGTCCTCGCGGCCGAGGTGCTCAGCACCCCCGCGGAGCACGAGCCGGCGTCCGTCGGCGCCGAGGTGGAGCCGGACCTCGCCGAAGCCGCACTCGTCGCGACGATGGTCGTCGCCTCGCGCGCCCGGTGGGTGGCCGAGCGCTATCCCGTCGAGTCCGTCGAGGACCTCGCCGACGGCACCGTGCGCATCCGGTTGCGCGTCGCCGACCCGGCGTGGCTGACGAACCTCGTCCTCGGGCTCGGTGAGGACGTCATCGCCCTCTCCCCGCCCGGCCTCGCCGCGGCGATCACCCAGCGGGCCCGCGCCGCGCTTTCCGCCTACGACGACCTATCCTCGACGTCGTGACCTGGTTCCTCGTGTGGACGCTCCTCGCGCTCGCTGCGCTCGCGACCCTCGCCCTCCTCGGGTGGGGGCTGTGGCGCCGTGCCGTCGCGCTCGGCAAAGAGCTCGCCGCCGCCGGCCGTCTCGCTGAGCGCCTCTCCGACGTCGGCGGGCCCGCCTCGTTCGCCCCCGTCGTCCCCGGTGTGACGGGGGACCCCGTGACCCTCGCGCAGGCCCGGGCGGAGCGCGGGCGCGTCGGCGTCCTGCGCCGGACGCGCCGCGCCACCCGCGCCGCCGCGGCCCTCGCCCGCTGGCGCGCCGTCGGTCTCGGCTGACCCAGCCGGCCCTTCCGGACCTTCGGCGGCGGCGCCCCGGGGCGAGCCACGCCCACCACGACGCGGTCCCGCCCGGCGACGGCACACCCGCACTCGCACGCGCGTGCGTCCCCTGCCCGCCACCGGGCCGTCGCGGTGCGTAGACTCGGCACGACCGGATCCGAACGGAAAGGCACCCCATGCGACTCCAGTTCTGGCACATCCTCGTGCTGCTCCTCGTGGTGCTCATCCTCTTCGGCGCGAAGCGGCTGCCGGACGTCGCGAGCAGCGTCGGCAAGTCCCTCAAGATCTTCAAGAAGGAGGTCACGGAGCTGCGCGAGGACGACCGCCCGGCTGCGCCGACCGTCGTCGACCCGCTCGCGGACCCGACCGCCACCCGCGCGGACGACGCCGCCCGCACCGGGTACGGGCCGCCCCCTGGCGGCTACACGGGGTACGCGCCGCCCGGCACGACCCCGCCGGGCGTCACCGACCCCTCGCACAACGGGCCGGCGGACCCCGCCCCCCGTCGCTAGGTGCGCAGCGGCGCGGCCACCGGCAAGCGCCGGCGGGACAGCGAGGGGCGCATGCCCCTCCTCGACCACCTGCGTGAGCTGCGACGGCGCTTCTTCCTCGCCGTCCTCGGCCTCGGTCTCGCAGCGGTCGGCGGCTGGTTCCTCTACGACCCCGTCTTCGCGGCCATGCAGGCGCCGATCGTCGCGCTCGACGGCTCCTCGGACGGCACGCAGGCGGCCCTGACGTTCCCGACCCCCGCGGCCGCCTTCGACATGAAGGTCAAGATGTCGCTCTGGCTCGGCGCGTTCATGTCGAGCCCGTGGTGGCTCTACCAGGTGTGGGCGTTCCTCACCCCCGGCCTCACCAAGCGCGAGCGCCGCTACGGTGCCGCGTTCGTCGGCGCCGGCGTCCCCCTCTTCCTCCTCGGCGCGGGTCTCGCGTGGCTCGTCCTGCCCAACGCCGTGCGCCTCCTTCTCGAGTTCACCCCGGAGGGCGCCCTCAACTACATGGCCGCCACGGACTACCTCCGCTTCTTCATGCGGGTCGTCCTCGCGTTCGGCATCGCCTTCCTCGTCCCGCTCGTCATGGTCCTGCTCAACGTCCTCGGCGTCGTGCGGGGGCGCACGCTCCTCGCCGGCTGGCGCTGGGCGGTCCTCGGCATCTTCACCTTCGCGGCGTTCGCGAGCCCGACGCCGGACCCGTGGACGATGATCTTCCTCGCCATCCCCATCTGCGGCCTCTACTTCCTCGCCGTGGGCATCGCCTTCCGCCACGACCGGCGCGTCGACGCCCGCGTGGCCGACGTCGAACCCGCCTGAGCGCCCGTGGCCGCACCCGTGCGCAGCGCCGCGCCATGAGCGCGGGGATCGGTCTCGTCCTCAACCCGACGGCCGGGCACGGTCGCGGGGCGCGCGCCCGGGACGGGGTCCTGGCCGCGCTGCGGGCCACGGGCCGGCCCGTCGTCGACCTGTCCGGGCCCGACCTCGCGACCGCGGCCGTCCGGGCCCGGTCCGGGCTCGGCCCGGGGCTCGCGGCCCTCGTCGTCGTCGGCGGGGACGGCATGGCGCACCTCGGCGTCAACGTCGTCGCGGGGACGGGCGTGCCTCTGGGGATCGTCGCCCTCGGCTCCGGCAACGACGTCGCGCGCGAGCTGGGGCTGCCGGTCCACGACCCCGCGGCGAGCGTCGCACTCATCAGCCGCGCACTCGATGCCGCGCCGGGTCACGTCACGCGCGCCGTCGACGCCGTCGCCGTCGGCCCGCCCGGCCAGGCGCCGGCACGGTGGTACCTCGGGGTCCTCAGCGCGGGGATCGACGCCGCCGTCAACGACCGCGCCAACCGCTTGCGCTGGCCCCGCGGCGGCGGCCGCTACGTCCGCGGCCTCCTGGCCGAGCTCGCCCGCTACGCGCCCTACGGCTACCGCGTGACGATGGACGGCACGGCGTGGGAGGGCCCCGGCACCCTCGTCGCCGTCGCCAACCTGGCCAGCTTCGGCGGCGGGATGCGCGTCGTGCCCGGCGCCGTCCCCGACGACGGCGTCCTCGACGTCCTCATCGCCGACGGCGTCTCCCGCACCACGCTCCTGCGGCTCTTCCCGCGGGTGTACGCCGGCGCCCACCTGTCCCACCCCGCCGTCCACGTGCACCGGGCACGCCGCGTCCTCATCGAGGCCGCTCCCGCGCACGGTGCGACCCCGCCGGTGACGTTCGCCGACGGCGAGCGCGTCGGCGCCCTCCCGCTCGAGTGCGTCGTCCACCCGGATGCGGTGCGCGTGCTCGCCCGTACGCTCGGGGCATGACCTCACCCGCCGAGCGCTACGCCGCCTCGCGGCGCCGGGCCCAGGCCGAGCGCAGCGAGCTGGCCCGCTTCGCGGCGCGGCTCGGCTTCGAGATGGACGACTTCCAGCGCCGCGCCTGCGAGGCGCTCGAGGAGGGCAGCAGCGTCCTCGTCGCGGCGCCCACCGGTGCCGGCAAGACCGTCGTCGGGGAGTTCGCCGTCCACCTCGGGCTCCAGGCGGACCGGAAGACGTTCTACACGACGCCGATCAAGGCGCTGAGCAACCAGAAGTACCTCGACCTCCTCGCGGTGCACGGCGCCGGCAACGTCGGGCTCCTCACCGGCGACACGACGATCAACGGCGAGGCACCCGTCGTCGTCATGACGACCGAGGTCCTCCGGAACATGATCTACGCCGGGTCCCCGACGCTCGCCGACCTCGGCTACGTCGTCATGGACGAGGTGCACTACCTCGCGGACCGCTTCCGTGGCCCGGTGTGGGAGGAGGTCATCCTCCACCTCGCCGACGACGTGCGGCTCGTCTCCCTCTCCGCGACGGTCTCCAACGCCGAGGAGTTCGGGGACTGGCTGACGATGGTCCGTGGCGAGACGGCCGTCATCGTCTCCGAGCGCCGCCCGGTGCCCCTGTGGCAGCACGTCATGGTCCGCTCCGACCTCCTCGACCTGTACAGCAGCCGGGTCGACCCGACGGACCCCGGGACCGACCCGCCGATCAGCCCCGACCTCGCCGACGCGGTCCGGCGCGCCCAGCGCTCCGCCAGCGGCCCCACGCACGGGCGTCAGCGCGGCGGCCGGGGGAGGCACGGCGGACGGATGCCCGGGCAGCGCCTCGGCACGGTCGTCCGGCCGGCACCGCGGCCCGTCGTCGTCGACAACCTCGACCGCGCCGGCCTCCTGCCGGCGATCGTCTTCATCTTCTCCCGTGCGGGCTGCGAGGCCGCCGTCGAGCAGACCGTCAACGCCGGCATCCGCCTGACGAACGCCGACGAGGCGCGCACGATCGCCGCCGTCATCGAGGAGCGGTGCTCGGGGCTGCCCGTCGAGGACCTCGCCGTGCTCGGCTTCGCCTCGTGGTCGCGCGCCCTCGAGCGCGGCGTCGCGGCGCACCACGCCGGGATGCTCCCGGTCTTCAAGGAGACCGTCGAGGTCCTCTTCGCCGCGGGCCTCGTCAAGGTCGTCTACGCGACCGAGACGCTCGCGCTCGGGGTCAACATGCCCGCGCGCTCGGTCGTCCTCGAGCGCCTCGACAAGTGGAACGGCAGCACCCATGCCGCCCTCACGCCGGGGGAGTACACCCAGCTGACGGGTCGCGCGGGGCGGCGGGGCATCGACGTCGAGGGGCACGCCGTCGTCCTCTACAGCGACGGCGTCGACCCCGTCGCGCTCGCCGGGCTCGCCTCGCGCCGCACGTACCCGCTTCGCTCGAGCTTCCACCCGACGTACAACATGGCCGTCAACCTCCTCACGGCGATGTCCTACCCCCATGCCCGGGAGGTCCTCGAGACGTCCTTCGCGCAGTACCAGGCCGACCGCGGCGTCGTCGGCCTCGCGCGGCAGGCGCGCAAGCACGAGGAGGCCCTCGCCGGCTACGCCGAGGCCATGACATGTCACCTCGGGGACTTCACCGAGTACGCCGCCCTGCGCCAGGAGCTGAACGAGCGCGAGAAGGAGGGGTCCCGGGCACGATCCGTCGCAGCCCGCCGCGCGGCGGAGGAGTCGATGTCCGGCCTGCGGCGCGGCGACATCGTCGAGTACGCCCGGGGTCGGCGCGCCGCGTGGGCCGTCGTCCTCGACGCCGAGCGCGGCGGCCTCGACGGGCCCCGCGTGCGCGTCCTCACCGAGGAGCCGCGGGTACGTCAGCTCACGCTCGTCGAGGTGCCCTCCGGGGTCCGCGCCGTCGGCCAGGTCAAGGTGCCCAAGGGGTTCAACCAGCGCGACCCGGGGGAGCGGCGTGACCTCGCGTCCTCGCTGCGCAACGCGCTCGCCGCCGGTCTGCCCGGCACGGCGGGGCGCGCCGAGCGGCGCACCGACGGCCCGGCGGACACCGGCCTCGAAGAGCTCCGGCGCCGGCTGCGCGCGCACCCCTGCCACGGGTGCGCCGAGCGCGAGGACCACGCCCGGTGGGCGGAGCGCTGGTACCGGCTCGACGCCGAGCACCGGGCGCTCCTGCGCCGGATCGACGCACGGACGTCCTCGATCGCCCGCGACTTCGACCGCGTCTGCGAGCTCCTCACCGAGCTGGGGTACCTCACCGTGGCGCCCCGCGACGGCGAGACGCCCGGCGAGCCCGCCTCCCCGGGCGACTGGGAGCCCACGGCCGACGCCGCCGCACCCATCGAGCGCGCGCGCGGGCTCGAGGTCACGGCCAGCGGGCGCTGGCTCGCCCGCCTCTACGCCGAGAAGGACCTCGTCCTCGCCGAGTGCCTCCGCCGCGGCTCGTGGCGCAACCTCGACCCCGCCGGCCTCGCCGCCGTCACGTCGATGGTCGTGTACTCCTCGCGCAACGAGGAGGAGCGCGGTCCGGGGCGGCTCGCGGGCGGGCCGCACGGCGTCCTGTCCGTCGCCGTGAGCGAGACGTCCGCGGTGGCCTCCGAGCTCGCCGACCGTGAGCGCGAGCACGGGATCGGCCCGACGGACCCGGTCGACCCGGGCATCGTCGGTGCGGTCCACCGGTGGGCCAGCGGTGCGGGCCTGAGCGACGTCCTCGCCGGCACGGACCTCAGCGCCGGCGACTTCGTGCGCTGGTGCAAGCAGGTCCTCGACGTCCTCGACCAGCTCTCGACCGTCGCGCCGCAGGCGGAGGAGCGACGCACCGCGCGCCGTGCGATGGACCTCGTGCGGCGGGGCGTCGTCGCCTGGTCGAGCCTGTGATCCCTGAGCCTCAACCCTCGCTCGAGACTGCCGCCGCGCCGCGGAGCGCCGTCGTCGCCCGGGCGCGGGGCCGGGGGCCCGACACACCTTCCGACACGCCGTCCATCTCACTTCCGGTGCTGTCGGCAGGCGCCGCCTGACCTGCGGCCACGTCCGTGACCTGGGGTTACATACAGTTGAGTGAGGCGCGGGGCTTGAGTATGTTTCCCTCTCGTACCCCGCGTGACCTGCCCCGGCGTCGGTGCGCGTCATCGCGACAAGGGCGGGCAGGCAACGTCGCGGAGGACAGTGGCCGGGCCCGCGTGTTCATTAGATAACGAGCCGGCTGCCCCGAGCAGCCGGTCCGGTCCGAAGGACACGCGGGTCGGTCACTGCCTCCCCCGCGAGCACCGCCGCAGCGGGGTTGCGGCACGCGCCGCCGGTTCGGAACCCGCGGCCTGAGAACGTATTCTCGAGCGGTGCCCCTGCCCCCTCCGTCGCCGGCCGTGAGCCTGCTCCTCGCCGTGGCAGGCGGCTTCGCCACGGACGCCGCGTTCCCCGGCCGGTCCTGGTGGCCGATGGCGTTCGTCGGCATCGCCCTGCTGCTCCTCGCGCTGCGGGACGCCACCGCCGGTCGGTCGTTCGCCTACGGAGCCGTGTGGGGCGCTGCGTTCTTCTTCCCGCACCTGTGGTGGGCCAACGAGGCAGCCGGCGTCGTCCCGTGGGTCGCCCTCGCCACCGCCGAGTCCCTCCTCCTCGGTTGCTTCGCGCTCGCGTGGAGCCTCGCGCGCCGGAGCAGACCCGTCCGCGAGCGGGCGTGGCTGCGCCTCGTCGTCGTCGCGGCGCTGTGGGTGGGCGTCGAGCAGGTGCGCGCCGCGTGGCCCTTCGGCGGCCTGCCGTGGGGCCTGCTCGCCTTCTCCCAGACCGAGGGGCCGCTCCTGCGGCTCGCCGCGCTCGGGAGCACGCCCCTCGTCGGTGCGGTCGTCGTCGCCGTCGGGGCGCTCCTCGCTCACGCGCTGCTCGCCCTGCGCCGCGTCGACGTCGGACGCGCGAGCGCTGCACTCCTCGTCGGCGCCGCGCTCGTCGCCGTCGGGCTCGTCGTCCCCGTCGACACACGCGCCGAGGCCGGCACGCTCCGCGTCGGCGCCGTCCAGGGCAACGTCCCCGGCCCCGGCCTCGACGCCTTCGCCGTCCGCCGTGACGTCCTCGAGCGGCACGTCGACGGCACCGTCGCCCTTCTCGACCAGGTGGAGCCGGGCGAGCTCGACGTCGTCCTGTGGCCGGAGAACGCCGCCGACATCGACCCGCGGGCCGACGCCGAGGCCGCGTCGCTCGTCGAGGAGGCAGCCGGTGCCGTCGCGGCCCCCGTGCTCGTCGGCGCCATCCGCTACGAGGACGGCTACCGTTTCAACGACGCAGTCCTGTGGGAGCCGGGCGAGGGCGCCGTCGAGTCCTACACGAAGCAGCACCCCGCCCCGTTCGGCGAGTACATGCCGATGCGTGACCTGTTCCGGCGGTTCAGCTCCGCGGTCGACCTCGTCGGGACCGACATGCTGCCCGGCACCGAGGTCGGCATCGTCCCGCTCGAGAGCGAGCGGCTCGGGCGCGTCGTCGACCTCGCCGTCGCCATCTGCTTCGAGGTCGCCTACGACGGCCTCGTGCGTGACGCCGTGCGCGCCGGGGGAGAGGTCCTCGTCGTGCCGACGAACAACTCCTCGTTCGGCTACACGCAGGAGTCGCGCCAGCAGCTCGCGATGTCGGTGTTCCGCTCCGTCGAGCACGGGCGGGCGACGGTGCAGATCTCCACGGTGGGGATCAGCGCGATCATCGCCCCGAACGGCGTGGTCATGGACACCGGCGGGCTCTTCACGGCCGAGCAGCTCGTCGCCACGCTCCCGCTGCGCACGAGCCTGACCATCGCGGACAGGCTCGGCCCCGTGCCCGCTATCGTGGCGGGCGCCGTCGCCGGGATCGCCCTGCTCGGTGGAGTGCGCAGCACCATCTCCCAGCGTCGTACCCGCGGCGCGCCTAGCAGGAGCAGCCGATGAAGACCCTCGTCATCATTCCCACCTACAACGAGCGTGAGACGCTGCCGCGGGCGCTCGCGGGCACGCGCTCAGCCGTGCCCGCCGCGGACATCCTCGTCGCCGACGACAACAGCCCGGACGGCACCGGCACGCTCGCCGACGAGGCGGCCGCCTCGGACGACCAGATCCACGTCATGCACCGCGCCGGCAAGGAGGGGCTCGGCCGGGCGTACGTCGCGGGGTTCGCGTGGGCCCTCGAGCGCGGGTACGAGCTCGTCGTCGAGATGGACGCCGACGGCTCCCACCGCCCCGAGCAGCTGCCCGCCCTCCTCGCGCGCGCCGCGCAGGCGGACGCGCCCGACCTCGTCCTCGGGTCCCGGTGGGTACCCGGGGGCGAGGTCGTCAACTGGCCCCGGCACCGCGAGGTCCTCTCCCGCGGGGGGAACGTCTACGTCCGCCTCATGCTCGGCCTGCCGGTGCGGGACGCGACCGGTGGGTTCCGCGTGTTCCGCGCCGGCACGCTGCGCCGTCTCCCGCTGGGCGAGATCGAGTCGCAGGGGTACTGCTTCCAGGTCGACATGACGTGGCGGGTCCACCGGCTCGGGGGCCGCATCGTCGAGGTACCGATCAGCTTCGTCGAGCGCGCGGAGGGCACGTCGAAGATGAGCCAGAAGATCGTCGCCGAGGCGCTCCTGCGCACGACGCAGTGGGGGCTCGCGCACCGGGCCGGCCAGCTCCGTCGGCTCGTCGGCGCGCAGCGTCGCACCGCCTGACGGCGCACCGCCTGACGGCCGTCTGCCCGGCCAGGGCCGGTGCCCCCGGGGTACGGACGACGACGGCCCGGGTCGGGCGGCACCCGCTCGGCCAGGGCCGGTGACCCCGCGTACGGACGCCGACGGCCCACCAGCTGCTGAGCTGGTGGGCCGTCGGTCGGCTACGTCAGGGTGCCGTCACGTGCCTGGCGGTGCGTCAGGCGCTGCGGCGGCGGAGCTGGCCGCTGCGGAGCAGCTCGAGCCGCTCCTGGAGGAGGACCTCGAGGTCAGCGACCGTGCGACGCTCGAGGAGCATGTCCCAGTGCGTGCGCGGGGCCTTGACCGGCTTGGTCGGCTCGGGCATCGTGGCGTCACGCAGCAGCGCCTGCTCGCCGCAGCGGCACTCCCACAGGGCGGGGACGTCCGCGTCGTGGGCGAAGGGAAGCACTACGGTGTGGCCGTTCGGGCAGTCGTAGTGGGCCTCGGTCCGCGGAGCGAAGTCCACGCCCCGGTCGGACTCCAGGCTGTTCGCGCCGATCTTCATTCCGCGCAGTGATCGATCAGCCATGACTGGTCTCCCTCGTGGTGGTGGTCGTCGATGCGCCGTCGGCGCACTCTCTCGTCGTGCTCTATCTGGCCCAACGCCACGACCTCCCGTTGTGTTCCGGCCACGCGGTGAAGGTTCGGTGAAAACCGCGTGAAGATGCGCCGTTAGGATGCTGCGTGTGAGCGAGATGACATTCCGACAGCTTGGTGCCAGCGGCCTCACCGTCTCAGCGGTGGGCCTCGGCTGCAACAGTTTCGGGCGGTCGGTGGCCCCGGACGACGTCGCGGGCGTCGTCGACGCCGCCCTCGACGCCGGGATCACCCTGTTCGACACGGCCGACACCTACGGCGCCGAGCCGGGTCAGAGCGAGGAGCTCCTCGGGCGCGCCCTGGGCTCGCGCCGCGCTGACGCCGTCGTCGCCACGAAGTTCGGGATGGACGTCCACGGCCTCAACGGACCCGACTGGGGTGTGCGCGGCTCGCGGCGCTACATCCGCCGCGCCGTCGAGGGGTCGTTGCGCCGCCTCGGCACGGACCACATCGACCTCTACCAGATCCACCGTCCCGACCCGCTCACCCCGATCGAAGAGACTCTCGCCGCCCTGCACGAGCTCGTCCTCGAGGGCAAGGTGCGCTACGTCGGCTGCTCGAACTTCGCGGGCTGGCAGGTCGTCGACGCGGACTGGACGGCCCGCGCCGGCGGGACGACGCCGTTCGTCTCGATCCAGAACGAGTACTCGCTGCTCTCCCGCGGCATCGAGGCCGAGGTGGTCCCGGCCGCCGAGCACGTCGGCGCCGGGATCCTTCCCTACTTCCCGCTCGCCTCCGGCCTCCTCACCGGCAAGTACCGTCGCGACACGGAGCCCGAGCCCGGCACCCGCCTCGCGGACAAGCCCGAACGGCTCGCCGCGGCCGACTTCGACCGCATCGAGGCGCTCACCGCCGTCGCCGACGCGCGCGGGATCTCCCTGCTCACCCTCGCCATCGGCGGCCTCGCCGCCCAGCCCGCGGTCACCTCGGTCATCGCTGGAGCGAGCCGGCCCGAGCAGGTGCGCGCGAACGCGGCTGCGGCCGGGTGGGAACCGACGCTCGAGGACCTCGTGGCCATCGACGACGCGGCACCGGGTCCCGACGCCGCCTGACGGCGGACCGCACGCGGCGGGGCGGGTCACGTCGACGCCCCGTCCTCGTCGAGGAAGGCGATCCACACCGTGAAGGGCCCGTCCCTGTCGACGGCGACGAGCGCGCTCGTGTGGTCGAGCACCTCCTCGTCGGTGCGGACGACCGGGGACGGGGGCTCCCAGCCCGGGTCGCCCTCGTCCCAGTGATCGTCGTCGTACCAGTCGTACCAGTCGTACCGGTCGTCCTCGGCGTCCGCGCCAGGTGCCTCATCCTTCTGCGGTCTCCTCCAGCACGGCGTCGAGCGCCGCCACGGTGGCGGCCCACCCCGGCGGGCGGTCGAGCGCCACCCACGTGCGCTCGGCGAGCACGCCGAGGAGGACGTGGGTCTCGAGCCGCTCCGACGCACCGCCGTCGGCGAGGCCGTACCGCTCGAGGAGGGTCGGCACGAGGGAGGGGTCGTGCTGGCGCACGTGGCGGACCGTGAGCGCAAGGTCGGACAGCGGGTCGTCCCACGAGGCGCGCTCGAGGTCGACGACTCCCGTGACGCGCGCCTTGCCCGTGGGCGTGACGAGGACGTTCCCGCCGTTGAGATCGTTGTGGCACAGCGTCGGTGCCAGCTCGGCCGGGAAGAGGTCGCGGCGGCGCAGGACGTGGTCCCGCACGCGCCGGGCGAGGTCGGGGGAGCCGCCGTGCGAGAGGAAGGCGGGCAGCTCCCGGGCGAGCACGTCGCCGAGCCGGTCCCACGCCGTGGCGCGCCGGTGCTCGGCTCGGCTGCCGACGCTGCCGACGCTGCCGACGCTGCCGAACCTGGAGCCGCGAACCGCGTGGACCCGGCGCAGGACGTCGGCAACCTCACGGAGCAGCTCTGCGTGCTCGGCACGGTCGAGGCGCGCTCGCCGGTCCGCCCACCGCACGCCGGGCAGGCGTGTGAGGAGGACGAACGGGCGCCCGCCAGGCAGGGCGTCGACCAGGACGACGTCGGGCGCGGGGACACCGTCGACGTCACGGAGGAGGCGCAGCGCCACCTCCTCCGTCTCTGCCCGCCGGTGCGCGTCGGCGGCGTAGACCTTGGCGACGTACGCGGCGCCCTCGGCATCGCTCAGCCCGACGACGTGACCGACGGCCCCCTGGACGGCGGGGCGCCAGTCGTCGGCCGTCACGGGCCGCCGGAGCCCGGCGGCCACGGCGTCGACGAGCGCCCGCACCGGGACGCGGGACGCACCTGCACGCGCCGGGCCTGCGTCGGTCACCGGTCCAGGACCCGTACGGCCTCGATGTCGCACTGGACCGGGTAGGACTCGGCGCAGGGCCCGCCGATCCACACCTCGACCGTGGCGCCTTCCTCGAGCCCGACGGCACCGATCTCCGCACCGTCGGAGCCGCGGTAGATCAGGGGATCCCCGCCCAGGAGGCTCATGCCCTCGAAGTAGCCGTCGGAGGACTCGACGAGGAACGCCCCGCCGTCGCGCGTCCGCACGACGCCGGTCGTCTCCGGGTCCCCGCCGGGCGGCCCGCCGGCGCCGCTGCATCCGGCCGCGCCGAGGAGCACGAGACCGGCGGCCACCACCGCGCGTACGCCCATGCTCCGATGATGCCCCGACGCACGCCGGCGCCGGGCGGACTTGGCCGGAGATCGGCCTGACGCTCCGCCCCCGCCCTACGCACGCAACCCCAGGCACTTGCCGAACCGATCGACTAACGATAGATTGTCATCGTTACTCGACAACAGGAGCTCTCATGGGCAACCTCGCCCTCCACGCGTTGCGCGTCGTGCTCGCGCTCTGCCTCATCGGCACGCTCGTCGTCCAGGTCGTCATGGTGCCGCTGCTCGCGAACGACCTCGCGGGGGAGGGCAGCGTGGTCCTCGGCTCGCTCACGCTCCCGGCCCTGGCCGTCGTCTTCCTCGCCCTCGTCGTCCTCGCCGTCGTCACGGTCCAGGTGACCCTCGTGTGCGTCTGGCGGCTGCTGACGATGGTGCGGGCCGGGACCGTCTTCTCCCACGCCGCGTTCCGGTACGTCGACGTCGTCATCGGTGCCATCGCGACCGCCGCGGTCCTCGTCCTCGGCATCGCGTGCACGCTGGCGCCCGGCGGGATCGCGCCCGGCATCGTCCTGCTCATCTGCGGCGTCGCGCTGCTGACGGCGGGGGTGGCCCTCATCGTCTACGTCATGCGGATGCTGCTGGCCCAGGCGGTCGACCGCGACGCCGAGGCGAGCCACCTCCGCGCCGAGCTCGACGAGGTGATCTGATGCCGATCGTCGTCGACGTCGACGTCATGCTCGCGCGGCGGAAGATGTCCGTGGGCACGCTCGCCGAACGCGTCGGGATCACTCCCGCCAACCTCGCGGTCCTCAAGAACGGGCGCGCCAAGGCCGTCCGCTTCACGACGCTCGCAGCCCTGTGCGAGGTCCTCGAGTGCCAGCCCGGCGACCTCCTCCGCTGGGAGCCCGACGCTCCCGCTGCGGTGGCACCTGAGGTCGGAGCGCCCGGCGCTGACCTCGACCGCTAGCGCCGGGTACCTCTAGGCAGCGTCGGTGCCCCGTGGGACGATCACGGGCGTGAGCAGCAGCGCCGCCGACACCCAGCGCCTGCGCGACCTCGCCCGGTTGCGCCGCGTGCGTGACCGGATCGACCGCGAGTACGCGCGGCCCCTCGACGTCGAGTCGCTCGCCCGCGGCGTGCACATGTCCGCCGGTCACCTGAGCCGTCAGTTCCGGCTCGCCTACGGGGAGGCGCCCTACGGCTACCTCATGACTCGCCGCATCGAGCGGGCGATGGCGCTGCTCCGGCGCGGCGACCTCACCGTCACCGAGGTGTGCTTCGCCGTCGGCTGCTCGTCGTTGGGCACGTTCAGCACCCGCTTCAGCGAGCTCGTCGGCATGCCGCCGAGCGTCTACCGGGAGCGGGCGGCGCAGGCGACGGCGGGGATGCCGGCGTGCGTCGCGAAGCAGGTGACGAGACCGGTCAGGAATCGAGAAGCGACGGCCGCCGAGCCCGCTCTAGCGTGAGCGCCATGGACATCACCATCCACTCGAGCTTCCTCCCGCACGACGACCCCGAGGCTGCTCTGGCCTTCTACCGCGACACGCTCGGCTTCGAGGTCCGACTCGACGTCGGGTACGACGGGATGCGCTGGATCACCGTCGGCCCGCCCGGCCAGCCCGACACGGCCATCGTGCTGCACCCACCGGCTGCCGACCCCGGCGTCACCGACGACGAGCGCCGCACCATCGCGGAGATGATGGCCAAGGGCACGTTCGGTGGCATCAACCTGGCCACCGACGACCTCGACGCCACCTTCGACCGGCTGCAGGCCAGCGGTGCCGACGTCGTCCAGGAGCCGACCGAGCAGCCGTACGGGGTGCGTGACTGCGCCTTCCGGGATCCCGCGGGCAACCTCGTCCGCATCCAGGAGGGACACTGACCCGATGCACGCAGCCGACAGCCACGACCTCATCCGCGTCCACGGCGCACGCGAGAACAACCTCAAGAACATCAGCGTCGACCTGCCGAAGCGCCGTCTCACGGTGTTCACCGGCGTGTCCGGGTCGGGCAAGAGCTCCCTTGTGTTCGCGACGATCGCGGCCGAGTCCCGGCGGATGATCAATGAGACGTACAGCGCCTTCCTCCAGGGCTTCATGCCGTCGCAGGCGCGCCCGGACGTCGACGTGCTCGAGGGGCTGACGACGGCGATCATCGTCGACCAGGAGCGGATGGGGGCGAACCCGCGCTCGACGGTCGGGACCGCGACGGACGCCAACGCGCTGCTTCGCATCCTCTTCAGCCGTCTGGGGGAGCCGCACATCGGCTCGCCGCAGGCGTTCTCGTTCAACGTCGCCTCGATCAGCGGGGCGGGCGCCGTCACGTTCGAGACCGGCGGCAGGACGGTCAAGGAGCGCCGCGACTTCTCCATCACCGGCGGCATGTGCCCGCGCTGCGAGGGCATGGGCCGCGTCACCGACTTCGACCTCGGTGAGCTCTACGACGACAGCAAGTCCCTCAACGAGGGACCGTTCAAGGTGCCCGGTTACAGCGCGGACGGCTGGTACGGCCGCATCTACGCCGCCTCCGGCCTCTTCGACGCGGACAAGCCGATCCGGGACTTCACCAAGCGCGAGCTGGACGACCTGCTCTACAAGGAGCCGACGAAGGTCAAGGTCGACAACATCAACCTCACGTTCGAGGGGCTCATCACCAAGCTGCAGAAGTCGATGCTGTCCAAGGACCGCGAGGCGATGCAGCCGCACATCCGCGCCTTCGTCGACCGCGCCGTCACGTTCACGGCGTGCCCCGAGTGCGACGGCACACGGCTGAGCGAGGCGGCACGGTCCTCGAAGGTGAGGGGCATCAGCATCGCCGATGCGTGCGCCATGCAGATCAGCGACCTTGCCGGCTGGGTCCGCGAGCTCGACGAGCCGTCGGTGGCGCCGCTGCTGAGCACCCTGGGAGACACACTCGACTCGTTCGTCGAGATCGGGCTCGGCTACCTCAGCCTCGACCGGCCAGCCGGGACGTTGTCCGGGGGCGAGGCCCAGCGGACGAAGATGATCCGGCACCTCGGCTCCGCGCTCACCGACGTCACGTACGTCTTCGACGAGCCGACGATCGGGCTGCACCCGCACGACATCCAGCGCATGAACGACCTGCTGCTGCGCCTGCGGGACAAGGGCAACACGGTCCTCGTCGTCGAGCACAAGCCGGAGACCATCGCGATCGCCGACCACGTCGTCGACCTCGGTCCCGGGGCGGGGACCGACGGCGGCACGATCTGCTTCGAGGGCGCGGTGGAGGACCTGCGGGGGAGCCAGACCCTCACCGGCCGGCACCTCGACGACCGCGCACGCCTCAAGGAGTCGGTCCGCACCGCCACCGGCGCGCTCGAGATCCGTGGGGCGAGGCAGAACAACCTCACCGGCGTCGACGTCGACGTCCCCGCCGGGGTGCTCACGGTCGTCACCGGGGTGGCCGGGTCCGGGAAGACCTCCCTCATCCACGGCAACCTCGCGAAGCGGGACGACGTCGTCGTCATCGACCAGACCGCCATCAAGGGGTCGCGCCGATCCAACCCGGCGACCTACACCGGGCTCCTCGAGCCGATCCGCAAGGCGTTCGCCAAGGCCAACGGCGTCAAGCCGGCGCTGTTCAGCGCCAACTCCGAGGGTGCGTGCCCGACGTGCAACGGCGCGGGTGTCGTCTACACCGAGCTCGGCGTCATGGAGACCGTCGCGACGACGTGCGAGGAGTGCGAGGGCAGGCGCTACCAGGCCGCGGTGCTCGAGTACACGCTCGGCGGGCGGAACATCGCCGAGGTGCTCGCGATGTCCGTCGCCCAGGCCGAGGAGTTCTTCGGTGCGGGGGAGGCGCGGACACCGGCAGCGCACAAGGTCCTCGACCGGCTCGCGGACGTCGGGCTCGGCTACCTCACGCTGGGCCAGCCGTTGACGACGCTGTCCGGCGGCGAGCGGCAGCGGCTCAAGCTCGCCACCCGCATGGGGGACACCGGCGGGACGTACATCCTCGACGAGCCGACGACGGGCCTGCACCTCGCCGACGTGGAGCAGCTCCTCGGCCTCCTCGACCGGCTGGTCGACTCGGGCTGTTCGGTCATCGTCATCGAGCACCACCAGGCTGTCATGGCGCACGCCGACTGGATCATCGACCTCGGCCCGGGCGCGGGGCGCGACGGCGGGCGGGTCGTCTTCGAGGGCCCGCCCGCCGACCTCGTCGCCGCCAGGGACACGCTGACGGGGGAGCACCTCGCCGCCTACGTCGGCGCGTGAGGCCGGCGGCGAGCCGGGGCACGGGGGACCGTCGGGCGACCGACCGCGGGCGCGTCAGCGCGCCGTGGCTCCGGGACCGTCGTCGGTCGGACCGGCGCAACGGGCGCTGAGCTGGGGCACGCCGGGGCCGGTGAGGTCCCGGCAGTAGTCGCGCCGGCCGGCCATCGCCATCGTGAGGGCGAGCGTCGTCCCGGAGACGAGGGGACCGGCGCCGCTCGCGAACGGGCCGTCGGTCGCCTCGAGGCGCAGCCCCGCGGCGGTGGCGCGGCTGTCGACGGTGAAGTCCCGGCGCACGTAGAACTGGGCGACCTCGGTCGCGGCGGCTAGCGAGGGTGTCCGCACGAGACCGAGCGGGCGCCGGACGTCCTGCGCGTGCACGACCACCTCGCCGAGCCAGGCCGCCGTCGGTCCCGGCGCCGAGGTGGTGCTCGTCACGACGCCGCGGAAGCGTTCGAGGGTCTCGGCCGGGGTGGCGCCGCGATGTTCCGCGAGCCGTCGGTCGTTGTGGAGGTTGAAGTCGAACCGGGCACCGAGGACGCTCGCGAACCAGCGGAGCGGTCCTAGGCTCGCAGCCGCGGTGAGGTGCGCCACGACGTCCTCGACCGTCCATCGTCCGCACAGCGACGGCGCCGCCCACTGTGCGGCGGTGAGGTCGCTCAGGTCCTCGGCGAGGGCGGCCCGTTCCGCGTGGGCGAGCGTCCACAGTCGCGCGCGCGACGTACCAGCTGACACAGGTCCTCCCCTTCGCCGAGTGGGCACACCGTAGCGCGGCGGTCTGCGCCGCCTCCGGCGTGTCGGCTCCCGAACCCGCCCACAGCCTCCGGGGCCCGTGCCAGCATCGAGGCCGTGATCATCGTGAGCGAGGCGGGTGCGACCCGCGCGGACGGAACGACGTCGTACGTGGAGAACCTGCGCGTGCCCGACCTCAGCCTGGGGACGTACGTCATCCCGGCCGGCGGGGTCGACGGCCAGCAGCCGCACACCGAGGACGAGATCTACGTCGTCCTGCGGGGGGTGGGCAGGCTGTGGACACCGGGTCGCACGGCCGACGTCGGTCCCGGGAGCGTCCTCTTCGTCCCCGCCGGCGAGGAGCACCGGTTCGTCGACATCACCGAGGACCTCACCGTCCTCGTCGTCTTCGGCCCGGCGGAGCACACGCGCCGGCCGCCGACGCGGGGGACCGCGGGCGCCTGACCCGACCGCCTGCGGCGGCCCTACCGCTCGAGGGTGGCCACGCCGAGGAGACGGTTCGCTCCCGGCCCCCCGAGGCGCGCGGAGTCCACCGGGCGTCCGGAGACGGCGAGCAGGAGGTCGAGGGCGTCGGCCTCGACCTCGTCTCCGGCGCCCCACGCGGTCCCGGAGCTCCGGTCGACGAGACAGAGGCCGGCGGCCCGCTCGCGTCCTCCGCCGAAGGAGACGGCCGTGCGCAGCTGGTGGTCCAGGGCCTGGCGGATCGCGTCCTCGGGGTAGGTGCCGGTCATGCCGAGCGGGCGGCGGATGTCCTCGCCGTGGACGATCGCCTCGACGAGCCGTGTCGCGAGGTTGGCCGGGGGAGTGCGCGTGAGGTCCGCGACGTCGAGGAGCGCCGCGACGGTCTCCCGCGGATGCAGCCGTCGCTCGCGCGCGATGCCCATGGCGTTCGCGCGGTCGAAGTCCATCCGTGCGGCGAGGAGGTCGCGGACGAAGGAGCGCCGCGTCGTCCGCGCGGTGTCGACGAGGTGGGCGAGGACGTCGTGGACGTCCCACCCCGGGCACAAGGACGCCCGACCCCACTCCTCGTCGGGCAGGTCAGTGAGATCGGCGGCGAGCTGCCGACGCTCCTCATGGACCGCCTCCCACACTGCTGCTGCTGACGCGCGCACGTCGACTCCCTCGGCATGTGGGGGACAGGCCGGTGCCGTTCATGGCACGACGACATGCATCGTAGGTTCGGCGAAGGCGCCTCCGCGCAAGACTCGCCGCCCTCGGGACACATGCTCGGTATGGACAGGTCGGCCAGACGCCGTGCGGCAGCACCGCGTCGCCCCGCAGCGAGGCTCACGACGGCGGTGCCCGTCCTCGCGCTCCTCGCCGGCTGCTCGTCGGTCGCGCCTGCCGGGTCGGATCCCATCGGCGAGGCAGGGGCGCCTGTGACCAGCGAGACCGGGTCGACCGTGACCAGCGAGACCTGCGTCAGCTGGGCCGAGTTCCCGGATGCCCGGGCGAGGAGCGACGCCTCCACGATCGTCGTGGAGGCGATCGCCCACGAGCGGGTCGGGGAGCGATCGATGTTCGGCGCACAGGCGTCGGTCTGGGACGTCGAGGTGACGGCCGCGCGCAAGGGCGACGTCGAGGTGGGCGACCGGCTTGAGGTCGCGTCCACTCCCGTGACGTGCAGCGGGGCGACGTACCCGGAGGGAGATCCGCTCGACACCGACGTCGGGCTCGTCCTCTACCTCGACGACACCGACTTCGCCGTCGAGGGCACCGAGCGCGGTCTCGCACTCATCACGCCCCTCGATGGCGTGCAGCCGCTGGGCACCACCAGTGGAGAGGCCGCGACGTGGGCGCTGAGCGACCCGGCGGCCGTGTCAGCAGGCAGCGTGAGCATCGACATCGGTGTCACACGTCTCGCATGCGCCTCGGGCGTCACGGGCGAGGTGCTCGAGCCACAGGTGACCTACGAGGCTGACCGTGTTGTCGTCGAGGTCGACGTCGCGCCGCTCGGCGGGAGCGCTACGAGCATCCACACCTGCCAGGGCAACGACGTCGTCCCCGTGAGGGTCGAACTTGACGAGCCGATCGGCGACCGCCAGCTCGTCGACGGCGCCTGCCTGGCGGGTCTCGCCATCGACACGGCATTCTGCCTGGACGCCGCGCGGTGGCCGTAGATCAACAGCTGCTCGGCCACCGGCCATGGCGCGCTGAGCTGGAGGCCGACGACCACAGCATGGACTGAATAGCGTCCCGGTGCCTTTCCGAGGGCGTGTGCGACTCGCGCTCCGATAGCTCCGGGAATTTCTCCCGTGGCTCGCCATGGCCGCTGGATCAGCATTCAGTGCGGCGACTCTGCTTCTGTTCTCAGCACGGGAAATATGTGTCACCACATGGGAATGTACCGAGCTGGCGGAAGAGAGCAGCATGACGAAGCACTTCACGGGAGAGTGACCGGTGGACATGAGCCGCGCCGTGCCCGGTCCACCAGCTGTCGCCCCGGGCCGCGTTGTGCGCGGCGCGTTGCCGATAATGTACATTATGTCAGTACACCCTGGCCGGTGCGGAGGGCGTCCCCGTCCCCACGCCCCCGCCCTTAGGCGGGCACGCACTCACAACACCTGTTGACGAGGCGTTCCCGGAGGAACGTCCATCACTCCGCCTTGGCGCGGCTCGGCTGCTTGATCGAGCGCGTGACGGTGAACTTGCCGTTGTCCCCCATGACCTTCGTCGAGCCGACGATGCGGCGCAGGGCGCCGGCGTGGCCGAGCCGCGAGTTGAACACCGTCCACAGCTCTCCCCCCGGGCGCAGCACGCGCGCGGCGTCCTTGAACAGCTCGATCGCCACGTCGGGCTGAAGGACGGCTCCCACGTGGAAGGGCGGGTTGCACACGATGAGGTCCGTCGAGCGCGACGGCCGGGACTCGAGCCCGTCGGAGCGTACGACGTCGACGCGGTCGGTGAGCGCGTTCGCCTCGAGCGTGGCGCGGGTGGAGCGCACGGCGGCCTCCGACGTGTCGGTGGCGACGACGCGCAGCTCTGGGCGCTTCGTGGCGAGCTGGGCCGCGAGGATCCCGGTGCCGGACCCGAGGTCGATCGCGTCGCGCGCCGCCGGGCTCATCTCGTCGAGGAACGTCAGGAGGAAGCGGGTCCCGAGGTCGAGCGAGGGCCCCGCGAACGCCGCGCCGTGGGCGGCGATCCACAGGCCGTGCTCCTCCTCGAAGTGCTTGCGCGGGAACGACGGGGACGCGTCTGACGGCGTCGGCTGGCGTGCGAAGAGGCAGCGCGACTTCTGCCGCGCGAGCGACGCCGTGACGTCGGCGAAGTGCTGGCCGAGGACATCGTTCATGCTGCGTGACATGTGCTTGAGGCGTCCGCCCGCGATGAGGACGACGTCGGGCGCCGCGTGCGCGGCCACGAGCTCAGCGACCTCCTCGAGCGCCGCCAGCCCGCGCGGGAGCTGGAGGAGGACGACGCGGGCGCCGGCCACGAGCTCCGGGGCGAGGCCGAGCGGACGGAACGTGCCGGTGAGGCCCTCCCGCTCGGCGTTGGCCGCGAGGGCCCGCTCGTGGACGAGCGTGTCCTGGTGCACCCGCACGTCCTGCGCGCCGTGGAACGCCACCGCCCCGAGGGTGAGCGCGCCGTACCGGTCCCCGATGACGACGACCTCTCCGGGGGCGGCGGCCGCGACAGCCGCAGCGGCCTCGTCGAGCACGAGCCGGTCGGTGGCGTCGACGGCCACGAGGTCGGGAGCCTCGACGTCCGGGTACCTGCGGAGCCGGTCAAGGTCGAACGTAGGGGCAGTCATCCCTCCATCATCGCGCCTACCGCGGCACGCAGTCCTCACCGCCAGCCGAGAGCGGGTGCAACGTGCCGAAGGACACTCTCGATGACGTGGGCGTTGTAGTCGACGCCGAGCTGGTTCGGCACGGTGAGCAGGAGCGTGTCCGCGGCGGCGACGGCCTCGTCCTCGCGCAGCTGCTCGACGAGCACGTCCGGCTCCGCGGCGTACGAGCGGCCGAAGATGGCGCGCCCGCCCTCGAGCATGCCGACCTGGTCGCGGCCCTCTCCCCCACCGACGAAGTACCGGCGATCGAGATCGGAGACGATGGGGAAGATGCTCCGGCTCACCGACACCCGCGGAGCGAAGTCGTGGCCCTCCTCAGCCCACGCGGTCCGGAAGCGCTCGATCTGCTCGGCCTGGAGGCGGTGGAAGGGGACGCCGGCGTCCTCCGTGAGGAGCGTCGAGCTCATGAGGTTCATCCCCCGGCGGGCCGCCCACTCCGCGGTGGAGCGCGAGCCGGCGCCCCACCAGATCCGCTGCCGCAGGCCCTCGGAGTGCGGCTCCAACCGCAGCAGCCCAGGCGGGTTGGGGAACATCGGGCGCGGGTTCGGCTCGGCGAACCCCTCCCCGGCGATGACACCGAGGAAGACGTCGGTGTGCCGGCGCGCCATGTCGGCGTCGCTCTCCCCCGCGGCCGGCTGGTACCCGAAGTACCGGTAGCCGTCGATGACCTGCTCGGGCGACCCTCGGCTGATGCCCAGCTGCAGGCGCCCGCCGGCGAGGAGGTCGGCGGCACCGGCGTCCTCGGCCATGTACAGGGGGTTCTCGTACCGCATGTCGATGACGGCGGTCCCCACCTCGATCCGCTTCGTCCGGGCGCCCACCGCGGCGAGGAGCGGGAACGGCGACGCGAGCTGGCGGGCGAAGTGGTGCACCCGGAAGTAGGCGCCGTCGGCGCCGAGCTCTTCCGCGGCGACCGCCAGCTCGACCGACTGCAGCAGGGCGTCCGACGCCGAGCGCACCTGCGAGGCCGGCGACGGCGTCCAGTGACCGAAGGACAGGAACCCGATCTTCTTCATTACCGGGCAACGCCCGCCACTCCCCTGGTCATTCCAGTGACGCCGCTCCCCCACGGTCGGATACTGGCGCCATGGCCTACGACATGGACCTCGCCGCCCGCGTCCGCGCGCTGCTCCAGGACCGGGACGGCGTGAGCGAGCGCGCGATGTTCGGCGGGCTCGCGTTCCTCGTCGGCGGGCACATGGGCGTCGCGGTCGGCCCGGACGGTGGGCTCATGCTCCGCGTCGATCCGGCCGCCACCGCCGCGCTCCTCGGCGAGCCGCACGTCTCGCCGACGGAGATGGGCGGGCGCGAGCTCACGGGGTGGGTGGACGTGGACACGACGGCGCTCGGCTCGGACGCCGAGCTGCGGAGGTGGGTCACCCTCGGCATGGACACCGCGGCGTCCATGCCACCGAAGCCCTGAGGCGCCGCAGCGCCCCTCAGCTGTCGGCGTTGCGCCCGCTCAGCTTGTCGAGGAGCCGGTCGACCATCCCGACGCCCGGCCCGACCGTCTTGTGGAAGAGCCCGGAGTGCGGCGCGCTCGGGTGCGGGCGCGTGGGGGCGAGCTTCTTCGCGGTCTCGACCTTGGCGCCCATGGCGACGAGCTTCTCCCGCGGGATGTGCGCGCGCAGCTGCGGGAACTGCTCCGCCTCCTCCTCGGCGATGTGGTGGCTCAGCTCGGCCTCGAGCTGGCGCACCGTCTCGAGGAAGACGGGCTCGGAGGAGTCGACGTCCTCGATCCGCTTCATGAGCTCGACGATGTGCTGGTGCTCGCGCTTGTCCTCCTCCACCTCGGCGGCACCGTCGGGCAGGTGCTCCTCGATCGCCGGGTAGACGAACATCTCCTCGGCGACGGCGTGCCGCATGACCTCGGCGATGACGGTGTCGGCGAGGTCGCGGCGCTCGGCGCCGTCGGCCGTCCCCTCGATCCGGCCGAGGAGCTCGAGCATCTCCCGGTGGTCGGTCGTGAGGATGTCGACGACGTCCTGCTCCGGTGCAGTGGTCTCAGTCATGGCGCGTCCCTTCACGTGGATCGTTCCTCGACCGAGCCTAGGCAGGTGTGCCGGCCCTCCGCACGCGGAGCCGTCGCCGGCGAACCCGGCCCCGCCACCCGCCATATGTCGTCGACATGGCGCCCGCCGCTGACGAGAATGAGTCGGGTGAACCACTCCCGGTACCGGTCGCCCGCCGCGCTCCTGCCCGTTCTCGCCCTCGTGACCACCGGCGGCCTCGCCGCGTGCAGCAACGACCCCACCGCGGACATCGCCGCCGTCGCGGAGGACCTCGCGGCGGCCCTCGAGAGCGGAGACCCCGCCGGGGTGTCGTGGGGTGGCACGGCGCCGCCGGACCTCACCACCCCGCTCGGCGACCTCGCCGAGCTGCCCCGCACGGTCGACGTCGCCGGTGTGGGCGAGGCGCAGGAGGAGGAGGACTCCGCCGGCGTGAGCGCGCGCGCCGCGGGCGTCGCCCTCAGCTGGTCGTGGGACCTCGACGCCGACGGCGCCGTGGACTGGGAGTACGCCACCTCGGTGACGGTGCGCGAGGACTCCGAGGGCGTGTGGGTCCCCCTCGTCGGTCCCACCGCCATCGCCGACGGCCTGTCCGAGGGCACCGGGCTGGCCCTCTCGCGGACGCCGGCCGTCCGCGGTGAGGTCGTCGCCGGCGACGGCTCCCCCGTCGTCACGGACCGCCCCGTCCGCCGCGTCGGGATCGACAAGACACGGTTCGTCGAGGGCACGGCAGAGGCGGACGTCCGCGCCGCGTCCGAGGCCGTCGCCACGGCGGCGGGGCTTGCGGACCCCGCCGCGTTCGCCGACCGCGTCCTTGCCGCCGGTCCCCGCGCCTTCGTCGAGGCGATCGTCGTCCGCGAGGGAAGCACCGACGTCGACCTCGCGGCGCTCGACGGGGTGCCTGGAGCCGTGGCGCTCCCCGACGAGATCCCCCTCGCACCCACCGCCACGTGGGCCCGGCCGCTCCTCGGTCGCGTGGGCGAGGCGACCGCCGAGGTCGTCGAGGCGTCCGAGGGTGCCGTCCGCCCCGGCGACCAGGTCGGCCTCTCCGGCCTCCAGCAGGTCTACGACGCCGCGCTGCGCGGCACGCCCGGCCTCACCGTCACGGCGGGCACGGGCGAGGGAGCCGCCGTCCTGTTCGAACGGGCCCCCGCCGACGGCGAGGCCCTCGCCCTCACCCTCGACCCGCGCCTGCAGACCGCGGCCGAGGACGCCCTCGCCGGCACCGACTCCCCCACCGGCCTCGTCGCGATCAGGCCGTCGACCGGCGAGATCCTCGCCGTCGCGAGCGGGCCGGGCAGCGAGGGCCAGAGCACGGCCATGCTCGCGACCCTCGCGCCGGGCTCGACGTACAAGGTGGTGACGGCCCTCGCGCTCCTGCGCGCCGGGACAGGGCCCGACGCGACGGTCTCGTGCAGCCCCGAGGCGACCGTCTCCGGCTACACGATCGGCAACTACCCGGGCTACCCCGCCGCCTACCTCGGTGACATCACCCTCACCCAGGCCCTCGCGCAGTCGTGCAACACCGCCCTCATCAACGCCGGGGCCGGCCTCACCGGCGCCGACATGGCTGATGCCGCCCGCTCGCTCGGCATCGGGCAGCCCCTCACGGGGTCGTGGCCGGGATTCACCGGATCGGCGTCTGCCGACGCGAGCGGGACCGCGCTGGCCGCCTCGCTCATCGGTCAGGGTGAGGTCCTCGCCTCACCCTTCGCCATGGCGACGGCGGCCGCATCCGTGCGGGCGGGCCGCACGCTCGCCCCGACCCTCGTCACCGGTCCGGAGCCCGTGGCCGACGACGCCGCCTCCGCCGAGGAGCCGCCGTCGCCGCTCACCGCCGACGAGGCGGCCGCCCTCACGGGCTACATGCGCGCCGTCGTCGAGGAGGGCACCGGCATCCTTCTCGCCGACGTCCCCGGCGAGCCCGTCTTCGCGAAGACCGGCTCCGCGGAGGCGGGCACGGGTGACGACGCGCGCGTCGACTCGTGGATGATCGCGTTCCAGGGCGACGTCGCCGTGGCGGCGCTCGTCCACGGTGGCGGGCACGGCTCCGGGCCGGCGGGCGCGGCGGTCGAGACGTTCCTACGGGCCGCCACCGGCTGACGCCCATCCGACGACGAGCGCCCCCCGCCGATGTTCCGGCGGGGGGCGCTCGTGGCAGGTGCCGTCGTTACTCGGCTGCGATCGTCAGCTGGATGGTCGCAGCCGCGTCACTCCACTCGGTCATACCGACGAAGTACAGCCCCGGCGCGAACAGGTCGCGCAGGTAGGGGTCACGCGCGGATCCGGCGCCCTCGCTGCTGTCGTCGTTGCTGTACTCCTCGCCGTCGAGCGAGACGACGGAGAGCACCGGGTCGGCGTCGTCCGAGGAGACCGCGTCGAAGACGTAGACGCCGTCCGCGGGGAGCTCGATGGCTGCGAGCCACGCGCCGCCCGCCGGGATCTCCACGGGGACGGTCCCGAGGGAGACGAGCTCCACGGTGTCGAGGGAGAGGGTGAAGTCGGACGCGCTCTCGGTGTACTCGGTGAGGACGACGGTGTACTCGCCCGGCTCGAGCTGGGCACCGATGGCGGGGTCGCGCCAGTTGCTGCCGCCGTCCTCGAAGACGTCGTCGCGGTCGTCGTTCTCCAGCTCGCGGCCGTCCGACCCGAGCACCTGGAGGGTGAGGTCCTGGTCGTTCGTGCTCCGCGCGTCGACGACGACGACGGACTCCTCGGCGAGGGTGAAGGTGGCGGCCCACTCACCGTTGGCCGGCACGGATCCGCTCACGGGCGCGCCGACCTCGATGACGGCGCCGTCCGGCACGGCCGGCCCCGCCGGCGTCGTGGGTGCGTCCGTCTCGGGGGCGTCCCCGGTCGGCGCGTCGGGGCTGACGGTCGTCGTCGGGCGCGTCACGGGCTCGGGGTCCTCGTCGTCCCCGCCGAGGAGGACGACAGCCGTGACGATGACGGCGGCGATGAGGAGGACCGCACCGATGACGATGCCGATGACGACACCCTTCTGGGACCCGGTCCCCTGGCCGTCCGGTGCGCCGCCGGGAGCGCCTGCGCCGGGCCCGTAGGGGTTCTGCGCGCCGTCCTGCGCCCACACGAGCGAGGGCTCCGCGCCGGGGTAGCTCGCTCCGGGGTACCCGGCCGTGGACGCCTGCTGCTGGGGGGTCTGCCACGGCGTGCCCTGCCCCTCGCCCGCGGCGTAGGGGCGCTCGCCGGGGTTCTGACCGGCGCCACCGGCCTGGCCCGCGTAGGTGCCGCTGTCGCCGTAGCCCGGTGCGGCGCCGTAGCCGGCGGCGCCGACGCCTGCCTGCGTCTCTCCTGCGGCCGGGCCTGCCGCCTCAGACGCTGACGCGGCGGACGGGCGGGCTTCGGCGAAGTGCTCGGTCCACGTGCCGCCGTCCCAGTATCGAAGGCGGCTCGGGTCACCCGAGGGATCGGGGTACCAGCCCGCGATTGGATTGCTCATGGCGTGATCGTATGAGGTGAGCGACCTCGCCCGTCGTCGCCGTCCATGACCGGCGCGTCAGGCCGCCCCGCGCGCGGCAGCTGCGCGCGGCCTCGACGAGGGCGTCAGACGGCGTCGCGCGCCCGTCGGCGCCGGGAGAGCTCGTCCTCGACGGCGGGGGCGTCGTCGTGGGCGCGCTCCGTGGGCAGCTCGGCGAGGGAGCCCTCGACCTCACGCCACACGCGCCCGACGGCGATGCCGAAGACGCCCTGGCCGCCCTGGACGAGGTCGATGACCTCGTCCGCGCTGGTGCACTCGTAGACGCTCGCGCCGTCACTCATGAGGGTGATCTGCGCGAGGTCCTCGACGCCACGCTCGTGGAGGTGGTGGACCGCGGTCCGGATCTGCTGGAGCGAGACGCCGGTGTCGAGGAGCCGCTTGACGACCTTGAGGACGAGGATGTCGCGGAAGCTGTAGAGCCGCTGGGAGCCGGAGCCGCTCGCCGAGCGGATGCTCGGCTCGACGAGGCCCGTCCGGGCCCAGTAGTCGAGCTGGCGGTAAGTGATCCCCGCGGCCCGGCAGGCGGTGGGCCCGCGGTAACCGGTCTCGGTGTCCAGGTCCGGCAACGCGTCGCCGAAGAGCATGCCCTGCGCACGTTGCGGGACGCCGGGGGCGGCGTCGGCGTTCGCATCAATGCCGCTCACGTGCATCTCCCGTTCGTCCGTGTGCCGGTGTGCGCACCTGGCGCTCATGGCTTCGTTGAGGACCACGCTAGGTGTGGACAAGGGGTGCGTCAACGACATGCGACGCGAGTCGCACGGCGTGTCGTTTTCCGCGTGTCTTACCCTCAACCTGAACTTGAGGGCGAGCGTCGTCATGCCGCCTCAGTCGGCGAAATCCTCCGGCTCGACGTGCTCGAGGAAGGTCCGGAACTCCTCGACGACCTCGCCGTCCTCGTCCTCCTCCATGACGATACCGGCCACGGACAGGACGTCCTCCTCGCACATGACCGGGCAGTGGGCCCGGATGGCGAGGGCGATGGCGTCCGACGGCCGCGCGTCGATGTGCTGCCCGGTGCTGAGGACGAGCTCGGCGTGGAAGGTCCCGGCCTCGAGGCTCGTGACGCGGACCTCGTCGAGGTGCGTGCCCGTCTGCCCGAGGATCGTCACGAGCAGGTCGTGCGTCTGGGGCCGTTCTGGGACGATCCCGGCCTGCGCCGAGGCGATCGATGCGCCCTCGCGCGGGCCGATGACGATGGGCAGGACGACGGGCCCCGTCCGGTCGGCGAGGACGACGACCACCTCGTTCTCGGGGATGCTGACCCGCACACCGAGCACATCCATCTCGCGCATGGAAGAACCGTACGTCCGGGCCGGGGCGCGCGCGCGGGAACGAGCCGGTCTCCCGCTGCCCTTTCGGGCAAGCGCGCAGCCGTCAGGACAGCTCGTCGACCGCCGCGCGGAGCAGCTCGGCGTGGAGCTGGGCGTAGAGCTCGGCGAGCTCCGCCGCGCGTGCCGCACCACGCTCACGCGCACCCCCCGAGCGCTGGGCGCGCTCCGGGGCGACGACCTGGTCGATCGTGTCGGCCTGGCGCTGGGCACCGCTGCGGACGGTGCGCAGGTGGCGCGGCGAGATGCCGTGCCGGGAGAGCGAGAGCGCCAGCTGGGTGACCTGGACCGCGCGCCCGGGGTAGCGCCCGCGGGAGTCCGGCGTGAGGAGGCCGGCGGCGGACAGCTCCTCGACGTCGGCCAGGCTGGCCCCCGTGAGCTCGGCGAGCTCGGCGGCGCTCACCCGCGCGGACGGGCGGCGGTCGAGCAGCTCCCCGTCCCGGGCGACGACGCGGGTCCCGGGAGCGAGCTCGACCGACCGCCCTGCGTCGAGCTCGGCGAGCTGCTCACGGATGACGCGGAGCGGCAGGAAGCTGTCGCGCTGCGCCGTGAGCGCGAACCGCAGGCGCTCGACGTCGGCCTGGCTGTACATCCGGTAGCCGGAGCCGGTGCGGCTGGGGGTGACGAGGCCCTGCTCCTCGAGGAAGCGGAGCTTGGAGATCCGGACCGCGGGGAACTCGGGCTGGAGCACGGCGAGGACTGCCCCGATGCTCATGCTCGCCGTCGTCGACGCCCCGGGTGGCCACGGCTGCGGGCTCGGGTCGCGCTCGGCGGCGCCCTCCTCGCGTGCGGAGTCGTCCGGCTGCTGTGCGCGTCCGGGTCGAGCGGCCGGACTCACTGGGACGCGTCACCGCCACCGGCGCCGGCGCGCTCGGGGCTCGGGTGGTAGGTGAGGCGGTACTTGCCGATCTGGACCTCGTCACCGGCGCGCAGGGTCGCCTGGTCGATCCGCTCGCGGTTGACGTACGTGCCGTTGAGCGAACCGACGTCACGGACGACGTGACCGCCGTCGGCAGCGAGGAACTCGGCGTGCTTGCGCGAGACGGTGACGTCGTCGAGGAAGATGTCGGTGCTCGGGTGGCGTCCGGCGAGCGTCCGCTCGGCATCGAGCAGAAAACGCGCGCCGGCATTGGGTCCACGCTGGACGATGAGGAGCGCGTGCCCGGGGGGCAGCGCCTCCACGGCAGCGACGTCCTCCTGCGGCGGCCCGGCCTGGAGCGGGCTCTCCTGCTCGACCTCGCCGACGGCGCCGAGGCGCGCGGTCGTGCTCGTCGTGTCCTGCGGCTCTGGACCAGTGCTCATCTCGCCGCCTCCAAGTGTGTGTTCACGCCGTCGTCCTGGGCCCCACCATAGTTGCCAAAGTGCTCCGCGTTACAGCCCATGAGGACAGGGGGTGCTCTCACGAGGTCTGGGCGGGCACGGGGGTGGCGTACTCCGGCGCCGTGAGTGCCCGGACGGAGGTGATCTCGAGCTCCTCGTGCTCCTCGAGCACGGCGGTCCCGCCGGCGGTGCGGATCGAGGCGAGCGCCCCGCCGGGGATGTCCAGCGCGACGGCGAGGGTCTGCGGGTCCCCGATCGCGCGCCACACGTACGGCGGGCTCACCTCGGTGCCCGTGACGACGACGCCGTCGCCCCCGCCCGTGATCCAGCTCGACGCCGTGAGCCGCTGCCCGGACAGCTCGATCGCCTCGGCGCCTGCGTTGCGCAGCTCCTCGAGGACGTTGACTAGGGTGAGGGCCGAGACGTCGCGGCCCGGGTCGTGGATCGTCAGCGCGACGCCCGGCCCGACGACGGGCAGGGTGCCGGCGAGAATGCCCTGGACGCGCGCCTGCTGCTCGGCGGCCTCCTGGGCGGCGGCGCGGGTGCTCGAGCCCGACTCGAGCTCGGCGAGCTCGCGGCGCAGCGCGTTGCCCTCGAGGACGAGGTTGTTGTTGCGCTCGGTCAGCTCGTCTAGCAGCCGCACGAGGTCGTCCTGGCGCATCGTGGCGAGGGAGTCATCGTGGGTGTGGCGCACCTGGGCCACGAGCGCGAAGCCGACGCCGACGCAGAGGAGCACGATGAGCACGTGCACGGCGCTGCGCCGAGGACGCACGAGCAGGTCCCTGAGCCTGGCCCGGGCGTGCGCGCCGGGAGCGACGTGCGGCGCCTCCCCCCGCTCCCCCGCGGCCCGGTGGGTCCCCTTCGCCTGTGGTGCCACGCCGCTACGCCTTGAAGATCTGGCGCCGGATCGACGCGGCGTTGGAGAAGATGCGGATGCCGAGGACGACGACGACGGCGGTGCTCAGCTGCGTCCCGACCCCGAGCTGGTCGCCGAGGAAGACGATGAACGCGGCGATGACGACGTTGAAGAGGAACGAGACGACGAAGACCCGGTCGTCGAACACCCCGTCGAGGTAGGCCCGCACGGCGCCGAAGAGCGCATCGAGCGCGGCGACGACGGCGATCGGCAGGTACGGCTGGAGGGCCGGGGGCACCGTCGGCTCGACGACGAGTCCGACGACGACGCCGAGGACGAGCCCGATGATGGCGAGCATGGCTCTCTACCTTCCCTCTCCGTCGGCGCCCGGGACGGGCACCTGGTCCTCGCCGGTGGCCATCGGGTTCGCGTAGCGCAGCGTCCGGGCCGGGCTCCCCGACAGCTCGAGGTCGTCGGCGCGTGAGATGCTCACGGAGATCCCGAACGTGTCGCGCAGCGCGGCGAGGTGCGCTCCGCCGGTGGTCCGCGCCAGACCCGTCTGCAGGCTCTGCGGGTCACCGACGGCCTCGATCGTATAGGGGCGCGCGAGCGGGGCCAGGTCGACGAGGATGGCTCGCCCCGCCGAGCGGATGGCGCTGAGGGTCGTCAGCCGGTGCCCGTTGATGGCCACGGCCTCGGCCCCCGCGGACCACAGCGCCGTCGCGACGACCTGTAGGTCGAGGTCCTGGACGAACCCCTCGTCTGAGCCCGGGACCCCCTCGATGGCGTCACGGGAGTCGTCGAGGGTGATGACGACGCCGGGGCCGCTCACCGCGGCGCTGCCCGCGTTGACGCCGAGGAGCTGGAGGTAGTCGAGGAACGCACCGTCGGCGCCCTGGAGCCGCTGCGCCTGGAGCGTCTCGATCGCGGCGACCACCTGGGCGTGCTCCTCCGTCAGCGTCTCACCCTGCGCGGTGCGGTCCCGGATCTCCTCGGTGAGGAGCTGGCGAGCCTCGGTCGCGCCCTCCCGGGGGGCGCGCAGCTCGCGGGCCGCCCACACGGACACGAGGCCGAGGGTGGCGGCGACGGCGACGATGACCGCCTTGCGCCACAGGGGCAGGACCGGCGCGGTGCCCCGCGCCTTGCGCTCCGCAGCCTCGTGGTACCCGGCGTCGAGCGGACGGTCCATGACCTCCCGCAGCAGTGTCATCGAGACGTCGGGACGCACGGGTGGGACGTTCACGCGGACCGCACCCCGGGCGTCCGCGCCCGCGCGCGCTCGGTGCGCACGATGGCGACGACCTGCTCGACGTAGAGGAGGCAGGCGAACCAGTACAGGCCCACCCCCCACAGCGCGCTGGCCCAGCCGAACGTCGAGGCGACCACGCCGAGGAGCCCCGGGGTGCCGGCGAGGAGGAGGAGCGGGAAGGCGTACATGAGGCCGAAGGTGCCGGCCTTCCCCGCCATGTGGACGGGGAGCGGCCCGTACCCGTAGCGGCTGAGGACGGGGATCATCCCCGCGAGGACGAGCTCGCGCACGACGATGAGCCCGACGAGCCAGCCGGGCACGAGCTCGCGCCACGCGAGGGCGATGAGCGTGACGAAGATGTACAGCCGGTCGGCGGCCGGGTCGAGGATCTGCCCCACGCGCGTCGTCTGGTTGAGGCGGCGCGCGAGGTAGCCGTCGAGCCAGTCGCTCGCACCGGCGGCGGCGAGGACGACGAGCGCCGCGACGTCGTACTCGTTGAGGATGAGCCACGCGAAGACCGGCACGAGGAGGAGCCGGAGCAGGCTGATGACGTTGGGGACGGTGACGATGCGCTCAGCGCGCGCCTGCTCCGTCTCCTGCCCCCGGGTGCTCACGCCGCTCAGCCTACGCACGCGGACACGTCTGCCCGGGCGAACTCCGCCGAACGAGACCCGCCCGTGATCTCGCGCCGCTCGCGTCAGTCGGCGGCGACCCGGAACGCGCGAGCGCGGATCCGGGCGTGGAGCCGCTCGAGGACCTCGATCTGCTCGTCCGACCGCTCGACGAGCGTCGCGAACGTCTCCTCGGGCAGGCCGAGGTCCGCCGCGAGCTCGGCCATCGTCTGCCACAGCCCGCGCTTGCCGAGGACGGCGCTGCGCATGATCTCGACCTCGAGCAGGAGGCCCATGGGCGAGCGACGGAACGGGCGGCGGTTGATCTTGAGCCGGGCCATGTGCTCGGCGACAGCGACGGCGAGCTGGCGGTGGCGGCGCTGGCGTGCCCCCAGCGCCGAGATGATCTCCCGGACGGTGTCGCTCTCCTGGCCCACCTGCCGCGCGAGGGCCGCGAACTCCTCACCGAACGGGGTGTCCGCCCACACCTTGGCCATCCGTTCGAAGCGACCGACGCCGCCGGCCGCACCGGAGAGGTGGTCGGAGAGGTAGAGGTCGAGCAGGTCGGCGTCGAGGTGGTCGGGGACCGTGGGTCGCATGCGGGGCTCCTTCTAGGCCGGGTAGGACAACCTCACCATCGCCACCGACAGGCCGCACCTCGTGCGCCACGCCTAGAGTTGGCTGCATGACATCGATGCGATTTGGCATGTTCGTGCCCCAGGGCTGGCGCTTCGACCTCGTCGGGATCGACGAGGCGCAGCACTGGACCGTCATGAGCGACCTGGCGAAGCGGGCCGACGCGGGCCCGTGGGAGTCGGTCTGGGTCTACGACCACTTCCACACGACGCCGGAGCCGAGCGAGGAGGCGACGCACGAGGCGTGGAGCCTCATGGCCGGCCTCGCCGCCGTCACCAAGCGCGTCCGCCTCGGCCAGATGTGCACGTGCATGGGCTACCGCAACCCGATGTACCTCGCCAAGGTCGCCGCGACGATCGACCACATCAGCGGCGGGCGCCTCGAGATGGGCATCGGCGGCGGCTGGTACGAGCACGAGTGGCGCGCCTACGGCTACGACTTCCCGCGTGCGGGGGTCCGGCTCGGGATGCTCGACGAGGGCGTCCAGATCATGCGCCAGGCGTGGACAGACGGCGTGGCCACGCTGGAGGGGAAGCACTACCAGGTCGACGGCGCGATCTGCCGCCCGCTCCCCCGCCAGGTCGACGGCCCGCCGCTGTGGATCGCGGGCGGCGGGGAGAAGGTCACCCTGCGGATCGCCGCGCAGCACGCCCGCTACACGAACTTCGACGGCACGCTCGAGGGCTTCACCCGGAAGTCGGGGATCCTCGCCGAGCACTGCCGCGAGCAGGGCACCGACTTCGACGCGATCGTCCGCTCGGCAAACTACAACGTCATGATCGGCGCCACCGCGGCCGAGGTCGACCAGCGCCTCGACGCGCTCACCGAGCGCCTCAGCGCGCACCTGGGCCCCGAGCAGGTCGAGGCCCAGCTCCGCGGGTTCCGCGGCATGCCGGCCCACGGCACGCCGGAGCAGATCATCGAGAACCTCACGGCGCTGCGCGAGGCGGGGATGAGTTACGGGATCTTCTACTTCCCCGAGGCGGCCTACGACACGTCGGGGATCGAGCTCTTCGAGCGCGAGGTCATCCCCGCCCTCTCCTGACCCGCGCCTCCCAGGCTTCCCACCTCCTCTGGTGGTCATGCAGAAGTGCCGGGGCAGCGGCACTTCTGCATGATCACGAGGGGGTTTGCGTGGAAGTGCGCGCCGCAGCGGGGGTCAGCGGGGGCGCATGGGGACGCTCGCGCCGCCCTCGCCGTGCGCGATGCCGCGCATGAGCTCGCGCAGCGCCGAGGCCGCGGTGCGCCGTGGGCGCCAGCCGAGGACGACGCGCGCACGAGTCGTGTCCATGACGGGCACGCTCATCGCGAGGTCGACCCATCCCGGGCTCGTGGGCTGCAGGTGCGCGTGCCACGTCCCCGCGACGACCGCGCGGACGAGCCGCGGCGGGAGCTCGACGAGGCGGCCGTGGTCGAGCACCCGGGCGAGGGCGTCGGCGGTGAGGAGGTCGTCGGCAGCGAGGTTGAAGGGGCCCCCGGCACGCTGGACGACGATCCGGGCGTAGGCGTCGGCGACGTCGTCGGCGTGGAGCGCCTGTGCGCGCACGCCGGCCGGCAGCGGCGCGAACGGCAGACGGTGCCGGCGCAGCGGGCGGACGGGGACGAACCGCCCGAGGAAGTAGCGTGCGATCTCCGCGCCGGCGGCCTCCTGGAAGATGAGCCCGGGCCGCACCCGGGCGACGACCATGGCCGGGTTGTCGCGGTGGACCTCGTCGACGACCCGCTCCTGGGCGGCCTTGTCGACGCTGTACTCCGACGTCGGGACGCCGAGCGTCGGCCAGGTCTCGTCGCGCGGGAGGTCGTCGTCGACGCCGCCGTACGCCCCCACGGACGACCCGACGACGAGGTGGCGCACACCCGCGCCCGCGGCGGCCAGCGCCACCCGGCGGGTCCCCTCGACGTTCGTGCGCCGCAGCACCTCGCGCTCGTGGTTCGGCTGGAGGAGCCACGCCAGGTGGACGACGGCGTCGGCGCCGGCGAACGTGCCCTCGAGGTGCGCGAGGAGCTCCATCTCCTCCGCGCTGCCCCGCACGGGCTCGCCGATGTCCGCCCGGACCCACTCCGCCCCGTCGTACGGGGCGCTGGAGCGGTCGGGGAACCGGCGGGCGACCCCGACGACCGAGGTGACCTCGGGACGGCGGTGCAAGGCTCGTAGCACCGCCGTCCCGACGTTCCCGCTCGCACCGACGACGACGACCCTCACGTGGTGCTCCTCGTCGTCGCGTCCGTCAGGACTCGGGCTCGCCCGTCACGTCGGCGTCGTCCGCACCCTCGGCGGGCTGGTTCGGCGCGCTCGTGCCCGGACGGCGGTTCTCGAGCATGTCGGGGTCCGCGTCCGGGTCCTGCGCGGCGTCGTAGGGCTTCTCGCTGGGGGTGGTGTTCTCGCTCATGGGCCTACGCTCGCACCGCTCCCGGCCCGCCGCATCCGCAGGCGCTCACTCGTCCGCGTCGGCGTTGCGACCGGCGGACTCACGCAGCTCGCGGCCCTTGGCGATGTCCTCCTGCTCCTTCTCCGCCTTCTTGTCGCTCGCCTTCGTGTCCCGCGGCGGGAGCTGGATGGTCTCCTCGGCGGCGATACCGCCCTGGAGCTCGCGCGAGCGCTCGAGCTCGGCGTCGAGCTCGGCGCCGAAGAGCAGGGCGAGGTTCATGACGTAGATCCACAGCAGGAACACGATGACGCCGGCGAGCGCCCCGTACGTCGCGTCGTAGCTGCCGAAGTTGGCGACGTAGAACCCGAGCCCGACGGACGCGAGGAGCGCGACGACGATGGCGACGATCGCGCCCACGCTGATCCACGTGAACTTCGGCTGCTTGACGTTCGGGGTGAAGTAGTAGAGGAGCGCGACGATGACGATGATGGCCACGAGGACGACCGGCCACTTCGCGATGTTCCACACGGTCACGGCGGTCGAGCCGAGACCGATGGCGTCCCCGACGGCCTGGGCCACCGGACCGGAGACGACGAGCATGACGCCGACGAGGGCCACGAGCACGAGGAGCAGCGCGGTGATGCCGTACATGATGGGACGCAGCTTCCAGATCGGACGCCCCTCGGGGATCTCGTAGATCCGGTTCATCGCCCGCCCGAAGGCGTTGACGTAGTTCGACGCCGTCCACAGCGCGGTGAGGATACCGATGATGAGTCCGATGCTCGCGCCCGATGCGCCCGCGACGCTCGCGATGATCGGCTCGATCTGGTCGAGCGTGTCCTGCGGCACGAAGTCCGAGGCCATCTGGAGGAGGGTGTCCGTCGTCGCCTCGGCCTGACCGACGAGCCCGAGGATCGACACGAGCGCGATGAGCGCGGGGAACAGCGAGAGGACCGCGTAGTACGTCAGGGCCGCCGCGAGGTCCGTGCACTGGTCCTTGCCGAACTCCCGGAGCGTCTTGCGCAGCGTGTAGCCCCACGAGGGTTTCGTCAGGTCGGTCGGGCCGTCGGGCTTGCGGCCGTCCTCGGGCTCCGCGCCCGTCCTGCCCGCCGTCTGCGTGCGTCCGCCGTCGCCGTGCCTCGTGCTCGCCATCGTGCCCCTCCGTCGTCGTCTGCGGCGCGGGTGCGCCCTCCAGGGGGCAAGCCTTACCGCTCCGGGTGCCGAGCGCCCGTCGAGAGGTCGCGCCGCACCTCCGCGTCCGTGCCGACGAGAGTGATCCCGTCCTCGTCGTCAGCCTCGCCCGAGGGGGCCGGTCCGCCCACGACGACGCCGTCGGCGATCTGTGCCCCCTCGTCGAGGACCGCGCGCTCGACGCGCGCCCCGGCCCCGACCACGACGTCGTCGAGGAGGACGGAGTCGATGACCTCCGCGCCCGGTCCCACGCGCACCCCCGGGCCGAGGACGCTGCCGCTCACGCGCCCCTCGATGGTGACCCCGGCACCGAGGAGGGACCGTTCGACCTGTCCCTGCGGGCTGACCCGCACGCCACCCCGGCGGGTGCCGCGCGTGACGATCGGCCAGGCGTCGTCGTCGACGTCGAAGGGGGCGTCGGGCGAGGCGAACGCGAGGTTGGTGCGCCAGTACGCGTCCACGGTGCCGACGTCCTGCCAGTAGCCGGTGTGCCGGTGCTCGCGCGCCACGCCACGCTCGACGAAGGACGGCAGGAGCGCGACCCCGAGGTCCGTCATCGCCTCCTCCCCCTGCTCCGCGACCCGCTCGAGCGCCGCGAGGAGGGCGTCCGGGGCGAAGATGAACACCTCCGTCGTCACGACGTCCGTCGCGGGACGGTCGGGCTTGAGCGCGTAGCCCGTCACGCGTCCCTCGTCGGTCTCGACGACGCCGTAGCGCGTGTTGTCGCCGTCGTGCTGGACGGTGACCATCGTCAGCTCCGCCCCGGAGGCGAGGTGCTCGGCGACGACGTCGGCGTAGTCGAGGCGGTAGACGGCGTCCGCCGAGGCGACGACGACGACGTCGGCCCGGTGCTCGGCGATGAGGCGGGCGTGGCGCCACAGGGCGTCCGCCGTGCCCGCGTGCCAGCCCTCGCGCTCGTCCCCCTGGTAGGGCTCGAGCACGAGGAGGCCGCCGCGGGTGCGGTCGAGGTCCCACGGACGGCCGTTGGCGAGGTGGACGTTGAGCGACGTCGGGTGGAACTGCTGGACGACCCACACGTCCTCGAGGCCGGAGTTGCGGGCGTTGCTCAGCGGGAAGTCGATGAGCCGGTGCGTCCCGGCGAAGCGGACGGCCGGCTTGGCCCGGCGCTCGGTGAGGAGCTCGAGGCGAGAGCCGGCACCCCCGGCCAGGACGACGACGAGCGTGCGTGGTGGTGCCATGTCGGTCCTCCCCTGCTGCGGCGCTGCGATCCTCCGGCGCCGCCGGGAGCACCGCAACCGGTGGCGTGGGTCCCCGGCACGAGGCGTCGTCAGGCGACTACTGTGCCCTCATGTACCGCCGGGCCGAGGGGTCGCAGGACCCCCGCACGATCAGATCGCGCAAGCTGCTCCAGGACGCGCTCCTCGCGATCCTGCGCACCGCGCCGGACGAACCGGTCACCGTCGCCCAGCTGACCGAGCACGCCGGGGTCAACCGATCGACCTTCTACCAGCACTACCGCGACGTCGACGCGCTGCTCGCGGACGCCCTCGACTCGCGGGCGCTCGCCGCCGGCGCGGACGTGACGAGCATCCCGCCCGAGGCGCTCGCGGGTGACGAGCCGCCCGCCACCCTCGTGGCCTACTTCGAGCACATCGCGGAGAACCACGAGGTGTACCGGCTCTCGCTCGGTGAGAAGGGCTCGCCGGCCACGCTCGTGCGGCTGCGCAACCGCATCGCCGAGCTCATGGCCGAGGGCCTTCAGCGCCACTCCACGCCGGAGGCGTCGAGCGCCCCGCCGCCCGTCGTGGCGGCCGCCATGGCGGGCTCGCTCCTCGGCGTCATGACGTGCTGGGTGGAGCGGATGCCGGAGGTCCCGGCGCACGACGCGGCGACGTGGGCGTGGCAGGCACTCCTCGCCACCCCCAACGCATACCGGGCCTGATCTCGCCACTCGAGGGCGCCGCGTGCCCGAAAGACTGCCCCTTCGGGCACCGGGATTGATCATTCCTACGGCAGCATGACGCTGACCTGTGGACCCCGGAGGAACCATGCGCACGTCTGCCCGAGCCGCCATCGCAGCTGCCGCGGGGGCGGCCCTGGCCCTCGGCACCCTCGCCGGCGCGGCGCTCCCCGCGGCCGCCGACGCGTCGAGCTTCTACCTCGATCGGACGAGCTACGGCCCGAACTCGATCGTGACGATCGACCTCGGCACCCTCACGCGCGACTGCGACACGTTCTGGACCGCCTCGGACATCTACGTCGTGCCGGCCGGCACCGTAGGACCGGGCAGCGCGCTCACCGACGCCGGCGGCGGACCGCCGAACACGATCCAGTCCGCGCTCGGCGGCAGCGCCATCATCGACGAGGTCGTCGCGATCACGCAGCCGAGCGGGTCCCTCGGGACCGGCACGTACGACATCGTCGAGGACACGTGCCAGGACGGCGTGCTCAACGGCTCGGACTCGGTCCTGCGCAACGCGTTCTCCGTGACGATCCCGACCGACGTCCCGATCCTGCCCAACGCCGCGATCGCCGCGATGAAGTCCGACGCCGAGGCCCAGGCGGAGCACTGGCTGAACGCCGCGAAGGCTTACGCCGCCTTCTTCGCCGCGGCGACGACGTACATGGCCGTCTCGGACGCCATGAGCCTCACGGGCTTCTACCTCACCTACGTCTGCCTCGTGCTGCCGTCGCACCCCGACCCGAACATCCCCATCACCTGGTACTGCCCGACGGTGAGCCTCACCGACACCATCCGGCTCCAGCTCGCTGCGGTGAAGACGATCGTCGACCACGCGTCCTACTACGCCGGCATCGCCGCGGACCCACCGGACCCCGACTTCGCCGACCCGAGCACGCTGGCAGCCGTCGACGCCTTCACCGCTGAGGGCGGCGAGCCCATCCTGGGCGCTGTCGCCGAGTGGGCGGGAGCGGTCGCGCGCGGCGCGGCACTGGCGCAGGCGTTCCTCGGATCGCTCGAGAAGTACCAGGGCGCTGCCGAGGAGAACGACGTCGCCGCCGCGCTCATGCATGCCGAGGACATCCAGGACTACGCCGTGCACCTCGACCGGACGCTGCTCGAGCAGTCCGCCGCCGTCGACGATCTCTACGACACGACCGTCGACGCCGGCTTCAACCCCGACGCCACGCTCGCGCTCCTGCGGGAGGGCCGCGAGCGCCTCGCGACCGAGGGCCTCACCGCTGAGGAGGAGCGGGAGCTGCGCAACGCCGGCGTCCCTGAGGAGGCCTTCGAAGACATCGTGGAGACGGTCCTCGAGGACATCGACCTCGACTACACGGGGTCCTTCGGCGACCTCTTCAACGAGCAGACCGCCGTCAACAACGCCATGGGTGGGACGTTCGTCGACCTCGCCAACGCGATGAACCCCGTGATCACCGACCTCGAGGCGGCCCTCGCCGCAGCTGGAGCCGTCCCCTACCCCACCGCGGACGCGGGCGGACCGTACACGGCGACGGCCGGCAGCCCGCTCACCCTGACCGGGGCGTGCACGGACTGCGTGACGTTCGAGTGGGACCTCGACGCCGACGGCGCCTTCGATGACGCGACGGGCGCCGAGGTGGTCCACACGGCGAGCGCCGCGGGCGCGGCGCTCGTGGGCCTGCGCGTCACCGACGCGGGCGGGCGGCGCGCCGCCGACTACGCCCGCGTCTCGGTCGCCGCCAGCACCCGCCCCCCGACCATCACGGCGACGTCACCACCTACCGACTCGCCCGTCCGGGTCGGTGTCGGCGGGGCGCAGAGCTTTTCCGTCACGGCGGGCGATCCCGACGGCGACCCGGTCACCGTGACGTGGTACCTCGACGGCGACGCCGTCGGCACGGGCGCCAACCACACGTTCACCCCGGACCCCGCGCAGGACCGGCTCACCTACGGGCTCCAGGCGCGCGCGAGTGACGACTCCGGTGCGGGGCCGTCCGTGAGCTGGCTCGTCCACGCCGAGCACCCGGACGCCGACGGCGACGGCTGGAACGTGAACGCCGACTGCGACGACGCCGACGCGGCCGTCAACCCGGGGGCCACCGAGGTGGGCGGGAACGGCAAGGACGACGACTGCGACCCGTCGACCCCGGACACCGGACCGCCGGTCGCGAGCTTCACGGTCGCCCCGCAGCCCGCCGTCGCGGGCGAGCCGGTGCAGCTGAGCGACACCTCGACCGACCCCGAGGGCCCGGTCGTCGCGTGGAGCTGGGACGTCGACGGCGACGGCGTCGTCGACTACACGAGCGCGGCCCCGACCCACACGTACGCCGACCCCGGGACGTACGCGGTGACGCTCACCGTCACGGGCGAGGACGACGAGGAGGCGACGACGTCGGCCGACGTCGTCGTCACCGACCGGCCGGTCGCCTCCTTCACGTACTCGCCCGCGATGCCGGACGCCGGTGGGACGGTGACGTTCACCGACACCTCCACCGACGCCGACGGCATCGCCTCCCGCGAGTGGGACCTCGACTACGACGGCGTGACGTTCGACGTCGACTCGACGGAGGTCTCGCCGTCGGCGAGCTTCGACTCCCCCACGACCGTCGCGCTGCGCGTCCGGGACACGCTCGGCGTCACCTCCGCCGTCCACGCGCAGGAGGTCGCCGTGTCCGGCCCGCCCGTGGCGGCGTTCAACCCGCGTCCGGACAACGGCGGCACGAACGTCGCCCTCCTCGACCACGGCGCGAGCGTCCTCGAGACGTCGGGGCAGTGGAGCACGACGTACCGCGCCGAGGAGATGCTCGACGTCGACTACCCCGGCGGCGACACCCCGTGGCTGACGCCCGACCCGGGCACGACCCCCCAGGGGGTGACGGTCGACCTCGGCGGCGTCTACCTCGTCGACCGCATCCAGGTCGGCTCGACCTTCTCGACGACGACGCGCGTCAAGGACCTCGAGATCTCGCTGTCGACGGGCGGCACCGGAGAGATCCGCACCGTCGTCGCGACGGCGCTGGCGAACAACGCCGGCATCGCCGAGTTCGTCCTCCCGGAGCCCGTGCCCGCCCGGTACCTGCGCTACGACGCCCTGAGCAACCACGGCAGCACGAGCTACATCTCGACGAGCGCCCTGCGCGCGCTGACGGGCCAGGTCGGCACCGCGACGGTGACCTTCACGGACCGCACGGCCGACCCGGACGACAACCTCACGTCGTGGCACTGGGACTTCGGCGACGGGCAGACGTCGACCGAGCAGAACCCGGTCCACACCTACGCCGCGCCGGGTGAGTACCCGGTCACGCTCACCGTCGAGGACGCCGACGGGAACGAGTCGCAGGCGACCCTGGTCCAGCGCGTCGTCACCCCGCCCGTCCCGGCCTTCACCTTCCCGGACACGGTCGCGGAGGGCGCCGGCGCGCGGTTCATCGACACGACGCCCGTGGCAGACCGGGGGATCGTCGCGCGCACGTGGACGTGGGGGTACGGGCCGACGTCGGCGGGCTCGGCCGACCTCACCCACTCCTTCCCCGACAACGGCACGTACGACGTGACGCTGAGCGTGACGGACACGTACGGCCAGCAGGCCGCGGTCACCCGCACGGTCACCGTCGAGAACCGGCCACCCACGGCGGAAGCCGGCTCGAACGCGACGCTCTTCGTCGGCACGACCTGGACCCCGAACGGCAGCGTCAACGACCCGAGCCCGACCGACCGGGCCTCGCTCACGTGCGTGTGGGACTTCGGCGACGGCGAGAGCGAGACGATCGAGAGCTGCACGAGCACCCGGCTCCGGGTGCCGCACACCTACGCCGAGGCCGGCACGTACACGCCGAGCCTCACCGTGACGGACAAGGACGGCGCCTCCGCCACGGACACGGCGACGGTGACGGTCAACAAGCGTGGCACGTACCTCAACGTCTACCCCGTGCCCGGCACCGCGGGCGGCGGCGACGTCAGCGTCCGCGCCATGGCGTGGGACACGACGACGTGGCAACCCCTGCCGGGGGCTGAGATCACGCTCGAGCTCGACGGGGACACCGCGGTCGTCACGACCGACGCCGACGGCCTCGTCAGCGCCACGCTGGCCATCCCGCCCGGTGGCGGCACGCTCACGGCGGAGTACGCCGGGGACGACCACCGCCTCGGGGCCTCCGACTCCGACGAGGTGAGCACCGTCCAGCGCCCGCCGGGCGACGTCGTCTTCATGATCGACGAGTCCGGCTCCATGGGCGGCTACCAGGCCGCGGTGCGCGCCAACGTCCTCGCGATCGCCGACCAGCTCGCCCAGTCGATCGACTACCAGATCGGCCTCATGGGCTTCGGCGCCGGCGCGGACCACGACCTGCCCGGCCGGCCCGGGCACCTGCCGCACCTCCACGTCCCGCCGACGGACAACCTCGACGACCTGGCCGCGGCGGCCCAGCAGCTGACGACGTCCGGCGGCACCGAGCCGGGCATCAACGCGGTCATCGACGCGCTGGCGCCGAGCGTCGGCCTGCGGCCGGGTGCCGGGACGTGCCTCGTGCTCATCGCCGACGAGCCGGTCCAGCAGATCGGCGTCACCGTCGACGACGCGCGCGCGGCCCTCGCCGCGAACGACGCCGTGCTGTTCTCGATCATCACGCCCGGTGCCTCGTCGCAGGGCTACGCCGACCTCGCGCTCGAGAGCGGCGGCGCGGTCTTCGACATCGGCACCTTCGGGGCCGACCCGACCCCCGTCCTCAACGCCCTCCTCGGTAGCTGCGTGACGACGATCCTCGAGCGCCCGGACCTCGTCGTCGGGATCGACGACGGGCGTGACGTCGTCAGCGCGGGCGAGCACGTCACGTACACCGTCACGGTCGACAACGTCGGGGAGGCCGGCGCGACGGGCGTCGAGGCACGTGTCGCGCTGCCGGTCGGGACGTCGCTCGTCTCCGCCTCGGACGGCGGCACCGCCTCCGACGGTGTCGTCTCGTGGCCGCTGACCGACCTGGCGACCGGCGCGAGCCTGACGCGCACGCTGACCGTCGAGATCGGCGCCGGGCCGCTGCCGGGCACGGAGCTCGCGCTCGTCGCGGAGGCGAACGACGACGGCACGCTCGGGCCGGACCTCACCCCGGCCAACAACGTCGACACGGACGTCGACACGGTCGTCGCCGTGCCGACGCTCACCGTCGTCACCGCCGTGACGAACGACGACGGCGGGACGGCTCTCCCGGGCGACTTCACGATCGGTGTGCTGGCGGACGGGACGGTCGTGACCAGCGCCCCGGGCAGCACCGACGGGGTGGCGCACACACTCACCGCCGGTGACTACGCGGTCGCGCCGCAGGGCGGGCCGGGTGGCTACACCATGACGTTCGCCGAGGCCTGCGCAGGCACCGGGGACGTGAGCCTCGCCGCCGGCGACGACGCCACGTGCGTCGTCACGTTCGACGACGCCTCGTCCGCGCTCACGGTCGAGACCGTCGTCGTCAACGACGACGGCGGGACGGCGCTCGCCGGTGACGTCACCATCGACGTCCTCGCAGAGGCCGCGGTCGCGGCGAGTGCGCCGGGCAGCGCCGACGGCGTGACGCACCCCCTGGCGGCGGGTGACTACACCGTCGCGCCGCAGGCCTCCCCGGCCGGGTACACCGTCACGTTCGGCGAGGCGTGCGCGGACGCCGGACAGGTGAGCCTCGCCGTCGGGGACGAGGCGACGTGCGTCGTCACCCTCGACGACGTCGCGCCCGTCCTCACCGTCGAGGTCGTCGTCGTCAACGACGACGGCGGCACCGCGGTCCCGGCTGACGTCACCATCGACGTCCTCGCGGGGGCGACGGTCATCGCCAGCGCGCCGGGCAGCACCGACGGGGTGGCGCACACGCTCACCGCCGGCGAGTACGCGGTCGCTCCGCAGGGTGACCCGGCCGGGTATGCCGTCGCCTTCGGCGAGGCGTGCGCGGACGCCGGAGAGGTGAGCCTCGCCGTCGGGGACGAGGCGACGTGCGTCGTCACCCTCGACGACGCCTCGTCCGTGCTTACGGTCGAGACCGTCGTCGTCAACGACGACGGCGGCACGGCCGAAGCGGGAGCGTTCACAGTGGCGGTCGAGCCGGCCGTCGACGGGCTCGCCGCGGCTGTGCAGTCGACGCACGAGCTGAGCGCTGGCGCCTACAGGCTCGTCCCCGGCGACGAGCCTGCGGGCTACGCCGTGAGCGTCGGCGGCGCCTGCACCGCCGACGGCGGCGTGGTCCTCGTGGTCGGCGACAACCGGACGTGCGTCGTCACCTTCGACGACGTCGGTCCGACGCTCACCCTCGAGCTCACGGTCGACAACACCGGTGGCGGGACCGCCGTGGCGGCCGACTTCGAGGTCACCGTCGACGGCGAGGAGGCGGCGCTCGGCGTCGCCCACGCGGTCGACGCCGGCAGCCGGAGCGTCGCGCTGAGCGGGCCGCCCCGCTACGCGCTGGCGATCGGCGGCGGCTGCTCCGCGGACGGGACGATCGACCTCGCCCTCGCCCAGGCCGCGACGTGCAGCCTCACCGCGACGTTCGTGCCGGACGAGCCCACCGAGGAGCCGACCACCGACGAGCCCACCGAGGAGCCGACCACCGACGAGCCGACGGACGAGCCCACGACGGACGAGCCCACCGAGGAGCCGACCACCGACGAGCCGACGGACGAGCCCACGACGGACGAGCCCACCGAGGACCCGACGACGGCTCGGCCCACGCCGACGCCGACGCAGTCGGAGGACCCCTCGGGCGGCGTCGGAGGCGTCACCGACACCCCGACGCGCGGCACGACACCCCCGGTGACGGACCGCCCGGACGACGACCTCCCGCCGACGGGCCGGGCCGGCGTCCTCGCCCTCCTCACGCTCGCCGCCGTCGCGCTCCTCGCCGGGCTTGCCGTAAGGCGGCGGGTGGAGGGATAGCCCGGACGGCGCCGGTCACCGGATCAGGCGCCGGCGACCTGCGCCCGCAGGGCGCGGAGCAGGTGGTCCTCCTCCTCGACGAGGCACCGGCGCAGCGCCGCGGGTGCATCCGAGTTGCGTGCGAGCCAGTCGCGCGTGCGGCGCACCACGGGGTGCCCGGCGGGGTCCTCCCCCGGGACCGCGTCGGCACCGTGGGGGTAGAGCCCGCGCACGAGCCGGTCCGCGATCTCGATGCTGTGCTCGTCCCAGATCCGGCGCAGTGCGGTGAAGTAGGGCTCGGTGAACGGGGCGACGAGCTCGGCGTGCAGCGGCTGCGTGAACCCGGCCACCGTCGCATCGACGTGGTCGTTGGTGAGCCGGCCGGGCTCGAGCAGCGCCTCCCACGCGGCCGCCTTGACCGCTGCCTCGGGGCGTCCGGCGAGGGCGGCGACGTGGTGCGTCTGCGTCGCCGCCGTCGTCTCGCGGGCGAGCTCGGCGTCGAGGTCGGCGACGCTCGCGTCGCCCGTCGCGGCGAGGGCGTGCCACATCGCCCAGCGCAGGTCGGGGTCGAGGCGGAGCCCGCCCACCACGAGCTTGCCGTCGAGGAGGTCCCGGACGCGGGTGGAGGCCGCGCTGGACGTCGCCGCCGCCGCGGCGACGGTCCGCGCCCACACGAGCTGCGCGTCGGACCCGGCCACGGCCCGCTCGAGCTGGTTCCACGCCCCGTCGAGGAGCTCGGCGCGCCCGTCCCCGCGCTCACCGGCGGGCAGGTAGCGCTCGATGGCGAGGCGGGCGTTGGTCGTGATGTCGCGCAGCGTGCCGATGTCGCTCTCGCGCGGGGCGTGGCGCAGGACAGTGCGTACGTAGGCCCGGGCGGGGAGCACGGCGTCGCGGGTGGCGTTCCACATGGCCGACCAGACGAGGGCCCTCGGGAGGCTGTCGACGATGTCGCTCACATGCTCGTGAGCCATCCACAGCGAGGCAGGGTCGAGGCGGACCTTGGCGTAGGTGAGATCCTCGTCGTTGAGGAGGATGAGTGCGGGCACCCGCGCGCCGACGGCCTCGCTCACCTCGGCCGTCGGCCCGGTGACGTCGAGCTCGATCCTGCGGCTCCTGCGCAGCTCGCCCTCGTCCGTGAGGTCGTAGAGACCGACGACGAGCCGGTGCGGGCGAACGACCGTCTCCTGCGTCGTCGGGTCCGTGGCGGCCTGGCGGATCCGGAGGGAGCGGATGAGCAGGGTGCTCGCCCCCGCGGCGTCGTGACCTGCCTCGACGCCGACCTCCGGCGTGAGCGTCGACGTGCCCGCGGTCTGCAGCCACAGTCGTGCCCACTCCCCCAGGTCCCGCCCCGACGCGTCCTCGAGCGCGGCGAGGAGGTCCGCGAGGGTCGTGCTGCGGTAGGCGTGCGCTCGGAAGTACGTCCGCGAGCCCGCGAAGAAGGCCTGCTCGCCCACGTAGGCGACGAGCTGCTTGAGCACCGCGGCGCCCTTGGCGTACGTGATGCCATCGAAGTTCTGCTTGGCCGCCTCGAGGTCGGGGATGTCGGCCACGACCGGGTGCGTCGTCGGGAGCTGGTCCTGGAGGTAGGCCCACGCCTTGCGCCGCGAGGCGAACGCCGTCCACGCGTCGGTGAAGCGGGTCGACGCGACGGACGCGTGGCTGCCCATGTAGTCCGCGAAGGACTCCTTGAGCCACAGGTCGTCCCACCAGCGCATGGTGACGAGGTCCCCGAACCACATGTGCGCCATCTCGTGGAGGATCGTGTTCGCGCGCCCCTGGTGCTGGGCGTACGTCGCCGCCGAGCGGAAGACGTACGCCTCGGTGAAGGTGACCACGCCCGGGTTCTCCATGGCGCCGAGGTTGTACTCGGGCACGAACACCTGGTCGTACTTGCCCCACGGGTAGGGGTAGTCGAAGGCGACGTGGAAGAAGTCGAGCCCCTGCGCGGTGATCTCGAGGATCTCCTCCGCGTCGAGGTACGGGCTCAGGGACTGGCGGCACAGGACGGAGAGCGGGACGTCGAGGCGTTCGCCGTCCGGCAGCTCGGTCGACCAGTGGCCCTCGACACGGTGGTAGGGCCCGGCCACGACGGCCGTGATGTACGTCGCGAGGGGCGGCGTCGGCGCGAACACCCAGCGCCGGGCGGCAGGCAGGCCGTCGGCCGCCGGGACGCGCTCGACGACGTCGGGCGCGGAGTTCGAGACGACGTCCCACTGCGACGGCGCGAGGACGACGGCGGTGAAGGTCGCCTTGAGGTCGGGCTGCTCCGCGCAGGCGAAGACGCGGCGCGCGTCGGCCGGCTCGTACTGCGTGTAGAGATACGTCTCGCCGTCGACCGGGTCGACGAACCGGTGGAGGCCCTCGCCGGTACGCGAGTAGTCGCCCTCGGCGCGGACGGTGACGGCGGTCGGCGCGCCGTCGGTCCGCAGACCGGTGAGCCGGACGCGAGCGCCGTCGTGGTCGACCTCTCGAGGCGCGCCGTCGACCTCGACGGCGTGGACGACCGGCCCGATGAAGTCGAGGAACGTCTCGCTCACGTCGGAGGTGAGGTGGACCGTCGTCGTCGTGGGGAAGGTGCGGCAGGCGGGGTCGGGTGCGCCCCGCAGGTCGAGCTCGACGCGGTAGTCGTGGACGGTGAGGGCGGCGGACCTGGCCTGCGCCTCGTCCCGGGAGAGGTTTGCGGTGCTCACCCACGCAGCCAACCAGATCCGCGGGCGGGGTGCCGAGGGCGGGGTGGCATCCTGGGAGCATGGGTGCGGGCATCCGGGTGCGCCCGGACGTGACGGTCGGCGCGGACGAGCTGCGCTGGCGCTTCTCGCGCGCCTCCGGACCGGGCGGACAGGGGGTCAACACGACCGACTCCCGGGTGGAGCTCTACTTCGACGTCGCCGGCTCCGGCGCTTTCAGCGAGACGCAGCGGGAGCGGGTCCTGGCCGCCCTCGAGGGCCGGCTCACGGACGGGGTGCTGCGGATCGCGGCCTCCGAGCACCGGTCGCAGCGGCAGAACCGGGAGAGCGCACGCGAGCGCCTCGGTGCGCTGCTGCGCGAGGCGCTCGCGCCTCCTCCACCACCGCGCCGGGCGACGCGACCTTCGCGGGGTGCGCTCCGCCGTCGGGCCGCGAGCAACAAGCAGCGGGCGGAGACGAAGAAGCTGCGCCGGCCTCCCTCGGACTGAGGCGCCGGCGGTCCGCCCGGGTCCGCGACGCTCGCCCACGGGGCCGGGCACGTGCTGCGCCGCCGTTCGCCGAGGTCGAACGCCGGGAACGGGCGCTCCCGACGCGCCCGGGCGTCGGTGCGGCCAGCCGCCGGTGCTCCCAGGCGTCTGCGCGGCTAGGAACCGGGCCGGGCCCGCCCGTTGAGCGGCGCGCGACGGCGCGCGAGGACGTAGGCGGGGTCGCGGACCCGCGCGATCCACGGGTACTGGCTCGTGCCGGCCGGGATGTTGCCGACCGGGTCGAAGCGCAGCGGCGGGTCGGAGTCGGGGCCGACCGGGTCGGTGCTCGCGACGAGTCGTGCGAACGGCTCCCACCGGCGGCTCCCGGGCGAGGACGCGCTCATCTCCCACGCGCGCGTGGCCGACGGCGTCGGGCTCGGGACGGGCGTGAGCCGGAGCTGGAGCGGCCCGCTCGGGGTGCGCAGGGGCATGAGGGTCGTCATCGGGGTGTGCGCGTCGCGGCGCGGGAGGAGCACGTACCGCGTGAGGATGCCGACCCCGGTCGTGGCGAAGAGGAGGTCGACGGTGCCGTCGCGGCCGGGCAGGCGCACGGCTGCACCGAGGATGTCCGGCAGCGGCTCCGGGAGCCCCATGGCCCGCGAGATGCGGACGTGGCCCTCGTCCCGTCCGGCCTCGTCCGTGAGCGGCACCCCGCCACGGCGGGACGAGCCCGCCCCGTCGCGCGCGAGGCCCGCCCGCTCGAGGGTCGCCGCGTGGACGGTGCCCCGGGGGTGGAGCGGCTTGGCGCGACGGAGTGCCCCGACGGCGCCGAGCACCTGGCCGACGACCTCCCCGGCGACGGCGGCCGCCAGCTCACCGGCACGGCTGGCGGCGGTCCGACGCGGGGACGGGGTGAGATCGGTGGCCATGTGCCCAGCATCGTCGGCTCGGTGGGAGGACGCATCCGTGGGGGCCGCGGCGGGCCGGAGCGTGGCGACTCCGTGACGGCAGAGCCGCGAGAGGCGTGAGAGGCGCATCGTCGCGCGGGGCGGCACGCGTTCTGCGCACACTGGTCGCATGACGCCCACGAGCACCGTCCGCCGGCGACTCGCCGACCAGCTCTTCGAACGCGTGGCGGGAGCCGACGGCGACGCCGCACGCCGGCGTATCCACGGAGCCCTGGGCCCACGCTGGTTCACGGCGCGCGACCCGATCCAGCGGGTCCACGGCGACCCGTCGATGTACGTCGGCGGGCTCCGCGCGCTGCTCCTCCAGTCTCTCCACCCGCTGGCGATGGCGGCGGTCTCCGACTTCTCGGACTACCGCACGGACCCGTGGGGCCGGCTCGCGCGGACGAGCACGTTCATCGCGGAGACGACGTTCGCCCGCGTCGAGGACGCAGAAAGGGCCATCGCGGTCGTGCGCGCCGTGCACCGGCACATCGCCGGGACGACGCCGGACGGCCGCGCCTACCGGGCGGACGACCCGCACCTGCTCACGTGGGTGCACATCGCGGAGATCGACAGCTTCCTCACCGCGCACCAGCGCTTCGGGGCCCGCCCGCTCAGCCCTGCGGAGGAGGACGAGTACGTGGCGCAGGCGGGTGGGGTGGCGCGGCGGCTCGGCGCGGACGAGGTCCCCACCACGCGCGCCGGGCTCACGGCGATGATCGAGTCGTTCCGGCCGGAGCTGCAGCGCACGGCCGCGGCCCTCGAGGCGGCCGACTTCCTCCTCCACCGGCCGCCGGTCGCGCGCACCGTCCGGCCTGCCTACGCCGTCGTCGTGCGGGCGGCCGTGGCCTCGCTCCCCCGCTGGGCGCGCGAGCCGCTCGACCTGCCCGACCACCCCCGCCGCGACGCGACGTTGGGGCGGCTCGCTGGTCACGCGAGCACCAGGGCGCTGCGCTGGATCTCGGGAGGGATCGAGCCCGTGGCGGACGCTGCGCCGACGGGGGTGGAGGACGCCGTCGCCCCGGTGCGAGTCGAGGACGACGTCCGGGGCGATCTCGCCGTGCCGACGGACGGCACCGGCGCCGCGCGCGGTGCGGGCCACGCAGCCCCGGTGGCAGCGGCGGACCGCGAGTCGTGACCGCGCGCAACGCCCTGGGCGGCCCGCTCGAGGACTGCGGGACAGATCCCGTGACGGGCTACTACCGGACGGGCCGGTGCATCGCTGACGAGGCCGACACCGGCAACCACAGCATCTGCGCCGTCATGACGTCCGAGTTCCTCGCGCACCAGCGACGGACGGGCAACGACCTCGTCACGCCCCGGCCGGAGTGGCAGTTCCCCGGGCTGCGGCCCGGGGACCGGTGGTGCGTCGTCGCGGCGCGCTGGCTCCTCTCGCACGAGGCGGGGGTTGCCGCGCCCGTCGTGCTCGCGTCCACCGACGAGCGCGCGCTCGAGGTGGCGCCGCTCGAGCTGCTGCTACGCTACGCCGTCGACGTGCCCGACGACGCCGGCTCGCTCACGTAGCCGTGCGCGAGCCGGCGAGGGGTCAGACGTAGTCGGAGTACGCCGGGAGGTCGAGCTGGCCGTTGCCGGACAGGCCGATGACGATGACCTCGCCGTCGGCAGCCTGCCGCGCGTAGGCGATGGCCCCGGCGACGGCGTGCGTCGACTCCGGTGCCGGGATGATCCCCTCCGCACGGGCGAAGAGGACCCCGGCGGCGAACGCGTCGTCCTGCTCGACGGCGGTCGCCTCGAGGAGCCCGAGATTGAGGGCGTGCGAGACCATCGGCGCCATGCCGTGGTACCGCAGACCCCCGGAGTGGATGGCGGGCGGGACGAAGTCCTTGCCGAGCGTGTGCATCTTGAGCAGCGGGGTGAGCCCCGCGACGTCGCCGTGGTCGTAGCGGTACTCACCCTGGGTGAGCGACGGGCAGGCGGCAGGCTCGCAGGCGACCACCCGCGTCGTCGTCCCCTCCCGAAGGTTCTGGCCGATGAACGGGAAGGTGAGGCCGGCGAGGTTCGAGCCGCCCCCGGCGCAGCCGAAGATGACGTCGGCACCCGACTCCCCCGCCTGGGCGAGCTGGTCGATCGCCTCGAGGCCGATGACGCTCTGGTGCAGCATGACGTGGTTGAGGACGGAGCCGAGGGAGTAGTGGGCGCCGGGGTCCTTGACGGCCGCCTCGACGGCCTCGCTGATGGCCATGCCGAGGGAGCCGGTCGTGTCCGGGTGCTCGGCGAGGATGGCACGGCCCGCGTCGGTGAGCTCCGACGGCGACGAGTGGCACACGGCGCCGTAGGTCTCCATCTGGAAGCGGCGGTACGGCTTGGAGTCGTAGGAGGCGCGGACCTGCCAGACCTCGCACGTGAGTCCGAGGAGGGCGCACGCCATCGACAGGGACGCTCCCCACTGGCCCGCGCCCGTCTCTGTCGTGAGGCGGTGGACGCCCTCGGCGGCGTTGTAGTACGCCTGGGCGACCGCGGTGTTCGGCTTGTGGGAGCCGACGGGACTGACGCCCTCGTACTTGTAGTAGATCCGCGCCCTCGTGCCGAGCTCTCGCTCGAGCCGCGTCGCCCGCACGAGCGGGGCGGGACGCCACATCGCGTAGATCTCGCGCACCGTCTGCGGGATCTCGATGTACCGCTCCGTGCTGACCTCCTGCTCGATGAGTGCCATCGGGAAGAGGGGCGCGAGGTCCTCCGGCACGAGCGGCTCGTGGGTGCCGGGGTGGAGGTGAGGCGGAGTCGGCTCGGGGAGGTCGGCCGCGAGGTTGTACCAGTGCGTCGGGACGGTCGCGGGGATGACGCTGTTGAGCGGCTCGATGCCAGGGGCGGTGGTCCGCCCGACCGGCGGGGCCAGCGGGGCAGGCGGGGTGGCGGTCGCGTCGGCTGCGGCGGTCGCGTTGGCGGTCTGCGACGTGTGGGTGTCCTGCTGGGTGGCGTCGACCATGACGTCCTTCTCTCTCTCTCGAGTCCGGGCTTCCCGGAGCCTAGCGCCGGGCAGGAGCGGCGTGGCCGTGTTCCAGCGGCGGTCGCGCGGACCCGCGCGCTCAGTGCTGGACGACGGGCCGTGAGGCCGGAGGATGCGGCGTGCGCCCAGGGCCCGGCACCGGCGGCCGTACGACTGACCCGGAGCGGCCCGCCATCACGGGCCGCGGCTCGAGGTACCGGACGGGGCGCGCAGCTCACCGGCCGGGACCTCGAGCGGCGGGGACGAGCTGTCAGTCCTGCTTCGACGGCGACCCGCGGCGGAGCGCGGCAGAGGCCGTCCCGAGCCACGTGTGCGGGTTGCGGTCCCAGCACCATCCGAGCTTCGGCTGGCGCTTGCTGATCCAGACCGCTGGCACGCGCTGGTTCGTCCCGGTGCGCGACCCTGCGAGCGAGAAGCACCGGTTCGGCCGGAGCGTGTCCGGCCGGACGACGACGAGCGCGATCCCCTCGGCGATGGTCAGCGGCGTCCGGCCCCGCGCCCTGATGGTGGAGAGCGCGGACTCCGGCGTGACGTTGACGTAGGTGCTACCCGTGTCGATCCCCGACAGGAGGTAAGCGAAACCAGCAGGAAGCTCGACGTCGTCGATCGGTCGGTACGTAGCCATCTCGCCGTCGTCGATGACGCTGATGCCCGTGCGCGTGCCCAGACGCATCGCCGGCACGAGCGCATTCGGGGCGACGGCGTGGGGAGAGAGCACGAGGACGAACGGGACGTGGTCGTCCTCGGGGACATCGCCGGCGTCACCGGTCAGTGCGAGCGACTCGGCCTCAGCACGCAGCGGCGCCACCGCCGCGCGGCAGGCGGCGTCATCGAGGCCCACAAGAGCCGGGACGCCGAGCTCGACGTAGACCTCGACCTGACGGTCGAGCTCGGCGGCGCTGTCGGCAGTCGGGTCGAACGCGTTCGCCGACGGCGAGGTGGCGGAGAGGAGGGGTGAAGGATCGGAGCCTGCGGTGTCGACGTCAACGGTCATGAGCGATCCTTTCGGTCTGCTGCCTGCCACGGGCGGAACGCACACGGAAGGACGGCGGGCGAGCCGGAGAGCGCGCGAGCGTGGGCCCGCCAGCCGCCAGCCGCCAGCCGCCAGCCGCCGCCAGCCGCCAGCCGCGAGCGGGCGGGGGGCAGTGGAAGGGAAACGCGGGTGCACCGCGTCCTGTTCCCGGCGCGCACGGATCATCGCTGCCGCGCACGGTTCGGCGCCGCCGCGCATCGCGCCGACGTTCGATCTCCACTGCCCAATCGCGTCTGGCGGTGCCACCGTGGGCGAGCGCGTCGGTACGCCCTCCACGTCTCGGCGGGACGCGCCCGTGACCCTACAGTCCCGCCGAGCACGCGACGCGCAGGTCGCGGCGGCGCCGGGCACGCACGGACTCGACGCAAGTCACCGGCGCGGGCGCGCACGGGCTCGACTGCGGTCGGCGGCGTCGTGTTGACTCACCGCATGCGACGCGTCCTCGTGCTCGGTGGAACGGCCTGGCTCGGGCGCGAGATCGCGCGCGCGGCCGTCGCGGACGGCGCCGAGGTCGTGTGCCTCGCCCGCGGCACGTCCGGCGTCGCGCCCGAGGGGGCGCGCCTCGTCGTGGCCGACCGCACGAGCGCCGGCGCCTACGACGGGCTCGAGGGTGAGTGGGACGAGGTCGTCGAGCTCGCCTACTCACCGGACCTCGTCACGTCCGCGCTCGACGCCCTCGCGGACCGGGCGCGTCACTGGACGCTCGTCTCGAGCGTGTCGGTCTACCGGAGCAACGACGAGCCGGGGGCCGACGAGTCGGCCGACCTCGTCGAGCCCGTCGACCTCACCGAGTACGCGGACGCCAAGGTCGCGGCCGAGCGCGCGGCGGCGGCGCGCCTCGGGCAGCGGCTGCTCGTCGCCCGCCCCGGACTCATCGTCGGCCCGGGCGACCCGAGCGACCGCTTCGGGTACTGGCCGGCGCGCCTGGACCGCGGCGGACGCGTCCTCGCTCCCCCGACAGCGGGGCGGTTCGTCCAGGTCATCGACGTGACCGACCTTGCGGAGTGGATCGTGCGGGCCGGCCGCGCCGCGGAGACGGGCGCCGTCAACGCGGTCGGCTCGAGCCAGACGTTCGACGAGCTCCTCGCCCAGATCGCCGCCGTCACCGGCTTCGCCGGCGAGGTCGTCCGCGTCGACGACGCCTGGCTGCTCAGCCAGGACGTCCACCACTGGGCCGGCCTCCGGTCGCTCCCCCTGTGGCTCCCCGAGGACGCCCCGGGGTTCGCCCAGCGCAGCGACGCGGCCTACCGCGCCGCCGGTGGGCGCACCCGACCGCTGCCCGAGACCATCGCCCGGGTGCTGTCGGACGAGCGGGCGCGCGGCCTTGCGCGTTCCCGCCGCTGTGGGCTCACCCCCGAGGAGGAGGCCGACCTCCTCGACCGCGCGCGCTGAACGCCCCACGTCGGCCGACCAGCCAGGGTCGGCTGACGACCCGCGTCAGCCGACCGGCCGCCCTGAGCCGTCCTCCACCGCGCCGACCTCTTTCACGCACATATATGCGCGACCTACGATCGGGGGCAGACCACCCGCCGGCGTGGAGGCGACCATGGCGCACCCGCAGATGTTCGACGACGGCGACCCCTACCTGCGCCGCCTGCGTCCCATCGCCCTCGCCTTCCCGGACGCCGAGGAGCTCATCTCCCACGGGCGGCCCTGCTTCCGGGCGCGGAAGCTCTTCGCGGTCTACGGGTCCTCGACGAAGGGCTCCGCCACGACCCGCACGGACTACCCGCACGGCCTCCTCGTGCTGCCGGCCGAGGAGGAGCGTCGGGCCGTCGAGGCGGACCCGCGCACCTTCCTCCCGGCGTACCTCGGCGCCTACGGGTGGGTCGGGCTGGACCTCGCCGCCGGTGGCGCGGGCCCCGACGGCGTCGACTGGGCCGAGGTCGCCGAGCTGCTCGACGACTCCTACCGCCAGGTGGCCGCTGCGGCGATGGTCGCGCGGCTGGACGCCGACGGCGGACCAGCCGGGCGCGGTACCCCTCGCTAGCGCCCCAGGACCGCGGAGACGTCGAGCAGCTCGGCCGCCGGGAGCTCGCCGGGGGTCTCGTCCCCGACCGGCACGTACTCGAGCTGGTCGAGCCAGCCGTCACTGACGAAGAGGATGAGGAAGTCGCTGCTGCCCGCGATCGCGGCCGTCGCCACGTCGGACGAGGCGCACCTGGGCGTGGGCGGGTGCTCGAGGTAGACGGTCGGGCAGCCGCACCCGCAGCCCCCGGACACCTGTGCCCCGTCGACCTGCGCCCGCAGCGCGGCAGCCTCGTCCCCGAGGGCGTCGAGCATCCGGTGGAGCACCGCGCGCTCACGCCGGCTGGCCGGTCGGACGCCGGCCTCGGCCGCCACGCCCACCCGCGGTCCGCGGCACGGCGCCTCGCTCACCCGCGGTCCGCCGACCGACGCCTCACTCACCCGTGGCCCATCGCCCGGCGTCGCGCCGTGGCGGCACCGACGGCGGCGGCGCCGGCGAGCACGAGCCCGAGGGCGAGACCGGCCGACCCCTGGGCGACACCGGTCCGGGGCAGCTCGTCACGCCCCGAGGCGGTTCGGGGCGCTCCCGGCCCGTCCCCGGCGCCGCCAGCGCCGTTCCGGCCCGGCCCGACGTCGCCGGGATCTGTCCCCTCGGGCGTTTCCGCCGGGGGGACGGCCGTCGGGGTCTCGACGGCGGTGGGCGTCTCGCCGGGCGTGGGCGTCTCGACGGGCGGCGGCTCCTCGGTGGGCCCGTCCGGGGTCCGCTCGAACGCGTACGCCCAGGCCGGCGCCCCGACGTTGGGGTCGAGCTGGTACCCGGGGGCGGCCTCGACGAACACGTTGATAGTCTCGGTCAGCACGGGATGCGTACCGGGCGGCAGGACCACCCCGTTGACGGCGTACTCGGCGCCCTCGACCGCGGGGATCGTCACGGTGTCGGACGCCGTCCCGGGGAGGTCGACGACGGTCGGCTCCTCGACGTCACCCACGAGCCGGTCGCCGCAGATGAGCCGGGCCGCGGCCCAGTTGGCGTGGTCGTCCGCGTCGTCCGCGCGCCCGTCGACGACGAGATCGAGGTACTCGACGCCGCTGACGTCGACGTCGACCTGCTCCACCGCCGAGGCTCCGGTGAGCACGGGCGTCGCCGCGAGGGTCGCGCCGTCGCCGGCCACCGTGAACGTCACGGACCCGCCGGCGCCGCGGGAGTCGTCGATGCCGACGTCCGCGCGGAACGACCAGCACCGGCCGCCCAGGTAGAGACGGACCGCGGAGTCGGCATGGGTGCCCAGCCCAGAGTCGTACGTGACCCCGTCGACGCTCATGACGGGGCCGTCGCCGGCGTCCGCGCCCCCGACGGCGCGGTTCCGCTCGACCGGCCCTAGCCCGTTGCTCTCCGCGACCCACACGAGAGCCGAGACGTCGACGTTCTCGGTGGGCGCGGCGACGGCCGCCGGCGGAGCCTCGGCCACGGCGGGCACTGCGAGCACGGGCAGCGCGAGCGCCGCGCCGGCCACGCCGACGAGGACCGACCGGCCGCGGCGGAGGGGGGCGGAGGGGTGGACGAACGGTGACAGCGACATGACGGTGGCGCTTCCTCTGGCGGTGACAGGCGGCTCCGTTGCCGCCCGTATCAGGAGTGATCCGCGTCACACTACATGAGCGGTCGCCCGCTGATGCCCTCCCTCCGGCGCGCCGTCAGACGGCGTCGGCGCGTCGCGCCCCCCGCCTCGCCGCCATGCTTGCCAGCGCCCCGGCGAGCACCATCGTCAGGGCCGCGACCGGCCCGGCTCCGGTGCCTGCCCCGGTGCGTGCGAGGCCGTCCGCGCCGCCCGCAGGACCCACCGCACCGGATCCGCCGGGTCCGCCGGCCGGGGTGGTGGCGTCGTCCGTGGACCCACCTGCCTGGCCGCCGGCCTGACCATCGGTCGGCCCGCCCGACGCGTCGTCCGTGGCCCCACCGGTCGGGCTGTCCGTCGGGTCGTCCGTCGGGTCCGGGTCCGGCTCCCCCGTCGTCGGCTCCTCGACGTCGAACGCGAAGGACCACCGCGGTCCCGCACGGTCCGGGTCGATCTGGTAGCCCTCGAGAGCGCGGATCGACACGATGACCACGGCCGCCGTCACGACGTTCTCGCCGGCCGGTGCAACGACGCCGTCGATGAGGTACTCCACGCCCTCGACGGACGGGATCGTCACCGAGTCGGCTCCCGTTCCGGGGGCGTCGGCGACGGTCGGCTCCAGGATCCCGCGTACGAGGGTGTCGCCGCAGACGACGCGCGCCCGCGCCCAGTCGGCGTGGTCGCCGACCTCGTCGTCCACCGCGTCGACGACGAGGTCGAGGTAGTCGGCGCCCGTGACGTCGACGTCAACGAGGTACCCCGCCGATGCGCCGGTGAGGACCGGCGTCGTCAGCAGCGTCTCGCCGTCGGCCATTACGGCGAAGGCCACCGAGCCTCCCGCGCCCTGCGAGTCGTCGATCCCGACGGTGGACCGGAAGGCCGAGCACTGGCCGCCGAGGTAGACCCGCACGGCGGAGTCGGCGTGGGCTCCGAGACCCTTGGCGTACGTGACGCCGTCGAGCGTGAGCACCCCGCCGTCGCCTGCCGCGGGTCCGCCGACCGCCGTGTCCCTCTCCACCGGGCCGAGGCCGTTGCGCTCCGAGACCCACTCGAGGTCGGAGACGTGGACGTTCTCCGTGGGCGGCGGCAGGAGCAGCCAGCGCGAGCGCACCATCGGCGTGAGGACGTGACCGTCGAGCGCCTGGGCGCTGACGAGGATCCTCCCGGTGAGGGGGTACGCGCCGGGCGCCACGACGGCGCCGCCGACGACGTACTCCAGGCCGTCCACGGCGGGGATCGTGTAGCTGCCGCCGGAGTACGTCACGGGCGCCGGCGCGACCGGGACGAGCTCGGTCCCCGGCTCCGCGCCCGTGCGGTAGACGGTGACCGCGTCGACCGCGACCGTCCTTCGCGGCTCGCCCCCGGCCCCGCGGACCGTCGCGGTGAGGACGTGCGCACCCGGGCCGACGACGGGGCTCGTCCACACCGTCGCCACGGCGATCTCGGGAGCGTAGTGGTCGATGACGACGCCCTCGCCGCCGTCGACGGCGTACTCGACGGTGCCCTGCAGCGGCCCGACGGGCGCGGTCACGGCGACGGCGTCCCCGTCGAACTGCACCGACCAGGTGGCGCCCGCGACGTCGGTGGCGTGGACCCGCCCCTCGCCCGCCTCGGGCAGGGCGGACTCGAACCAGTGGTCGGAGTAGGCGAACATCCCCACGCCGTCCGCCGTCATGGCGTCGTCGATCGTCACGGGGCGCGGCACCGGCTGGACCACCGCCGCCACCGGACCCGCAGCCTCGGCGGCGACGCCCAGCGCGGGCAGGAGCAGCACGCCCCCGGCAAGGCCGGCGGCGAGACGCATGTGGCCGCGTCGTCGGGCGAAGGGCGGGCGGGAGCTCGTGCGTGACGCCATGGGCGGGTGGTCCTCTCGGTGGGGACCGTCGTCACCGTCGGTCCTGCTCGTTCGTGCGGCACTGCGGGACCGCGTTCGTCGACGGTAACCACCGGTCCGAGCTTCCGCCTCGCCAGATCCTCGACCTTTCGCCAGACCTCGTGGCCCCTGCGGGCCTTCCCGTCACCCGGACGGCAGGGCCCGCTGGGACATCCGCCCCGCCGTCGCCGGCACGCCGACCGCCGTCGCGTAGAGCGCCACCTCCCGCTCGGCGTCGATCCGGAGCAGGCCGGCGAGCTCGTCGTCGTAGAAGCCGCCGAGGTTGACGGCGCCGAGGCCGAGCGCCGTGGCGGCGAGGTCAAGGGTCTGGCTGACGTGCCCCGCCTCGAGGAGGAGGTAGCGGTACCCCCGGTCGCCGTACTTGACGAGCGAGCGCCCCGTCACGGCGCTGACGACGACGACGCACGCCGCGCGGGGGACCCACGGCTGGCCCATGAAGAGGTACTCGAGCAGCCGGCTCGGGAACGGCCCCTCGCGGACGAGCTCGAGCCCGTCCGCGGCCGGCACGTAGTGGTGGACGCCGGGCACCAGGCCGTCGACGGAGCGGACGACGACGCTGAGCTCGAGCGGGTAGAGCCCTCCCCCGGACGGGTTGGGCCGCTCGACGATCTCCGTGCCGGCGCCCGCGCGCCGGCCGAGCACGCCGTAGCCGCTGCGCAGGAGTGTCGCGAGGCGCGCCAGGTCGAGCGGGTAGGGCGCGAACGCGCGGCACGAGACCCGGTCGGCGAGGACGTCGAAGAGGCCGGTGGAGGGCCGGGGCCCCTCCGGCAGCGGGGTCCACGGCGTCCCGGGCCGCTCACGCCCCGGCGCCGGCGCGGGACTCCCTCCGGCGAGCGGCGAGAAGACCCACCGAGCGGTCGCCCGGTGGAACGTCCAGGCGACCGGCTGGGCGTCGCGGAACACGCTCGGGTCGGGGGGCACCGGTCACGCCAGCGGGTGCGGAGCCAGGTTGAGGTCGGTGAGCGCCGGGACGGCGGCGACGAGGCCGAGCTCCACCGGCATCCGCGCGAGCCGTTCGCCGCCCAGCCGGTTCTCGCGCGCGCCGAAGTGGATCGGCTGGAACCCCGGCACGATCCCGCGCGCCACGCGCACTCCGAGGCCGCGGACGTCGTCGGGAGTGACGTCGACGTAGAGGACGTCCCCGGCGACGCGCGCGAGGGAGGCGACGAGCGCCCGCAGCCGCGCCCCGGGCGCGGCAGGTGCCGCGGGCTCCTCCTCTCCCGTTCCCGGTCCCCCGCCCGCCGGCTCCGTCCACGGCCGCGCCGGTGCGGCGCGGAGGTACCCGAGGCCGGCCGACGCCGTGCCGGGATCGGCGTAGAGGAGGTCGTGGTCCTCGAGGTCGCTGACGAGCCACGGGTCGGCGACGAGCTCGGCGAGCCGCGCCGCCGTCTCCGGCCTGCGGATCCGGGCCCGGAGCGCCGGGCGCACCTGACCCACCTCGAGGACCGCCCCCCGGGCGGCCCGTACCGGGTCGAGGTCGGCTCCGAGACCCAGGACGACGGCGGGTGTCTCCTCGCTCCACCCGATCGCCAGGACGACCGTCGCCGCGGTGTCCGTCGGCAGCCGGTGGACGTCGATCTCCACCCGCCGTCGTGCGTACGCGTCCGCGATGCGGCGGACGTCCTCGTCCGGCACGGTGGCGGCCGGGCTCCGCACGCCCGCGAGACGGTGCGCCCAGGCGATGAGGAAGGCGTCCCGCTCGACCACCTCGAGGAGCCCGCCGAGGACGGCGTCGGTGAGCGTCGCACCACCGGCGAAGCCGTTCGACGTCGCCGGGAAGAGGTACGCCCCGCGCTCGGGCACGTCGTATCCGAGGTGGGTCGCCAGCAGCGGCACCCACACCTCCTCGCCGCTGACGAGGGACCGTGCCGGTACCCAGTCGAGCTCGGTGGCGCGGGAGTAGGGGGCGTACGGCAGCGTCGCGTACTGGTCCTCGGTGAAGAGGACGAGGTCGCGCGGGTCGAGCGAGGGGCCGTCGAGCTGTCCCCGGGTCGAGCGCACGGTCCGCGGCGGCCCCCAGGTGAGCGCGGCGTACCGCTCGAGGGCCTCCCCGAGGGCACCGTCCCGGGCGGCGCGGGCGCTGCGCGCCTTGCCCGAGCAGCCGACGAACCCGTGCTCGCCGGCGAGGAAGCGCGCGTTGGCGAGCTGGGCGCGCACGACGACAGGCTCCTCGGGCTCCTCGACGTCCTTGGGGATCCGCTCGAGCTGCCGGACGAGCCCGGCGAGCGGGCTGACGACGCGGGCCGCGATCGCGTCGAAGTCGGTCGTGCGCGTCGGGGCCCCGGCCAGCTCCACCAGGTCAGGCAGACCCGGCGAGGGCGGGCGGGCTTTTTTTCGGCAGGCCGCGCAGTCGGGCCGGGCCAGCACCGGATGGACCTCCTCGCGCCCGCTCGCGGCGTCGAGGACGAGGACGTGCGCCGGCAGCCGCGGCGGAAGGATACCGAGCGTCGCCGCGAGGACCTCGCGCGCGAGCGCGCCGGCCGCCCACGGCACGAGCGGCGGCAGCACCGGCCGCGGCCGCGCCGCGGGACGCCGGACCGCGTCGAGGACCTCCTCGCGCGCCATCGCGGCCGGGAAGTCGTCCTCGCAGGCGAGCGCCCGCATCCGCCAGCACAGGTAGCACGGCCCCTCCCCCGGCATGACGAGCGGGCCGAGCTGCGCCCGCGTCCCCAGGAGCGCCGCGTGCAGCGACGGCACGTCGTGCGCGAGGGATGCCGCGTTGACCCAGTGCCGGACGGCGGAGAGCTCCGGGTCCACGGCCGTGACGACGAGGTCGCTCCGGGAGACGATCTCGTCGACCGACTCCCGGTCGAGCGCGACCTCGCCCGGCGTGAACCGCGTGGACGGGTACCGCGGCGCCAGGCGCCCGGCGACCTCGAGCTCACGGGTGAGCGGGTCCCCCGGCTGCGCCCGGTACGGGTCGACGAGGTAGATCGTGCCGATCCCGGCCTCGGCGAGCGACTCGGCGAGGACCGCGCCGACGTCCCGCGCCCCGACGACGGCGACGCGCACCGCCGCCGCGCGCGCGGCGAGCGCGGCGCGGTCGTCGAGCTCGCCGGCCACGAGGTACGTCCACGACGGGTGCTGCCGCTCCCCGCCGTCGGGCTCCTCGACGACCACGCCCGCCCGCAGGAGGGAGTCGAGCACCGCGCCGACCTCGTCCGAGACCTCGGCGGGGACCGCGGCGAGGAGCTCCGCGCGCGCCGCACCGGCCTCCAGCGGCGCGAGCAGGCGGTCCCGGACGACGCCGGCGACGCCCCCCTCGAGGCGCAGCCGCGCGACGGACGTGACGAGCAGGAGGCCACCGTCGACGTGGACGACCTCGAGGTCGGGCGCCAGCCGGAGCACGCGGCCGGTCTCCTCAGGCGCGCCGTCAGTACCCCAGCCCACCGAACCGCCCGGCGACCGGGCCACCCCCCTGGCCGAGGTTGCACGGGCCGCACGTGCACTCGTAGATGCACGGCTGGATGCAGCGGGCGACGCAGACCTGGACGCACCGCTGGATACATCGGAAGCAGTCGTTGATCCCGCAGAACTCGCCGTAGTCGGCGGCGATGACGTCGCGGACCTTGGCGTAGGCCTGCAGGTCCTCCGCGGAGAGCTCGGGCACCTCGCGCTTGAGGCTCTGGTGCTTGAGCTGGTTCTCGAGCTCGACGATGCGCCCCTTGAGCGCCTCGAACTCCTCGTTGTCCGGCATGCCGAACCTCCAGACCGGCGTCGTCGCCGCATCGGCCCCAGGACCTGCCTGGGACAGGTTGGTGGTCGAGGTCGCGCTCTCGTGGGCCCCGGCTAGACCGCTCGTCGAGTGGTCGTCTCCGACGCTAGACCTGGCGTGCGGGCCGGACAACGATCCTGCCCGGGTCGTGCCCGCACGACTGCCCGAACGGGTACGCCAGGTCCGCCCGTCCCGTACCCTCCCCGGCATGGATGTCCTCACCCGGCACAACGTCCGCCTGAGCGGGCCCGCCGACGGCCGGCCGATGATCTTCGCGCACGGCTTCGGCTGCGACCAGGGCATGTGGCGCTACGTCGTCCCGGCGTTCGCCGGGACCCACCGGGTCATCCTCTTCGACCACGTCGGTGCGGGCGGCTCGGACGACTCGGCGTTCGACCCCCAGCGGCACGGCCGCCTCGAGGGGTACGCCGCCGACATCGTCGAGATCCTCGACGCCCTCGCGCTCGGCCCCGCCGTCCTCGTGGGGCACTCGGTCAGCGCGATGATCGGCCTCCTCGCCGCGGCGGAGCGCCCCGACCTCATCGACGACCTCGTCCTCGTCTGCCCCAGCCCGCGCTACATCGACGACGGCGACTACCGCGGCGGTTTCACCCAGGCCGAGATCGACGAGCTGCTCGAGACGATGGACGACAACTACCTCGGCTGGTCCGCCCACATCGCGCCGGTCATCATGGGCGTGCCGGACCGCCCGGAGCTCGGCAAGGAGCTCACCGCCAGCTTCTGCCGGATGGACCCGGCGATCGCGCGCCACTTCGCCCGGACGACGTTCCTCTCGGACAACCGTGCCGATCTCGCGCGCGTGCGCACACGGGCGCTCGTCATCCAGTCGCGCGACGACGTCATCGCGCCGACGGAGGTCGGTGCCTACGTCCACGCCAACCTCGCCGGGAGCAGGCTCGTCGTCCTCGACTCCATCGGCCACTGCCCGAACCTCAGCGCGCCGGACGCCGTCGTCGGCGCGATGCGGGAGTACCTGGCGCCGTGAGCCCCGACGACGCCGCTCGGGCAGACGCGTGGGAGGCGTCGCCGTGCGGCCTCCTCACCCTGCGGCCCGACGGCACGATCGTCGACGCGAACGCGACGTTCCTCGCCTGGGCGGGGCGCGGCCGCTCCGACCTCGTCGGCCACGTCCGCCTGAGCCAGCTCCTCTCCGTCGGCGGCCGGATCTACTGGGAGACGCACCTGTCGCCCATGCTCCACGCGGACGGCCGTGTCGAGGAGATCGCCGTCGAGCTCTCCGGCCCCGACGGGCGGATGCCCGTCCTCCTCACCGCCGTCGTCGTCACGCCCGCCCCCGGCGCCGAGCCGGTGGTGCGCGTCGTCCTCTCCGGCGCGCGGGAACGTTCCCGGTACGAGCGCGAGCTCCTCGCGGCGCGGCGGGAGGCCGAGCACGCGGGTGCCCGTACGCAGGTGCTCCAGCGCGCGACGGCGGCCCTCTCCCGCGCGGGCGGCACGGACGCCGTCGTCCGTGCGGTCCTCGAGGCGGCCGAGGCGGACCTGGGCGCGCGGGCGGCCGCGGTGTGGATGGCCGCCCCCGCGGGCGGGCTCGTGCTGGCCGCCACGACGACGGGTGCCGACGACCCCGGCCCGCCGCCGTCCGTCAGCAGTGCCGACGAGGGCGCCCGGGTGGTCGGCGGGCGCGTCGTCGTCCCCCTGCGTGGTCGCTCCCGGCTCCACGGCGTCTTCGCAGTCCTCCCGCGGGAGGATCCCGCCGCCGAGCCCCTCGACCTCGACGTGCTCGGTGCGGTCGCGCAGCAGGCCGGCCTCGCCCTGGACCGGTCCCTCCTGCACGAGCAGAGCTCCCAGGTGGCGCACGAGCTCCAGCGGGCGCTCATCACGGCGCGCACACCGCTGGACCCGCGGTTCGTCCTGGCGACGACGTACCGCCCCGGCGTCGCGGACCTCGAGGTGGGTGGGGACTGGTACGACGGGTTCCTCGTCGAGGACGACCTCCTCGCCGTCGTCGTCGGTGACGTCGTCGGGCGTGGGCTCAGCGCCGCGATCGCCATGGGGCAGCTCCGCAGCGCGGTGCGCGCGGTGGCAGCGCCCGGGCTCGGGCCCGCGGGCGTCCTGTCCCACCTCGACCGGTTCGTCCAGCAGGTCGACGCAGCGGTCTCCGCGACCGTCGTCTACGCCGAGGTGGCGCTGCGCACCGGGCACGTGCGGTACGCGTGCGCCGGCCACCTCCCGCCCCTGCTCGTCCCCGGCGACGGCGACGCCAGGCTCGTGTGGGGCGGACGCTCCCGTCCGCTCGGCGTGGCCACGGCCGGGTCGGAGCGGGCGGAGGACGAGCTCACCCTCGCCCCCGGGGACCAGCTCCTCCTCTACACCGACGGGCTCGTCGAGCGGCGGGACCGCTCGCTACGCGTGGGCCTCGAGGTGCTCACCGACACCGCCGACGCCGTCCGCGGGCTGCCGCCCGGGGAGAGCGTCGAGGCGATGACGTCCCGCCTGCTGCTCGACGAGGAGACGAGCGACGACGTGTGCGTGCTCCTGCTCGCGTGGTCCGGCGCCGGCTAGTAGCCGCGCAGGCGCTGGATGTCCCGGCGCTCACGCTTGGTCGGGCGGCCCGCTCCCCTGTCCCGGAACGGCACGGCGGGACGCGCCTCGACCGGTGGCGGCGGCGGGCTCTCGTCGACCACCGCGGTGGCGGCCTCCGGGGCGCCGACCCGCTTGAGGAGGATGCGCGCGACGACGAGGATTCGCTCCCGCTCCCCGCCGCGGACGACGACGCGGTCGCCCACCTTGACGGGCGTCGCCGGCTTCGCCCGCTCGCCGTTGACGCGCACGTGCCCGGCGCGGCAGGCCGCCGTCGCCTGGGAGCGGCTCTTGAAGACCCGCACTGCCCAGACCCAGCTGTCCACCCGCGCCGTCGTCGGCGCCTCCGTCCGTGCCACGCCCCGACCCTACGGTGCGCGCCGGCGCCGCGGGAACGGCACCCGGTCGAGGTCCGACGCGGCGACGACGGCCGTGCCCCCGGCCCGCGCCCGCGCCTGCGCGAGGAGGCCCGTGACGTCGTCGTACCGGGAGGAGAAGTGCGCGAGGACGAGGGTGCCCACGCCTGCGCGCCCGGCGAGTGCCCCCGCCTGGCCGGCGGTGAGGTGGAGGTAGGCCGCCGCGAGGTCGGCGTCCTCGTCGGCGAACGTCGACTCGGCAACGAGGACGTCGGCGCCCGCGGCGAGGTCGTCGGCGCCGGCGCACTCCGCCGTGTCCATGACGAGGGCGAACCGTTGGCCGGCCCGGGGCACGCTGACGTCCTCGAGCCGGGTCGCCCCGAGCCGCCCCTCACGCTGGAGCCGCCCGACGTCGGGTCCGGCGATGCCCGCGGCCGCGAGCCGCTCCGGCACGAGCGTGCGCCCGTCCGCCTCGGTGAGCCGGTACCCGTACGTCTCGACGCGGTGGCGCAGCGGCCGCACCTCGAGGCCCGGCGCAACCTCCCCCGCCCCGCCGTGCGGGCGCAGGCGCAGGTCGACGCCCGGGCTGGCGACGTGGACGAGGGCACGCACGACGTCCTCCCCCGAGGCCGGGTAGTGGAGGTCGACGGGGTGCTCCGCGCCGTCAAGGGCAAGTCGGGACAGCACGCCCGGCAGCCCGTAGCAGTGGTCCCCGTGGACGTGGGTGAGGCAGATCCGGGTGACCTGCGAGGCGCTCACCCCGGCATGGATCATCTGGCGCTGGGTGCCCTCGCCGGGGTCGAAGAGCAGGCCCTGCCCGTCCCACCGCAGGAGGTAGCCGTTGTGGTTGCGGGCGCGGGTGGGCACCTGCGAGGCCGTACCGAGGACGACGAGCTCACGCATGCGGCGAGTCTGCCCCGGGACTCACGTGAGCGCGTCCATGACACCCCAGCCGTTCCCGACCCGGACCCGGGCGAGCCAGCCGCCCGCGCCGTCACCGGGGTAGAGCCACAGGTAGCCGGTGGCCCGCTCGCGCGCGAGGACGTCGGACCGCCGGTCACCGTCGATGTCGCCCGCCCCGACGAGCGCGTCCATCCCCGACCAGCCGTTGCCGACCTGGACCCCGGCACGGAAGCGTCCGGTGCCCGTCCCGGCGTAGAGGAGGAGCCGGCCGGTCGCGGCCTCGCGGGCGAGGAGGTCGGCGCGGCCGTCCCCGTCGAAGTCGCCTGGTCCGACGAGGGCGTCCATGACCGTCCACCCCCAGCCGACCCGCGTACCCGGGAGCCACCCGCCTCGCCCGTTGCCCGGGTAGAGCCACAGGTCACCCGTGCCGGCCTGCCGGGCGAGGAGGTCGGCGCGGCCGTCGCCGGTGACGTCCCCCGGGCCGAGGACGACGTCCATGACCCCCCACCCGTGCCCGGCACGTTGCCGCTGCGCGAACCCGCTGCCCGTGCCGCGGTACAGCCACAGCACGCCCGTGGCCGCCTCGACCGCGAGGACGTCGCCCCGCCCGTCGCCGTCGACGTCGCCCGCCGTGTCGATGACACGCATGCCCGACCACCCGTGCCCGACCCGGACCGGGGAACGCCAGCCGCCCGTCCCGGTCCCGCGGTAGAGCCAGAGGTTCCCGGTCGCAGCCTCGCGGGCGAGGACGTCGTTCGTCCAGCTCCCGTCCACGTCGTTCTCGCCCCCCGCCATCGACGACGGCGGGATCGCGAGCGGCGTGAAGGCGTACGTCCCGCACGTGCGGTCGTAGTCGCGGGTGTCGTCGTACCACTGGGAGATGTAGACGCGACCGCCGGAGAAGCTCGGCTGCGTGCAGCGGTCGAGCGCCTCGCCGGGGTAGTCCAGCCGCCCCGCCGTCGCCCACACCGGCACACCCGGGAGCCACCAGCCGCCGGTGATCTCGTTCCACCCGTTGGTGTAGGAGTAGAGGCCGTAGGAGTACCCGGCGTCGCGCAGGCCGCGCATGAGCCCCTCGATGACGTAGCGGTTCTCCCGCACGCGCGCCGCCGTGCCCGTGGGCCACGGCTGGGCGGGGCGGGGCTCGACGTCGATCCACACGACGGGCGGGCGCCAGCCCACCCGGGCCAGGGACGCCACGGCGAACTGCGCCTCGGCGTACCCGACGTTGCTCAGGCGCGCGGCCCGCGTCGACGCGCGCCAGGGGCCGTCGTCCCCGTACGTGCTCAGCTGGGCGGCGGTGGGGAACGTCGCCATCGCGTACCCGTGCGCGGGCTTGCTTCGGCTGCGCACCCAGGAGACCTGGTCCGCCAGGCACGGGTTCTCGGTGAACGCCAGGCCGCGGGTGAGGCCGACGATGACGAACTGCGTCGACGTCGGCGGCATGGGGAGCCCGTACCCGCCCTGGGCGCTCGAGCACTGGGGCCACGAGACGTCGTGGCCGAACATGTCCGCCGCCGCCGCCGGCGGACCGGTCGGGACGAGGACGAGCGCGAGGGTGCTGAGGGACCCGAGGAGCGCCGCCAGGAGGCGACGCGCCCGGCCGCGCCCGGACCGGTCGGTGGTCGGATGCGTCGTGCTCACGTCACCATCTCCTCCGCTGGAGCCCGGCACGAGCAGTCTCCACCCGGCCGCGCCGCTTGGGAAGAGGCACCCACGGGTACAGTGGTGGTATCTCTCCCCGACGTCCGTGCACCGCTGCCCTTCCGCGCGTGCTGCTCGATGCCGTCGCCGAGTGCCGACAACTTCGTCCTGACGGCGCCACCCGCCGTCCCCCTCGACCGGAAAGACTGATGACTTGTCCCGTATGAAGGAGCTCAAGGCTCCCCCCGCCCTGCCCGCCAACGGACTGCGGATCACCCCGCTCGGCGGGCTCGGTGAGATCGGTCGCAACATGACCGTCTTCGAGCACGCCGGCAAGCTGCTCGTCGTCGACTGCGGCGTGCTCTTCCCCGAGGAGCACCAGCCCGGCATCGACGTCATCCTCCCCGACTTCACCTCGATCCGGCACCGCCTGGGCGACATCCAGGCCATCGTGCTCACGCACGGTCACGAGGACCACATCGGTGGCGTCCCGTACCTCCTCAAGGAGCGACCGGACATCCCCCTCATCGGGTCCGAGCTCACGCTGGCCTTCATCACGGCCAAGCTCAAGGAGCACCGCATCAAGCCGGTCACGGTCCACGTCGAGGCCGAGGACACCCACAAGGCCGGGCCGTTCGAGCTCGAGTTCGTCGCGGTCAACCACTCGATCCCGGACAGCCTCGCCGTGGCGATCCGCACGGACGCCGGCCTCGTCCTGCACACCGGTGACTTCAAGATGGATCAGTTCCCGCTCGACGACCGGATCACGGACCTGCGCCACTTCGCGCGCCTCGGCGAGGAGGGGGTGGACCTCTTCCTCACGGACTCGACGAACGCTGAGGTCCCCGGCTTCACGATGTCCGAGCGCGACCTCATCCCGGCGATCGACCACGTCTTCGCCACCGCGCCGCGCCGGATCATCGTCTCGAGCTTCGCCAGCCACGTGCACCGCATCCAGCAGGTCCTCGACTCCGCGGAGGCGCACGGCCGCAAGGTCGCGTTCGTCGGGCGCTCGATGGTCCGGAACATGGGCATCGCACGCGACCTGGGCTACCTCAAGATCCCCCGCGGTCTCGTCGTCGACTTCAAGAAGCTCGACCAGATGCCGGACAACAAGGTCACGCTCGTGTGCACCGGATCCCAGGGCGAGCCCATGGCGGCCCTGTCGCGCATGGCGGGCGGCGACCACCAGATCCGCCTCGGCGAGGGTGACACGGTGCTCCTCGCGAGCTCGCTCATCCCCGGCAACGAGAACGCCATCTACGGCGTCATCAACCGGCTCATCGACCTCGGCGCCACGCTCGTCCACAAGGGCAACGCCAAGGTCCACGTCTCGGGCCACGCCAGCGCCGGCGAGCTCGTCTACTGCTACAACATCGTCCAGCCGCGCAACGTCATGCCCGTCCACGGCGAGTCCAAGCACCTCCACGCCAACGCCGAGCTCGCCAAGCGCACCGGCGTCCCGGCGGACCAGGTCATCGTCGGCCGCGACGGTGTCGTCGTCGACCTCGTCGACGGCCGCGCGCGGATCGTCGGCAAGGTCCCGGCCGGCATGGTCTACGTCGACGGTCAGACCGTCGGCGCCGCGACCGAGGACACCCTCAAGGAGCGCGTGCTCCTGCGCGAGGGTGGCGTCGTCACGGTCCTGGCCCTCCTCGACCCGGACACGAACATGCCGGCCGAGCCGCTCGAGTTCATCACGCGCGGCTTCGTCCACGACGACCGTACGTTCGACGGCGCGGCGGCCGAGGTCACGAAGGCCCTCACCCGCGCCCGCGAGCAGAAGGTCAACGACATCGCGAAGCTCGAGACGGTCATCGCGCAGGCCGTCAGCCGTTTCATGCAGCGCACGTACCGGCGCGAGCCGGCTGTCATCGCGATCGTCGTCGACGCGTGATCGACCGGCGTCCGGACCGGCCGGCCACCCGCCCGGCCGGTCCGGGCGTCCGGCGGTGAGATGAGGAGGCGGCGATGACCTGGGTCGTGTCGCTGGTCGGCGGTCTCCTCGTCGGCCTCGTCCTGTGGGACGTCTTCCAGACCCTGTGGTACCCGAGCGCACAGGGCAGGCTCAGCCGGGCCCTCATGATGGGGACCTGGCGCCTGACCGGCAGGCTCGGCCGAGGCGCCCGGAAGCGGTCCGGCCCGCTGGCGCTGGTCGCGGTCATCGGTGCGTGGGGTGCGCTCGTCGTCGTCGGGGGGGCGCTCGTGTACTGGCCTCACGTGCCGACCGCATTCACGTACGGCCCCGGAGTCGTCCCCGACGACGGCGCCGAGCTCCTCGAGGCGCTCTACCTGTCCCTCGTCTCGGTCGCGACCCTCGGGTTCGGGGACGTCGTCCCGACCGTGGGGTGGCTCCGTGCCGCCGTCCCCCTCCAGGCACTCATCGGCTTCGCGCTGCTGACGGCGGCGGTGTCCTGGGTGCTCCAGGTCTACCCGGCCCTCAACCGGCGGCGCACGCTCTCCCTCCACCTCGCCGCCCTGCGTGAGGCGGGAACGCTGGAGGCGCTGGGGGCGCTCACCGGGGTGACGGCCGCACGCATCCTGGGCACCCTCGCCACGAGCCTCACGAAGGTACGGGTCGACCTCACCCAGTACTCGGAGACCTACTACTTCCAGGACGAGTCACCCGAGGCCGTCCTGGGCCTGCAGGTGGGGTACGCCCACGACCTCGCCGAGGCGGGCGCTCGATCAGCAGACCCGGACGTGCGTCACGCCGCCGCTGTGCTGACGGAGTCGATCGCCGACCTCGCGCGCGTCATCGGCGCCCAGTTCGTCGACGCCGCCGACGGCACGGTCGCCGTGCTCGAGGCGTACGCCGCCGACCAGAGGCGGGGCCGGTAGGCGCGCTCAGGGCACCTCCGGCTCGCCGAGCGAGAGCATGAGCCGGTTCGCCCAGTTGAAGAACGCGGCGCCGTGGATGACATCGGCGATGCCGATGTCGTCGAGGCCCTGGGCGCGCAGCCGCTCGACGTCGGCCGGGCCGAACTCCGCCGGGGTCTCGGTGAGGGCGACGGCCGCGTCGACGAGGGCGTCCCAGCGCTCGTCGACGCGCGCGCCGACCCCCTCGCCGAGGAGCCGCTGGACGTCGTCGGGCCGCTTGGAGAGCCGGGCGGCGAAGCGCGCGTGGACCGACGCGCAGAAGACGCAGCCGTTGCGACGGCTGGCCGCGGCAGCGGCCAGCTCCCGCTCCCACCGCGGCAGCCCGCCGCCGGCGCCTGAGAAGATGTCGTTGTCCGTCTTCGTCCGCGCCGCGAGCACCTCGGGGTCACGGGCGAGGAGCGCGAAGTACGGGCTGGCCGCCCGCCGGCGGTCGACGACACCCTCCCAGTGCCGCTCCTCGAAGTCGGCCACCGACAGGGGCTCCAGCCACGGCACCCACCCGAGCGGCTCGGCGGTGAAGGCCTCGGGGCGGGCGAGCGCGGGGTAGCGCGTCGCCGCGGTCGTCGTCTCGGTCGCGGTCATCGGTGCGCTCCTTCGGGGGCGGTCGTCGGCGGGACGAGGGCGAGCTGGGCGAGCCCGTGGACCACCCGGACCTGGAAGGCGAGGAAGCTGACGAGCTGGGCGAGGGTGACGATGCCCGTCGTGCTCCAGCCGGCGGCGAGGAGCCGGTCGAGGGCCTCGGGCGAGGCCTCGCGCGGACGGTAGACGAGGAGGTGGGCGTGCTCGAGGGCGGCGCTGAGGCGCTCCCCCACCGCCGCGGGGTCGAGCACCCGGTAACGGGGCCCGGGCGTGCTCTCCCCCGCGAGACCCGACTCGCGGTACTGCCCGTACGGGCCCGCCGCCAGCCCGCGCGTCACCTCGTTCGTCACCGCCGCGGCGAGCGCGCCGTCGGCGTCGTGCCGGGCGAGGCCGGCGCGGTAGTGCTCGGTCACCGCCCCCGCGCGGTGCAGATCGGCGACGAACACCGCGACGGCGTACCGCTCGGCCAGGCTGACGTCGCTCGTGTCGACGGGCGCGAAGAGCGCGTCGTGGCTGCGCTGCGCGTTCGCGCGGGCCTCCGGCCGGGCGGATCGGACGGCGTCGAGCCGGCTCCCCGGCTCGACGCCGAGAAGGCGGTCGATGACGTCCTCCGCCGGCGCTCCCCTGCGGGTGGGCGGCGGGTCGGTCGTCGTCGTGGCTGAGGTCGTCGTCGTCATGGTTGTCCTCCGGGGGTGGGTCAGGCGGTTGCGGCGGCGAGCGGGGCCGTCCAGCCGAGCGCCGGTGCGACGCGGGTGGCGATGAGCTCGATCGAGCGCAGGACGTGCTCGTGCGGTGGGTCGATGGAGTGCACCTGGAAGGTGACGTCGGTGGCGCGGGCCGCGGCGCGGTCGGCCGCGAGGAGCTCGATGACCTCCTCGGGGCTGCCGACGAGTGAGTCCGTGCGCCGGATGAGGGCGTCGAGGTCGTCCTCGGGCAGGTGGTGACCCTGGCGGCGCAGGTTCGTCGCCGCGCGGCGCAGGCCGCGCTCGGCGTAGGGGCGCAGGGCGGCCGGGTCCTCGCTGACGACGATCGTGCGGGAGGCGAGGATCCGCGGCTCCACGCCGGCGGGCAACGCGTCGAGGTAGGCGTCGATGACGGGGTCCTGGATGTCGCTGAGCGACGCGTCGGGCGCGTCGGGCGAGCGCGGCTGGGTGCGGGAGAGCATGAGGCCGTCCCCGGCCCGCCCGGCGGCTGCGGCGCCCGCGGCCGAGAACGTCGCCTGCCACAGGCGCCCGAGGAGGTCGGGCACGCTCGGGTAGAGGGTGTTGCGCGGGTGGCCGAGCTCGGCCCCGCCGAGCGCACCGCGCAGCGTGGCGAGGTGGTCGGCGAAGACGGCCCGCTTGTCCGCGACGTCGCGCCCGAAGGCGGCGAACGACGTCGGGGTGCCCCCGGACCCGACGCCGAGCTCGAGCCGGCCGCCCGAGAGGACGTCGACGACGGCGGCGTCCTCGGCGACGCGGACAGGGTGCTCGAGCGGCAGGGTGATGATCCCGGTGCCGAGCCGGATGCGGCTCGTCACGGCGGCGGCGTGGCCGAGGAGGACGAGCGGGGCGGGCAGGCCCCCCTCCGTGCCGTCGAAGTGGTGCTGGGCCACCCACGCCGAGTCGACGCCGAGCCGCTCGGCGAGCTGGATCTGCTCGACCGCGTTCCGGTAGCGCTCCGCGGGGGGTGCCTCGTCGAGGATCCGGGTGAAGATCCCCAGTCGCTTCGTCGTCATCGTGCGTCCTTGTCGTCGTTGTCGTCGGTCCGTGCGGGGTGGGTGCGGCGGCCCGGGATCGCCGCGAGCAGGGCGGCGGTGTACGCCTCGCCCGGGTGGGTGAAGACGTCCTCGGTGGCGCCCTGCTCGACGACGCGCCCGCCGCGCATGACGGAGACCGTGTCCGAGACCTGGCGGACGACGGCGAGGTCGTGCGAGATGACGAGGTAGGTGAGGCCGAGGTCGCGCTGGAGCTGCTCGAGGAGCTCGAGGACCTGTCCCTGGACGGTGACGTCGAGCGCGGAGACGGCCTCGTCGAGGACGAGGACGCTCGGCGAGAGCACGAGCGCCCGCGCGATGGCGACGCGCTGGCGCTGCCCGCCGGAGAGCTCGGCCGGCAGGCGGGAGAGCATGCCCGCCGGGAGGGCGACGCGGTCGAGCGCCTCGGCGGCCACCGCGGCCCGCCGGGCGCGCCCGACGCGGCCGAAGTTCCGCAGCGGCTCGGTGACGATGTCGGCGACGTGCTGGCGCGGGTCGAGCGAGCTGAACGGGTTCTGGTAGACGAGCTGGGTGCGCCGGCGCAGCTCGCGCAGCGCCGCCCCGCGCAGGGTCGTCACCTCGCTGCCCTCGACGAGGACGGACCCGCCGGAGGGGCGGGTGAGCCCGACGACGGCGCGCGCGGTCGTCGTCTTCCCGGACCCCGACTCCCCGACGAGCGCGTGGGTCGTGCCGCGCACGACGGTGAAGCTGACGTCGTCGACCGCCCGGAAGGGGGCGGCGCCGCGGCCGCGGCCGAACTCCTGGACGAGGCCGCGCACGACGACGGCGTGGTCGGCCGGGCCCGCGACGGCGACCCGCTCGCGGGAGGCGGCGCGCGCGCCCGGCCCCTTGCTGCGGAATGCGGGGGCGTCGTGCAGGAGCGCCCGGGTGTACCCCGTGCGAGGGGCGGCGAGGAGCTCGGCCGTCGGCCCGTCCTCGACGAGGTGGCCGTCCTTCATGACGAGGACACGGTCCGCCCGGTCCGCGGCGACCGCGAGGTCGTGGGTGATGAAGAGGATGGCTGTGCCGAGCTCGCGCTGGAGACCGGCGAGGAGGTCGAGGACGCGCTGCTGGACCGTGACGTCGAGGGCGCTCGTCGGCTCGTCCGCGATGAGAAGGTCCGGCTCGAGGGCGATGGCTCCCGCGATGAGGACCCGCTGCTTCATGCCGCCGGAGAGCTCGTGCGGGTACTGCCGCGCACGGACCTCCGGCTCGGGCACGCCGACCCGCTCGAGGAGCTCGAGGACCCGCGCCCGGATGGCCGCTGGCGTCCCCGCCCGGTGGATCTGGAGGACCTCCGCGAGGTTGGCGCCGATCGTCTTGACGGGGTTGAGGGAGTTGTTCGGGTCCTGCGGGATGAGGCCGATGCGCCGCCCGCGGACGGACTCGAGGCGCTTCGTGCCCCAGCCGGAGATGTCGGTGCCGTTGAGGGCGATCGAGCCCCGCTCGACCCGCCCGTTCCCGGGGAGGAGGCCGATGACCGCCTGCGCGGTCGTCGTCTTGCCCGAGCCGGACTCCCCGACGACGGCGACGACCTCGCCGGCGGCGACGTCGAAGGAGACGCCGTGGACGACGCGGGTGGTCCCGGCGCGGGAGGCGTACCCGACGGCGAGGTCGCGGACGGCGAGGACGGGGGCGGCGCCGGGCCGCTCGGCGGACGGCGACAGGCCGGCCTCCGCCGTCACGGCGGGGGCCGAGGAGGTGAGGGTGAGGGTCATGACGTCCTCCGGAGGGCGACGCTGATGCGGTTGGCGGAGAGCACGACGGCGACGAGCACGAGCCCGGGCAGCGTCGTGAGCCACCACGCCGTCGCGATGTAGTTGCGTCCCTCGGAGATGAGCAGTCCCCACTCGGGCGTGGGCGGCGGGGCACCGTAGCCGAGGAAGCCGAGGGTCGAGATGGCGATGATGGCGGTGCCGAACTGCAGCGCGGCGAGCGAGACGACGGCACTGACGGAGTTCGGCAGGACGTGGCGCCACAGGACGGGCAGGAAGCGCCCGCCGCTGCCGAACGCCGCCTCGACGTAGTCCGCGCGACGCACCCGCACGACCTCCGAGCGGGCGAGCCGGGCGAAGGACGCGACCGAGCTGACGCCGACGGCGATCGCGGCGTTCGTCGTCCCGAAGCCGAGCAGGATGATGATGCTGAGCATGAGGAGGAGGGCCGGGATCGACAGGAGGACGTCGACGGCGCGCATGAGGACGTCGTCGACGACGCGTCCCGCGGACCCGGCGAGCACGCCGAGCGCGGTCCCGACGACGAGCCCCACCGTGACGGCGATGAGCGCCCCCGAGACGGAGTGGACCGACCCGTGGACGACGCGCGCGAGGAGGTCGCGGCCGAGGGCGTCGGTGCCGAAGGGGTGCGCGAGGCCGGGGGGCGTGAGCTTCTCGGCCGGGACGCCCGTGACCGGGTCGTGCGCGGTGAACAGGCCCGGCACGAGCGCCCACGCGAGGACGACGCCGACGACGACGACCGCGAGGGCGAGCGAGAGGTCTGCGAGCCCCGGGCGGGGCAGGCGTCGCCGGGCGGCGGGCCGGGGTGCCGCCGGCTGCGGCTCGGCGGTGCTCGGCAGGTCTGCCGAGGTGGTGGCGATGGTCATGCGCGGGCCCCCGTCCGGGTCCGGGTGCGCGGGTCGAGCACCGGGTAGAGGAGGTCGACGACGAGGTTGACGACGACGAAGGTGAGCGCCGCGAGGACGACGACGCCCTGGAGCACGGGGATGTCCTGGGTGGAGACCGCCTGCTCGGTGAGCCGGCCGACGCCGGCCCGACCGAAGACGGTCTCGGTGACGACGGCGCCGCCGATGAGCTCCCCGAGGAGGACCCCGGCGATCGTCAGCGTCGGCAGCAGCGCGTTGCGCGCGACGGTCCGCGCGAGCAGCCACCGCTGGCTCGCCCCCTTCGCGGCCGCGACCGTGACGAACGGCTGGAGGCGGACGTCGTCGATGCTGCGCACGAGCACCTGCGCGAGCGGCGCGGAGATCGGGACGGCGAGGGCGACGACGGGGAGGATGAGCGCCTGGACCGGGCTCGCAGCGATGACCGGCACGAGCCCGAGGCGGAACGAGAACACCTGGACGAGGACGATCGCCAGCCAGAACACCGGCACCGCGGCGAAGAGCGAGGGTGCCGCGCGCAGCGCGCCCCGTACCCAGGCGAACGGCGCGAGCGAGGACAGCGCCGCGATCCCGACGGCGAGGACGACGGCGACGACGAAGCCCGTGACGGCGAGGGCGAGGGTGCCGGGCAGCGCCTCGACGAGGAGCGTCGCGACGGGAGTGCCGTACTGCACCGAGTACCCGAGGTCCCCGGTGACGAAGGACCCGATGGCGGCGAGGTACTGCTGGAGCACGGGTACGTCGGCGCCGTAGGCCGCGCGCAGGCTGGCGATCTCCGCGGCGGAGAGCCCCAGCTCGGGGTTCTCGAACTTGACGAGGAGCGCGTCGCCGGGCAGCGCGTGGAGCAGGACGAAGCTGAGGGTGAAGGCGGCCAGCAGCACGACGGCGGCCTGGCCGACGCGTCCGAGGACGTAGCGCACAGGGCTCTCCTTCCGTGGTCGTCGGGGCGGTGGGGGCTCGGGACGGGCCCGGTCCTACTCGTTGAGCCAGACGTCGTAGAAGGTCGGCCGGCCCACGGACTCGAAGCCGACGCCCTCGACGTAGGACGCCGCGCCGTAGACCTGCGGCTCCTCGAAGAGCGGGATGTAGTACGCCTGCTCGGTGAGGTAGCGCTGGACCTCGGCGGAGCGCTCGGCGCGGGCCGCGCCGTCCGGCTCGGAGGCGACGGCCTCGAGGAGGGCGTCCAGCTCGGCGTCGTCCGAGATGAGGACGTCGCGGTTGGCCGTGTGGAACTGGCTCTTGATGACGTCGTGGTCCGCGCGGCCGACCATCGAGTGGTAGAGCGGCGTGGCGAGCGGGTCGCGGGACTCCGCGGTGATCGTGGCCGAGTCGGCGGTCTTGACGTTGAGCTCGACGCCGATCGCCCGGAGCTGCTGCGCGACGAGCTCGAGGTTCGGCTTGGACAGCGGCTGGGCGTTCGAGGCGTAGACGTCGAGGGAGAGCCGCTTCCCGTCCTTGGTGCGGACGCCGTCCTCGCCCGGCTCCCACCCGGCCTCGTCGAGCAGCTCGGCGGAGCGCTCCGGGTCGTGCGCCAGCGCGTCGGCCTGGTCGGTGTAGCCGAGGGCGGACGCGGAGAGCTGGGACGTGGCGACGGGGTAGTTGTCCGTGTAGACGGTCTCGACGACCTCCTGCGCGTCGACGCCGTGCAGGAGCGCCTGGCGCACGCGGACGTCGGCGAGGAGCGGGTTCGTCGGGCGCAGCGCGAGGCCGTTGTTGACCCCACGGGTCTGGGGGGCGTAGAGGTCGAAGCCGGCGGCCTCGACCTGCGCCTCGTCGTAGGCCTGGACGTAGCGGACGTAGTCCGCCTGGCCCGAGGTGAGCGAGCCGATGCGGACGCTGTCCTCCGGGGTGACGACGATGTCGAGGGCGTCGAGGTACGCGCGGCCCTGGTGCTCGAGCGACGGCGGCGCCCAGTCGTAGTCCGTGCGCGCCTCGAGCCGGATGCGTGTGCCGATCTCCTCCTCGGCGATGACGAACGGGCCGGACCCGACGATCTCCGTCGAGCTGCCGGGGCCGAACTCGTCGAGGCCACGCTCGAGCGTCTCGGCCGACAGGAGGCCGGAGTTGATCGTCGACGTCGCCTGGAGGAAGCCCGGCGCCGGGGCACTGAAACGGAACGTCACGGTGTCCGCGTCGACGACCTCGCTGCCGGCGTAGTTGTTGATCGCCTCGGAGACCGTGAGGCCGCGCTCGGCGTCACCGAGACCGTAGAGGTCGAAGTTCTTGGCGACGACGTCCGCGTCGAGGGGGGTGCCGTCGGAGAACGTCACGCCGTCGCGGAGGTTGAACGTGTACTCGGTGGCGTCCGCGCTCACCTCCCAGTCCGTGGCGATCCACGGCTCGATCTCGAGGGTCTCGGGGTCCTGGTACGTGAGGCGGTCGGTGACGTTGTTGACGAGCCCGCCGTTGGGGTAGAAGCCGCCCTGAGGCGGGTAGAGCGTCGTGTGCGGCTCGTACTCGAGGTAGGTGAGCTCACCGCCGGTGACCGGGTCGGTCGCTGACGACGGCTCCGAGCCGGTCGCCTCCTGGGCGGCGCACCCGCCGAGCAGGGCGGCGGCGGCGAGGGCAGCGACCGGGCCGGCGGCGCGGCGGGGTGCGGCCGACCGCGCGGTCGGGGTTCGGGTGGGAGTGGGGCGACGGGACAGCATGGGTGCTCCAGAGCTGGGAGGACGGGTGCGCAGGGCGCGTGGTGGTGTGGTGAGCGTGCGAGGGACGTGCCCGCTCCCGGCAGGGTGCGGGGCACGTCGCGCGTCGGGGCACGAGACGTCCGTGCGCCCGCTGCGCAGGTGGGGTCCCCAGGACGGCGAGGTGCGCGCGACCGCGGGCGAGCGCGCCGGGGCGGACGCACCGGGTGCAGGCCCGCGCACGGGCGTGCCGGGCGCGTGGGGCGCTGCCGGCCGACGGGATGGGAGCCGGTACGGCTCGACCAGGTCAGGCGGGGCAGCAGCCCGGCATGTGCGGACAACAGAAGATGCCGGCGGTGTGCGTCCGGGTGAGGGTGCGTGCGGCGGCTGCCGTCGTTCCCTTCATCGTTCCTCCGTCGTGTCCGTGCCCACCCGCGGACTGGGGGGCATGAGAAGAGGCTGCCCGGGTCCGCCGGACCGTGCGCCGGCCCCCCGGGGTCGTCCCACGATGTGGTCCGGGAACCGCCTCCGGTCCGCCCGCGTCTCTCCTGACGAGACGCGGTGCTCTCCCGGCCGCTGCCGCGTCCGGTCGGCCGGTGAGCGGGACGTCGTGCCGATCAGCGGTGCGGCGCCGTCCATCGCCTGACACGCTGGCGCAGGTGAACACCCTCCAGCGGCTCCGGCAGCAGTTCTGGTTCATCCCGGCGGTCATGTGCCTCGCCGTCGCCGTGCTGGCGGAGGCACTCGTCGCGCTCGACGAGAGCCTCGGGGACGTGACCGTGCCGGACTGGCTGGACGCCGCGCTCTACCGCGTGGGCGAGAGCGGCAGCCGCGACATCCTCGGCGCGATCGCCAGCTCCTCGCTGGCCGTCGCGGGGACGACGTTCTCCATCACGATGGCGGTCCTCGCGCTCACCTCGTCCACGTACGGGCCGCGGCTCGTCCGCAACTTCATGGCCGACCGCGGGAACCAGGCGGTCCTCGGCGTCTTCGTCGCCACGTTCCTCTACAGCCTGCTCGTCCTGCGCTCGGTCCGCGCCGTCGGTGACCCTGGCGACCCGGACGCGGAGGTCTTCGTCCCCCACCTCGCGGTCAACGCCGCCGTCGTGCTCGCCGTCGTCAACGTCGCCGTGCTCATCTACTTCATCCACCACATCTCGGACTCGATCCAGATCTCCACAATCGCGCGTCGGGTACGGGTCGACCTGCACGCGACGGTCGAGCGGCTCTACCCCGAGCACCTCGGCCACGACGCCAGGTCGGTGGACCGCGACGTGCGCCTGCCGGACCGGCTGGAGGAGGACGGCGCGGAGGTCGCCGCGGGTCGCGGCGGGTATGTCACCTACGTCCGGGAGGACGCCCTCATGCGGGCGGCGTCCTCCCACGACGTCCTGCTCGCGCTGCAGGTCCAGCCCGGCCGGTACGTCCTCGAGGACACCGTGGTCGCCCTCGTCCACCCGCCGGAGCACATGGACGACGACCTCGCCGAGGAGGTGCGCTCCGCCGTCGTCGTCTCGGACGAGCGCAGCCCGCACCAGGACGTCGAGTTCGGTGCCCAGCAGCTGACTGAGCTGGCGGTCCGGGCGCTGTCCCCCGGGACGAACGACCCGTACACGGCGATCAACGCCCTCGACGACCTCTCCTCGGGGCTCGCCCTCCTCGCCGGCCGCCGGACGCCCTCCGCGGGACGGTTCGACGACGAGGGCGTCCTGCGGGTGCATGCCCCGCGGGTCGACGCGGTCGTCCTCGCCTCGGGCGTGCTCGACAACCTGCGCTGGTACGCGTCGGCGTCTCCCGCCGTCATGGACGCGGCACTGACCCTCGTGCGGCGCGTCGGCCGTCACACGGAGGACAGGGCGCTCCGGGCGCGACTGCTGACCCAGGTCGGCCTGCTCACCGAGGCGTTCGAGCGCGCGGGTCACCAGGCGCACGACGTCGAGACGTACCGCGCCCGCGCGGCGGAGGTGACGGGCGACCTCACGCGCACGTGAGGTCGCCGGCGCGTCACTGCGCGGCGGCCGCCGCCTCGGAGATGAGGTCGACGTACTCCTCGAGGCCCCAGCCGACGGACAGCGCCGTGGGCGGGGACATCGCCGCGATGAGCTCGTCGCCGACGATGTGCGCGACGGCGCCCGCTCCGACGGCGGGCAGGGCCTGGGCGTAGGACTGGCCGAGGAACGCGTCCACCTCGTCCTGGATGCTCGCGTAGTTGACGACGATGTCCGAGGCGAGGCGGTCGGTCTCCTCGTAGCTGAGGGAGTAGAGGAAGGACTCCTCGTCCGTGGCGAGCTCCTCGACGGCCGGTGCACTCTCGAGGCCCAGGTCGAGGAGGAAGTCGACGCGCGAGTCCTGCGGCTTGTAGACCCAGAAGGTCCCACCGACGTCCCACACCGCGGCGACGGTCTTGCCGTCGAGCTCGGGGTGGGCCTCGGCGGCCTCGGAGATCTGCGCGTCGATGTCGGTGACGAGCGCCTCGGCGTCGTCGGCGACGCCGAGGGCGGTCCCGACGGTCGTGATGACCTCGCGCCACGGCGTCGTCCACGGCTCCTCGGGGAACGCGACGGTCGGCGCGATGGCGCTGAGAAGCTCGTACTGCTCCGCGGTGATGCCGGAGTACGGGGCGAGGATGAGGTCCGGCCCGAGCTCGCCGATCTCCTCGTAGGCCGGCTCCTCGACGGACGCGGGGATCATCGTCGGGTCGGCGTCGACCTCGACGAGGGCCTCGGCCACCCACGGCAGCCGGCCGTCCTCGTCGGCGGCGTACGTCTGGGACTCGATGCCGACGGGGACGATGCCGAGGGCGATCGCGGCCTCGGTGCTCCCCCAGCCGAGGGTGACGACGTCCTGCGGCCGCTCGGTGATCTCGGTGGAGCCGAAGGCGTGCTCGATGGTGACGGGCTCGAAGGTGCCCGTGGAGCCGGCCGTGGCGTCGCCGGTGGCGGCGTCGTCCCCGGCGCCGCCCGAGCAGGCCGTGAGAAGGAGCATGGTGGCCACGCCGGTGGCGGCGAGGCGAAGTCGTGCGGACACGTGGTTCTCCCTGAGGGTGCGGTGTGGGGCTGTGAGGTGGGGTCGGGCGGTGCGGACGCGCCGGTGCTCAGTCCGGGCGGGCAGTCGGCGGGGCGGCCGGCACGAGGGGCGCGGGCCGTCCCGCGGTCCGCCCGACGGGGATGACCATGGGCGAGCCCGAGACGGGGTCGGCGATGACCTGCGCGCTGAGGCCGAACGCCTCGGCGACGAGGTCCGGGGTGAGCACGTCCCACGGCGTACCCCGGGCGACGACCCGGCCCTGCGCCATGACGACGAGGTGGTCGGCGTACCGGGCGGCCATGTTGAGGTCGTGGAGGACCATGACGACCGTCGTCCCCCGCGCGCGGTTCTGCTCGTGGAGGAGGTCGAGGACGTCGAGCTGGTGCGCGACGTCGAGGAACGTCGTCGGCTCGTCGAGGAGGAGGACGTCGGGGTCCTGGGCGAGCGCCATGGCGATCCACACACGCTGGCGCTGCCCCCCCGAGAGCTCCTCGACGCGACGGGCGGCGAACTCCAGGGTCGACGTGGCCTCGAGCGCCCCGCGCACGACGGCGTCGTCCGCGCTCGTCCACTGCCGGAACCAGCCCTGGTGGGGGTAGCGCCCCCGCCCCACGAGGTCGGCGACGGTGATGCCCTCGGGGGCCGTCGACGTCTGCGGGAGGATGCCGACGAGCCTCGCGACCTCCTTCGCGGGCATGGAGTGGACGGCCTTGCCGTCGAGGAGGACGGTCCCGGCGCGGGGGCGCAGGAGGCGGGCGATCCCCCGCAGGAGCGTCGACTTCCCGCAGCCGTTCGCCCCGACGATGACGGTGAGGGCGCCCGCGGGCACCTCGAGGTCGAGGTCGCGCACGACGAGGTCGCCGTCGTAGGCGAGGTCGAGGTGCTCGGTGCGCAGGGTGTGCACGGGCCGTCGGTCGCTCATGCTCCTCGCCCCTCCCGGTTGGCCGTGGCGAGGAGCCACAGCAGGTACGGAGCACCGATGACCCCGGTGACGATGCCGACCGGCACCGCGACACCGAGGAGGTGCTGGGCCGCGAAGTCCGCGGCGAGGACGAGGACGACGCCGACGAGCGCGCTCGGCACGAGCGCGAGGCCTGCGCTCGGCAGCATCCGGCGGGCGACAGGGGCGCAGACGAACGCGACGAAGGCGACCGGGCCGGCGAACGCCGTCGCCGTGGCCGCGAGGGCGACGCCGAGGGCGAGGACCGCGAGGCGGGTCCGCTCGACGGGCACCCCGAGCCCGCCGGCCGCGTCGTCCCCGAGCTGGAGGATGCGCAGGCTCCGCGCGACGAGCGCGACGAGGGGGAGGAGCACCGCGAGGATCGCGGCGAGGACCGCGACGTCCCCCCACGGCGGCGTGCCGAGGCTCCCGACCATCCACACGAGGGCTTCGCGGACGTCGTTGACGTTCGCCCGCGACGTGAGGTAGCCGAGGCCGGCGTTGACGAGGAACGCGACGGCGACGCCGATGAGGACGAACCGGTAGCCGCTCACGCCCGACCGCCACGCGAGGAGGTAGATCGCCACGGCGACGACGACGGCGCCGGCGAACGCCGAGAGCGAGACCGCCACGCCGGACAGGCCGCCGAGGAGGATCGCCGACGCGGCCGCGAGGCTGGCGCCACCGCTGACGCCGATGATGTCAGGGCTCGCGAGCGGGTTGCGCAGGACGGTCTGGAAGAGCGCCCCGGCGAGGGCGAACGCGACACCGACCTCGGCGCCGAGGAGCAGGCGCGGCAGCCGCAGGCGGAAGACGACGAACGACCCGCCGCCCTCCCCCTGGCCGACGAGGGTGCGCAGCAGGTCGGGCAGCGTCATCGAGTACCCGCCCACGGAGATGGTCGCCCAGGCGAGGGCGAGCGCGAGGAGCGCGAGCACGAGGACGACCGTGCGGGTGCGGCGCGGGTCCGCCGGGTGGAGCCGTGCCGGGTGGCCGTCGGCGCGGCCCGACGCATGACGGGACCTCCCGCCGGGTCCGGCGGCGGGCGCGGTGGCGGGCGCGGTCCGGGCGCCGGCGGCGTTCACAGCCCCGCCAGCTTGACGCGGCGGACGATGGCGATGAGGGCCGGCGCACCGACGACGGCGACGACGAGCCCCGCCTCGAGCTCGCCCGGGCGCACGACGAGCCGCCCGACGACGTCCGCGCCGAGGAGGACGACTGGGCCGAGGACGACGGCGAAGGGCAGGATCCAGCGGTAGTCGGGGCCGGTGAAGGGGCGCACGAGGTGCGGCACGACGAGGCCGACGAAGACGATCGGCCCGGCGAGCGCCGTCGCCGACCCGGCGAGGAGGACGATGGCGAGGCCGGCGAGGACGCGCACGACGTGGACGTGCTGGCCCAGCCCCCGCGCGAGGTCGTCGCCGAGCGCGAGCAGGTTGAGGGTGCGCCCGGTCGCCAGCGCGAGGACCGCGCCGACCGCGAGGAACGGCGCGAGCGGCACGAGCGCGTCGGCCCCGCGCCCGGCGAGCGAGCCCACCGCCCAGCGGCGGTAGCTGTTGAGCGTGTCCGTCTCGGTGATGAGGACGAGCGTGATGACCGACGTCGCCCCGGCGGTGAGCGCCGTGCCGGCGAGGGCGAGCTTGACCGGCGTCGCCCCCTCGCGGCCGAGGGCACCGACGCCGTAGACGACGCCGGCGGCGAGGGCGGCCCCGGCGAGGGCGAACCAGATGTACGTCGCCGGGCTCGTCAGCCCGAGGACGGTGATCGCGAGGACGACGAAGAGCGAGGCGCCGGCGTTGACGCCGAGGAGCCCCGGGTCCGCCAGGGGGTTGCGGGTGATGCCCTGCATGATCGTGCCGGCGAGACCGAGGGCGGCGCCGACGACGAGGCCGACGACGGTGCGCGGTAGCCGCTGGTCGCGCACGACGTCGTGGTCGTTGTCGCCGGGCACCCGGTCGAGGAAGGCCGCGACCACCTGCCCGAGGGTGACGTCGCGTGCGCCGAGGGCGAGCGAGGCGAGGACGACGAGCACGAGGACGGCGGTCGCGGCCAGGAGCGCGAGGGCCTTGCGGCTCGCCGGTCGGGCCGGGAGCGCGGTAGCGGTCTCGGCGGTGAGTGCGGCGGTCATCCGCGGGGGCGGTTCACTGGGCCTCGGCGCGGCCGAGCCGCCAGTAGCCCATGAACGCGACGCGCCGGCGGCACACGCCGGTCTCGGAGACGAGGATGCGCCGCAGGGTCTTGATCGTGCCGGCCTCGCCGGCGAACCACGCGTAGAAGTCGCTGCCGCACCGCTCCCCGCCGCGACCGCACAGGTCGACCGGGAGTACCTGGACGACCGGTGAGTCCCACAGGGTCTCGGAGTCGACGTCGACGTCGTCGATCGACTGCGCACGTACGGCGAGCGCGTTGTCGACGACGGTGGCGTTCCCCGCGACCCAGTCACGCACGGCGGGGACGAGGAGCTCGCCGTGGGGGCGCCCGTCGCGGGCGAGCCATGTGAGGGTGACGCCGTCGGGCAGGTCGAGCGCGAGGGCGTCCGCCGCCTCGGGCACCTCGATGAAGGCGCGCGCGCGGCGCCCGGCGGGGAGTGTCTCGAGGATCGAGCAGATGGCGGGAGCCGCCGTCTCGTCGCCGGCGAGGAGGACGTCGCCGGCGGTCCCGGGCGCCCAGTCGATGCCGATGTGGGAGTCGGTCGAGCGGACGTCGGGCCCGACGAGGACGAGCTCGTCCCCCACGGCCGCCCTCATGATCCAGCGCGCCGCCGGCCCGCCGTCGCCGTGCGCGACCATGTCGACGTCGACCTCGGCGAGGTGGGGGCGCACGTCGCGCACCGTGTACGTGCGGAACGGGTTGCGCCGTTCCTCGGGCAGGTCGCGCCACGTCGCGTACCAGGTGCCGGCGCGCAGGGCGGCGTCGTCGTCGACACCGAGGTCGGGCAGGGACCCGTCGGCAAGGGGGAAGACGATCTTGACGCGCTGGTCGAGGCGGTCGGTGCCGAACCACCGCAGGTCCGCGCCCGTGAACGTCAAGCGCGTGAAGTGGGGGCTGAGCCGGCGGACGGCGCTGACACGGACGGCGAAGGGTCGGTACGCGGCGCGCCCGTCCTTGACGACGGCGGTGCCCGTCTGTGTCGCTGCGGCCGAGGTAAGCATTGCCTAACTATGGCATGCCTAACCTGGCGCGTACAGGTGGCCCGCGTCACACCCCGGGCGGGGCGTCCGCCGGTTGCCCCGCGTCGTGGACGCACAGCGCGATCTGCACGCGGTTGCTCACCTCGAGCTTGGCGAAGAGGTGCCCGACGTGCGTCTTGACGGTGGCCAGACCCATGTAGAGCTCGCGCGCGATCTCCGCGTTCGACAGCCCGCGCCCGACGGCGACCGCCACCTCCCGCTCCCGGTCCGTCAGTCGCGCGAGCCGGGCGCGGGCTGCCCGCTCCCGGCTGTCGTCCCGGGGCTGGGCCACCGTGGCGATGAGCTGGGCCGTGACGCTCGGCGAGAGCATCGGCTCGCCCCGCGCGACGCGGTGGACGGCGTCGACGAGGTCCACCGGCGGGGTGTCCTTGAGGAGGAACCCGGCGGCCCCGTGACGCAGCGCGGTGAGGACCATCTCGTCCGTGTCGAACGTCGTCAGGACGATGACCCGGGCGGACGAGCCCCGCTCCGTCAGCCGGCGCGTCGCGGCGAGACCGTCGAGGTTGGGCATGCGGATGTCCATGAGGACGACGTCGGGCTGCAGCCGCAGGACGAGGTCGATCCCCTCGCGCCCGTCCGCGCCCTCCCCGACGACGGTCAGCGCCGCGTCCCCGCCGAGGATCATCCGCAGGCCCGCCCGCACGAGCGGGTCGTCGTCGACGAGGACGACCCGCACCGGGGCGCTGCCGCTCACTCCTCCATCTCCCACGGCAGCCACGCTCTCACGGCGAACGAGCCGTCCGCCTCGACGCCATGCTCGAGGACGCCGCCGACGAGCGCCGCGCGCTCGCGCATCCCGGCGAGGCCGGCCCCGGCGCCGGGAGTGACGGCGTGCGGGCCGTCGGGGCCGCGGACGGCACCCGGCTGCGCGGGCGCGTTGCGGACCTCGACGGTGAGCAACCCACCCGGCGCGCCACCGAGCCGGACCTCGACGCCAGCCCCCGGGGCGTGCTTGCGCGCGTTCGTCAGCGCCTCCTGGACGATCCGGTAGGCGGTGCGCGACGCGGTCGGCGGAAGGTCGCCGAGCGCCGCACCGTCCCCGCCGGGGAGGCGGGCGACGTCGAGGCGCACCGGGGTGCCCGTCCCAGCCGTCTCGGCGAGGAGCCCGTCGAGCCCGGCGAGCGTGGGCTGGGGCGGCTCGACGCTGCGTCCGCCATGGGCGTCGGCACGCAGGACGCCGAGGACCTGGCGCAGCTCCCCCAGCGCGTGGTGGGCGTTGTCCTGGATGATCTCGGCTGCCTCGGCGGTCTCCTCGCGGCTGAGGTCGCTCCGGTACGCGAGCGCCCCGGCGTGCATGGCCACGAGGGAGATCCGGTGCGCGAGGACGTCGTGCATCTCCCGCGCGATGCGGGTGCGCTCCGCCTCGCGGGCGGCCTCGGTGCGCAGCGCCTGCTCGCGCTCGGCGGTCTCGGCGCGCTCGTGGAGGGAGCCGATGAGCTCCCGGCGGGCGCCGATGTAGAACCCCGTCGCCACGCAGATGCCCCCGACCGCGACACCGAGGAGGAGGGAGGCGGTCGTCATGGCGGTGCTGCCGCCGCGTGCGGGGACGCCGGCCATGACGACGCCCTCGTAGACGGCGCCCGCGAGGAGCCAGACCGAGGCGACGGCCGCCGCCCAGCGCCACCGCCGCCACGTGCCCATGGAGACGGTCGCGATCGTCGCGGCACCGATCGCCGACGCGGACAGCGCCGACAGTGCCGACGTGAGGACGGCGGTGAGCAGCGGCAGGCGCCGCCGCAAGGGCAGGAGGCACAGCGCGACGAGCCCGAGCGCGGCGTCGAGGAAGAGGAGCGCCCCGGCCCGCAGGGACGCCTCCGTCACCGGGTCCTCGTCGTACGGGATGAGGTCGACCGAGACGACGAGGAGCATGATCAGCCCCACGCCCGCAGCGACGAGGTAGCGCCACACCCGGGACCAGGGCCGGAGGGTCGGCTGCCCGACCGGGCGTCGCCTCCGCCGTGAGTCGAGCGCGCCTGCGGGCGCCGGCGGGCGCAACGGGGCGAGGTCGGCGGGCGCGGTGCTCATGATCCCCAGACTAGGGACCGCCCGGGCTCCCGGGCTCCGCCGTCGGGCGCGAGGGTGTCCGACCAAAGGTGGAGGCGGCCGAGGCCCGCGCCCCGGCCCCAGCCCGTTCTCGTTCGCCAAGACCGTGCCCGGGAAGCTGGCCGCGCTGCCAGGAACGGGTCCGCCCCGGCGCCGCGCGAGGCGAAGCCGGGGCAGACCCGTCGGGCGTGCCCGTCAGGACCGGCGGGTCCGCCGCGTGCCGAGGAGGACGGCTCCAGCCGCCGCGAGCAGGAGCGCGAGGGCACCGGCCAGCAGAACCGCGGCCCCCGTGCGGGGAAGCTCCGCACCGCCGGGCCCCGCGCCGTCCGTGGCGTCACCGGCCGGGGCGGAGGGGTCCTCCGCCGGCTGCTCAGGCGCGGCGGGGTCCGCCGGGTCCGGGTCCGTCGGGTCCGTGGGGTCGATCGGGTCCGTGGGATCCGTGGGGCCCCCGGGATCGGTCGGATCCGTGGGGTCCGTGGGGTCGGTCGGGTCCGTGGGATCCGTGGGATCCGTCGGGTCCGTCGGGTCCGTGGGATCGGTCGGGTCCGTGGGATCGGTCGGGTCCGTGGGGTCCGTGGGGTCCGTGGGGTCGGTGTCGTCCGCGAAGGTGTGCTCCCAGCGGGTGCTCACGCCGTCGGCGATCTCGTAGCCCTCGACCGCCCGGGCGGTCACGACGACGGTCCCCTCGCCGTCGTAGGTGCCCGCCTCGACGACGTCCTCGCCCAGGACGTACTCGACGCCCTCGGTGCTCGGCACGGTGTACGTGCCGGCCTCGTCGTCGAAGGTCACCGCGGCGACCTCCTCGACAACCGCGGGGCCTGGCTCCTCCGGCTCGGGGGCGTCGCTCGCGATGGCGAACACGTGCAGGTTGGCGTTGGTCGGCAGGTCGATGCCGATCACCTCGCGCCCCTCCGGGATCGCGACAGGCGCCGTCGCGAACAGCGCGCACCGCACGCCGTCGGTACCCGTCCCCGCCCCGCGGTGGCTCGTCCGGGCGATCTCGACGTTGCCGCTCGCGAGGTCGGTCGAGCACCAGTCGGTGAGCGCGACCGTCTCGACCGATGACGTGCCGTCGTCGAGGCGGAGGGTGACGTCCGCGGTCTGGGTGCCCGAGGTGCCGGTGCCGACGAACGAGAGCCGCGTGGCGCCCGTGAGCGTGCCGGTGAGGTCGAGCTCCTGGCCGTCGGCCGCGATGTTGTCGGGCTCCCCGGCGGGCACGGTCGCGAGCTGGTAGGACAGGTCGGTGCCGGGCACCTGGTAGGTCCGGCCCTGGACGATGCCGGCGTCGGCGAGCGCACCGCGCAGCAGGTGCCAGCCCATGCCGTCGAGGTCGGCGTTGCCCGCGCCCTCGTCACCGATGCCGGTGTTGTTGAAGTACGGCGCGAGGGCGCTCCCGGTGCCGACGACGACCGTCGCCTGCCGCTCGACCTCGCGGTCTCCCGCGCGCACCGTGACGGTGACCGGGTACTCCCCCGCCTGCGCGCCGGCGGCGAGGGTGAGCGGGATCGTGAAGGACTCCGTCATCGGCAGGTTGCCCGAGGCGATGCTCCACTCGATCGGTTCGCCGAGCGAGAGCGGCTCCGCGGTGGTCACCTCGACCGTGCCCGTGACGGTGCCGGGACCGGTCGCCACGACCTCGAGCGTGAGGGGCACCTCGACGGCTTCGTCCGACGCGCTCGCGAGCACCCGGGCCGGTGTGAGCGCCGCCCCGAGGTCGTGCCGGTCGACGTCCACGTGCGAGAGCGCGGGCGGCGCCGCGTCGGCACCGGTGGCCCATTCACCCGGCTCGGTGGACAGGGCGTAGTCGATGTCGGCGCCGGCGCGCAGCACCTCGCCCGTGACGTAGGACTGCTCGTGCTCGGTGCCGTTGACGGTGACCGCGGAGACGTACCTGTTGTCCGCGGTGGAGCCCGGCGCGCTGATGCGCACGTCGGCACCGAACACGGTCGGCCCGGAGATCGTCACGTCGGTGAACACCGGCGTCGTCAGCGCCCACGTGTCGGCCCCCGGCACGGACGGGTACAGCCCGATCGAGGCGAGGACGTGCCACGAAGACATGGTGCCCATGTCGTCGTTCCCGGTGACGCCGGCGGGGCCGTCCGTGTACAGCGTGAGCGCGCCGTGCACGACGTCGACCGTCTTCCACGGCTGCCCGACCCACTGGTAGATGTACGGCGCGTGGATGTTCGGCTCGTTCTGCGGGTTGTAGGTGTCCTGGCCGTAGTAGTCGTACGGGCCGTTCACCCACACGTTGCGTACCGTCTCGTCGCGGTCGGTGAGCAGCGCGTCGTAGGCGAAGAACGAGTCGAGGCGCTCCACGGTCTCCTCGGGCCCGCCGATGAGGTCGATGAGTCCGGAGACGTCGTGCTGGACGTGCCACAGGTAGTGCCACGCGCTGCCCTCGTGGAAGCCGACACTGTTCGCCGGGTCGGCCTCGCCGATGAACGCGCCCTGGGCGTCGCGGGCGCGGAAAAAGCCCGTGCGCGGGTCGAGGATGCTGCGGTAGCTCTGCGCGCGCTCGGCGAAGCGCGTCGCGTCCTCGGTGTGGCCGAGGTCCGCCGCCATCGACGCGATGGCACCGTCCGCCAGGGCGTACTCGAGCGTGGCCGAGGCGCCGTGGTGGAGGTCGAAGTCGCCGGGCTTCTTCGGGGCGCCCGGCTCGTGCGGCACGTAGCCGTGGGAGAGGTAGTGCGGCAGGCCCGCGCGCCCGTTGGCCGGGTGGTCGGCCGGAGGGACCGTGTCCGCGTTGTGCACGAGCGCGGCGTAGACGTCCTCCTCGAAGCCGGCGAGCAGCCCCTGCTCGTACGCGCTGACGAGGAACGGCGCGACCGGGTCACCGGTCATGATGTTGGTCTCGACGGTGCCGTAGCCCCAGCGCGGGAGCCACCCGGTCTGGTCGCTGATCTTGAGGATCGAGCGCGCCATGTCCGTCATCTGCTCGGGCGCGATGAGCGAGAGGAGCTGCTGCTGGGTCCGGTAGGTGTCCCACAGCGACCACGTCTGGTAGTAGGTGAAGTCCTCGGCGGTGTGGATCTCCTGGTCCCAGCCCGTGTACCGGCCGTCGACGTCCGAGCCCGTGTAGGGGGAGAGCACAGCGCGGTACAGCGAGGAGTAGAACGTCCGCTGCTGGGTCTGCGTGCCGCCTGCGACGGCGATCCTGCCCAGCCACTCGTTCCACGTGTCGTAGGCCGCGGCGCGCGTCGCGTCGAAGCTGCCCCCGCCCTCGGCCTCGAGGTTGCCGCGGGCGCCGTCGAGGTCGACCCAGGACAGGCCGGTGGTGACCTCGACGTCCCGGTCCTGCGTCGCGTCGAAGGTGACGACGACGCCGCGGTTGCCCGAGCCGGAGGTCGAGGTCGCGCCCTCCGCGTCGAAGTCGTCGCCGCTGAAGACGGTGGCGGAGGAGAAGGGGCGGTCGAACTCGGTGACGGTGTAGACGGTGTAGGGCTCGGTGTCCTGGCAGAAGCCCTGCCCGGTCATCGAGATCTCGATCGTCTGGTCGTCGAGCACCGTGACGGTGGAATCGGTGATCTCCTTGAGCGCGCGGCCCGCGTAGAGGAAGACGTTCGCCTGCTCGGTCTCGGGGTAGGTGTAGCGCTGCGTCCCCGTGCGCGTGGTCGCCGTCAGCTCGGCGGTGACGTCGTAGTCGTCGAGGACGACGGAGTAGTAGCCCGGCTCGGCCGACTCGTCGTCGTGGGAGTACTCCGAGGCGTTCGCCCCGGACCGGGTCGAGGTGAGGTCACCGGTGGTCGGCATGATCGGCAGGTTCCCGCCGAGGCTGCAGCCGACGCCCGAGGGGTGCAGCTGGCTGAAGCCGCGGATGCGGGGGTGGTCCCAGTTGTAGCCGGTGTGGCTCCACTCGTCGTCGTCGTCGTCCGCCCGCAGCGTGTCCGGGGAGACCTGGACCATGCCGAACGGCGTTGAGGCGCCCGGGAACGTGTTGCCCTCGTTCTGCGTCCCGATGAACGGGTTGACGAGGGAGGCGGGATCAGCGACGGCGGCCGGCCCCGGGGCGACGGCCGTCTGCGATCCGAGGACGGGGACGGCAAGAGCTGCTGACAAGGACAAGGCCAACGCGGTACGGAGCACGGATTCCTCTCTGCGAGGCGGCGATGCCTCTCGGGAGCGATCGTCGTCGATCAGGACACCCTCGATGCTAACCCGGGCTGACAGCGCTGACAATCATGTGGGCACCCTCGCGACGCTCCGCCCAGCGTCGCGGGCACGTCCCACCAAAGGTGGAGACGGGGGAGCCTGCGCGCTGATCCGCCCGCGAGCACCGCACGGCAACGTGAAGGCCATGATCACCGCAGAGAACCTCACCCGACGCTACGGCGCCCGGACCGTCGTCGACGACGTCTCCTTCACCGCCCGGCCCGGCCGGGTCACGGGCTTCCTCGGCCCCAACGGCGCCGGGAAGTCGACGACCATGCGCATGCTGTGCGCCCTCACGAGCCCGACGTCGGGATCCGCGACCGTCCTCGGCCGCCCCTACCGCGACCTCGTCAACCCCGGGCGCCACGTCGGCGTCCTTCTCGACGCCGCGGCCCAGCACGTCGGCCGCACGGGCCGCGAGACGCTCCTGCTCTCGGCCCAGCTCATGGGCGTCGGTGCCGACCGGGTCACCGAGGTGCTCGACCTCGTCGGCCTCACCGCTGCCGAGGCCTCGGCCCGCACCCGGACGTACTCCCTCGGGATGCGCCAGCGGCTCGGGCTGGCGCACGCCCTCCTGGGAGAACCAGAGGTCCTCGTCCTCGACGAGCCCGTCAACGGCCTCGACCCGGCCGGTATCCGGTGGATGCGCCGGCTGCTGCGTTCCTTCGCCGACGACGGCGGGACCGTCCTGCTCTCCTCGCACCTCCTTCTCGAGGTCGAGGCCGTCGCCGACGACCTCGTCATCATCGGTCGGGGACGGGTCCTCGCCCAGGGCAGCGCGCAGGACCTGCTCGCCGCGCCGGGCACCGAGGTCGGCAGCCTCGACGACGACGCGCTCGCCCGGGCGCTCGTCGCCGCCGGGCACGAGGTGGGCCGCGCGCCCAGCGGTCTCATGACGTCGGCCACCCCCGAGGAGGTCGGCCGGACGGCGCTCACCGCCGCCGTCGCCCTCACCGACCTGCGCCCGACCGCCGCCGTCGGCCTCGAGGCCTTGTTCTTCGACACGACCGCCCAGCACGGGCGAGAGGAGATCTCCGCATGACCACCACGACGAGCACCTCCCCCACGACGGCGCGCCCCGGCGCCGGGCGCGCGGCCCCGGGGCCCGTGCCCTTCCTCCGCCTGGCCGGCGTGGAGCTGCGCAAGCAGGTCGACACTCGCGCCGGCGTCTGGCTCCTGGCCGTCGTCATCCTGCTCAACGCCGCCCTCATCGCGCTCGTCCTCTTCTCCGGTGAGGAGACGACGCGCTCGTGGAGCGAGCTCGTGGCCGCCTCGTCGCTCGCGCAGATGCTCCTGCTCCCCCTCGTCGGGATCATGGCCGCCACCGGTGAGTGGTCGCAACGCACCGCCCTGACGACCTTCGCCCTCGAGCCTCGCCGCACGCGGGTCAACGCCGCCAAGCTCGTCTCGGCGTGGGGGCTCGGCCTCGCCGTCATGGTGGGGACGCTCGCGGCGGGAGCCCTCTTCAACGTCGTCGGTCTCGTGTGGCTCGACGGCGACGGGTCGTGGGCCATGGACTGGGCCGTGCTCGGCGGTATGGTCGCCGGGCTCCTCCTCCTCGTGACGCAGGGACTCGCCTTCGGCCTCGCGCTGCTGAGCACGCCCGTCGCGATCGTCGCCTACCTCGCGCTGCCGACCGTGTGGTCGCTCGTGACCGTGCTCGTCTCCGGGCTCACCGAGCCGGCGCGGTGGCTCAACCTCGATGCAGCGATGACCCCGCTCCTCGCGGGCGCCATGGGCGGGACCGAGTGGGCCCAGCTCGCGACGTCGGCGGCGGTGTGGGTGGGGCTCCCGCTCGCGCTCGGCCTGTGGCGCACCGCCCGGCGGGACGTCGCCTGAGCGTCGGTGTGCCGGCGGCGGGGACACCGAGCAGCGTCTCCGCCGGCGGCGCTCACAGCTCCCGCTCGGCGAGCTCGCGGAACGCGTCCGGCGCGCCGCGGGAGCGCCCGAGCCTGGAGGGCAGGTAGCCGACGGCGTCGCGCCCGAAGCGCGCCCGCACGGCGTCCATCGACGTCTCGACCGCTCCCCGCGCCGCCCCCGTCACGGATCCCGGCCGCCACGGGTCCGGTGGCGGCAGGGCGAGCTCGAGCTGGACAGCCTGCTGCCGCGTGAGGTTGGAGACGGAGATCGCCAGGAGGCTGATCTCGACCGTCCTCTCCTCCCGCAGGGCCTCGTGCACGAGCCGCTCGGCCACCTCGGTGAGCGTGAGGGTCGCCGAGATCGGGTGGGGCAGGCTCAGCGAGCGGGTGATGGCGCGCATCGCGGCGAACCGGACGCGGACCGTCACCGTCCTGCCCGCCTGGCCCTTGGCCCGCAGGCGGCTCGCCACCCGTTCCGCCAGGCCGGCGAGCGTCTCGCGCACGAGCTCGGGCGTGGCGGTGGTGCGACCCAGCGCCGACTGCGCACCCACCGACCGCGCCCGGGCGGACGTCGCGACGCGGCGGGGGTCCTCGTTGAGCGCGAGGAAGTGCAGGGTGGTCCCGCTGCGTCCGAGGAGTCGCTCGAGCGCAGGGCCGGGGGTCCGGGCGAGGTCGCCGATCGTACGGATGCCGCGCTCGGCGAGGCTGCGCTCGGTCACCGGCCCGACGCCCCACATGAGCCGGACGGGCAGCGGGTCGAGGAAGGCACGCTCGTCCTCGGGCTCGACGACGACGAGCCCGTCGGGCTTGGCCACCTGGGAGGCGACCTTGGCCAGGTGCTTCGTCCGGGCGGCGCCGACGGAGATGGCCAGGCCCACCTCGGCCCGGACCCGCTCGCGGATCTTTGCACCGATGACGGCCGGCGTGCCGAAGAGGTGGGTGGAGCCGGAGACGTCGAGGAACGCCTCGTCGATCGAGATGCGCTGCACGGCGGGCGTGACGTCGCCGAGGATCCCCATGACCCGGTCCGCGATCGGCTGGTACTCCGTGAACCGGCCGGGGACGAAGACGAGCCCGGGGCACAGCTCCGCGGCCCGCCACCCCGGCATGGCGCCGTGGACGCCGAACGCCTTGGCCTCGTAGGACGCGGCGAGGACCACTCCCCCGCGCGCGCTGCCGCCCACTGCGATCGGCTTGCCCCGGAGCGCTGGCGTGAGGAGCTGCTCCACGGAGGCGTAGAACGCGTCGAGGTCCGCGTGGAGGATCGTCGCCCCGGAGGTCACCCGCCAAGCATACTCGAACGCCCGTTCGAATGGCTGTTGGGTGCTACAGCAGCTTGTCCTCCGCACCGATGCGAACGGCCTCGAGCGCCGGTGCGCTCAGCAGGGAGTCGACGGCCTCGTCGCTGCCACCGACGAGCGTCGAGTCGAGGTCGATCTCCGTCGCGACGCACCAAGCCCGGTCGGCCGGCCAGAACAGGCTCGGTGACTGAGTGATCCACGAGTGCGGTCCGTCGTACTGCGCCAGTGCCGGCACACTCGCCAAGGGACCCTGAAGCAGGAAGTAGCCCCGACCCGGTAGCTGCAACCGCGGCGCCGCAGACTCCTCCGGGTCGAGGAGGGGCGCTGCGGGCACGCCACCATCCACGGTCAGCCATGCCCGCGCCGGGCCACCCTGAAGCTGCCCCCAGCCCTCCCACAGTGCGAACAGGCAGTCTTGCGCGGTTCGGGTATGAGCGGCCAACGCCCCGCACAGGGCCTCGAGCTGCGGGAGCGCGAGGTTGCCCCACTCCGGGCGCTCTCCCGACCAGGCAGCCGACGTCCGCGTCCAGCGATCGGGGGCGCCGATGAGCTCGTGCCACCGCACCGTGGGGGGTACGGCGCGCCCCAGGGCGTCGGCCACGTGCGTCCACGTCATCGGCGCCGTGACCCCGTCGTGCGTGACGACGGGGTGCAGGACCCTTGCGTAGGCCTGATAACCAGCGGGTACGACGTCGGTCACTGTCCCGGCCGGACCCGTGATCCGCGACTCCAACCACTGCGCGGGCGACACGTCGTCGAGCACTCGCACCTGGTCGGTCCACATGCCCGCAGTCTTCCAGCACGTCCCGGCACACCCGACCGGCCGTCAGTACACGAAGATGCGGAACATCTCCGGGTTGTGAGCGTGGACGATGGCGAGGAAGACGATCGCGTCGAAGAGCAGGTGGACGACGAGGACGTACGTGAGCGAGCGCGTCCGCGTGAAGATGTAGCCCTGGAGCAGCGCGAAGGGGATCGTGAAGGCCGGCCCCCACTCGCGGTAGCCGAGCTCCCAGAGGAACGAGACGAAGATCGTCGCCTGGAGGACGTTCGCCTGCCACACCGGGAAGTGCCGGCGCAGCAGCGCGAAGCACGTGCAGATGAAGAACAGCTCGTCCCACGTGCCGACGGCGTTGACGCCGACGAAGAACCGCGCCAGCTCGCTGCCCGTCGTGATGTCCGGCCAGTTGAGGTAGGCGCCGGACCGGATGAAGTAGAACGGCAGGAGCGCCCACCCGAGGAACGGCACGAGGAGGAGGTAGGCCTTCTCCATCGGCGGCCAGGAGCGCCCGGAGCGCCACGGGAAGATGATGGCGCGCCGCCGGAGGACGAATCGGTCGACGGCGAACGGCACGAGCACCGCGAGGGTGAGGACGACCCCGAGGGTGAAGAACCGGCCCCACTCGAGGTCCGCCTCGACCGACGTCGTGCTGACGATGGCGATGCCGAGCGCGATGAGGCCGAGGTCCTTGCCCAGCGCCCGGTCGAGGGCGAACGCCCCCACGACCCCGGCGGCGAGGACGGCGTACCCGGCGGCAGGGGCCTGCGCGGCGAAGAGGAGGAAGGCGGCGAGCGAGACGGCGGCCGCGGGGGCGAGCGCCCACGACCACGCGGGCGGAGCAACCCTCTCGCTCGGCCTGACCGCCGCCCCGGGTCGGGTCACGGAACGGGCGCCGGCGTCAGGGCGCGGGTGAGCCGGGACCGGTGAGCTCGTCGCCCCGGCTCGAGCCCGCGCCGGGGTGGGCGACGGCGTCGACGCCCGCGTCCTCGGCGACGTCCGCGCCCAGCGCCTCCTCCAGGCTCGGGTCCGCCTCGTCGAGGGCGTGCTTCGCCTCGCGCGCGTCCTCCGTCGCGTCCTGCGTCCGCGTCTCCGCGTCGTTCCCTGGTCGGTCAGTCATGGCGCGCCCTCTCGGATCGTCGGTCCACCCGCGCCGGAAGGAGGCGCGGTGTGCGGCCACCCTCGCCCGGCGCGCCCGCGCCCGCAAGCGATGGGCCTACGGCGCCGCCGGCTCCATGACCCACGCGCCGGCGAGGACGACGTTGTCGCAGAGCAGCTGGATGGGCTCGCGCAGGTCGACGTGCGGGCTCGTGAAGCTGAGGTGGCACAGGCCCCGACGGTCCGGGAACGGCAGCCAGTAGTCCGTGACGAGGAGCGAGATGTCGCCGCCGCCCACCTCCTTGGCCCCCTGGGTGATCCGGGTGTGCCGGACGAACGGCCCGGCCGCGGTCTCGGCGGTGACGAGCTCGTCGTCGGCGCCCCGGGTGGAGCGCAGGCGCTCGCTCAGGGCGTCGAAGTGGCTCCGGCCGCCGATCTCCGGCCCGAGCTCGTGCCAGAACATCGTCACCGTGAGCGCGAGGGCGGCGTCGGCGTTGCGGCGCAGGAGGAACGCGAGGAAGCGTCCGCCGTCGGCCGACGCGGTGGTCCCGGCGGTGGTGAGCCACCGCGTGAGCTCGTTCCGCAGGGCGGGGCTCGCCGGGACGCCGCGCAGCTGGCGGCGCACGAGCCGCGCCGCCTGCTTCTCGACAGTGCCTGGGTCCGTGACGTCGAGGACGAACCAGTCGTCGGGGAGGGCGAGGTCGAGGCCGACGGCGCGATCGGCGACGGGGCCCTCGTCCGGCGCGGGCCCGGTGCCGGCGACCCACGCGACGTCGTCATCCGTGATCTCCGGCTCGAGGCGGGCGAGCACGTCCTCGACGCTCGCCTGGACCGGGTGCGGGCCGGCGGGGTCGAACACGACGCGGCCGAGGAGGGCCCGGTGCTCGGTGAGCACGGGCGCGAGCGAGGTGCCGGTCCGCAGGGCGAACTCGCGGTTGGGCGAGTCGGCGACGAAGGCCGCGAACGTCGCCGCCGAGGAGAAGACGCACAGCTCGTAGGACCCCGGGCTCTCGCCCGAGCCGTACACGGCGACCTGCGTCTCTCCTCCGGGTCCGCGGACGATGGGCACGACGACGTAGTCGTGGCGCAGGGCCTGGCCGATCGCGGGGACGTCCCGCGCGGCGAGCGCCGCGGCGAGCCGCTCGGACCCGACGTCGGACGAGGGGTCGACGGGCAGGACGTGCCCGGTGGCGTCGTCAGCCATGAATGTCTCCCTCGCCGGTACGGAACTGCTCGAGCGTACCGAGGGCGAGCACCGCCGTCGGACGCCCGCGGCCGGCGAGGACGCGGTCCTCGACCGTGCGCCGCGTGGCGTGCGTGCACGCGTGGACCTCGGTCGCGACCGGACCGGCCGCCGCACCGAGGGCGGAGAGCAGCCCCGGACGGGCGAGGAGGAGCGTGTCGGTGGGCGGCAGCACGCCGGCGCCGAGGACGCGGACGCGCGCCGCCTCCCCGGGCGCCTCGGTGACGACGGCGGGCACGAGCGGCCCGCCGTCACCGCGGCGCGCCCACAGGCGCGGCCCTGGATCGGCCGCGGACCCGCCGTCGCCCGTCGTCGCGTAGACCTCGACCAGCTGGCGGAACCGGTCGTCACGCCCAGGCGCCCCCCGGGGCGAGGTGGCGTCCGCGCCGTCCTCGACGGCGTAGACGAGCACCTCGGCCTCGACGGCACCGCCGCGTTCGACGGCCCAGCGCGAGTCGGCGTAGCCGTAGCGGGTGGCCATCTCGTCGGACCAGCGGATGAACGCGCCGAGCCCGTCGGTGGTGAGGGGCGCGGTGGCTTGCGCCTCGACCCGCTCCCAGTGCGGACCCCCGCCGTGGAGGACGACTCGGTGCGCGAAGGGCAGGTCGCGGACGGCCGTCACGGGATGCGGAACGTCGTGTCGGAGAGGACCTCGATGCCGGAGCGGGCGCCGTCGGCTCCGCCGCCCGGGATGATGTACTCCGGCGCGCCGCCGGGGTTGCCGTCCAGCGGCAGCGCGTGGCGCTGGAGGACGACGGCGTCGGGGTCCGTGACGCGGGCGATGAGGAGGTTGTCCGCGGTGTTGACATCCGGCAGGCCGAGGAGCTGGCGGGGGTTGGCAAGCGTGCTCGGGTGCGCGCTGGAGAACGAGGCGCCACCGGGACCCGCACCGCCGCCGTGGAGGCGGTAGACGGAGCTGCCCGGGGGCAGGTCGTTGATCGGCGCCGCCCACATCCGCTCCGACCGGGCGAGGTCGGCCGGGCGCAGGCGCGCGGCCTCCATGACCGTGAGCCGCTCGCCCTTCGACCCCGCCTGGACGGCGGCCCGCGCATTGATGCGGGCCGCGCTCGCCGCTCCGCCCACGAGGCGGGCGGCACCGCCGAGCCCGACGACGGACAGGGCGGCGCCGAGGATGGACATCCCGGCCTCGCCCCAGGTCCGGTCTCCCGTGGAGGCGAGGACGACGTTCCCGATGGCGTTGACGATGGCCGCGACGCCGGCGACGAGGAGTAGCGCGGCGCCGAGCACCTGACCGATGACGGGGATCCACGACACCGCGAGCGCGAGCACCCCGGCGATCGTGGCGACCCAGCCGGCGATGTCGGTGACGACCGCGAGGAGGTCCTTGCCCCAGTTGTCCCACCAGCCGTCGTTGAGGCCGTCGCCGCCCGTGATCTCCTCGATGCGGGAGACGGCGTCCCCCGCGGCGCGGTCGCGCAGCTCGATGGCCTCGTTGACCCGCTGGACGGCGAGGGCGTGGCGGGCGCGCGCCTCGCCGGCGTCCTGGCCCGCGTTGTCCGCGAGCGTCTCGTACCGCAGCGCCGAGTCGGGGTCGGCGCTGTCGCTCGCGAGGGAGATGTAGTACCGCTGCTGCCCGGCGGCCTCGGTCTCGGTCGTGCGGGCGGAGGACGCGAGCGTCCACGCGTCGAGGGAGTCCTCCTGCGCCGTGGCGAGCTGCGGGGCGTAGTCGATGAGCGCGAGGCCGGTCTCGCGGTAGCGGCCCTGCGCACGCTCGACGCCGTCGGCCACCTCGCCGGCCCGCTCGGTGAGGGCGTCGACCGCCAGCGAGACGTGGACGGTGCCCTCGTCGAGGCGCCGCAGGAACGTCACGGTCCGGCCGATCGCGTCGGCGACCTCGACGTAGCGCTCGCCGCCCGTGCGGACGACGGCCGGGTCACCGGGGACGGGGTCCCCGCTCAGGTCGAGGACCGACCAGTCCACGGCCCGCATCAGCTCGCGCCCTCGGTGAGCGAGGCGGCGTACTCGTTGTCGATGTCCGTGAAGGCGTCGGCGATCGCGCGGGCGCCCTCGCCGAGTGCCTCGATGCCAGCGACCATGTCCTCGCGCTTGTCGTCCCAGCCGTGCGCGAAGCTGCGGACGGCCTCGGCGAGGCCCGGGTGGCCCGTGGCCTCGGCGACGGCGTCGCTCGAGACGTTGGCCTCGCCGAACTCGCGCGCGACGACGCCGAGGTCGGTGCCGAGGTCGCGAAGGCCCTCGAGGTCGATACGGAGGTCTGGCACGGTTCCGCCTTAGCTTGGGTCGTGTGGCTGTGTCGAGATGCTAGCGGCGGACGGCGCGCGAGCAGGGGTCCGGACGGGCTCACGGCATGGGGAGAACTCACCATGCCCGGGCGGCGCAGACGGCGCGGGCGCATCATGGTCGGCACCGGCGCCGGGTGAGACGACCACCGGCGGCGCGTCCGCACCCGACGAACGGAGTGACTCGTGAAGCTCGGCGTCCACATCATGCGGTTCGACTACGTCGAGCCGGCCGACCTGCGCGCCGAGCTCGCCGCCGCGTGCGCGGCCGCCGAGGAGGGCGGGCTCAGCTGGCTCTCCGTCATGGACCACTACTTCCAGATGGAGCGGGCCGGCTTTCCCGCCGAGGACCCCATGCTCGAGGCGTACACGACGCTGGGCTACCTCGCGGGCGCGACGTCGACGGTCCAGCTCGGGGTCCTCGTCTCGGGGGTGACGTACCGCCACCCCGGCCTCCTCGCGAAGATCGTCGCCACGCTCGACGTCCTGTCCGGCGGGCGCGCGACCTTCGGCATCGGCGCCGCCTGGTACGAGCGCGAGCACGCCGCCATGGGGGTGCCCTTCCCGCCGCTCGCCGAGCGGTTCGAGCGCCTCGAGGAGACGCTGCAGATCTGCCTGCAGATGTGGGACCCCGGCAACGACGGGCCCTACACCGGCACGCACTACCGGCTCGCCGAGACGCTGTGCTCCCCGCTGCCGCTCGCCCGCCCGCACCCCGAGGTGCTCATCGGCGGGTCCGGCGAGCGCAAGACGCTGCGGCTCGTCGCCCAGTACGGCGACGCGTGCAACCTCTTCGCGACGACGCCCGACGAGGTCGCCCACAAGCTCGACGTCCTGCGGCGCCACTGCGACGACGTCGGGCGGGACCCGGCCGAGGTCCGCACGACGCTCCTCGCCTCCGACGACCGCCTCGAGCAGGGCGACCTCGACGGCTTCGTCCGGGAGATGGGCGCCTACGCCCCGCTCGGCGTCGACACGGTCATCCTGCGCCCACCCGCGCGCGGCCTCGCGCGGTGGATCGAGCGGAGCGTGGCCCCGGCGGTCCCCCGGCTCGCGGAGCTGGGCTGACCACGGCGCTCACAGCCCACCGTCGGCCCCGAGGCAGGGCCGTGCAGCGGGGAAGCTGACGTTCCCGTCGCCGATGAACACGTAGCCCGGGCGCGGTAGCGAGATCGCGACCCAGAACGCGTCCACCTGGCACCGGGCGTTGCGCGGTGGGGTGAAGTCGATGGTGAAGCTCGTCTCACCGGCCGGGTACACCGCTGTCCGAGCCGGGTCCACCGTGGCCCACGCCGACGCCGGCCCCTCGACACGCACGACGAACTCGTCCACGAGCGACCCGTGGTTGCGCACCGTCGCCGTCACCGTCGCCGTAGCGCCCGGATCGACCTCGAGCCGGCTCACGGACAGGGCGAGCCCCACCGCCGCCACCGCGCCCGTGGGCTGCGGCCTATCGCCGACGGGGCCGGCGCCGGCAGGCCGCACGGGTGTCCGGGCCGGCGTCGCCACCCCGGGTGCGCCGGTCCGGACAGGTTCCTCCTCGACGCGGGCGATGCTCTGGGTGTCCGCCCAGCCGAGGTAGTTGTGGCACGACGGGCAGAAGCTCACGTCATCGGGGCAGGAGTTTCCGCACGTACCGCAGATGCGCACCGTCACACCCCCGTCAGCCTCGACCGCCGATCCATAACCGTTGCGCTGACCACCCGCGCGTGGTCAAGGGCGGTCGAGGCAACCGATGGGGCAGCCGGGAGTGCGTGCGTGAGCGCGCCGGGCGCGGGGTGGCGCCGGGTGGCGCGGGGCCCGTGGCCCTATCCGTCACCGTGCCGCTCGCTGTCCGCTGCGTGACGTGACCGGCTCGTACGCAGGAGGGCCCTGGTAGGGCGGCGTGCGCCGCCCTACCAGGGCCCTCGTCGTGCGTGCCGGACGTCGGCCTGACGCGCCGCTGCGCGCCCGGCCAGATCGGTCAGCGGTTGTTGTCGCGGTTCCGGTTCGCGTGGTCGTGCTCGTCGTCGCCCTCGATCTCCTTGGCGAGCAGGTAGGAACCCACCGCCCAGACGGCTGCGCCGATGAGGCCGACCCACACGCCGATGTCCGAGGCGAGGTCGTCCCCGCGCTCGAGCCCACCCATGGGGTTGATGAGGAACGCGAGGCAGTGGATCGTCGCCGCGATGCCGACCGCCATGGAGACGAGGCTGAGGCCGCGGTGCTGGCCGCGGCGCGCGCGCTTGGAGGCGTAGACGAGGGCGACGAGGAGGCCCAGCCCGAGGTAGGCGACGAACGGGATGAGGGAGTCGGTCTCGTACCCGGTGCGCGGGTCCGCGGAGTCCTCGGGGTTCACCCAGTGGAAGAAGGGCGAGACGTTGAAGACGACGATGCCGGCGGCGGCGACGGCGAGGCCGGTCATCTTCGCGCGACGGGAGTCGTGATGGGTGTTGTTGCTGTCGGTCGTGCTACGGCGGTCAGCCATGAGTGTGTCCAAGTCTTCGGGGGGAGGGAGCGCTCGCGGGGGCGGCATCGCACCAGCTGCGAATGCGCTTTCCGAAGCATGGCAGTTGCGGCCCCTGAGCGCTCCCTGAGACGGACATTCGTGAGGCGGGTCACGCCGCGTCGACCCGACGGCGCCAGCCGCACTCAGCCCGTGGTCAGCCGCTCGGCCACCGGGGACATCCGCGGCCGGCCCAGCCCGCGGTAGGTCCAGCCGGCCTCGCGCCAGCGGCGCGGGTCGAGGGCGTTGCGGGCGTCGACGAGGATCCGTCCGGAGACGAGCGCACCGGTCCCGGCGGGGTCGAGCTCGCAGAACTCCCCCCACTCGGTGAGGAGGAGGACGATGTCGGCCCCCGCGAGCGCGTCCGCTGCGGTACCCGTGTAGCGCAGCTCCGGCCTGCTCTGCCGGGCGTTCTCCATCGCCTGTGGGTCGAAGACGCTCACCCAGGCACCACGCGCCTGCAGCGCGGCCGCGACATCGAGGGCCGGGGAGTCCCGGACGTCGTCGGTCAGCGGCTTGAACGCGGCGCCGAGGACCGCGACGCGCTTGCCGGCGGGCGCTCCGCCGAGCTCGTCGACCACCATGTCGACGACCCGTGCGCGGCACCGGAGGTTGATCGCGTCGACCTCGCGCAGGAACGCCAGGGAGGCGCCGGTGCCGAGCTCGTCCGCGCGGGCCGTCATCGCCCGGATGTCCTTGGGCAGGCACCCACCGCCGAACCCGAGCCCGGCGCGCAGGAACGCGTGGCCGATGCGGACGTCGTGGCCGAGCGCCTCGGCCACGGCGACGACGTCGCCGCCGCTCGCCTCGCACACCTCGGCGACGGCGTTGATGAAGGAGATCTTCGTCGCGAGGAAGGCGTTGGCGGACACCTTGACGAGCTCGGCGCTGACGAGGTCGGTGACGACGAGCGGGGTGCCACCGGCGAGGAGGGTCGCGTAGACCTCCCGCAGCGCCTGCTCCGCCCGCTCGCTGGCCACGCCGAGGACGAGCCGGTCGGGGCTGAGCGTGTCCTGGACCGACCTGCCCTCGCGGAGGAACTCGGGGTTCCACGCGACGTCCACCCGCACGCCGGGCCGGGCGAGGGCGTCGGCCCGCTCCTGGAGCTCCTCGGCGGTGCCGACCGGCACGGTCGACTTGCCGACGACGACCGCGTCGGTGCGCAGGTGCGGGACGAGCTGCTCGACGGCGGCCATGACGTGGGAGGTGTCGGCCGCGAGGCTGCCGGCGCGCTGCGGGGTGCCGACGCACACGAAGTGGATGTCGGCGGTCGCGGCCTCCTCGACGCTCGTCGTGAAGCGGAGGGAGCCGGAGGCTGTGTGCCTGCGCAGCAATTCGGGCAGGCCGGGCTCGTAGAACGGCAGGACGCCCGCCGCGAGCTGGGCGACCTTGTCCGGGTCCGTGTCGAGGCCGATGACCTCGAAGCCGAGCTCGGCCAGGCACGCGGCGTGGGTCGCACCGAGGTAGCCGGTGCCGATGACGCTGATCGTCGTGATCATGAGAACTCCCAAGGGTCGGTGAGGAGGCGGCAGGCCGCATCGGTGCTGGTGGGTCGGAAGGCGTAGACGGCGAGGAGCCGGAGCCGGGTGGCGTGGGCGTACCCGGGCAGGGAGCGGCGCACGGCGGCGGAGGGGCCGTAGCCGGTGAGGATCCCCTCGGCGCACGCCCGGGCGCCCTGCGGGGTGACGTGGTGCTGGCGCGCGCGGAGCTCGACGTGGACGAGGAGGTTCGCGAGGTCGAGCGCGGGGTCCCCGGGGGCGCTGAGGTCGAGGTCGAGGATCCCCACCTCGCCGTCGCGGTCGAGGAGGAGCTGCTTGTCGTGGAGGTCGCGGTGGAGGAGCACCGGGCGCGAGGACGTGAGCAGCGCGCTTGCCGCGCGGTCGAGGGTCGCAGCGACCTCGGCCGCCGGCAGCGGGAGGACCCCGAACCGCTCGGCGTGGGCGATCCACCGCCGGGTCACCGCCAGCTCCGCCGCGGCGTCGTGGAGGCCCGCCTGCGGACCGCCGTGCTGGACGACGGCGGGAGGCACCGCATGGAACCGGCGCAGGGCGGCGCCGACGTTCGTCCCGACGCGCCGGAACGCGTCCGCGCCCGTGACGGGGTCGGGGCCGGGGTCGGGGTCGGGGTCGGCGAGCGTGTCGTGGAGGGTGCGGCCGGGCAGGGCACTCATGACGAGCGTCGTCGGGCCGGCGGCGAGGACGCGCGGGACCCGGAGGCCGGTGGAGCGACCAACCGCGGCCAGGGTCGCGGCGGCGCCGGCGGCACGCCCGGGACGCACGACCTTCGTGAACGTCACCGGCCCGGCGGCGCCCGCGCGGCGCAGGACGCCACGCCGCTCGGGCCGGTGGGCGACGAGGCTCGCCCCCGGCTCGGCGACGAGCCGGGCGAGGGTGGGCAGGCGCCGGTCGGCGCCCCCGGGCTGGAGGACGATCCGCTCCCCCACCTGCCGGACGCGAGCGGCGGCCGGGGTGCCGGGGCCGAGCGCCGCGCGGGTCGCCGCGGCGACGTGCGCGGCCCGGTCGGGGTAAGCGAACCACTGCCCGGCGATCTCCTCCCCCGTCCCCGACGTCACGGCGAGGAGGAGGTGTGCGTCGTCACGGGGATGGGCGCGCGCGAGCGCGAGCCCCTCGGCGGCGAGGGCGTCGACGAGTGCCGGGACCGGCCCGGCCGCCACGGCCCTCATGCCGGCGCACCTGCGGGCGCGCTCGCGCGCAGCGCCCGCTCGGCGTGGTCGAGGACGCGCCCGACGGCGTCCGCCCAGGCGGCCTGGCGTGTCCGGAACGGCTCGGCGGCGCGCCGCAGGAGCTGTGCGGCCAGGTGGGTGCTTACCGCGGACCGGTCGACCGGGCTGGGCCCGTACCCGGCGAGGACGCCCTCGAGCAGGGCGTCCGCGTCGCCGGGTGCACCGGGCCGCAGGAGCGCCTCGGCGAGCAGGCTCGCGAGGTCGATCTCGGCCGGGCCGGTGCCGACGCGGTCGAGGTCGAGGATCCCGACCTCGCCGGAGCGCAGGAGGACCACCTGGTCGAGGGAGAAGTCTCCGTGCACCGTGACGGACGGGGTGGCGGGCAGCCGCCCGAGCCGGTCGAGCACGCGGGCGGCCAGCCTGTCCGCCCGGTCCGCCTGCTCGGGCAGGAGCCGCGCGACGTCCCGGACGGCCCGCGCGACCGCCGCCGCCTCACCGCGTGGGCCACGCTGAGGCAGGACGAGACGATGGGCGTGGAAGGCACCCAGCGCCGCTCCCACCGCGCCGAGGGTGGCACCCGGGGCGTCGGCGCCGACCGGCTCGCCCGGGACGAACTCGAGCGCCGCGAGGCCCGAGCGGCGGTGCCGGCCGAGGAGGCGGGGCGTGGCCGGGTCACCGGCCGCAAGGGCGCGGACGGGGTCGGTCGCGCGGAGGAGGTCGGCGGGCCGGTAGGCGCGCAGGACGACCTCGTCGTCGCCGGTGCTCAGGGCCCCGACCCAGCGCCGGTGCGGCTTGTAGGCGAGCGTGCGCAACGCCGGCTCGCCGGCGGGGGCGCTGGCCTCGCGGTCGGCGCCGTCCGTCCCGAGCACACGGCCCAGGAGGGCCGGGCGCCGCCGGGGGTCGGCGAGCAGCGCGAGGGCGGGCAGGTCCCGGTCGGCCGCCGTCGTCGTCGCGAGGGTGAGGAGCGCGCGGTCGACGGCGATGAGCGCGGCGCCCGGTGCCTGCTCGAGCGACTTGACGAGCTTGGCCGCCCCCGCCGGGGCGTAGGCGCGGAGCAGCACGGTCGAGGGTGGGGACGCACAGGCCGGTGCGGAGGTGCCCCGGTCGGCGGGTCGCACGTCGACGGCCATCACGGCGCTCGTCCCCGGCTTGTAGCGCAGGTAGCGGGGACGGGCGCGGAGCTCCTCGCCGAGGCGGTGGGACAGCCACTCCGCGAGGCGGTCGCCGTCGAGGAGGAGCGCGAGCCCGGGCACGCCGGGGTCGCCGGCGACGAGGGCTGAGTCAGCACGGGGCGGCATGGTCCACCTCCGTACGGCGCGAGGACCGGTGCGTCGCCACGCCGTCGGTCACGCCCGCGGCGCCGCGGTGCCGCGGAAGGACGTCGGCGGGCCGCCCGGAGTCGGTGACGACCCCGCCCTCGACCCACAGGACGCGGTCCGCGTCGCGGGCGGCCGCGAGGTCGTGGGTGATGACGATCGTCGTCCGGCCCGCCGTCAGCCGTCCGAGCGCGGCGACAACCTCCTTCTCTGTCCCCGCGTCCAGGCCCGTCGTCGCCTCGTCGAGGATGACGATCGGTGCGTCGCGCACGGCCGCGCGGGCGATCGCCACGCGCTGGCGCTGCCCCCCCGAGAGGGTCGCGCCGCGCTCCCCCACGACCGTGCCGTACCCCTGCGGCAGACCCACGATGAAGTCGTGCGCCCCGGCGAGCCGGGCCGCGTCCTCGATCTGCGCCTGGGTGGCCCCGGGTGCGCCGTCGGCGATGTTCTCCCGGACCGACGTCGCGAAGAGCAGGCTCTCCTGGAGGACGATCGAGACCTGCGGGCGCAACGACTCGAGCGTGAGCTCGCGCAGGTCGTGCCCGTCGATGCGCACCTCCCCCGAGTCCGGGTCGCGCAGCCGGGAGACGAGCATCGCCAGGCTCGACTTGCCGGCGCCGGACGGGCCGACGACGGCGACGCGCTCGCCGGGCAGGACGTGCAGGTTCATGCCGCGCAGGACCGGGTGCCCGGGCGTGTAGGACATCCAGACGTCGCGCAGGACGACGTCGCCGCGGAAGGGCCGGGCGTGCCACGCGGCGGGCGCGTTGACGACCATGGCCCGCTCCTCCATGAGGTCGACGAGCCGGTCGCCGCAGGCCGCCGCCTGGGCGATGCGGCCGGTGTACTTCGCGAGGTCGCGCATCGGCTTGAACGCGGCCTTGAGGTAGGTGATGAAGACGACGAGCTCGCCGGGGGTGAGCGCGCCGGCGAGCACGCGGGTCGCGCCGATGTAGAGCACCGCCGCGGTGGCGATGCCGACGAGGACGTCGGTCTTGCGCTCGAGGCCGGCGGAGAGCTTCTTCGCCTTGACGCCGTCCTTGAGGGTCTTCTCGTTGCTGCTGGCGAACGAGCCCTGCATCTTCTCCTCGAGGGAGTAGGACTGCACGACCCGCATCGCGGCGAGCGTCTCCGTCGCGAGCGATGCGAGCGCACCCTCGGCCCGGCGCTGCTCCTTCGACACGCCGGTGATACGCCGGGACAGCCGGGTGCTCGTGAGGAGGAAGACGGGCAGGACGGCCACCATGACGAGGGCGAGCTGCCAGTCGAGCACGGCGACGACCGCGAGCATCCCGACCATCGTCACGACGTTCCCGGCGAGGGGCAGTGCCGCGGTGACGGCCACCTCCTTGAGGCGGCCGACGTCGGAGGTCACCCGGGTGACGAGGTCACCGGTGCGGGCGTTGTCGTGGAAGGCCATCGACAGGGCCTGCAGGTGCGCGTAGGCCTGGGCGCGCACCCGCGTGAGCACCCGGTTGCCGGCGAGGGCGAAGCAGATCGTCGTGAGGTAGGCGAAGAGGGCCCGCAGGCACACGACGACGAGCAGCCCGGCGCACGCGAGGACGAGGACGGTCCCGAGGTCGGCCGGCTGCTCGGCGGCGATCCGGCCGCCACCGGCCGCGATGACGCCGTCGAGGACGAACTTGAGCGGCCACGGCTCGAGGAGGCGCATGGCCACCTCGGCGAAGAGGGCGGCCGAGCCCCCGGCGAGGAGCGCGCGCTCCTGGGCGAGGTGCGGCCGGACGAGGCGGCCGGTCCGGCGCAGGCCGGGGACGGCGCCGCGCAGCTTCCGCGGGTCAGACGAGGGCATGGTGCGCCTCCCCGACGGCGGCACGCGGCGTTGACGGCGCGCGGGCGGGGCGGTCCGGCAGCGCGAGGCCGACGAGGCCCAGGCTCTCGGCGACGACGCTCGTCCAGTCGTGCGCGGCGGCGTCGGCCACGGTGTCGCGGCGCAGGCGGGCGCGCGTGCCGGCGTCGGCACGCAGCGCGGCGACGGCGTCGGCGAGGGCCCGCGGGTCGCCGGGCTCGACGAGCACGCCGAGCCGGCCGTCGTCGAGCACCTCCGGCAGCACGCCGATCCGGCTCGCGACGACGGGCAGGCCCGCGGCGAGGTACTCGTAGACCTTGAGCGGGGAGAAGTAGAAGTCCTCGAGGGCCGGGTAGGGCGCCGTGGCGACGTCGATCCGCCGGAGCAGACCGGGGACGTCGGCGGGGTCGACGGCGCCGGTCACCTCGACGTACGGCGTAAGGCCGAGGGCCTCGGCGCGGGCCGCGAGGGGGCCGGCCTGCGGGCCGTCGCCGACGAGGAGGAGGCGGTACGTCGGGTCCTCCCGCACGAGCAGAGCCATCGCCTCGACGAGGGACTCGACCCCGTGCCAGGGCTTGAGGGTGCCGACGAAGCCGACGGTGAACGCGTCCGCGTGGGCCGGCGTGAGCGCCGCGGCGGGACGGAAGCGGGTGGTGTCCACGCCGTTGGCGACGGTGCGGACGACGCCGGCCGTGCGCGGACGGACCCACTCGGCGACGGCGTCGCTCACGCAGACGATCGCGCCGGCGTCGGTGAACGCGCTCGCGGCGACGGCCTCTGCACCCCGCCGGTCGACGAGGACGCGGTGCCGCGCCTGCTCCTCGACGAGGGGCGCGTTGACCTCGAGCAGGCTGGGCGCACCGTAGCCGGCCGCCCAGGCCATGGCCGTGCGGCCCCACAGGGCGTACCGCTCGTAGACGAGGTCGACCGGGCCCGACGCCGCGATCGCGTCGAGGGTGGCGCCCACGGCGGCGTCGCTGGCGGCGGCCGCCACCTCGCGCTCGGCCGAGCTCTCTCCGCTCACGCGCGGGAGGCGGTGCACGGTGAGGCCGGTGAGGTCGGGCGGGACCTCGCCGCCGACCCGCGCGCAGACGAGGTGGACGTCGGCGCCCGCCGCAAGGAGGACCCGCAGGACCGCCTGGACGTGGACGGAGGCGCCCTTGCGTCCGAGCGCCGGGATCCCCGGGTCGGTGCAGACGTAGACGACCCGCATCACCGCACCTCCTCGAGCTCGTCGACCACGGTGCGGAGCGTGGTCGGCACCGGCACCCACGCGTCGTCGTCGTGGGCGCCTCCCGCGCCGCGCCCGGAGACCGCCGTGAACATCGCCAGCAGGTCCGCGGCGTTGCGCCGGACGTCGAAGCGCTCCTCGACGAGGGCGCGCCCGGTCTCGGCGTAGCGGAGCGCGGACCCGGGTTCGGTGAGGACCCGCTCGAGGGCCGCGGCGAGGGCGAGCGCGTCGGCCTCCGGCACGAGCAGGCCGGTGCGGCCGTGCGCGACCGCCTCGGGCATCCCCGTGACGGGGGTGGCCACGCACGGCGTCCCGAGGGCGAGGGCCTCGAGGACGACCGTCGGCAGCCCGTCGCGGTTGCCGTCGGCACCGACGACGCAGGGCGCCGCGAGGACGGCCGCCCGGGAGACGACGTCGGCCACCTGGCGTTGCGGGAGGGGGCCGTGGAACGTCACGCGGGCGTCGAGGCCGTGGGCGGACACGCGTTCGCGCAGGGCGTCCTCCTCGGCGCCCGATCCGACGAGCTCGAGCCGGACGTCGCTCCCCCGGCAGGCGAGCAGCGCGATCGCGTCGACGAGGTGGGCGAAGCCCTTCTTCTCGACGAAGCGCCCGACGGCGACGACGACGGGCGCGCGCTCGAGAGGCGGTCGGTAGGCGAAGCGCTCGAGGTCGAGGCCGTTGTACAGCCGCACGAGCCGCCGGGTGGCGTCCGGGAACGCAGCGCGGAGGAAGTCGAGGTTGTACTCGCTCACGGTGACGACGGCGGCGGCGTCGGCGAGCTTGCGGCGCAGGTCGGCGGCATCGACGTCCTCGTGGAAGATGTCCTTCGCGTGGGCGGTGAAGCTGTAGCCGACGCCCGCGAGACGGGCCGCGAGCCGGGCCACCGTCGTCGCCACGGACCCGAAGTGCGCGTGGAGGTGCGTGATCCCGCGGGCGCGCACGGCGGCGGCGAGCTCGACGGCGCCGGCGGCCTCGTCCGGCGCGACGGCGAGGAGATCGCCGAGGTGCGCGCCGAGGCCGGGGAGGTGGCCGGCGGCGCCGCCGAGAACCCGCCAGAGGTCGGCGGCCTTGAGGTGGTGCGGCAGGTACGTCACCGGGGCGCGCACCTCGGCGAGCGCCTCGTGGAACCGGCCGTCGGCCGGCGGGCGGAGGGAGAAGATCTCGAGGTCCGCGCCGAGCTCCTCGAGGGCGAGCACCTCGTTGAGGACGAACGTCTCGGAGAAGCGCGGGTACATCTTGAGGACGTAGCCCACGCGCGGCGGGGCTGCTGCCGCTGCCGCCGGTGCGGGTGCTGGTGCGGGGGCGGCCATGGTGGTCTCAGGCAGGGACATCGGTGAGCTCCAGGCGGGTCGGTGTGGCGAGGAGGCGGCGGGCGAGGACGGGCACGGCGCTGAGCCCGTCGAGGTCGACCGGGTGCGGGGCCGGGCGCCGCCCGACGGCGCCGGCGAGCCACGTGGTGAGGCTGGCGGGGTCCGCGTCGCCGGGCCGGAGGCTGTCGACGTAGCCGGCCCGCGCGAGGCGCGCGGCGCGAAGGGCCTGCTCGGCGCGGGGGCGCTCGCGCGGGACGACGAGGGCCGGGGCGCCGGAGGCGAGAACCTCGCACACGGTGTTGTACCCACCCATGGTGACGACGGCGGCGGCGCGGGCGACGAGCTCCGTGCCGTTGGTGACGAACTCGTGGACGACGAGGTCGTCCCGGGCGGCCGCCGCGGCACGGAGCTCGGCGCGCAGGTGCCGGCCCATGTACGGCCCGGTGACGAGGACGCCCTGGTGACCGGCCGGGAGGTCGGCGCGCACGAACGTCCGGGCGAGCTCGACCCCGTCCTGGCCGCCACCGACCATGCACAGCACGTACGGCTCGGGCGGTGGCAGGTCCGAGGCGCGTCCGGGCCGGACGGTGAGGGTGTGCCCCCGGCCGTGCGCGAGGTAGCCGGTGAACCGGACGCGCTCGGCGACGGCCCCTGGCAGGGCGTACTCGGTGACGGGGTCGTAGACCTCGCGGTCCCCGTAGACCCACACCTCGTCGTAGTGCGCGACGACCGCCGCCGTCGTGCCCTCCGCGGCCCACTCGCGGCGCGCGACAGCCGGGGCGTCGAGGACGTCGCGCAGCCCGAGGACGACGCGGGTGCGGTCGGGACCCGCCGCGGCGAGCATCGCCAGGCACCGGTCGAGCTCGCCGCCGAGGCCGCGCGCGACCTTGTCGACGACGAGCAGGTCGGGGGCGAACGCGCGCACGGCCGTGGCGATGAGCCGGCCGCGCATGTCGAGCAGCTCGGCGAGCGGCATGTCGAGGACGCGGGCCGCGTACCCGCCGCCCGCGTCCTTCGTCACCGTCGGGAGGGTGAGGACGTCCGTGCACGGTGGCAGCGGGAGGGCACCGGCCTCGGGGGCGCCCGTCATGAGGAGGACGGTCGTGCCCGGCTCGGCGTCGACGAGGGCAGCGGCGAGCTCGATGTTGCGCCGGATGTGCCCGAGGCCCTGGGTGTCGTGGGAGTAGAACGCGATGCGCCTGCCGTGGTCGTCGTGCATGTCAACCGCCCTCTCGTCCGTCGCGGGGGACCCGCAGGTGACGAGCGTGGCAACGCCGGGTGAGCGACCGATGAGGGGTGCATGAAGGAACTCTCATCGTCCGGGACCGGTCCGCACGGGCCAGGGCGGGGTGCGCGCGCGCCGCCGTGTTGCCGCTCGGCGTGACATCGGTCACGCTCGTCCTGCGTCTGCTCGGCCGGCGACGCCGTCGCCGGGCGGCACCGCCACGAGAGCGAGGTGAGGTGGCACGTGATCGTCACCCTCACGGCCAACCCGAGCCTCGACCGGACGGCGACGCTCCCCCTCCCGCTCGCACGCGGGGGCGTCCACCGGGTGACGTCGGTCGGCGTCGAGCCCGGAGGCAAGGGGGTCAACGTCGCGCGCGCCGTCACGCTCGCCGGGCACCCCGCCCTCGCCGTCCTGCCCGCCCGTACCGGTGATCCCCTCCTCCTCGGGCTGGACGCGCTCGAGGTCCCCTACCGCGCGGTGCCGGTCGCGCACCTCGCCCGGACGAACCTCACGCTCACCGAGCCGGACGGCACGACGACGAAGATCAACGAGCCGGGCGCCCCGCTGGGACCCGCCGAGGTGGCGGACCTCGAGACCGCGGTCCTCGGTGCGGCCGAGGGTGCGACATGGGTGGCGCTCTGCGGGTCGCTGCCCCCGGGTGCACCGCAGGAGTTCTACGCCCGGCTCGCCCACCTCCTGCGGGAGCGTGGGCACCGCGTGGCGGTCGACACCTCCGACGCACCCTTGCGCGCCCTACGAGCCGCGCTGCCGGACGGCGCCCCGACCCTGCTCAAGCCGAACGCCGAGGAGCTCGCCCAGCTCACCGGCGCCGACCCGGTGGCCCTCGAGTCCGCAGCCGCCGCCGGTGACCCTGGCCCAGCGGCGGCGGCGGCGCGGGGTCTCCTCGCGGGGGGCGTCGGGGCCGTCCTCGCGACACTCGGCGCCGCCGGTGCGCTGCTCGTCACGGACGAGGGCGCCTGGGTCGCGGCACCGCCGCCGATCACGGTGCGCAGCACCGTCGGCGCGGGCGACGCCTCCCTCGCCGGGTACCTCCTCGCCGCCGTCGCGGGCGCCGACCCTCCCGAGCGCCTGCGCCGCGCGGTCGCCTACGGGTCCGCGGCCGCTGCCCTCCCCGGCACCGCCCTGCCGGCGCCGGAGCAGACGAGCCCCGGCGCCGTCGTCGTGCAGCGCCTGTGACTGCACCACCCGCGTGACCCGGCCGCCCTTCGGCGGCCGGCCCTGGTCCCGGAAGGAGATCCCGATGTCCGACGACGAACCCCGCCTCATCACCGCCGACCTCGTCGCCCTCGACGCCGACCTCGGCCGGACGAAGGACGAGGTGATCGCCGGCCTCGCAGACCTCGTCGCTGCCGCCGGTCGCGCCGACGCCGAGGGCCTCACCGCCGACGCCATGGCCCGCGAGGCGAAGGCGGAGACCGGGCTCCCGGGCGGCATCGCCATCCCGCACTGCCGCTCGACGCACGTGCGCGAGGGATCGCTCGCCTTTGCGCGGCTCGCGCCGCCGGTCGACTTCGGCGCGCCGGACGGGCCCGCGGACATCGTCTTCCTCATCGCGGCCGCAGAGGGCGGCGGCGCGGACCACATGAAGCTCCTCACGAAGCTCGCCCGCGCGCTCGTCAAGAAGGACTTCGTCGCCGCGCTCCGCGAGGCGCCGACGGCGCAGGACCTCGTCGCGCTCGTCGACGGCGTCGTCCGTCCGCCGGCCGCACCCGCCGGAGCGCCGGGCGCGGCAGCGCCGGCGCACACGGCCGCACCGGCGGCGGGCACGCCCGGGCCGGGCACGGCCGCCGATCGCACGCCGGCGGCGGGCACGGCCGGCACGACCGGCGGCGCCGTGCCCGGAGCGGCGAGCGCCGCGACCGGCGCCACCGCGGCGAGCGGCGACGCCAGCGGCACCGCCGCCCCGCCGGACGGCACCGCGGCCCGCACCGTCGTCGCCGTGACCGCGTGCCCGACGGGCATCGCCCACACGTACATGGCCGCCGACGCGCTCGTCGCCGCCGGCCAGGAGGCCGGCGTCACCATCGAGGTGGAGACGCAGGGCTCCGGCGCGACCACGCCGCTCGACCCGGCGGTCATCGCCGGGGCCGACGCCGTCATCTTCGCCGCCGACGTCGGCGTCAAGGGCCGCGAGCGGTTCGCCGGGAAGCCCGTCATCGAGTCGGGCGTCAAGCGGGCCATCAGCGAACCGGGGACGATGATCACGGAGGCGCTCGCCGCCGCGGACGACCCGGCGGCGCGCCGGCTCGGCGGCACGGCTCCGTCGGGCGACGCCGGCGGGTCGGGGGGCGCCGCCCGTGGCGCAGGCCTCGGCTCGAACCTCAAGCGCGCCCTGCTCACCGGCGTCAGCTACATGATCCCGTTCGTCGCCGCCGGCGGCCTCATCATCGCGCTCGGCTTCCTCTTCGGCGGGTACGACATCGTCTTCACCTCGGCGGAGGTCGTCCTGGACAACTCGCTGACGAACCTTCCCGAGGGCGGGCTCGCGATCTACCTCGGCGCCGTCCTCCACCAGCTCGGCGCCGCGGCGTTCGCGTTCCTCGTCCCGGCGCTCGCGGGCTACATCGCGTTCGCCATCGCCGACCGGCCGGGGCTCGCGCCGGGCTTCACCGCCGGCGCCGTCGCCGTGACCGTCGGCGCGGGGTTCATCGGCGGGCTCGTCGGCGGCCTCATCGCGGGCGTGGCAGCGCTGTACATCTCGCGGATCAGCGCGCCGCGCTGGCTGCGCGGCCTCATGCCGGTCGTCATCATCCCGCTGCTGGCGACGATCGTCGCCGGCGGGCTCATGTTCCTCCTCCTCGGCCAGCCGCTCGCCGCCCTGACGAACGCGCTCCAGGAGTGGCTCGGCGGGCTCAGCGGGACGTCCGCCGTTCTTCTCGGCGTCATCCTCGGCCTCATGATGGCGTTCGACCTCGGTGGCCCCGTCAACAAGGCGGCCTACGCGTTCGCGACCGCCGGGCTCGTCGTCGACGACCCGGCGACCCTGCGGATCATGGCGGCGGTCATGGCCGCGGGCATGGTCCCCCCGCTCGCCCTGGCGCTGGCGACCCGCCTGCGTCCACGCCTCTTCACCGAGGTCGAGCGCGAGAACGGCAGCGCTGCCTGGCTGCTCGGCGCCTCGTTCATCTCCGAGGGTGCCATCCCGTTCGCGGCCGCGGACCCGCTGCGCGTCATCCCGTCGATGATGGCGGGCGGGGCACTGACCGGCGCGCTGTCGATGGCGTTCGACGCCCAGTCCCGGGCGCCGCACGGCGGAATCTTCGTCTTCTTCGCCATGGAGAACGTCGCCGCGTTCGTCGGTGCCATCCTCGCCGGGATGGTCCTCTCCGCCGTCCTCGTCGTCCTCGCCAAGCAGCTCATCGGCGACCGGACCCCCGCCTCGGACCCCGCCGCCGCGCGGGTCGCCGCCTGATCACCCAGCACCACCCCCACCCAGCACCACCCCGTCCACGACAAGGAGTCGTACCCATGGCACAGCGCACCGTCACCGTCGGATCCGCCGTCGGGCTCCACGCCCGCCCCGCCGCCCTCATCGCCAAGGCAGCCGGGCAGTACGAGGAGGAGATCACCCTCGCCGTCGGTGGGGAGGAGCCGGTGAACGCCGCCTCCTCGCTCATGATCATGACGCTCGGCGCGGAACGCGGGGCGGAGGTCGTCGTCGAGTCCGAGAACGCCGATGCCGTCGACGAGATCGCCAACCTCGTCGCGCTCGATCTCGACGCCGAGTAGCCCCGGCAGGCGACCGGCCCTAGCCGGGCGTGCCGAGGAGCCGCTCCACCTCGCCCACGGCCCGAGAGGCCGCGTCGTCGGGGCGTCTGCTCGTCGCGAGCCGGTGGACGGCGAGCTGGAAGCGGCACCACGCCACCCGCTCGAGCAGGTGGCCGGCGCGCCCGCCGCTCGCGGCGTAGCCAGCCAGCGCGGGCCGCACCGCCGGTGCGGGGATCGCCGCGAAGTCCCACGCCGCGTCGAGCCATCCTGCGCCGGCGAGGTCGATGAGACCCGTGAGGCCACCGTCCTGCGCGATGACGTTCCCGGCGTGGAGGTCGCCGTGGCAGAGGACGGGGGAATCGTCGGGCAGCACGGCCGGGACGAGCCGGTCCCGCACGCCGCGCACCGTCGTCGCGGTCTGCGGTCTGACGATCCCCTCGTCCGCGAGTCGCTCGGCCACGACCGCCGGGTCCACCTCCGGGTGCTGGGTGAAGGAGCGCAGTCCCGGTGGCACCTCCCCGGGCGCGGTGCGGTGCACGAGAGCGACCTGCTGCCCGACGTCGGCCCAGATCCCGGGACGCACGTCGGACGGTGTGAGGGCACTGCCCGGGACGAACCGGCTGACGACGAGCGGCACGGGGGCGAGGTCACCGGCGGTGAGGACCGCGAGGATCTCGGGGACGAGCACGCCCTTCCGCCGCAGCACCGGGCACACCCGGGCATGGGTGAGGCAGGCGTCCACCGCGGCGTCGTCGCGGTGCGGGACCTTGACGAGGAGGTCGTCCCCGAGCCGCACGACCGAGCTCGTCGCCCCGACCCAGGGGGAACGCACGGGCCCGACGGCGCGGACGCCGAACCGGCGCCCGAGCTCGGCGAGGGCGCCGGGCGGCAGGGCGGCACGCTCGGCGGCCGGCACGGAACCGGCCGACCCGGCCGACGCCGACCTGGCCGTCATCGGCCTGCGCCACCCGCGGGCACGACCCGCCCGCCCCCGTCCTCGAGCGCGTCCCGAACGCCGTCCTCGGGTGCCATGACGAACCGGACCCGCTCGCCCGGGCGCACCTGGGCGAGCACGTCCCGGTCGGCCTCGCGGACGACGGCGACGACGGGGTAGCCGCCGGTGACGGGGTGGTCGGCGAGGAAGACGACGGGCCGGCCGTCCGCCGGCACCTGGACGGCCCCCGCGACGGTGCCCTCGCTCGGCAGCTCCGCGGTTTCCGCGCGCGTGAGCGGCTCACCGTCGAGCCGCAGGCCGACGCGGTTCGAGCGCTCCGTCACCGTCCACTCCTCGGCGAGGAACCTCGTGCGGGCGTCCGCGCTCAGCCGGTCCCGGCGCGGTCCGGGGACGACGCCGACCTCGACGACGCCCTCGGCCGGCGTTCGCGCCGGCTCGGGACGGCCGACGGCCGTGCGGGGCGCCTCGCCGACGGGCAGGACGTCCCCCGCGGCGAGCGGGGGCGGGCCGGTGCCGGAGAGCACGTCCGTGGACCGGCTGCCGAGCACGGGCCTGACGGCGACCCCGCCGCGCACCGCGACGTAGGAGCGGAACCCCGTCGCCGGAGACCCGAGACGCACGACCTCGCCGTCACCCAGGGGGAACGGCGCGTCGAGGGGCGGGCGCCAGGTCTCCGCACCGTCGACGAGGACGGTGAGCGGAGCCGGAGCGCCGGAGACCGCGAGGACGTGGCTCCCGTGCGCCTGGAGCTCGAGACCGCCGAGGACCGTCTCGATGACGGCGGCCTCACGGTCGTTGCCGACAAGCCGGTTGGCCTGCACCGCCGCGCCGCGGTCGAGCGCGCCAGAGGGGCTGACCCCGAGGTCCGCCAGGCCCGGGCGGCCGAGGTCCTCGACGAGGCTGAGCGGACCGGTCGCGACGACGGCGAGGGCGGCGCCGCGGCTCGACGGCGTCACCCCGCCGCCGTCCGGACCCCGCGTCGACGGGACGTCCCCGCGGGAACGCCCGGCCGTGACGAGCTCGCGCACGGCTCGGAAGCGCACGCGGTCCCCCGGGCGCACGAGCGCTGGCGGCTCCCGGTCGAGGTCCCACATCGCCGCGCCGGTACGCCCGATGAGCTGCCAGCCACCCGGTGACCGCCGGGGGTAGACGGCGGAGAACTCGCCGGCGAGCGCCACCGACCCCGCAGGCACGGCCGTCCGCGGGGACTCCCTCCGGGGGACGCTCAGCCCGGGGCCATCGCTCACGAGGTAGGCGAACCCCGGCGCGAACCCGCCGAACGCGGCCACCCACTCGCCGGCCGTGTGCCGCGCGACGACCTCCTCGACCGCAAGCCCGGTGAGCTCGCCGACCGCGGCGAGGTCCGGGCCGTCGTACAGCGTGTCGATGACGACGAGGCGTCCGGCGGTCCGGGCGGGGGGCGGCGCGGGGAAGGACGCGAGGACTGCCGCCGCGCGGTCGCGCGTGCGCCGGTCGGCGAGGCGGACGAGGACGGTCCGCGCGGCGGCGAGCACGTCGACCTGGCCGGGCACCGGGTCGCGGAGCAGCGCGGCGTGGAGGGCGAGCACCTCGTCGAGGTCCCTGCACTCGACGAGGAACGCCCGCTCCCCCACCGGGCGCACGGTCCTCGCGCCGCCGTCCACCAGCCCGCCGTCCCGGCCGCTCACCGGACGCTGCGGACGGCGACGCCGGCGTCCTCGAGGCCGGCGCGCACCGCGGTGGCGAGGTCGAGGGCGCCGGGCGTGTCCCCGTGCACGCAGACGCTCTCGGCGGCGACGGTGAGGACCCCGCCGTCGACCGTCTCGATCGTGGACTCGGTGGCGAGCCGGACGACCCGGGCGGCCACGAGCGCGGGGTCGGTGAGGACGGCGCCCGGCCGGCCGCGCGGGACGAGCGTGCCGTCACCGGCGTAGGCCCGGTCGGCGAACGCCTCGACCACCGGCCGCAGCCCCGCCTCCCGCGCCTCGGCCTCGATGACGGTGCCGGGCAGCACGAGGATCGGTAGACCGGCGTCGACGGTCCGGACCGCCTCGGCGACGGCGCGCGCCTGCTGGCGGTGGTGGACGATCGCGTTGTAGAGGGCCCCGTGCGGCTTGACGTAACGCACGCGCGTGCCCGCGGCGGCGGCGATCGCCTGGAGCGCACCGACCTGGTAGATGACTTCGTCGACGAGCTCGGCGGGGTCGACGTCGATGAAGCGCCGACCGAAACCGGCCAGGTCGCGGTAGGAGACGTGGGCGCCGACGCTGACCCCGTGCTCCGCGGCGAGCGTGCACGTCCCGCGTGCGGTCCGGGCGTCGCCGGCGTGGAAGCCGCACGCGACGTTGGCGCTCGAGACGACCCGCAGGATCGCGGCGTCGTCGCCCATGACCCATGGCCCGAAGGACTCCCCGACGTCCGCGTTGAGGTCGATCTCCACGGCGCACCTCCCCTTCCGCGCCGTACTGTACGGGTGAGGACCGGGGAGGCGTCATGACCTTCGAGGAGTTGCTCGACTACTGCCTGGCCAAGCCCGGCGCATGGCCGGACGAGCCGTGGGAGGACGACGTCGTCGTCAAGGTGGGGCCGAAGATCTTCGCCTTCCTCGGCCGCCCGGAGAGCCGCTCCGTGGGTGTGAAGTGCGGGGCCACGCGCGCCGAGGCGGACGAGTGGCTCGCCGAGTACCCGACGGACGCCTCCGTCATGGCCTATCTCGGCCGGTCAGGCTGGAACACGCTCGGCATCGGCGGGGGGATCCCCGACGGCGAGCTCTACGACGCCGTCGACGCCTCGTACGCCGCCGTCGTTGCGCGGCTGCCGAAGAAGGACCGCCCCTCACCGTGAGCGCCCATCGTTCCCGTGGCGCGAGCGAGCGTCATCGGCTCGGCTCGACGACCACCTTGAGGCCGGTCCGGGCGTGCGCCGACCGGAACGCCTCGGCCGCCTCGGCGAGGGGGTAGGTGTCGCTGACGACGGAGGTGACGTCGACACGGCCGGAGGCCACGAGGCCGATGGCGCGCGGGTACATCTCCTTCATCCGGCGCGAGAGCTTGAGCGTCAACCCCTTGCGCCGTGCCGCCGACGCGGGGAACGTCGTGGAGTCGCCCTCGGGGATGCCGGCGAGGACCACCGTCGCTCCCCGGCCCGCGGCATGCACCGCCAGGGCGACGGCGGCGTCGTTGCCGGCGATCTCGAGAACGACGTCGCCGCCGCGGCCCCCGGTCGCATCGGCGAGCGCGGCGAGGACCGCCGGGTCATCCGCGTCGAGGACGACGTCCGCGCCCAGGCGCGCCGCGGCCTCGCGGCGGTGCGCGCGCGGCTCCACCGCGACCACCCGGTCGGCCCCGGCCGCCCGCGCCAGCTGGATGGCGCACAGCCCGATCGGCCCGCAGCCGACGACGACGACCGTCGCGCCGAGCCGCGCCCTGCCGAGGTCCACGGCGTGCAGGGCCACGCCGAGAGGTTCGAGCATCGCGGCGTCGGCGTCGCCGAGGTCGTCCGGCACGGCGTGCAGCAGGTCGCTCGGCCAGGCGATGAGCTCACGGAGACCGCCGTCCGTGCGCCCGTGCCCGGCGAAGCGCACGTGCTCGCAGAGGTTCCGGTCACCGGCGAGGCACTGCTCGCACCGGCCGCACGGGTCCGCCGGGTCGACCGCCACCCGGCGACCGTGCTGCGGACCCCCCTCGACGACGCCGGCGACCTCGTGCCCCAGCACCAGCGGCTCCTCCAGGGTGGCGTCACCGATGCCGCCGTCGGCGAACCAGTGCAGGTCCGAGCCGCACAGGCCGACCGCCGTCACCCGGACCAGACTCTCGTGGCCGGCCGGCACCGGTGCCTCGACCTCGTCGACACGCACGTCGCCGACCCCGTGCAGGCGGGCTGCCCTCATCTCGCGTCCTTCCCGGTGCGGCGCACGGACCGTTGTCTGTGCGCTCGATGGTAGGCACACGGGGCGTTCCCGCGACCGGCAGCGGTCTTGGGCACGTCGTCGGAGGCGTCGGGGCGAAACCGTGGCGAAACGTCAGGCACCCGACGGCGAAACACGGCGTCGTTAGCGTCCGAGCACCCCCTCCGACGCAGAAAGCAGGACGACCCGCATGCGCCCAGCCCCCCTCTCGAGACTCTCCCGGCCGGCGCTCGCCGCCGCCGCCACGTTGTGCACCGGGCTCCTCATGCTCGGCGCCGCCCCGGCGCTCGCCGCCCCGTCCGCCGCCGGCGTCACGGTCACCGCGCCTGACGAGGTCGCGATCGGCGGGGCCGTCGACGTCACGATCGGCCTGGGCGACGTCACCGGCGTCTACGCGTACGAGCTCACCGTCTCCCTCGACGGCGACACCCTCGCCTACTCCCCCGGCAGCGCCGCTGGTCCCGCGGGCGGGTTCGACGCCGTCCGGGTCGGCGACGAGGCGGTGACCCTCGTCCACAGCCGGCTCGGGACGTCCCCCGCGCTCGACGGGGACGTCGTCGCGACGCTGCGCCTCACCGGGCTCGCGGCCGGCACGAGCGCCGTCGACGTCACCGTCGCCCTCGTCGACGCGGCGGGTGCGACGACAGTGACGCCGCCGACCAGCACCTCGGTCGAGGTCCTCGCCCCGGTGCCGACGCCGTCCCCGACCGAGACGCCCACGGTGACCCCGGAACCGGAGCCGACCGGTGAGCCGACCGGTGAGCCGACCGGCACCCCCACGCAGGAGCCGACCGGTGAGCCGACGACCGGTGCACCCACGCCTGACCCGTCGGCGCCCGCTGACGGCGGCGACGGCGGCGGCGGCGGAGCCCCGGTCTCCGACGGCGGCGCCGGCGGTGATGACGCAGGTCCGACTCCGGGCCGGGGCGGCGCGCTCCCCAGCACCGGCCTCGATGCCCTCACCCTCGGCGCGCTCGCCGGCACGGCGTTCGTCGCCGGTGCCGTCGCCCTCGCCGCCCGCGCGGCTCGCGCCCGGACGGCAGGTGCCCGATGAGCGCCGCCCCGCAGCACCAGCCCAACAGTCCCGACCCGAGGAGCACGCCCGTGACAACCCGACGCCGCCGCACGGCCCTTGCCCTGGCGGTCCCCCTGGTCTCCGCGCTCGCGCTCGGCGGCGCGGTCGGCACCGCCCAGGCGGACGTCCCGGCGCTCGAGGCCGACGGCGGCGCGCTGCTCGCGCCGTACTACACCGAGCTCGACCTCACCGGCGACCGCCAGGTGAGCGCCGACGACCTCGATCTCGTCGCCGAGCACCTCGGCGCGACCCCCGCCTCGACCAGCTGGGACGCGGTCGCCGCAGCCGACGTCGACGCCGACGGCGTCCTGACGATCACCGACCTCGCCGAGGTCTCGCAGCGCATCGTCTACGACGACGGGCCGTTCGAGCTCGTCGAGGCCTCGGTCATCGACATGCAGGCCGCGATGAACGCCGGCGTGACGACGTCGGTCGAGATCACCCAGGCCTACCTCGACCGCATCGCCGCGTACGACCGCCCGCTCATCGACACCGCCGAGGGCGGTCGCCCGCTCAACTCGATCATCACGACGAGCACCACCGCCCTCGAGGCAGCAGCCGCGGCCGACGCGACGCGCGCGGCCGAGGGCATGACCGACCTCCTCCTCGGCGTGCCGGTTGCGGTCAAGGACAACTACAACACCCTCGACATGCCGACGACGGGTGGTTGCGGCTGCTGGGACGACAACCAGACGGAGACCGACGCCGCCATGGTCGCCGGCCTGCGCGAGGCGGGCGCCGTCATCCTCGCCAAGGCGAGCCTCGACGAGTTCGCCTACGGGTTCGCGTCGGAGTTCTCCTCCTACCAGCCCGCTGGGTCCACCCTCTACGTCGCGAGCCCGTACGCCACGAGCCGGACGGCCGGCGGGTCGAGCGGCGGAACCGGCGCGGCGATCTCCGCGAACCTCGCGGGCGTCGGCTTCGGCACGGACACGGGCGGGTCGATCCGTGTGCCGTCGTCCTACAACCAGCTCGTCGGCATCCGACCGACGGTCGGCCTCGCGAGCCGCGACGGGATCATCCCGCTCGCGCTGAGCCAGGACACCGGCGGGCCCATGACGCGCAGCGTCGTCGACGCCGCGGCCGCGCTCGACGCCGTCGTCGGCATCGACCCCGCGGACCCGGTCACCGCCGAGCAGGCGGGGCGCGTCCCGGAGTCCTACACCGCCTTCCTCGACGACGGCGCGCTCGAGGGGGCACGGATCGGGTACGTCGCCTCGATGGTGAGCACGAACGCGACGACCGCTCGGCTCTTCGCCGACGCCGTGGCGACCCTCGAGGCGCAGGGCGCCGAGGTCGTCGAGGTCACCCCGCCGGCCGAGTTCGGCGCCGTGCTCGCCGAGCCCAGCGGGAGCACGAACGAGTTCAAGCACGACCTGTCCGCCTACATCGCGGCCTACCTCGACCCCGACGTCGAGGCGCGCTCGATCAGCGAGATCCTCAGCACCGGCCGTTTCGTCACCTCACGCCTGCGGACCTACCAGTCCCGCGACGCGGTCGACGAGGCGACGTACGAGGCATGGGCGGGACCGGACGGCACCCACACGCGCGCCATCGCGACCGGCCACACGCTCGTCACGGAGATGATGGACGAGCTCGACCTCGACGCGCTCGTCTACCCGAGCGGCACGCCCTACGGCACGCACAGCACGAACATGCGCCTCAGCCCGAACACCGGGATGCCGTCGCTGACCGTGCCGATGGGGCAGGCCACCGAGGCGGACGGCACGCTCGCCGGCGCCGGCGTCAACCTCGAGCTCCTCGGGCGCGACTACGCCGAGGGCACCCTCCTCGGGTTCGCCTACGCGTTCGAGCAGGCGACGCACGCGCGCACCTCGCCCGCGCTGTTCGGCCCGCTCGGCTAGGCCGACGACCCGCGCCGACGCCCGCCGTCGCCGCCTCTCCCCGAGGCGGCCGCGGCGGGCGTCGGCGTTCACCCCATGAGGACGGGGCGGCGGCGCGGCGGCGGCCGGGACGTCGCGAACGTCGTCGCGGCGATGACCGCGACGAGCCCCGCGAACCCGACGTACCACCCGGGCTCGATGGGTTGACGCCCCCACACGCTGATCGCCGAGTCGACGAGGGCCTCGTAGCGGGCTTCGCCTCGGTAGTGGTCGCCCCACGCCGCGGTGACGAACCCGAGCTGCACGACGACGAGGGCGAGCGCGGGCAGGAGGACCGCTGTCGGCAGCCTGCGCCCGGGGTGGCGGACGAACCGGCCGAACAGCGCGACGACGAGGACGACCGCAGGGGCGATCGAGACGAGACGAGGAAGAAGAGCGCGATCCCGGCCGCGACCAGCAAGCGCCGGGCCGCTGCGCCGAGCCGGTCGAACGCGACGGCGCTCGTGAGGTGGTCGACGCCGCGCGTGGCCGGCTGGTCGTCGGCGATCTCGTCGCCCATCGCGCACCTCTCGGAGTCGGCACGAACTGTACGGCGACGCACAGACGCCGCGGTGCACGGGATGAGGTCCGGGGCACCGCGGCGTCGTGTGCGTGCTGTGTCGTCAGACCGCCGCGACCTCGTGCTCGCGCTCGCCCGCCGCGCCGCCGTGGGGGTGCGTGCGCTCGAGCGCGGACCCCTCGACGTCGACGTTGGGCAGGATGCGGTCGAGCCAGCGCGGCAGCCACCACGCCTTGTCCCCGACGAGGTGCATGAGCGCCGGGACGATGAGCATGCGGACGACGAAGGCGTCGACGAGCACGCCGAACGCGAGACCGAACCCGATGGGCCGGATCATCGCCATGTGAGAGAACACGAACCCGCCGAAGACGGAGAACATGATGATCGCCGCGGCGGTGACGACCGCCCGGCCTGCGCGCCGGCCCTCGATGACGGCCGCGCGGGCGGGCGTCCCGTGGACGTACGCCTCCCGCATGCCGGAGACGAGGAAGAGCTGGTAGTCCATCGCCAGGCCGAAGAGGATGCCGATGAGCAGCGTCGGCAGGAAGCTGAGGATCGGTCCCGGCGCGTGCACGCCGAAGAGGTCCCCGAGCCAGCCCCACTGGTAGATGGCCGTCACGCCGCCGAACGCCGCGAAGACGGACAGGATGAACCCGCCGGTCGCGATGAGCGGGACGAGGATCGAGCGGAAGACGACGACGAGGATGACGAGCGAGAGCCCGATGACGACGGCGAGGTAGATCGGCAGCGCCGCGCCGAGCTTGGCGGAGATGTCGATGTTGCCGCTCGCCAGGCCGGCGACGGACAGCTCGACGTCGGGCTCGTCGTCGAGCGTCGTGGCCCGCAGCGTGTGGACGAGCTCCTCGGTCGACTCGCTGCTCGGCCCCTCGGCCGGGACCACCTGGAACGCGGCCATGCTCAGGTCCTCCGACGTGCCGATGGGCGCGACGGCGACGACGTCCTCGAGGTCGGCGATCTCCTGGCCGATGGCCACCTGGAGCGGGCCGACCTCCGCCTCCTCGATCCCGCCGGGCAGGTCGGCGACGACGAGGAGCGGACCGTTCTGGCCGGCGCCGAACTTCTCGTCGACCACGGTGTAGGCGCGGTACTGCGTGGAGTCCTCGGGCTCGGTGGCGCCGTCGGGCAGGCCGAGGCGCATGTCGAGCGCGGGCAGCGCGATGACGACGAGCGCCGCGATGCTCGCGACGAGGCTGAGGATCGCCGCACCGGTGGACATGGGCTTCGCCGGCGCGACGGCCGCCGCGCGGGGCCGCTCCGTGGTGGCCGTGCGGCGCTGGCGGCGCGGCAGGGCGCGCTCGCCGACGAGCGCGAGGAGGGCGGGCATGAGCGTGATGGCGACGAGGACGGCGATCGCGACGCACGCGGCCGCGACGGTGCCCATGAGGCCGAGGAAGGCGATGCCGGTGACGTTGAGCGCGAGCAGCGCGATGAGCACCGTGAGTCCCGCGAAGACGACGGCGTTGCCGGACGTGCCGGTCGCGAGCCCGATCGACTCGTGGAGCTCGACACCCTCGCGGAGCTGCCGGCGGTGCCGGTTGAGGATGAAGAGGGAGTAATCGATCCCGACGGCGAGGCCGAGCATGACGCCGAGGACGGGCGTCACGCTGATCATGTCGACGGTGCCGGACAGTGCCAGCGTGCCGAGGGCGCCGACGCCGATGCCGACGAACGCGGTGATGATGGGGAGCCCGGCGGCGACGAGCGTGCCGAGCATGACGAGGAGGACCACCCCGGCGACGACGACGCCGACGATCTCGGCGACGCCCGCGATGTTGGCGATGCTCTGGGTGATCTCGGCCGAGAAGTCGACCTCGAGCCCATCGACGGGGTTGTCCTCGAACGCGGCGACGACGGCATCCTTCGTCTCGTCGTCCACCTCGTACTGCGGGACGGTGAACTGGACGATCGCCGTGGCGGCCGAGCCGTCCTCGGAGACGGTGCGGAACCCGCTCGCCAGCTCGAGCTGCTGCGCCCCGAGCTCGAGCTCGGCGCTTCCTGCCTCGAGCTCGGCCGCCTGGGTCTCGAGCTCGGCGGCCTGGGCCTCGAGCGCGGCGCTGCCGGCGTCGAGCTCGGCCTGCTGCGCGTCGAGCTGAGGCTGCGCCTGCTCGAGCATGCCCGCGGCCTCGGCCTGGGCGCGGGCGGCGTCGAGCTGGGCCTGGCCCGTCTCGAGCTGCGCGCGCGCGGCCTCGATCTGCTCGCGCCCGGCGTCGACCTGCTCGCGCCCCGCCTCGATCTGCGCCTGGCCGTCGGCGACCTGCGCCGCCTGGTCGGCGAGCTGGGCCTGGGTCTCGAACGGGTCGACGACTCCGGCGACGCCCTCGATGTCCGTGACGTCGGCGAAGACGTCGGCGACCGCGGCGCGCTGCTCCTCGCTGATCTCGGAGCCGTCAGCGGTGTGGAGGACGACGGTGCCCTGGCCGCCGGACGCCTCGGGGAACTCCTCCTGGAGCCGTTCGGTCACCTCCGCCGTCGGCGTCCCCGGGATGTCGATGGCGGTGCTGAGCGTGCCGCCGAACGCGGCGAACGCACCTCCCGCGCCGAGAAGGACGACGAGCCACGTCGCCACGACGAGCCAGGCGCGGCGGGCCGAGAAGCGACCGAGCCGGTAGAGCAGTTCTGCCATGTGCTGTCTCCTAGGAAGCGACGGCTGGCGCCCACGACCGCGAGGGCGCGCGTCGGAGCGGGTCGGACATGTCCGACGGTGAACGGTACCCCGCTAAGCGGATAGGACGCATCCGCATACGATGTAGCATGCGCCACATGACGACTTCCACGGGCGGGGACCCCGAGCCCCGGGCCGGACGTGCCCTGCGTCGGGACGCGGAGGAGAACCGGCTGCGCGTCATCCGCGCCGCCCGGGAGGTCTTCGCCGCCCAGGGGCTCGGCGCCGGCTTCAACGACATCGCGCGGCACGCCGGGGTCGGCGTCGGCACCGTGTACCGGCGCTTCCCGGACAAGGCGACGCTCGTCCGCGAGGCGCTCGAGGAGCCCCTCGCCCGGATCCTCGAGGTGGCCGATGACGCGATCGCCACCGAGCCGGCGTGGGACGGGCTCATGCTCCTCATCCGCCACGCGGCGGACGTCCTGGCGGCGAACCTCGGGCTGCGGGACATCGCTCTCGGACCGGGCCAGCTCGCGCCCGAGCTCGACGAGGCGGCCGGCAGGGTCGCGCCCTACCTCGAGGAGCTCCTCCGCCGGGCCCAGGACGAGGGGTCGGTCCGCCCGGGCATCACGGCGCAGGACTTCACGATGCTCTTCTTCATGATCAGCGAGCTGGCCATGCACGCCGCCGACACCCGCCCGCAGGCGTACCGCCGCTACCTGACGATCTTCACCGACGGACTCCGGGCCTCGGGCGCGGATGCCCCCCTGCCGGAGCCGCTCTCGGCCCAGGACGCGGACGCCGTCGCCCGGCACTGGACCTCCCGCGCCTGACGTCGGGCGCCCACCAGACCTGAAGGTGGCGCGCTCCCGAGCCGCCGAGACACCACACGCCGCTGCACGCCCCAGGCGATAGCGTCGCGGCGTCCGGGATCACCCCCGGCACGAGGACGACCGAGGGAGCACCACCCGTGAGCGCCAGCACGACGACGACCCACCTGCACGAGTTCATCGCCGGCCTGCCGAAGGCCGAGCTGCACCTGCACATCGAGGGGACCCTCGAGCCGGAGCTGACGTTCGCGCTGGCCCAGCGCAACGGCATCGCGCTCGAGCACGCCACCGCCGAGGACGTGCGGGCCTCGTACAGCTTCGACTCCCTGCCGTCGTTCCTGTCGGTCTACTACGACTCGATGCGTGTCCTCCTCACCGCCGACGACTTCTACGACCTCGCCATGGCCTACCTGACGAAGGCCGCCAGCCAGAACGTCCGCTACGCGGAGATCTTCTTCGACCCCCAGGCGCACACCTCCCGCGGCGTGCCGTTCCCGACGATCATGGGCGGCCTGCGCCGCGCCCTCGTCGACGCCCGCCGCGACCTCGGCATCCACGGCGAGCTCATCCTCTGCTTCCTGCGCGACTTCAGTGCCGAGCACGCGATGAGCACCCTCATGGAGTCCCTCCCCTACCGCGACTGGATCCTCGGGGTGGGCCTCGACTCGGACGAGAAGGGGAACCCGCCGGCGAAGTTTGCCGCGGTCTTCGCCCGCGCCCGGGCCGAGGGCTACCTCCTGACGATGCACTGCGACATCGACCAGGACGACACGCACGAGCACATCCGCCAGGCGATCGAGGACATCGGCGTCGACCGGGTCGACCACGGGTCCAACGCCTTCGAGCGCCCGGCACTCGTCGAGTCCATCAAGGAGCGCGGCCTCGGCCTCACGTGCTGCCCGATCTCCAACGGGTGGGTCGTCGACGGGATGAAGGGTACGGAGATCGTCGGGCTGCTCGAGGCAGGCATCAAGGTGACGATCAACTCCGACGACCCGGCGTACTTCGGCGGCTACGTCGCCGAGAACTACGAGCGCCTCGCCGCCGACGTCGACCTGACCCGCGAGCAGCTGATCCGCCTCGCGCGCAACTCCTTCGACGTGGCCTGGCTGAGCGGCCGTGAGCGCGACCAGTACCTCGCCGAGCTCGAGGCGTACGCCGGCGCCTGAGCGCGGCGCCGGCCCTGCGATGACGGGTCCGTCAGCGCGGGGTCCCGCCAACGAGGGCACCACCGGGCCCGAACGCCCGCTCGGCGAAGCGCTCACCGATGCGCGCATGGGCGGCGGAGTCCGGGTGGAGCTCGTCGGGCAGGGGCAGCTCGGCGTAGTCCTCGGCGCCGTAGAGGTCGCGTCCGTCGAGGTAGGCGAGGTTCGGGTCCGCCCGCTCGGTGACGACCCGGGCGAGCTCGTCGCGGACGACGGCGAGCGTCAGCTTCCCGCCGCTGACCTCGGCGGGGTCGCCGGTCGCCCGGAACGCGAGCCGCCCGGCACCGAGCGCCTCGACGTCGAACCCGCCGGGTCCCGGCGTGTCCTCGAAGATCCGGCAGTACAGCGGGGCCAGGACGAGCAGCGGCGCGTCCGGGTGCCCCTCGCGCAGGGTGTCGAGGAAGCCGTGCACCGCGGGGCCGAACGCCCGCAGACGCATGACGTCGGCCGTCACGAGGTTGATCCCGATCTCGACGCTGAGCAGGTCCGCGGGCACCTCTCGCATCGTTCGCGCGGTGAACGGGTCGAGCAGGGCACTGCCGCTCAGCCCGAGGTTGATCAGCTCGACGCCGCCCCGTGCCGCGGCCAGCGCCGTCCACGTCGCGGTCGAGCTCGTCGCGTTCGATCCGGCGCTGATCGAGCTGCCGTGGTGGAGCCACACCGGCCGGCCGCTATCCGGTACCGGCCCGACGGCGGCGTCGGCCCGCAGCATCCCGAGCTCCGTCGTCTCGTTGTGCGGGAGCCAGATCTCGATGTCCTTCTCCCGGTCCGGGAGCCCCTCGAACCGCAGCGTGCCGAGCGCTCCGGGCCGGTGGTCGACGGCACCGGTCGTCATGTCGATGGCGATCGTCGTGGCGCCGTCGGCGACGGCCTGAGCCACGAGCTCGCCGTCGACGAGGAGGTCGTAGACGCCGTCCGGCCGGGGCGGGGCGCCGGCGAACGACCGCCGGGTGGCCAGGGTGTCGAGCTCGATCGCCGTCGCCCGCGTGCGGACGGCGACGCGCACCCCGGCCGGCTGGGACTCGGCGAGGAGGAGCTGCGGGTCGGGGCACTGCGCGCGCGCCCACGCCGGCAGCCGGTGGGGCAGGACGCCGTGCTCGGTGGGCTCGAGCTCGAGGGCCCCGCGCAGGAGCTCCGCGGTGATGGGTGTGCTGGTCCAGCCCAGGCTGGTCGTCATCGTGCGCGCCTCACCTCTCGTCGGGGCCGCGCGTGGTCACCGGCCCGCCGAGTCACCGAACATAGTCGTCCGCGCCGGCACGCGCGCGGACCGGTCCGTCAGCGGGCGCCCCCCCGGCCCCCGGGGAGCCCGGACCCGAAGGGCGGGGGCGCGTGCACGCCCGTACCGTGAACGGCGTCACACCGCCGACGGACCGGGAGCGCACCCATGGAAGCCCGCTATCACCACGACGTCGTCATCGTCGGGGGCGGCAACGCCGGCATCTCGCTCGCGGCCAAGCTCCGGCGCGAGGGCTGCCGCGACGTGGCGGTCATCGAGCCCGCACGCGTCCACCACTACCGGCCGATGCTCTCCTACGTCGGCTCCGGGCTGGCGACGCTGGAGGAGCTGAGCCGGCCCGAGGCGGACGTCATCCCGGCGGGGTGCCGCTGGTACGCCGACCGGGCCGTCGCGATCGACGCCGAAGCCTCGGTCGTGCGCCTGTCCCGCGGCGAGGAGCTGACGTACGAGGACGTCGTCGTGTGCCCGGGCTCGCAGATCGACTGGGCCGCGATCCCCGGCGCGCGCGAGGCGGTCGCCACCCCCGCCGCGTCGACGAACTACGACGTCGAGCTCGCGCCGGCGACGTGGGAGATGCTCTCCTCGCTCACCCGCGGGCGCGCGGTGTTCACGCTGTCCCAGTGGCAGGTCCCCTGCGCGCCCGTCGCCCTCAAGCCGCTCTTCATGGCCGCGGACCACTGGACGCGGACGGGGGTCCTCGACGACGTCGAGATCGTCCTGCTCGTCGAGGGCGACCGGCTCGTCGACGAGGACAAGGCCGACCGCGAGCTCCGCGCAACCGCCGAGAGCTACGGCGTCGACGTCCGCTACGCCACGACGCTCGCCGCCGTCGACCCCGCCTGCCGCGTCGCCCGGGTCCGCTCGGGCGGGCAGGACGAGGACCTCACCTACGACGCCCTCCACCTCACCCCGCCCCACCGGGCGCCCGACTGGGTCGCCGCCAGCGGCCTCGACGCCCCCGGCACCCGTGGCTTCATGGCCGTCGACCCGCTCACGCTCCAGCACCGCACGCACCCGCGGGTGTGGGGCCTCGGCGACGTCGCCGCCGCGGACGCCCTGCCCTCCGGTGGCGCCCTGCGCAAGCAGGTCCCCGTCGTCGCCGACAACATCGCGGCCCGGCGCTCGGGCGGCGCGATGCGCTCCTACAGCGGCTACTCCGTCGCGCCCGTGACGACGACCCGCCGCCGGCTCCTCCTCGGTGAGTTCGACCGGCACGGCCGGCCCGAGCCGACGACGCGGCTCATCGACCTCACCCGCCCGCGACCCGCGACGTTCCTTTTCGACCGCTACCTCGAGCCGCTCGTGTACTGGCACAGCCTCCTCAAGGGCAAGGTGTCCTGACCCCTGCCGGCCGGTGCGTCCCGTGCCCCCGTCCGCCGGGGGTGGCGCACGCACCGTGCCCGGGGGCATGCTGGGGTGGAACGCCCGCCGCGCAGGACCTCCGACGCACGGCTTCCACCGCCGGAACGACCCGACGCCCCGAAGGGCAGGTGCGATGACGAACCGCCGGACTCCCCCGCGCGCCGCCGCGGCCGCCGCTGCCCTCGCCGCCGCCGTCCTCGCGCTCGGAGCGTGCGGTGCGGCCGACGGCGTGAGCCGAGTGTCCGCGACGCTCGCCAAGGCCCCGGTCGAGCAGGTCAAGGTGGTCACGCCGGTCGCGTGGCCGGCCGTGGACTCCCTCGTCGACGTCCCCGTGGCGGACAGGCCCGCCGAGGAGGGCGTCCGCGTCGCGTCGCTGCGCGTGCCGCGCTGGGGCGAGGACTACGAGGTGCCGATCACCGAGGGGATCACGGACCACATCCTCGACACGATGGGCATGGGCCGCTTCCCGTGGAGCGAGATGCCCGGTCAGGAGGGCAACTTCGCCCTCGCCGGCCACCGGACGGACGCCTCGCGCCCGCTCGCGCAGATCGACACGCTTGAGCTCGGTGACGAGCTCCTCGTGACGACGGACCTCGGCACGTACACGTACGCCGTCTCTGGCACGGAGATCGTCACCCCGGACCAGGTCCGCGTCGTCGAGCCCAACCCCGCCACCGGCGGCGAGGACCCGGTCGGGCGGCTCCTCACGCTCGTCTCCTGCCACCCGTGGGACTCGAGCGAGTTCCGCTACATCGTCTACGCCGAGCTGTCCGCCTTCGAAGCCGCCTGAGCCGGTCGCCGGCCGCGTCCCGACCGTGCCCGGGGCCCCGAGCAGGCGCCCCGGTCACCCCCGGGCCGCGTCCGCGAGCCAGTCCGCGAGCCGCGGGGTCGGCGTGCCGAGGCGGTCGGGGTCGACGTGGACGAGGAGGCGGCGCCACGACTCGCAGCGGTGGAGGCTCGCCAGCCGGTCAGCGGTGTCGACGAGGCGGTCGAGGTCCGCGCCCGGACGGACCTGCGGCCACTGCTCGGCGTAGGCCCGGACGAGCCGGTCGGCGGTCGGGCTGCCCGCGGCCGGCGGGGAGGACCACGCGCCGGTCGCGAGGCGCACGGGGACCTGCAGCGCGGCGAACGGGTGGGACCACACGCCGTCGCCGAGGTCGAAGAAGCGGAAGCGCTCCGCGCCGCGGCCACGGACGGTATTGCTCAGGCTCACGTCGTTCGGCTGGAGCGACAGCGGCACGCCGGAGGCCGCGAGGTCGCTGAGCCGGCTGCGGATCCGCTCGAGGCCCCGCCGGAGCAGCCGGGCCTCGTCCGCGGGGACGTGCTGCGGGTCGCCCACCGGCCGGGAGGCGAGCTCCGCGACGAGGTCGACGGCGTAGGCGTAGGCGTCCTGCGGCGGGAGCCCGGGCAGGCCTGCCTCGGCGAGCTCGTCCTCGTGGGGCACGAGGGCCACCTGCATCCGCGCCGCCTGGGCGACGAGGCCCTCCCAGTCGGCCACCGTCACCTCTCCACGCTCACGAAGGGTCGGGCCGCCGTCGGGCAGGAGGAGCCAGCCGCGGGCGGGCTCGACGGCGAGCGGGCGCACGACGTGGTCCGGGACGAGCGCGCCCAGGCGTGCGAGCAACGGCACCTCGAACCCCTGGCCGATGTTCGTCGCCTTGAACCACACCCGTCCCTCGTCGGTCTCCCCCACGAGGACGGCCGCCCAGAACCGGACGCGGTGCGGGACGAGCGTGCCGCGCAGCGCGCGGCCCTGCGGGCCGAGGACGCTGCGTACCCAGTCCGTCGCCTCGCCCCGGAACGCCTCCGCGGTCCAGCACCCGACCAGGTCACGACCCATCCTGGGCACGGCGGCACTCCTCGCGGCATCGGGTCGGGCGCGCCCCCTCGTCCCTGCGCGGACGGCGTGCGCTGGAGTGGCAGGCTAGCGCCCCGGCCGCCCGGCCGGCGCGTAGGGTCGCGTCATGGCCACGTACGTCCTCCTCCACGGAGCAGGTGGTGACGCCTGGCAGTGGCACCGCGTCGCCCCGCTCCTCACCGCGCTCGGCCACGACGTCGTCGCGCCGGACCTGCCCGTCGACGACGACGCCGCGGGCATCGCGGAGTACGCGGACGCCACCGTGGACGCGGTCGGGCGGCGGCGCGACGTCGTGCTCGTCGCCCAGTCCATGGCCGCGTTCACCGCCCCGCTCGTCGTGGGCCGGGTGCCGACGACGCTGCTCGTCCTCACCGCGCCGATGATCCCCTCGCCCGGTGAGTCCGCCGGCCAGTGGTGGGAGGCGACAGGCCAGGACGCCGCCGCGCGCGCCTTCGCGGTGAGCGAGGGCCGCGACCTCGACGGGGAGGACGAGATCGCGACGTTCCTCCACGACGTCCCGCGCGACGTCGTCCGGGAGGCCGTCGCGCGCGGCGAGCGCGGGCAGTCGGGGACGCCGTTCGCGGCGCCGTGGCCGCTCGCCGCGTGGCCGGACGTGCCCACCCGCGTCGTCATCGGCACACGGGACCGGCTCTTCCCGCCGGACCTCCAGCGCCGGCTCGCCCGCGAGCGGCTCGGCCTCGTCGCGGACGAGCTCGATGCCGGCCACGTCATCCCGCTCGCCCGCCCGCGCGAGCTGGTCGACCTGCTCGAGCGGTACCGCGCCGACGTCGTGCCCGCCTGACGCCGACCGCGGCGCGCGTGCCCGCTAGGAGACCGCCCGTTCGGACAGCGCGTCGGTGAGGAGGGTGACGAGCGCCTCGAGCTGGACGTCCGCCGTCGCCGCGATCTCCTCGTCGGACCCGTCGAGCGCGCGCGCCGCGAGCCCGGCCTTGGAGTCGATGAGCTCGGCGATCCGCGTGTCGATCGTCTGGGCGGCGATGATGCGCCACGCGGTGACCGGCTCCTCCTGCCCGATGCGGTGGATGCGGTCGATCGCCTGGGTCTGCTCGGCGTCGGTCCACGAGAGCTCGGCGAGGACCATGTTCGAGGCGACCTGGAGGTTGAGCCCGACACCCGCGGCAGTGAGCGAGCAGACGACGATCGCCACCTCGGGGTCGTTCATGAAGGCGTCGATCTGCTTCTGCCGGCCCGTCGCGCTCTGGTCGCCGCGGATGGAGGCGTACCGGATGCCGCGCTTGGCGAAGGTCTCCTCGGCGGCGTCCATGACGTCGATGTGCTTGGCGAAGAAGACGACCTTGCCGACGCTGCGAGCGAGCTGGGCGGCGTAGTCCGCCGCGAGGTCCGCCTTGGCCTGGCCGATCCGGCGCATCATCGTGAAGACGTTCTCGTCGGTCTTCTTCGCGGACGTCCCGTTCCGCTCCCAGCCGGCGACCTGGCGGACGAGCTCGTGATCGATGCCCTCGTGCCGGACGCCGGCGTGGCGCGAGGCGAGGGCCTTCTCGTAGCGGGAGACGAGGCGGCGGGCGAGCTCGCGCTCCGCCGCGCGGATGGACCGGCCCGCCTCGTCGTCAAGCTCGACGAAGACGTCGGCGACCCGGCGTGCGGGGATGTCCGCGGCGACGTCGATCTTGCGCCGGCGGACGATGCCCTGCTCGATGACGGCCGTCCGGGCAGCGGCGTAGAACCCGCGGTCCGCCGGGGTCAGCCCGATCTCCTCGAGGGCCTCCATGAGCGCGCCGAGCGGCTTCTCGTCGTCGATCCAGCCGAGGAACTCCCAGATCGCGGTGAAGTCCTCGATGTCGTTGATGAGCGGGGTGCCGGTGAGCGCCATGAGGAGCGGGTTGACGGTCCGCTCGCGGATCCGCTCGGAGAGGTGGAGGACGTGCCGGGAGCGCTGGGACTTCTTGTTCTTGATGTAGTGCGCCTCGTCGACGACCATCCCGCGCAACCCGAGGTCACCGAGCCAACCGACGTGCCGGTCGAGCACCTCGTAGTTGACGACGATGATGTCCGCGAAGCCGTCGATCGTGTCCCCGTCACCGTGGACGACCGTGGCCCGGCGGCCCGGCGTCCACATGGCCGCCTCGCGCGCCCAGTTCGTCTTGACGACGTTGGGGACGACGACGAGGAGCGGGTAGGCGTTCGCGGCCTGCGCGGCGAGCAGCGCCTGCGCCGTCTTGCCCAGGCCCGGCTCGTCGGCGAGGAGAAACGTGCGGTGCCCGGCCGCGGCGGCCGCGACGACGCGCGCCTGGTGCGGCATGAGTTCCCGGTCGCTGCGCACATACGCCGCTGAGGCGTCAGGCAGCTCCATGCAGGAAGCGGCCCCGCCGTAATCGAAGGACCGCAGGAGCGGCTCGATGAGCTCCCAGCCGGCCAGGCGGCGCGGCAGTGCCTTGCGCCGCGGCGCCGCGGAGTAGTCCGGCTCGAGGAACGGGTTCGCGAGCTGGCGGGAGATGACGGACTGCGGGACGACCCGGCGCTCGTTCTGCGGCGTGCTCACCGTGGCGTCGGGGGGCGCGACGGGGTCCGGCTCGACGTCGATGCCGGCGTCGGCGAGGAGCTCGCGCCGCAGCTCGCGCGCCTGGGGCGAGACGACGGCGTCGTCGCCGAGGAGGTCGAAGAGGGAGGACTCACGCACCGCCGTCGTCGCGAGGATCGTCGCGATGCCGTCGAGCCGCTTGAGCTCGGCGCTGCGCTTGGCCTCGGCCATGGCGGTGTCCGCCTTGAGGCGGGCGCGCTCCTCGCGCACGAGGAGCGCGATGACCTGGAACTTGGTCTTGACCGACGGCGCCGTGCGGCCGCGCTGGACGGCCGACTCGACCTCGCGGACCACCCGTGCGAGCACCGGGATGATCCCCTCGTTGTCGTGCGTGCGGGGACGGCGCTGCTGACGCGTCGCCGCTGGGCGCGCGCTCGATGGGCGCTGGGCTCGACGAGCCACTGACTCCTCCTCCGGAGTGTTCGACCGTTCACCGCGGTGGCGTACCACGCGCGGCGTCGTGACCGGACGACTGAGGCCGCCCGGCCCGGGCTGGACGGTCCGCGGCTGCGGACCGGTCCAGCGGACCTGCGAGAGATCGGCAGGCTGGACCCGGACGAGCACCCACGGATGAGAGCCCCTCGGCTCTCGATCACGAGCCGAGCACCGCCCGGGATGACGAGCCGTCCGACACGGATGGCTGGTCGCCCGTCCGCGCACAGAGTACCGCCTGCGTGGCCGTGCGCCTGCCCGGACACTCCCGGGCGTGCACGTCGGGAGCGGCCCCCGGGTCGCCGCCGCCGAGCGGACTCAGCACGTCCTCGCTCTGGTCCCTCCGCTCACGGGCGGCACTTCCGCATGATCATGAGGGGGTGAGGCCCCGCTCGGGTCAGGTCGCGCCGCGGGCGCGCTCGATGAGGAGATCCGCGTCATCGGCGCCGAGCGGGAGCACCTCCTCGGCGCACTGGTGCACCTCGGTCGTCAGGTCGCGCAGGCGCTCCCCCAGGGCGACGACCTCCTCCCTCGGTGGTGAGCATGGCGGCACCACGCGTCGCCCTGCGGCACGCGGCCGCGGGCAATGACGTCCTCGACCGGCGGCTGCGAGGTGCACGCCGTCAGCGTGAGCACCGCGAGCCCGACGGCGACTCGGCGTCGTGCGACCATCTCAGCCCTCACCTGACCGGTGGCCGCGCCACGGACCGATCGCCCCGGCCGCCTCGGCGCCGTCCAGCAGCGCCGTCAGGTCCTCGGTCCCCAACGGGCGGGCCTGCCCGGTCCAGTCGACCATCCCGGGCGTCATGCCGAGCATCCGCTCACCGGTCTGCGCGAGGTCCTCGTCTGAGAGTGCCCCGGGCAGCCGGTCGTGGATGCTCAGGCTCATCTCGGCGATCTGCGGGGCCTCCCCGTCCCCCGGCTCGAGGACGGTCCACACGAACAGCTCGTCGTCCCGGCGGAAGACCCCGTCGCCCAGCTCGACGGTCGTCCCGTCCGCCACGCGCTGCGCGTCCTCCCCGAGCACGGGCAGGACCTGCCGGAAGACGAAATCTCCCCCGTACGGCTCCCTTGCGTGCACCCACCGGGCTGTCGCGACGCCCACGTAGTCCGCACCGTCGGCCCACCGCACGCCGCACTCCTTCACATATGACGCGCTGCGCTCCAGCTCGCCGACCTGCAGGACCCGGCCCACCTGGTCCTCGCCGACGAGGGTGCCGACCTCCTCGTCCGTGAGCACGGCGCACCACCGGCCGTCCTGGGCCGGTGCTCCGTCCGTGATGACCTCCTCGGGCGCCGGCGCGCCGCAGGCACCGAGGACCACGGCGACGGCGGCGATCCACCCCGCCCGCCGGACGCCACGGCCGTCCGGCCGCGTGCCGCGACTCACCTCAGGTTCCGGTGGGCGCCTCTGCATCACCATGCGCGTGATCCTTCCGCTGGTGCGATGTCGTCCTCGCCGTGGCCAGTGTGCCGGTTGCGACGTGCGCCCGACCCTAACGACCCACGCTCACAACGGCAGGACTGCGACCACCATCTGCCCCCGACGGCGGATCATGCCGCCGACGCTCAGGCGACGAGCGCGCGGATCCAGGGGACGAGGCCAGCGGCACAGACCGCCAACGGCAGGGCGGCGCTCACGCACAGCGCCTCGAGCACGTCCGCCCAGGCGGCCCGGCCCGCACCCCGTCGCGCGCGGCGCGGGGACGACGTCCCGCGCCTGGGTCAGCAACGGGGCGAACGCGGCGACCGGGTTTCCCTTGCTCGTCGCCACGAGCTCGTAGTCGTCGACGGACACGTACCGGCGGGCGCCAGCGCCGACGTCCCTGCCGCTTCCAAGGTATAGCGCGTGGGGGGCCTTGCGGCAAGGCCCAGGTAGCGGCGCAGAATCACGCCTTACACCCGCGACCTGCCCTGGAGCTGACGACGTGAGCCCTCGCACCACCAGCGCGTTCCACCTTCCCCACCGGCTCGCCGCAAAGCGCAGCCCCGCCTTGATCGGGGACGACGAGGAGCACTTCGCGGCCGTCGCCGAGCACCTCGCGCAGTCGATCATCGACCTGTCCGACCGCCTCGCCGTCGAGCGGAAGGCACCCGCCGGCCCAGGTGGCCAGGCGATGGAGAGGGACCTGGAGATCCACCGGCTGGCGGCGCGGCTGCGCGTGCTGCGCCGCTTCAGCCTGGACCTGTGCCTGGGACGCATTGTCGGCACGGACCGTCCCGAGCCCTCGTACATCGGACGACTCGGCCTCACCGACCACGACGGTCGCCAGCTGCTCGTCGACTGGCGCTCCCCGGCGGCCGAGCCGTTCTTCGGGGCGACCCACGCGAACCCGATGGGTCTGGCAAGCCGCCGCCGGTACCGCTGGACCCAGGGCCGGGTCACCGACTACTGGGACGAGGTGTTCACGGCCGACGGGCTCACCGGGCACGCGGCGCTCGACGACCAGTCCGCGTTCATCGCCAGTCTCGGTGCCAGCCGGTCGCCGCGGATGCGCGACGTGCTGGGCACCATCCAGGCCGACCAGGACGCCGTCGTCCGCGCGGGGTCCGAGGGCGCGCTCGTCGTCGACGGCGGCCCGGGGACGGGCAAGACCGTCGTCGCCCTGCACCGGACCGCCTACCTCCTCTACGCCGATCCACGCCTCGGCCACCGCCGGGGCGGCGTGCTGTTCGTCGGGCCCCACGAGCCCTACCTCGCCTACGTCGCCGACGTCCTGCCGAGCCTCGGCGAGGAGGGCGTGCAGACGTGCACGCTGCGCGACCTCGTCCTGGAGGGAGCCACCGCCGTCCCCGAGCCCGACCCGGAGGTGGCGCGCCTCAAGGCGTCGGCCGGCATGGTCGGGGCCCTCACGCCGGCCGTCCGGCTCTACGAGGAGCCGCCGGAGCGGGGCATGACGGTCGAGACCCCCTGGGCGGACATCCGGCTCGACGCCGCGGACTGGGCCGAGGCGTTCGCCGCGGCCGAGCTCGGCACGCCCCACAACGAGGCGCGCGACCAGGTGTGGGCGGCGCTCCTCGACATCCTCCTCGACAAGCTCACGGACGAACGGGACGACCCCGACGGCGACGACATCGATCTCGACGACGACGCCCGCGGCGACGGTGACGGCGAGGCGTTCGACGCGTACGGGCGCGCCGAGGAGGACGCGGACGCCACGCTCCGCCGGTCGCTCGCCGAGAACCCTGAGCTCGTCCGCGCCTTCGGGCGCGCCTGGCCCCTCCTTGAGGCGACCGACGTCGTCGGGGACCTCTGGTCCGTCCCCGCCTACCTCCGCCGGTGCGCACCCTGGCTCGCGCCCGAGGAGATCGCCGTGCTGCAGCGCGCGGACCCGAGCGCCTGGACCGTCGCCGACCTGCCGCTCCTGGACGCGGCCCGGCGGCTGCTCGGCGACCCTGGCGCGTCGCTCCGGCGACGGCGCCAGGAGGCGGCGGCCGCCGCGGAGCGCGCTCGCATGGCCGACGTCGTCGACGACCTCATCGCGCACGACGACTCCGAGATGGGCGTCATGTCGATGCTTCGCGGCCAGGACCTGCGCGCCGCCCTCGCCGACGACGCCCCGCTCCCCCGGACCGACCCGGACCTCCTCGGTGGCCCCTTCGCGCACGTCGTCGTCGACGAGGCGCAGGAGCTGACGGACGCGGAGTGGCAGATGCTGCTCGCCCGCTGCCCGTCACGGAGCCTCACGATCGTCGGTGACCGCGCCCAGGCGCGGCACGGGTTCCCGGAGTCGTGGCAGGAGCGGCTCGAACGCGTCGGTCTCACCCGGGTCAGCGTGGCCTCCCTCAGCATCAGCTACCGCACGCCCAGCGAGGTCATGGCGGAGGCCGAGAAGGTCATCAGGGACGTGCTGCCCGACGCCAACGTGCCGACCTCCGTCCGCAGCAGCGGCGTGCCCGTCGTCCACGGCCGCGCCTCGAACCTTGGACGCGTCCTCGACGGGTGGCTCGCCGAGCACGCCGACGGGACGGCGTGCGTCATCGGCGATCAGACGTTCACCCCCACGCCGCGCGTCCGCTCGCTCACCCCGGAGCTCGCGAAGGGCCTCGAGTTCGACCTCGTCGTCCTCGTCGACCCCGAGCGGTTCGGGACGGGCGTCGAGGGAGCGGTCGACCGCTACGTCGCCATGACCCGGGCGACCCAGCAGCTCGTCGTCCTCACGAGCTCCTGAGCGCTCCGACGACGCACGCCCCTCGCCGGACCGGCGTCCTCAGCGCCCCAGCAGCTCGCGCAGCCGCCAGGCGTTGCGGACCGCGTTCCCCCCGCCGTCGTTGTTGAAGTAGGCGAAGACCTCACGGCCGCCGGCCTCCCACTCATGCATGCGGTCCGCCCACCAGCGCAGGTCGTCCTCGGCGTACGAGCCGCCGTAGAGGTGGTCGTGGTCGGGGCCGTGCAGGCGCACGTAGACGAACGGTGCCGTCGCCCGCAGCACGCACGGCAGGCCCGCGCCGCTCATGACGCAGTACGCGGCGCCGTGCCGCTCGAGGAGCGCGTAGACGGCATCGTCGTGCCAGCTCGGGTGACGCAGCTCGACGGCCACCCGTACCCACCACGGCAGCCGGCCGAGGAAGTAGTCGAGGCGCGCGTCGTCACGCTCCTGCTGCGGCCCCAGCTGGACGAGCAGCACCCCCCGCGTCTGCCCCAGCTCGTGCCAGGACCCGGCGATGCGCTCCGCCCACCGCTCGGGCGCGTAGAGCTTCTTCGCGTGAGTCAGGCCCCGCGGCGCCTTGACGGACAGGACGAACCCCTCCGGCGTGCGCCGGCGCCAGCTCGCGAACGTCGCCTCGCGCGGCCAGCGGTAGAAGCTCGCGTTGAGCTCGACGGTCCCGAAGGCCTCGACGTACCGGCCGAGGCGGTCCCGCGCATGCATGCCCTCGGGATAGAGCACCCCCGCCCAGTGGTCGTAGCTCCACCCCGACGTGCCCACGTGGATCGTCATCCCCACCCCTTTCCGGCGGCGAGCCTACGGCGCGGGGCGGGGTCCACCGATCGGTGGATGGTCGGCGCCGGCCGCCCTTCCTAGCGTGGCGGCATGGGGACAGACGTCCGAGGACCGGCAGGCAGCAGCGGACCCGGCACCGCGGGGCGCCTCCTCGCGCCCGACCTCGCGCGCGGCGCCATGCTCGCCCTCATCGCGGTCGCCAACGTCATGATCTACCTCCACGACCGCCCCTACGGCCTGCGGCAGCACGTCGTCGAGGACGGCGCCGTCGACAGGGCGGTGACCGCGGTCCTCGTCACGGCGGTGGACGCCCGCGCCTACCCCATGTTCGCCGCTCTCGTCGGGTACGGCCTCGTCACGGCGGCGAAGCGCGAACGCGACCGTGGCGCCGACGCCGCGCGGGTCCGGGCGGCCCTGCGTCGCCGGTCGTGGGCGCTCCTCGCCGTCGGGCTGATCCATGCGCTCGCCGCGTTCTCGGGTGACGTGCTCGGCTGGTACGGGCTGCTCGGGCTCGTGCTGGCCGGGGGGCTGCGCCTGCGGGACCGGACGCTGCTCGTCCTCGCCGCAGCCTGGCTCGCCGTGGCCGGGACAGCGCAGGGCATGGTGTACGCCGACCCGCAGGTGCGGACCCAGCGGACGTACCTCTGGTCCTTCGCGATCGCGGACCCGGTGGAGGCGGCGGGGTGGCGCCTCCTGGAGTGGGTGATGACGCCGGTCGGGCTGCTCGCCGTGCTGAGCCCGATGCTCGTGGGCGTGTGGGCCGCGCGCCGGAGGGTCGTCGAGCGTCCGCTCACCCACCGGGCGCTGCTGCGCCGCACCGCCGTCATCGGGACGACGGCCGGGCTGCTCGGCGGCGTCGGCATGGCGCTTGCCACGGCCCACGTCTGGGCACCGCCCTCCCCCGTCCTCGTCGCGGCCTCCGCGGTCCACGTCGTCACCGGGGTCCTCGGCGGCCTCGGGTACGCCGCGCTCATGACCCTCGCGGCGGACCGCCTCCAGACCCGCCGGGACGGCCGCCCCCTTCCCCGGGTCGTCGAGGCGCTGCGGGCGACCGGCGCGCGCTCGCTCAGCTGCTACCTCGCCCAGAGCGTCGTCTTCGCCGCGCTCCTGCCTGCCTGGTCGCTCGGCTGGGGCGCCACGCTCGGGACCGCCGGGGCGTCGCTCCTGGCGCTCGGCACCTGGGCGGCGACGGTCGTGGCCGCGGACGCGGCGGCGCGGCGGGGACGCCGGGGACCGGCCGAGGTGCTCCTGCGCCACCTCGCACGAGAACGCACCCGCCCGGTGCGGCGGCGTGCCACCATCGGATGATGGGCGCCCGGGTCATCGAGCCGGTCCGCGCCAGGCAGGTCGACGGGTTCTGGCTGGCGCTGCCGTACGGGCTCCTCGTGTTCTCCTCGGCGCTCACGTGGGCGGCCGGGGGCCTCACCGCCGCCGAGGTGCCGTGGTGCGTGGCCGCGGTCCTCGCCGTCGCCGCGTGGCACACGTGGTGGGCACTCATGCACCGCTCGTGGCTCGAGGCGGCCCTCGCACCCATGGCGGTCTACCTCGCCGGCATGGTCGCCCTCACGGCGTTCCTGCTCCACCTGTCCTTCACCTTCTTCGCCCTCTACCTCGTGTGCTTCCCCCTCGCGTTCGTCGCCCTCCCGGGGGCGTGGGCGTACGCGGGGGTGGCTCTCACGACGGCGGTCATGCTGCTCGGCCCCGGCCTGCTCACCCGGTCCGGCCAGAACGTCGTCGTCACCCTCGCCGGCGGTGCGCTTGCCGCGGCGGCGGGCGGGTCCATCCGCGCGCTGGAGAGCGAGACGAGCCAGCGCCGCGCCGCGATGGACGACCTCGCACGCACCCAGGCCGACCTCGAGCGGGCACTGGCCCAGAACGTCGCGCTCCGGGACCGGCTCGTTGCCGAGGCCCGCGAGGCGGGCGTCGCGACCGAGCGGTCCCGCCTGGCAGGCGAGATCCACGACACCCTCGCGGCCGGCCTGGCGGGTGTCCTCACCCAGCTGCAGGCCCTCGACGCCCAGCTCGGTGCCGACCACCCCCTGAGCGGCCGGGTCGAGCTCGCGACCGCCGTCGCGCGGGAGACCCTGCAGGAGGCACGCCGGTCCGTGCACGCGCTGCGGCCGGGTCGTCTGGGCGACGCGTCTCTCCCGGCGGGGCTGGCGGACCTCGTCCGCGGGTTCGAGCGCACGAGCGGGCTGCCCGCCGCCCTCGAGGTCAGCGGGACCGTGGTGCCGCTGCCGGAGGCGGTCGAGGACGCGCTGCTGCGCGCCGCACAGGAGGCGCTGACGAACACCGGCCGTCACGCGGGCGCCGGTTCCGCGCACGTGACGCTGTCCTACCTCGGGGAGTCGGTCGCCCTCGACGTCACCGACGACGGCGACGGCTTCGTCGTGCCCGTCCCGGCAGGCGACGGCGGCGGCCACGGCCTGCCGCTCATGGCGGCGCGGGCTGCCGGGGTCGGCGGCCACCTCGACGTCGACAGCGCGCCCGGGCGTGGGACCACCCTCACCGTCACGGTGCCGCTCGCCGCGCAGGACAGTCGCACCCCGTGAGCGTGGAGCCGGTCCGGATCCTCCTCGTGGACGACCATCCCGTCGTCCGCGACGGGCTGCGTGGGCAGATCGAGGGCGAGGCCGACCTCGTCGTCGTCGCCGAGGCGAGCACCGCCGAGGACGCGCTGGCCGTCCTGCGCGCCCGGGCCGTCGACGTCGTCGTCACCGACCTGCGCATGCCTGGGCGCGGCGGGGTCGCCCTCGTCCGCGCCGTCCGCGCGGAGCACCCGGGCATCGAGGTGCTCGTCCTGACGACGTACGACACGGACGACGACGTCCGCGCCGCCCTCGCGGCCGGCGCCCGGGGCTACCTCCTCAAGGACGCCTCGCGGGAGGCGGTCGTCGCCGCGGTGCGCGCCACCCGACGCGGGGTCCCCCGTCCTCGCCCCCTCGGTGAGGCACGTCCTCGACGCGTCGCCGGCGGAGACGCCCCTCAGCGCGCGGGAGCTCGACGTGCTCCGCCTCGTCGCCGCCGGGCGCACCAACCGCCAGATCGGCGCGGCCCTGTTCATCGGCGAGGCCACCGTCAAGGCCCACCTGCAGCACGTCTTCGCCAAGCTCGGCGCGGCCGACCGGGCGGCCGCCGTCGCGGCGGGCTACCGGCGTGAGCTCCTGTGACAGGATTCCGGCGGTGACGTACCGCACCGCGCCCGCCACCACGGCGGTCTTCGACGACGTCCGCACGGCCCTCGCCCCGAAGAGCGCCGAGGCGACCGGCTGCTGGTGCCTGTCCTACCGCCTGCCCCTGAGCGAGCACGGCCCCATGACGAGGGACGAGCGCGCCGCGCGCCTCGGGCAGCTGTGCGCGGCGACCCCCGCCCCGGGGATCCTCGCCTACGACGACGCCGGAGAGGTGGTCGGCTGGCTCGGCCTCGCACCCCGGCACGAGCTCGCCGCGTACGCCCGGAGCGCACGGATCCCGCACGTCGACGACCTGGCCGTGTGGACGGTCTTCTGCTTCAAGGTCCGCGCGGGACGGCGGCGCCGCGGAGTCGCGTCGGACCTGCTGGTCGGCGCCGTCGAGTACGCCCGCAGCCAGGGCGCCCCGGCGATCGAGGGCTACCCCGTGGACAACGACGGTGCGCGCGTCGACACGACCCTCGCCTCGGCCGGCACCCGGGCCCTCTTCGAGCGGGCGGGCTTCACCAAGGCAGCGGACACGACCTCGACGCTCGCCGGGTTCCCGCGGGTCGTCATGCGGCTCGCGCTCACCTGAGCGGCACCACCGCGGCGGGGCGCGGGCAGCCCGCCCAGCCGCGCAGGGCGCAGGGTGCCCCGGGGCGCGGACGGGCCACCGACCCGTGCGCCGCGATCACCCGCGCGGCACGGGTTACACGGGGGAAACGTCCGCGTAGCGGTGGGGCAATGGCAACGGTGTCAGATCACGGTGCCGCCCCCGACCGCGGGGGCCTCGTGAGAAGGACACTGATGCCAACCTCCGACCGCCGTCACCCGAGATCCTCGAGCACACGACTCCGGCGGCTGGGCGCCGCCGGGTGCACCGCTGCACTCGCGGCCGCCGGCCTCGCCCTGCCCGCCTCGACCGCCTCCGCCGTGTCGGAGGTGACGACACCCGGCGGGGCGACGTTCGTCGTGCACGACGCCCACCGCCCCAAGCTCGACACCGGGTCGATCAGGTCACTGTCCGCCTCGGGCGTCCAGGGGTTCGGCAACCTCTTCCTGCAGGTCAGCGGCGGCGACGACCGCATGAACGGGCAGATGCTGCGGGGCTTCGGCCTGACCGCCGACGGCGCGGGCGGGTTCGAGTCCACCCGCTCCGTCCTCATGGACGGTGTGCAGGTGGCGCGCTCGCTCGACGTCGTCGGTGAGACCGCCCGCTTCCTCGACACCCTCACCAACACGACGTCCGCTCCCCTCACCGTCAGCGTGTCGTTCGGCGGGACGCTCGGCTCCGGCACCGGCGAGGGCGCCGGCACCATCACGGGTACGTCCGACGGCGACGCCGTCCTGGAGCCGGAGGACACGTGGCTGACCTCGGACCCGGTGCGGGACGACGTGCGCCCCGTGGGGATCGTCGTCGGTGACGGCGTCGACGGTCTCGGCGACCAGCAGGCCGACCCGTTCACCGACCCCTACGAGGCCTCCGGGTCCCGAGCGAACCACCCCGGGTTCATCCACACCCTCACCATCGAGCCCGGCCAGACGCAGTCCCTGCTGTCGTACCTCACGGCCGGCGCCGCGGAGGGCGGCGCCCTCACCGCCCTGACGGAGGCCACGGAGGCGCTGGCCGCCTCCCCCGACGTCGACGGCCTGCCCGTCCCGGCCCTGTGCACGGTCGTCAACTGGGAGCTCGTCGACGACGCCACCTGCTCCGCCGCCGGGCTCCTGGCGCTGCCCACGGCGGACATCAGCACCCTCGTCTCCGAGGTCGCCACGACCACCTCGCCCTACGACGTCACGGGCGCGACCATCGCGGACCTGCAGGCGGACATGCGCTCGGGTGCCACGACGAGCGTCGAGATCACCCAGGCGTACCTTGACCGGATCGCCGCGTACGACGGCGGCGCGCTCGGCTTCCACAGCTACATCACCGTCGCCGAGGACGCCCTGGCACAGGCCGCCGCCGCCGACGCGGCACGCGCGGCGGGCGCCGACGGTGACCTCCTCGGGATCCCGCTCGGCATCAAGGACCTGTACGACACCGTCGACATGCCCACGACGGGCGGCACGCTCGCCCTCGAGGGCTACCGGCCGGCCGCCGACGCCTGGCAGGTCGCCAGGCTGCGGGCGGCCGGCGCGATCATCCTCGGCAAGACGAACCTCTCGGAGTTCGCGAACTCCGGCTCGTACTCCGAGTCCGGGTTCATGCAGACGTGGAACGCCCTGTACCCCTCCAAGACCCCGCACGGGTCCTCGGGCGGATCGGGCGCGGCCGTCGCCGCGGACCTGGCCGCCGGGGCGATGGGCTCGCAGACCGGAGTGTCCCTCTACGCTCCGTCGACGTCGAACGGCCTCGCCACGTTCCGCGGCACCGACGGCCTGTCCTCCACGCAGGGCGTCATGCCGCTGACCTGGGCGCAGGACTTCGCCGGCCCGATGGCCAAGACCGTCACCGACGTCGCGGCCCTGCTGGACGCCACCTCCACGCGGACCACCGGGAACAACCCGGACGACCTGCTCACCGCTCGCGTGGACAACGCGCTGCGCCCGGAGTCCTTCTCGGACGCCCTCGACGCCACCGCCCTCGAGGGCAAGGTGCTCGGAATCATCCCTGGCTCCTTCGTCTCGACGGCCATCGCGGGTGACCCGACCGGCCCCGCCGCGCGGGCGGCTCTCGAGCGGCTCGCCGCCGCCTCGGGCGCCACCGTCGTCGAGGTCCCGGAGCCGGCCGGGTTCGAGCGGGCACCCGGCGGCAACCGCGGCGCCGAGGGCTGGGAGCGGTACATCGCCGACCAGGTGGCCTTCCCCTACGCCGACGGTGACGAGCTGCTGTCCTCCGGCCTCGTCCTTCCCTACAACGAGGGCGAGCGCGACACCGTGCCGATGACGGACGACGAGGTTGCGGCCTACCTCGACTGGCGCGACCGGTACAAGGAGCACGTCGCGGCGTGGATGGACGCGGCCGGCGTGGACGCCGTCGTGTACCCCGGGTTCATCTCCGCGGTCGGCAACAACGACGTCTCGGGCGCCGTGCACACCTCCGACCGGGCCACGGGCGTCCTGACCTCGGCCGCCGGGCTGCCGACCGTCGTCGTCCCGGTCGAGGCGAGCCCTCTCGGCCATGCGATGAGCCTGCAGGTCCTCGGCCGTGCCTGGACCGACGCCGAGGTGCTCGCCATGGGCTACGCGCTCGAGCAGCGGGTCACCGACCGCGTCACCACCGCGTTCGCGCCGGCGCTGCCGGCGGATGCCGGAGACGTGGCCACGCGGATCGACGTGACGCTGCCCGCCGACGTCGTCCTCGGCCAGGGCGCCGAGGCGCGGGTCCAGGTGGTCCCGCTCGGGTCTGCCCTGGCGACCGGCACCGTGGTCCTCGAGGTCGCGGGGCGGACCTTCACCGCCTCGGGCGACGACGTCCGCTTCGGGCTGCCCACCGCCCTTCCGGTGGGAGAGCACGTCGTCACCGTCCGCTACACCGGTGATGCCGCGACCGAGGCGTCCGAGGCGAGCGCCACGCTCGTCGTCGTCGCGGCGCCCACGGAGGAACCGACGACGGACGAGCCGACCGAGGAGCCCACCACCGACGAGCCCACCGAGGAGCCGACGGAGGAGCCCACGACCGACGAGCCCACCGGGGAGCCGACCACGGACGAGCCCACCGGGGAGCCGACCACGGACGAGCCGACGACGGACGAGCCCACCGGGGAGCCGACCACGGACGAGCCGACGACGGACGAGCCCACCGAGGCGCCGGTCACGGATGAGCCCGTCACCGACGAGCCTGCCGAGGAGCCGACGTCTGCGGGGGGCGGCTGGCTTCCGACCACCGGCGCCGACGGCGTCGCGACGGGCCTCGTCGCCGCGATGACGTTCCTCCTCGCGGGTGCCGGCGCACTCGCCGCACGCCGGAGGACGCACGCGGGGTGACGATGCGTCGGCTGGCCGTGGACGGGGACCGCACCGCCACACGCCGCTGAGTCACGAACGCCGCCGGTCGCAGCTCTCCCGACAGGAGCTGCGACCGGCGGCTTTCGTGCGCCTGCACCGGTGAGAGCGGCACGCCGCAACATGCCGCGACGCGACATTCCTGATGTTTAATCCACTTTACCGGGAGTTCACACGCCTCCCGCGGACGGTAACGGTGCTGAAACATGTGGCTGCGATGGTGTGAACGCCAACACTCTGCGGTTTCCCGGCCTGCAGAAGGACATGGCGCATCACCCTCGGCAGTTTCGACCAATCGTCTCTAGGAGATCCTTTGATGCAGCAATCCAGCGATTCGTCCCGTCAACGTCGGCTCCGACGCGCCGGCGCGGCGCTCGTGACGATCCCCGTCGTCGGCGCCCTGCTGAGCGCCCCTGCCGGCGCCACGAGCGCGGGCCCCGCCGCTGCGGAGGACATCGAGGCCGACAACGTCCTGCTGTCAACGCCGGAGAACGTCGTGTGGGGCGGCTTCCCGATCGACATCGAGCCGGGGGTCACGATGGGCTCGGGCGAAACCGTCAGGGTCGATACGCTCTCGGGCTCGGGTTTCACCAACCCGGCCGTCACTCCGGTCGAGTATTTCGGCGCGCTCGGCGTGCAGCCGGAGGAGATCCTCCCCGATGGGCTGGCCTTCTGGGAGACCCTGCCCACTCGCGTGAGCTACGGCCCTCACGTCTTGACCGGGCCGATCTACGTCGAGGGCGCCGAGCCGGGCGACACGATCGAGATCGAGATTCTCGACCTGGACCTCCGCGTGCCGTACGGCGTCAACAGCACGGGACCCACCAGTGGTGTCATGAGCGAGACGTACCCGGGGTGGCGCGAGGGGGACGAGCCGCTCGACATCGTGGCGGAGATCCCGGACGACGCACCCGCGGGCGTCCTGCCGGACGAGCGTCAGCACCTCTACCGCACCGGGACGTTCGAGGGCCAGGACGTCGTCCTCTTCGACGAGGGCATCGTCATCCCGCAGCAGAAGTTCATGGGTGTCATGGCGGTGGCCCCGCCGACGGGCGAGCTCATCGGTCGGACGGAGGACGCACCGCCGCCGGCGCACGGTATCCAGACCTCGGTACCGCCGGGCAAGTTCGGCGGAAACCTCGACGTCAGGGACCTCACCGAGGGCGCGACCCTCTACCTGCCGGTGTTCCAGGAGGGTGCCCAGATCTTCCTCGGCGACGCCCACAGCGCTCAGGGTGATGGTGAGGTCAGCGGCACGGCTGTGGAGCACTCCATCGCCGGCACGTTCCGCGTCACCGTGCACAAGGACATGGCCTCCGACGGGCCGTGGGCGGAGACCGCCGACCACTGGATCATGATGGGCATCGACTGGGACCTCGACCGGGCGATGCGGTTCGCGGTGGAAGACACCATCGACTTCCTCGTCCAGGAGAAGGGCATGACGGAGGCGAAGGCGTACTCGTTCGCCAGCATCAACGTCGACTACAAGGTCGCCGAGGTGGTGGACGGCACGCAGGTCGTCACCGGCATGATCCCGAAGAGCGTGTTCGTCGACGACGTCATCGAGGAGCCGACCACCGACGAGCCGCCCGCCGAGGAGCCCACGACGGACGTCCCCGCGACGGACGAGCCGACGACCGACGTCCCGCCCACCGAGGCACCCACCACGGGGGCGCCGAGCGCGGCGCCCGTGGACGGCGGACCGACCACCGGGGACCCGGCCCCCGGTGGAGCCGGTGGCGCCGGCGCCGAGCCGACGAGCGCAGGCGGACAGCTACCGAGCACTGGTGCGGGCGTCATGACCGGCGTCGTCGCCGCCCTCACCCTCCTCCTCGCCGGCGCCGTGGCGCTGGCCACCCGCCGGAGGCGCGTGACGGAGTGAGGCGCAGGCACGTGACGGAGTGACGCGACGCTGAGCACGGTCGCGACGAGGGCCCCAGCACGTCGCTGGGGCCCTCGTCCCGGTCACGACCGCGACCGGTGACTGGCGCGGACCACGGCGGCCCGGGACCGCGCCCGCCGTGCGCTCACCGGCCACCGTGCGCTCAGGCCACGACCTGCCGCTTGGAGGAGATGACGCCGGTGTTGAACCCGGCGAGGTTGAGCCCGCCGTGGAAGCGGGCGTGCTCGATCTTGAGGCAGCGGTCCATGACGACGTCGAGCCCGGCCGCCTCGGCGTCCCGAGCGACGTCCTCGTGCCACGAGCCGAGCTGCAGCCACAGGGTGCGCGCGCCAACGGCGAGCGTCTCCTCGAGCACGCCGGGCAGGTCGTCGTGCCGGCGGAAGACGTCGACGAGGTCGGGCACCTCGGGCAGGTCGGCCAGCGAGCGGTAGACAGGCTGCCCGAGGATCGTCGTGACGGTGGGGTTGACGAGGTGGACGCGGTACCGCGTCGAGGACAGCAGGTAGGTGGCGACGAAGTACGAGGCGCGCGACGGCTTGTCCGACGCGCCCACGATCGCGACGGAGCGGGTGGCGCGCAGGGTGCGCAACCGGTCGGTCGCCGTCGGCCCCACCCAGGTGCGCTCGGTGATGCTCATCGGAGGGCTCCGTCCTGCGCGGCGGGCGCGGCGAGCACCGCGGCGACGTCGGCGTGCTCGGCGTGCTCGGCGTGCTCGGCGACCGCAGACTGCGCGGCCGTCAGCGCCTGGTCGAGGTCCCACAGGATGTCGTCGAGGTCCTCGAGGCCAACGGAGATGCGCACGAGGTCCTCGGTCACCCCGGCGGCAGCGAGCTGGGCCGGCGCGAGCTGGCGGTGCGTCGTCGAACCGGGGTGGATGACGAGCGTGCGCGAGTCCCCGACGTTCGCGAGGTGGCTGGCGAGCTGCAGCGCCTCGATGAACGCCGCACCGGCGGCCCGCCCGCCCCGCACGCCGAAGGCGAAGACGGATCCCACGCCGTTCGGCAGGTAGCGGCGGCCGCGCTCGTAGTGGGGGTGCGAGGGCAGCCCGGCGTAGCTGACGAACCGGATCCGCTCGTCCGCCTCGAGCCACTCGGCGACGGCGCGGGCGTTGCGCACGTGCTCGTCCATCCGCTGCGGGAGGGTCTCGACCCCCTGGAGGAGCTGGAACGCCGACTGCGGCGACAGGGATGGGCCGATGTCCCGCAGCTGCTCCGAGCGGAGCTTGGTGAGGAACCCGTACTCGCCGAAGTTCCCCCACCAGGAGACGCCACCGTAGGCGGGCACCGGCTCGGTCAGCTGGGGGAAGTTCCCGTTGCCCCAGTCGAACCGGCCGCTCTCGACGACGACGCCGCCGAGCGTGGTGCCGTGGCCGCCGAGGAACTTCGTGGCCGAGTGGATGACGATGTCCGCCCCGTGCTCGAAGGGCCGCACGAGGTAGGGCGTGGACAGGGTCGCGTCGAGGATGAGCGGGATCCCGGCGGCATGGGCCACCTCTGCGAGCCCGGCGATGTCCGCGATCTCGCCCGAGGGGTTGGCGACGACCTCGGCGTAGAGCGCCTTCGTCGTGCTGCGGATCGCGGCGGCGTAGTCGGCCGGGTCGGTCCCGGGCACGAACGTCGTCTCCACGCCGAAGCGCCGGAGGGTGACGTGGAGCTGGGTGAGCGTCCCGCCGTAGAGCTGGGACGAGGCGACGATGTGGTCCCCGGCGCCCGTGAGCGCGGCGAAGGTGATGAACTCGGCGGACATGCCCGACGCCGTGGCGACGGCCCCGATGCCGCCCTCGAGCGAGGCGATCCGCTCCTCGAACGCCGCGACCGTGGGGTTGCCGATGCGCGAGTAGATGTTGCCGTACTTCTGCAGCGCGAAGAGGTTGGCGGCGTCGTCGGTGTCGGAGAACACGAACGAGGTCGTCTGGTAGATCGGCACGGCCCGCGCGCCGTGGACGGCGTCGGGGGTGCCGCCGGCGTGGAGCGCGCGGGTGCGGAACCCGAAGTGGCGGTCGCTCATCGAGCCACCGCCGCGGCGCCGGCCGAGTCCTGGGGGCCCGGGTGCAGGATCATCATGGGTGTCCTTCCGTGTGTGCGGGGGTACGGGCGAGGCCGACGGTGGGCGCTGGCTTGCGCCGTCACGCCCACTTCCGCACCGCCCATCGCTCGAACACGCCGAGGAGCGCGTCGGTGAGCTTGCCCAGGATGGCAAGAAGCACGATGGCGAGGAGCAACCGGTCCACGCGACCGTTGTTCGAGGAGTCGGTGAGGAGGAAGCCGAGACCCATCGACGCGGCGAGCAGCTCGGCGGCGACGAGGAAGAGCCACGACTGGGCGAGCGCGAGGCGCAAGCCCGAGATGACCGCGGGCACGACGGCCGGCAGCTGCACGGTGGCGAAGAGGCGGAGCCCACGCAGCCCGAACGCGCGCCCGGCCTCGACGAGCTGACGGTCCACGTGCCCCAGCGCCATGGCGACGGTGGTGAACACGGGGAAGAACGCGCCGATGGCGACGAGCGTGACCTTGGAGTCCTCCCCGATCCCGATCCACAGCATGAGCAGCGGTACCCACGCCAGCGAGGGCACCGCGCGGAAGGCGCCGATCGTCGCGGAGAAGAGCCGCTCCGCCACCCGGGAGAGCCCGATGACCGCACCGACGGCAAGCCCCGCGGTCGCACCGATGAGGAAGCCGAGCAGCACCCGCTGCGTCGAGATCGCCACGTGGATGCCCAGCTCGCCGCGCCGGACGAGGTCGACGCCGGCGCCGACGACGGCCGTCGGTGCGGGCAGCGTGACCGGGTCCAGCCAGCCCACCACGGAGGCGAGCTGCCAGAGCGCGACGAGCGCCACCGGCAGGACGAGCCCCGTCAGCGCCGTCCCGGCCCGGCGGGCGACGCCGGGGCGGTCGGTGCGGCGCGCGCCGGACGTCGTGGCGCCGACCCGGCTGGGCGCGCTCACGAGGCACCGATCCGTGACGGCTCGGCCGCGCGGACGAGGGAGTCGTCGAGCAGGGTGGCGAGGGCGTCGTCGATGAGGTCCTGGTCGGGGACGTCGCCGGTCTCGACGAACATCGGGCCGACCGTCGTCAGCACGTCGAGCTGGACCGGGCCGGGCGCGGGGTCGACACCGAGGTTCGTCCGCTCGATGACGGCGGCCGCGACGTCGGGATCGATCCCCGCGACCTCGGCGAGGATGTCGATCGTCTCCTCGGGGTTCTCCTGCGCCCAGGCGCGGGCGTACTCGTAGACGTCGACGACGGTCTGCGCGACCTCGGGCTGCTCGGCGAGGAAGTCCTCACGGGCGTTGAGGAAGCCGTAGGTGTTGAAGTCGACGTTGCGGTAGAAGAGGACGCTGCCGTCCTGCTCCGCGTCGGCCATGATCGGGTCGAGACCGGACCACGCGTCGACGGCGCCGGAGTCGAGCGCGGCGCGGCCGTCGGCGTGCTGGAGGTTCTCGATGGTGACCTCGCTCGGGTCGACCCCGGCCTCGGCGAGCGCCTGGAGGAGGAAGAAGTACGGGTCCGTGCCCTTGGTCGCGGCGATCTGCTTGCCGCGCAGGTCGCTGACCGCGGTGATGCCCGAGTCGGGCGTCGTCACGAGTGCGGACCACTCCGGCTGCGAGTAGAGGTCGATCGTCACGATCGGCGAGCCGTTGGCCCGGGCGAGCAGTGCCGCCGAGCCGGCGGTGGAAGCAACCTGCACCTGTCCGGAGCGCAGCAGCTCGTTCGCCTTGTTCGACCCGGCGGACTGGACCCAGGTGACGCTCACGCCGTCGTCGGCGAGCGCGTCCTCGAGCCAGCCCTGGTCCTTGATGACGAGGCTGAGGGGGTTGTAGGTGGCGAAGTCGATGCTCAGCTCGCTCGTGCTCGCGGCTGCGGCGTCGTCGCCCGCGTCGACGCGGGCGACGGATCCGTCGGCCGCCTCCCCGGCGACGCAGCCGGCGAGGAGGAGCGTGGCCGTGAGTGCGGTGACGGTCGTGCGGAGTGAGCGCTTCATCGTGGATCCTTTCGGGCGCCGGCGGGGGCGCGGTGGGCCTGGCAGTGGCAGCGGACCGGTGCGGAGGGCGGCCTGCATGCGGCGTGAGACGTCGTCGTCGTCCGGTCGGCCGAGGTAGGTCAGCGGTCGTGGCTGTCGACGCCGAGCGTCTTGAGCAAGGAGGTGCGCAGGGCGCCGAGCTCGGCGGAGCTCCGGCTGCGCGGGCGGGTGCCCGGGACGTCGAGGACGCGGGTGACCGTGGCGCCGTCGCGCCCCGGCTCGGCACCGAGGACGACGACCCGGTCGGCGAGCTGCAGGGCCTCGTCGACGTCGTGGGTGACGAGCAGGACCGTCGTCGGCGCCCGGTCGTGGACGTCGATGAGGAGGTCCTGCATCTTGAGCCGGGTGAGCGCGTCGAGCGCCCCGAACGGCTCGTCGAGGAGGAGGACGCCCGGGCGGCGGGCGAGCGCGCGGGCCAGCGAGGCGCGCTGCGCCATCCCGCCGGAGACCTCACGGGGGCGGTGCCGCGCGAAGTCGCCCAGCCCGACGACGTCGAGCAGCTCCTCCACGAGGTGGCGGCCCTCGCGCGCGCCGGTGCCGCGGGGCAGGCCGACCGCGACGTTGTCCGCGATGGTGCGCCACGGCAGGAGCCGCGGCTCCTGGAACGCGACGGCGCACCGCGGGTCGAAGCCGACGACGCCGCTGCCCGCGATGGTCACCCGGCCGGCCGTGGGGGCGTCGAGGCCGGCGGCGAGACGCAGGAGGGTCGACTTCCCGCAGCCGCTGGCGCCGAGGATGGCGACGACCTCACCGGCGCGGACGCGCAGGTCGACGTCCCGCAGCACCGTCCGGGCGCCGGCTCCCGAGCCGAACGTCCGGCCGAGGCGGTCGATGCCGACGTCGAGCGCCGGCGCGGTGGGCATGGACGACGACGTCCGTGGGGGTGCCAGCTGAGCGGCCATCGCGTCCTCCTCGAGCGCTGCGGGTGGGCTGGTCCGTCGCCGCGGCCCGGGGGCGCACCGACACGACATCGTGGCGCGCCCGCCACGTCGTCCCGCGCGGCCGCCGGTGTCGTCTCGCGGTGCGAGACGGGGCACGCATTCAGCGCCCCGGACGCCCACATGCTGAGCGCGGCCGCCCGCGCCGTTGAGCCGTCGGCGCCGAGAGCGGTACATCAGGGTGGCCGGACCTGTGCCCGGCTGGCTACGCCGCGGTCGCCGCCGCGACGACGCGCTCGCACAGCTCGTGCGTGAGGAGGGCGTCGGTGGCGTCCAGCCGGCGGCCCTCCCGCACGGCAGTGAGGAAGTCCGCGCACATGGCGTCGAAACCGCGCAGCTCGGTCGCGGGGCGCCAACCGTTGCGGCGGACGAGACGCTCCTCGCCCGCGAGGTCGACGACGTCGGCGAGGTCGACCACCTGGCGCCGGCGGCCGTCCCCGACGACGTCGAGGAGCTCGTGCGCCATGCCGGCGGTCCAGCTCATGAGGCCGATCGCGAGGCGGTCCTCGCCGGTGAACTGGACGGCGAGGCGCCGGCTCGCGCCGTCGGGCCCGCGCCGGACCGAGACGCTGAGGTCCGTGAGCGAGGACGGGACGAGGAACCGCAGGGTGTCGAGGACGTGGATGAAGTCGTCGACGACCATGGGCCGCGCCTCGCCGAGCGGGTGTGCGCGGTGCTTGGCGAGGGTGACGACGTCCCGGTCCGGCCACTGGGCGAGCTGGGCGTAGGCCGGGGCGTAGCGGCGGTTGAACCCGACGGCGAGGGAGACCCCGAGCTCGGTCGCGAGGCCGACCACCTGGGCCGCCGTCGCGTGGTCCGACGCGACGGGCTTGTCGACGAGGACGGGCACCCCGGCGCGCAGGAGCGTCGTGACGATCCCGGGGTGCGTCTCGGTGGGCGCGTGGACCGTCGCGGCGTCGAGCCCGGAGTCGATCGCCTGCTCGAGGGAGGTGAACCGGTCCGCGACGCGGTAGCGCTCGCCGACGTCGTCGACCGTGCTCCGGCGCCGCGAGACGAGCACGGGCGTGACGCCCGGGGTCGCCGTGAGGACGGGCAGGTAGGCCTTCCTGGCGATGTCGCCCAGGCCGATGAGCGCGACGCGCATGTGCTTCCTTCAGTAGGCGGACTGGCCCGGCGAGCGTAGCGAACACACGGCGGCGTTCCGCGCGGGCATCGGCCGCGCCTGCGAAGATGCCAGGCACGCACCCCCGGCTCCTGCCGGTCCTGGCACAGGAGGAGGATCTCGATGCTCGACGTGCACACCGAGTACCTGACGGAGGACCTGGACGCGGCCGGTCACCCGCGTACGTTCGAGCTCCGCTGCCCGCCCGGGTTCAACTTCGCCTACGACGTGCTCGACCGGCTCGGCACCGAGACGCCCGACCGTCGGGCGCTGCGCTGGTGCGACGACGCCGGCGCCGTGCGCACCTTCACGTTCGCCGAGATGAAGGACCTGAGCGACCGCGCGGCGGCCTACTTCCTTTCCCGCGGCATCGGCAAGGGCGACGTCGTCCTCCTCATCCTCAAGCGCCACTACCAGTTCTGGTACGCGATGATGGCGCTGCACAAGATCGGCGCCGTGGCGGCGCCCGCGACGAACCAGCTCAAGACGTACGACCTCACGTTCCGGCTCGAGGCGGCGGAGGTGAGCGCCGTCGTCTGCACGATGGACGGCGACATCGCCGAGCACGTCGAGGCGGCGGAGCCGCAGTACGCCCGGCCGCTCGTCAAGATCGGCGTCCGAGGCTCCCGCCCGGGCTGGGACGACCTCGACGAGGGTATGGGGCAGGCGGCGCCGTTCGCCCGCCCGGCGGACGTGCCCGCCGTCGGGGACCCGATGCTTCTCTACTTCACCTCCGGCACGACGGCGCAGCCGAAGATGGTCGTCCACGACTTCTCCTACCCGATCGCCCACATCGACACGGCGAAGTACTGGCACCGCGTGGACCCCGAGGGCCTCCACCTCACCCTGTCCGAGACCGGCTGGGCCAAGTCGGTGTGGGGCAAGCTCTACGGCCAGTGGTTCCTCGAGACGTGCATCGACGTCTACGACTTCGACCGCTTCGACCCGCGCGCGCTCCTGCGTCACCTCGCGGAGGCCAGGGTGACGACGTTCTGCGCGGCGCCGACGATCTACCGCTTCCTCATCACCGAGGACCTCTCCTCCTACGACCTCTCCGCGCTCCAGCACTGCACGATCGCGGGCGAGGCGATGAACCCCGTCGTCTACGAGACGTTCCGCGAGAAGACCGGCCTCGAGCTCAAGGAGGGATACGGGCAGACGGAGCTGACCCTCGCCGTCGTCACGAACTACTGGGAGCCGACGAAGGCCGGCTCCATGGGCACGCCGTCGGCCAACTACGACGTCGTCCTCCTCGACGACGACGGGGCCGAGGTGGGCGCGGGCGGGACGGGCGAGATCTGCATCCGGGTGCCGGACGGGCGCCGGCCGATCGGGATGTTCACCGGCTACCACCGCGACCCGGAGACGACGGCGTCGGTGTGGCACGACGGCTTCTACCACACCCGGGACCTCGCGACGAAGGACGAGGACGGCTACTTCTGGTACGTCGGGCGCACCGACGACATGATCAAGACGTCGGGCTACCGGGTGGGGCCGTTCGAGGTCGAGAGCGTCGTCATGCAGCACCCCGCCGTCGTCGAGTGCGCGATCACCGGGGCGCCCGACGACGTGCGCGGGACGGTCGTGAAGGCGACCGTCGTCGTCGCGGAGGGCTATGACCCCGGGGACGAGCTCCGCAGGGACATCCAGACCTTCGTCAAGACGCGGACGGCGCCGTACAAGTACCCCCGCATCGTCGATTTCGTCGACGCGATGCCGAAGACGATCTCCGGCAAGATCCGGCGGGTCGAGATCCGCCGCGCGACCGACGGTTGAGGGCCACGGGCAAGAAGAGCCTGGTCACGGCGGGTGGCGGCTCCCTAGGCTCGGGCGATGCGTACCGAGGAGATCGCCGGCACCGTCGTCCTGCACGTCCCCGCCCAGGGGGCGTCGATCTCGTCGAGCCAGGACGCCCTCGACCTCATCGGCGAGGCGTGGTCCGTGAGCGCGACCGTCATCGCCGTGCCGGCCGGCCGCTTCGACCCGGCCTTCTTCGACCTGCGCACCCGCCTCGCCGGGGAGTTCCTCCAGAAGCTCGTCAACTACCGGCTCTCGCTCGCCGTGGTCGGGGACGTCAGCGGGCCCGTCGCCGCGAGCGACGCCCTGCGCGACTTCGTCCACGAGTCCAACCGGCGCGGGCACGTGTGGTTCCTCGCCGACGACGACGCGCTCGTCGGGCGGGTGACCGGGCGGCGGCGCTGACGGCGGGGCGGCCCGTCGGTCGCGCCGGGCGTTCCCGCTACCTCCGCAGACGGTCCAGCCGTCGGCGCTGGCCGTGCAGGTACGGGCGTGCGCGCCGCTGACCCCCGCGCTCCGTCACGGCGGCGGCGAGGCGGTCGAGCACGGCCGCGAGTGCGTCGGCGTCAGCGGCCCACCCTCGGCGGACGCACTCCTCGAGCCACTCCACGGGTGGCCGGTGCCCGCGCTCGGCGTTGCACCGCCGGCACGCCGCCACCTCGTTCTCCGGCCACGACGGCCCGCCCTTCGTGCGCGGCACGACGTGGTCCGTCGTCGGTGGGACGAGCGGGCCGAAGGCACGAGCGCACCAGAAGCAGGTTCCCGCCTGCACCGCGACCGCGTGGTCGAGACGGTCGCGGCGCGGGAGCTGAGCCATGCCGACAGCGTGCGACGGATGGCCGGGCACGGCTACCGCTGACGGCGATCCCTGAGCCGTGCCCGCGGCAGCGGGTGGATGATCAGCTCGCCGTCCTCGGCCTCCCGCGGGATGATCGAGGCTCGCTGCGCCCCTGACGTCGGAGCGCGCCGAGCGCGAAGGAGTGCTCATGGCACCGACACCCGTCGGACGCCTCGTCCGCACCGATCGTGGCCGAGATCTCGTCCTCGTCCGTCACCTGCCGGTGCCCGTCGACGAGGCATGGGCCGCCCTCACCCGCCCCGAGGTCGCCGGGAGGTGGTTCGCCACGTGGGCCGACGAGGCTCGTCCGGGCGCGACCATCCGCGCGACCCTCACGGGCGAGGACGACGCCGAGGTCGACATGACCATCAATGCGTGCGAGCCCCCGCGCCACCTCGCCGTCAGCTCCGTCGACGAGCACGGCTCGTGGCACCTCGACGTCACCCTCGCGGACGAGAGCTCCGGCACGCACCTGACCTTCGTCCACCACCTCGACGACGACGCAGCGGTCGGTGAGATCGGCCCCGGATGGGAGTACTACCTCGACAGCCTCGCCGCCGTCCTGCTGGACACCCCCGGTCCCGACTTCGCGGACTACTTCCCGGCCCAGAAGCCGTACTACGAGGGCCTCTGACCACCCGCCGGACTCCGCCGCTCCAGCCGAGATGGTGCCACGAGCCGCAGGGCAACGTCCGCCTCAGCCCGCATCGGCGTCGGCAGGCGGACCGAAGGAGCCGTAGGGTCTACGGCGTCTCCTCGGCGGTGCCGGCCCCGGCACGCCGGCCGCGGCCCCGGGCGTCGCCGTGCGCGGCGACGCCGGCCCCGGGGCGCAGGTCGAGACGCCGCAGGAGCTGGGCGTTGAGCGCGACGACGACCGTCGACAGCGACATGAGGACGGCTCCGACCGCCATGGGCAGCACGAACCCGACGGGCGCGAGGACCCCGGCGGCGAGCGGGAGGGCGGCGATGTTGTACCCGGCGGCCCACCACAGGTTCTGCGTCATCTTGCGGTAGCCGGCACGGGAGAGCTGGGCGACGGAGAGGACGGACCGCGGGTCGTCGGACGCGAGGACGACCCCGGCGGAGGCGATGGCGACGTCGGTGCCCGCGCCGATCGCGATCCCGACGTCCGCGGGGGCGAGCGCGGGGGCGTCGTTGACGCCGTCGCCCACCATGGCGACCGTGCGCCCCTGGCCCTGGAGCTCGAGCACCCGCGCGCTCTTGCCCTCCGGACGGACCTGGGCGAAGACCTGGTCGATGCGGAGGTCCGCCGCGACGGCCCGGGCGACGGGTTCCGCGTCACCGGTGATCATGACGACGCGGACGCCGAGGGCGTGGAGGGCGTCGACGGCCTCGCGGGACTCCTCGCGCACCTCGTCCGCGAGGGCGAGCGCGCCGACGACCTCCCCGTCGACGAGCACGTGCAGGACGATCGCGCCCTCCCGCGCCCACGGCCCCGAGGCGGGCAGCGGTTCGCGGCCGTGCTCAGCAAGCATCGCCGGGCCGCCGACCGCGACGGTCCGGCCGTCGACGACGCCGCTCACACCGACCGCGGTGGTCGAGCGGATACCGGTGGCGCGCGGTACGTCGAGGCCGCGCCGCTGCGCGGCGGTGACGATCGCCCGGGCGAGCGGGTGATCGCTCTCGGCCCCGGTGGCCGCGGCAAGGGCGAGGAGCCCGTCGTCGGAGTGGGCGGCGGTCGGCAGTACCCGGCTGAGGACGGGCTCGCCCCTCGTCAGGGTGCCGGTCTTGCCGAAGAGGACGGTGTCGACCGTGCGCATGCGCTCCAGGGAGGCGCGGTCCTTACGAGCACCCCGCCGCGCGCGGCCCGCTCCGTGGAGATGGAGACGACGAGCGGGATGGCGAGCCCGAGGGCGTGGGGGCACGCGATGACGAGGACGGTGATCGCCCGCACGAGCGCGCTCTCGGGCGCACCGACGACAGTCCACACCGGCGGCAACGCCCGGCTCGCGCCGCGCATTCCGCCGTCGCACGCCGGCGGGCGGCCGCTTCGACAAGTCGTCGGCTCCCCGACATGCACCGCTCACCGCACGTTCGGACGGCGGCCATCCGCGCGTGATCGCCTGTCACTGCCCGCCGTGGGCGGGATCACACCAGGCGTCGAAAGGGAATCATGACTACTCCTGCTGGAACGCGCAGAAGGGCGGCGTGGGCCTCGCTCGTCGCCCTGAGCGCAGTGAGCCTTGCCGTCGTACCGTCAGTCGCACTCGCGAACGAGAGCGACCACGGAGGCGCCGTCCGCAAGACGGAGGACAGGACTGCAGCGCTCGAGGCCGCGATCATGGACGGCCCCGCGACGAACGTCATCCTCATCATCGGTGACGGCATGGGCGCCTCGGAGATCACCGTCGCGCGCAACTACGCCGAGGGCGCCTCCGGCACGCTCCCCGGCCTGGACCCGCTGCTCGTGACGGGCCAGAAGACCACGTACGACCTCACTCCCGACGGCGACATCCACTACGCGGCTGACTCTGCATCGACAGCCAGCGCGTGGTCCACGGGCACGAAGACCTACACCGGCGCGTTGTCGGTCGACGTCGACAACACCCCGCAGGACACCGTGCTGGAGATCGCGAAGGCCAACGGCCTGAAGACGGGCAACGTGTCGACCTCCGAGATCCAGGACGCCACCCCTGCCGCGCTGTACGCCCACGTGAACCAGCGCCAGTGCTACGGCCCGACGGTCACCACGGAGAACTGCCCGACGTTCGCCAAGGAGAACGGCGGGCTCGGTTCGATCACGGAGCAGCTGCTCGACGCGCGCCCCGACGTCGTCCTGGGCGGCGGCAACGCCACGATGAGCGAGATCGCCGTGGACGGCCCGTGGGCCGGCCTGACGCTCGAGGCACAGGCCGCCGAGCGTGGCTACACCTACCTCACCGACTCGGCGGCGCTCACGGACGTGTCCACCGCCGACCAGGCCGCCCCGGTGCTCGGACTGTTCACCGAGGGTAACTTCCCCGTCCGCTACGCGGGCCCGGCGGCGACCGAGGGCGGCGGGGACCTGCCCGCGGCACGCTGCTCCGCGAATCCCGACTGGGACCCGGCGACATCCCTGGGGTCCATGACCGGTAAGGCGATCGAGCTGCTCGACACCGATGAGGAGGGTTTCTTCCTCCAGGTGGAGAGCGCGAGCATCGACAAGAGGGACCACGCCGCCGATGCCTGCGGGCAGATCGGTGAGACGCTCGAGCTCGACGAGGCCGTCCAGGCCGCCGTGGCCTTCGCGGAGACCGACGGCGAGACTCTCGTCATCGTCACAGCCGACCACTCGCACACGAGCCAGATCGTCGGCTCGACCCCTCCCGGGCTCAGCGTGAACCTCCTCACCGAGGATGGTCAGGAGATGATCGTCGCGTACGGCACGGCACCCGAGGGCGGTTCACAGCAGCACACGGGAGCGTCGGTGCCGATCGCGGCCTACGGCCCGGGTGCGGCGAACGTCGCCGGGCTGACGGACGACACAGACACGTTCTTCACGACGATGAGCGTCCTCGGGCTCAACGGTGACCTCGCGTCGCTGAGCGCCTCGGCCAGCGTCGTGCTCGACCCGTCACCGGTCGCGCCGGGTGCACCGGTGACCGTGTCCACGTCCGGACTGAACGGCGACCGACAGGTCGTCGCCACGCTGGGCGGCGAACCCATCGGGCAGGCAGACGTCATCGACGGCGTCGCCTTGTTCGACCTGACGGCGCCTGAGGCCGTGGGCGAGCACCCCGTCGTGCTCACCGGCCTGCAGACGGGCACCGAGCTCACCGAGTCCCTCGTCGTCTCCGAGGCACCAGTACCGCCCCCTGCCGGGAACGGTGACAACGACGGCGATGACGGCGATGACCGCGAGGACGGCGACGGGGCGGGCACCGGCGGCAACGCGAGCGGCGGTCTCGGCGCTGCCCCTCCGGCCACCGCCGGAAGTCCGCTCCCCTTCACCGGTGCCGACGTCACGCAGGCAGGACTGCTCGCACTGCTGCTGCTCGGGGCTGGCACCGCCGCCGTGCGGCTGCGTGGCCGGCGTGCGGTCGGGGCCATCTGACCCTGGCCTTCTCGGCACAGACAGAGGGGCCGTCGCCCGGATCGGGTGACGGCCCCTTCGTGCGCGGGTACACCGAGATCGGCCACCCGCGTGACCGAGGCCGCCTCGTGACGCGTGCGGGAGCGGTTGGCGCGCGCCCGCCCGTCCCGCGCGGAGGGCGAGCGGCTCAGCGTGTCCGCAGGACGGCGCCGAGGGCGTCGAGGGCGTCCGGGACGACCGCGTAGTACGCCCACTTGCCGCGCTTGTCCCGGGTGACGAGGCCGGCGTCGACGAGCACCTTGAGGTGGTGGGAGACCGTGGGCTGGGACAGGTCGACGGGGCTCGTGAGGTCGCAGACGCACGCCTCGTCCTGCGCGGCGATGATCGACAGCAGACGCAGGCGGGTGGGGTCCGCCACGGCCTTGAAGACGGTCGCGAGCCGCGCCGACTCCGCCGCGTCGAGCGGGCCGGTGGCGAGCGAGGTCTCGCACGTGCCGTCACGCGCCGCGCCCGTCACCGCGGCACCGGAACCTGTCGCAGGCGTGCAGCTGCAGCCGTCCACCGTGAGGCCGCCCGGGGCCGCGCTCGTCGTCGTCATGCCCCCAGTATGCGACACGCATTGACATCTGCCTATACGTGCTGCCATCGTTCCATCGAACGGTGTCGATGGGACGCCGTACGCGACCAGCCTGAGCACGAGGAGATCCATGCCGCAGCCACTCAAGGCGAGCGCGAGTCCCGTCGTCGTCATCGGAGCGGGGCCGATCGGGCTCGCCGCCGCCGCCCACCTCCTCGAACGGGGCCTTGAGCCGCTCGTCCTCGAGGCCGGGGACGGCGTCGCCACCGCCGTCCGGGAGTGGGCGCACATCCGCCTGTTCTCGCCGTGGCAGTACGACGTCGACGGCGCCGCCGAGCGCCTGCTCGAACCGACGGGCTGGGTGCGCCCGGACGGAACCTCCCTGCCGACCGGCGCCGAGCTCGTCACGGAGTACCTCGAGCCCCTCGCGGCGACGCAGGCGCTCCGCGATCGCATCGTCCTCGGCGCGCGAGTCGTCGCCGTCAGCCGGCTCGGGCTCGACAAGACCCATGGGCGCGAGCGCGACGAGGCCCCCTTCCTCGTCCGCACGATCGTTGACGGGCGGGTGGTCGACCACACCGCCCGGGCGGTCATCGATGCCTCGGGCACGTGGTCCCAGCCCAACCCGCTCGGACAGGCGGGCCTCCCCGCGCCCGGCGAAGACGTCGCGGCACCGTTCCTCCTCGGCCCGCTGCCCGACGTGCTCGGCCGCGACCGGGAGCGGGTGGCTGGGCGCCACGCGCTCGTCGTCGGCTCGGGGCACTCGGCGGTCAACACCCTCCTCGCGCTCGTCGCACTGGCCGACGACGCCCCCGGGACCCGCATCACCTGGGCCGTGCGGGGCGCGTCCGTCTCCTACGGCGGCGGGGACGCCGACGGGCTCCCCGCTCGCGGCGAGCTGGGAGCGGCCCTGCGGGAGGCCGTGCGCGCGGGGCGCGTCGAGCTCCTCCGGAACGCGCAGGTCGCGTCCCTCGCGCCGACGGGGGACGCGCTCGCCGTCGAGCTCGTCACGCCTCGGGGCACCGAGCGTCTCGTCGTCGACGCGCTCGCGGGAGCGACGGGCTTCCGGCCCGACCTCGCGCTGCTGCGCGAGCTCCGGCTCGACCTCGACCCCGCCCTCGAGGCGCCCAGCCGCCTCGCCCCGCTCATCGACCCCGACCACCACTCGTGCGGCACCGTCCCGGCCCATGGTGCCGACGTCCTCGCCCACCCCGACGCCGGCTTCTTCATCGTCGGCATGAAGTCCTACGGCCGGGCACCGACGTTCCTCCTCGCCACGGGCTACGAGCAGGTGCGCTCCATCGCCGCCCACCTGGCCGGGGACGAGCGCGCCGCCCGCGAGCTCCAGCTCGAGCTGCCCGAGACCGGGGTGTGCTCCGCCGCTCCCCCGGCCATCGACGCCGACGGGACCGCCCGCATCGACGCCGAGAGCGGGTGCTGCGGTGCCCCCGAGCCCGCCCTCATCGGCTTCCCCACCGGGCTCCTCCACGGCCGGTCCGCGACGTGACCGGGACGGTCACCGCCCCGGTCGCGGCCCGCATGGGCACGCTCGACCGCTTCCTGCCGGTGTGGATCATCGCCGCGATGGGCCTCGGTCTCGTCCTCGGCCGGGTCGTGCCCGGTCTCGCGGAGGCGCTCGACGCGGTCCAGGTGGGCGGGGTGTCCGTCCCCATCGCCATCGGTCTGCTCGTCATGATGTACCCGGTCCTGGCGAAGGTCCGCTACGACGAGACGCGGCGCGTCACGGGCGACCGGAAGCTGCTCATCAGCTCCCTCGTCCTCAACTGGCTGGTCGGGCCGGCGGTCATGTTCGCCCTCGCATGGCTCCTGCTGCCGGACCTGCCGGAGTACCGGACCGGCCTCATCATCGTCGGGCTCGCCCGGTGCATCGCGATGGTCCTCATCTGGAACGACCTCGCCTGCGGAGACCGCGAGGCGGGCGCGGTGCTCGTCGCCATCAACTCCCTCTTCCAGATCGTCGCCTACGCCGGTCTCGGCTGGTTCTACCTCCAGGTCCTGCCCGGCTGGCTCGGCCTGGAGACGACGAGCGCCGAGTTCTCGATCGGCGCGATCACGGTGAGCGTCCTCGTCTTCCTCGGGATCCCGCTCCTCGCGGGATTCCTCACGCGCACCCTCGGCGAGCGGGCCAAGGGCCGCGCCTGGTACGAGGAGACGTTCCTCCCCCGGATCGGGCCGTGGGCGCTGTACGGCCTGCTCTTCACGATCACCCTGCTCTTCGCGCTCCAGGGCGAGCAGATCGCCGAGCGTCCCGGCGACGTCGTCCGCATCGCGCTGCCGCTGCTCGCCTACTTCGTCATCACCTTCGCGCTCGGCATGCTCATGGGCCGCAGCCTCGGCCTCGGCTACGCCAAGACGACGACCCTGGCCTTCACTGCCGCGGGCAACAACTTCGAGCTGGCCATCGCCGTCGCCATCGCGACGTACGGGGTGACGTCCGGACAGGCCCTGGCCGGCGTCGTCGGGCCGCTCATCGAGGTGCCCGTCCTCGTCGCGCTCGTCTACGCCGCACTCTGGGCCGGCCGGCGATTCTTCCCCGGCGACCCGACCGCACCCGCTCCCGCAGCGCGCGCCGCCCGCAGCGCGTAGGCATCCCCGCCGTCCCTGTCACCCGCCACCACACCCCGCAGCCCCGACACCCCGAGGAGTCCCCGTGACCGACAACCGCCCCAGCGTCATGTTCGTCTGCGTCCACAACGCCGGCCGCTCGCAGATGGCCGCGGCCTGGCTGCGCCACCTCGCCGGCGACGCCATCGAGGTCCGGTCGTCCGGCTCCGCGCCCGCGGACCAGGTCAACCCTGCCGCCGTCGAGGCGATGGCCGAGATGGGCGTCGACATCTCCGACCAGCAGCCGAAGATCCTCACGACCGAGGCGGTCGAGGCCTCCGACGTCGTCATCACCATGGGCTGCGGCGACGCGTGCCCGATCTTCCCCGGCAAGCGTTACGAGGACTGGCAGCTCGCGGACCCGGCCGGCAAGGGCGTCGAGTCGGTACGCCCGATCCGCGACGAGATCAGGTCCCGCGTCGAGGCCCTCATCGCCAGCCTCCTGCCCGCGACGGCGTGAGGGCGCAGCGATGAGCCGCGGCCTGCCTGGCCTGCTCAGTCCCGACCACGTCCTGCGCACCATCGCCGACGGCCTCGCCCGGCGGTTCGCGGGCGTCTTCGCGCCCGAGACGGTGGAGCGGTACGTCTTCGAGTCCTACACCGCGCTCGCCCGCACCGCGCGGGTGACCGCCCACCTGCCGTCCCTCACGAGCCGGTTCGCCGAGGACCGCCTCGTCGCGCTCGCGCAGTCGACGGGGGCCGCCCCGCACGACGTGCCCGAGGTGCTCTTCGTGTGCGTCCAGAACGCGGGCCGCTCCCAAATGGCGGCGGCCCTCCTCGAGCACCACGCCGCCGGTCGCGTGCACGTCCGCTCCGCCGGCTCCTCCCCGGCCGAGACGGTGCACGCCAGCGTCCACGCGGCCATGGGCGAGGTCGGGCTCGACCTCACCCAGGCGTTCCCCAAGCCGCTCACCGACGACGTCGTCCGCGCGGCCGACGTCGTCATCACGATGGGCTGCGGTGACGCGTGCCCGATCTACCCCGGCAAGCGCTACGAGGACTGGCCGCTCGAGGACCCGTCCGGCTCCTCCGTCGACGAGGCACGACGCGTCCGGGACGCCATCGACACCCGCGTACGGCGGCTCCTGGCCGAGCTGGTCCCGGCGCGCCCCTGACAGGACTGCCGTCTCGGCCCAGTCGTCCCGCCTACCGCGCGGCGTCGAGCTGGGCGATGAACGACTCCGCCGCGGCGAGCTTCGCCGCGAGCCGGACGCGGCGCTCCTCGGCGGTGGACCGGAACTCAGCGAGCCGTGCGGCCCGCTGAGCGCGCGCCGCGCCGTCGGCAGCGGCGACCCCCGCGAGGATGACGAGCACCTCGCGCATCTCATTGGGCTCAACGAGGCCAGCGCTGAGCGGCACGGACGGCTCGCCGGCCACCTCGCCGGCGGGCACTGAGCCCGCACCCACCCGGAGCAGGCCCCGGCCCCGTTCACCGCGCGGCCAGCGCGCACGGCGCCTGGAGGCTGAGGCGGGCGGACGGCGGCGAGGTCGCGGCCACCGGGGACGCCCCCCTCAGCGCTTATCCTGCGGCGTCGAAGCCTTCCCGGTCGGTGGCGGACCGGACGGTCCAGACGCGGACGTCCTTGCCGGTCCCCTCGTGGTCCTTCTCGTGCAGTCGTACCGCACCGTCGAGCGGCTGCTCGCCGGTTCCCGAGATCTCGTGGTCGCCGGTCGGGCCGTGGGTGTGCATCGTCACGGGCCCCGCGAACTCCTCGAGCGTGGACGGCGCCTGGCCGCCCAGGTCCGTGACCTCGTAGGGGACGCCTGAGACGATGGGGCCTGGTGTGGAGCTGGTCATCGCGCTACCTCTTCCTGATACGGCGTTCGGATCGCGCTTTCTGGGGCGGCGTACCGACTCAACCCTGGTACCCCCGAGCCTCGCCCGGGCGGGCGGGGGCTCATGCGCTCGCAGGTCTGTCGCTGATGACGCTACGCGCAGGCGCGGGGAAGCGATAGAGGGTCCGCGCCGGGACCGCACGCCCCCGCTGGCCCTCGCCGTAGCGGACTTCTCGCGTACGGCAGTAACCCGGCCTCCCGCAAGGGAAAGCCGGGCCACCGTCATGCTGAACGCGTGGAGCGCGCTCTTGCCCGGCGCCAGCGACGCGAAGGCACCGGTACCTCCTCGACTTACGACGCCGCAACGTCGGCAGCTCCTTCGCTGGTGAGGGGCGACCGCCGGGTGCCACTCGCATCGTCGCGACGGTTGCTCGCCGGCCGGGTGTTATCGCTCACACCTTGCGCGTCAAAACTCTTGACTAATTAAGTCGAGGCGCAATACTAAGTAGGCCCAGGCGTCCCGGGCGCAAGGTGCAGCGGTGCCCCGAAAGAGCTCGCGCGCGCCCCCGTAGTCCTGGACCGACACGAAGGAGTGTGCGATCACATGACCCAGATGCCCTCGAGACCGAGGTCCAACCGGTCTCGCCTGATCGGGGCCTTCACGGCCCTCACCGTGGGCGCCGGCGCGCTCGCGTCCGGGGCGGCCGCGGCTGCCCCGGCCCCCGGCTCGGACGGGGACGGCGTCAGTGCCGCGGCCGCGCCCACCGCCGGCCTCGTCCACCACTTCCGGCTCGACGAGACGAGCGGGACCACCTTCGCCAACTCCGGCTCCGCCGGCGCGGCGGCCGACGCCACCCTCGTCAACCCGGACAAGGCGGAGCTCACGGGCGACGGCGTCCGGTTCAACCCCGAGTCGTACGAGTCGGCCCTCGATGGCGCCTACGTCGCGCTCCCCAACGACATCACGGCCGGCATGACGGAGGTGACGGTGGACTACGACGTGTGGGTCGACCCCGCCAACGTGGGCCACCACCAGATGTTCAGCTTCGGCAGCAAGGCCGGGTCGTGCGACGCCGAGGATGGCGCCCAGGGATCCATCTTCGCGTCCAACACGGCCGGGAACCGCCCGGGCGCGCGCTTCCGCGTCGGCGTCGGCAACCAGAACGTCCAGCAGAACGGCATCCGCCTGCTCGAGGGCGCGTGGAAGCACGTCACGTACACGCAAGAGCTCAACGACGACGGCACGACGTGGACGGGCACCATCTACCTCGACGGTGTCCAGAACGCTCAGGTCACAGACATCACCACCCCGCCGTCGGTCAACGCCGCCGGCACGAGCTGCAACTTCCTCGCGCGGTCGCAGAACCCTGGGGACTACTCGTTCCGCGGCACGATCAGCGACTTCCGTGTCTACGACCGAGCGGTCAGCGCGGAGGAGGCCGTCGCGCTGGCCGACGAGCTCACCTCGGCCGGCGTCGTCGCGGATGCCGAGGCCATCGACCTCGGCCTCACGAGCGCCATCGTCGACGACATCGTCCTGCCGGACTTCGGCCCGGTCGCAGGCTCCGACATCACGTGGACGAGCTCGGACCCCTCCGTCGTCTCGGTCTACACGCCGCCGGCGATCGCCACGAAGGTCCCGGTCACGGGCCGCATCACCCGCCCCGCCATCGGGCAGCCCGACGCCACGGCGACGCTGACGGCGACCGTCCGCAAGGGCACGGACGACGTCGTCGTCCGTGACATCGTCGTCACCGTCAAGGCGGAGTTCGACGACGCCCAGGCGGCCGACCGCGACGCCTTCGACCTCGAGCTGCACGCGACCGAGAGCGTCCGCGGGAACATCACGCTCCCCGACGAGGGTGTCTTCGGCTCCACGATCACGTGGGAGTCCAGCTCCGACCTCATCAGCCCGTCCGGCGAGGTCACCCGCCCGCCGTTCGGCCACGCGAGCGTGCCGGTCACGCTGACGGCCACGATCACCAAGGGCGAGGCGTCCGAGACCAAGACGTTCGAGGCCACCGTCGAGCCCCTCCCCCGCACCGAGGCGCTCGAGCGCTACTTCCTCGGCTACTTCAAGGGCGAGAACCAGGCCGACGGCGAGCAGATCATGTTCGCGACGTCGAACGGGAACACGGCGCTGGACTGGACCGGTCTCACCGGTGGACGTCCCTCCCTCATCTCGCAGCTCGGCGACCAGGGCCTGCGCGACCCGCACATCGTCCGCTCCCCCGACGGCGACACGTTCTACATGATCGCCACCGACCTCAACTGGTACGACCAGGGCGGGTACAACATCAACGACACCCAGTACATCGAGGTCTTCGAGTCGAACGACCTCGTCAACTGGACACCGCAGCGTCACGTCAAGGTGGCACCGGACGACGCGGGCAACGCCTTCGCACCCGAGTCGCTCTGGGTCGAGGAGATCGGCGCTTACGCCGTCTTCTGGGCGCAGTCGCTGTGGAGCGACCCCGTCAACCGCACCGGTCAGGGCAACGCCCAGATGTGGTACAACACCACGCGCGACTTCCAGACGTTCTCGGAGCCGCAGGTGTGGCAGGACCCGGCACCGCTGTCGCGCATCGACACGACGGCGATCAAGGTGGGCGACCTCTACTACCGCGTGACCAAGAACGAGGCGGGCAACGCCGGGTCGGACCTCTTCTCCGAGAAGCACACCGACTTCCTCGACAGCAACATCGACAACTGGGAGCTCGTCGCCCCGGCGCTGGGTCGCACGACGTGGCAGGCCGACGCCGGCTACGAGGGCCCGGTCATCTTCGAGGCGAACCCGGGCGACACCTCCTGCCCCGGCCAGTTCTACCTGTGGGGCGACCGCTACACGAACGGCGGCGGCTACCAGGCGGCGTGCAGCGAGGACATCGAGGCCCCGACGTGGAACCCGATGACCATCACGATGACGAACGCGGGCGTCCCGCGCCCCCGCCACGGCACGGTCATCCCGATCACCCTGCGTGAGTGGAACGACATCCGCGGCATCGAGAACAGTGACGTCGTCACGACGACGGAGCTGAGCGTCGAGCCGGACATCGACCTGGCCGAGGAGGTGACGGTCTCCGCCACGGTCACCGCGGAGGACACCTTCGAGACCGGTGGACAGGTCCGCTTCAGCGTCGGTGAGTGGTCCGAGACCGTCTACCTCGACGACGGCGTCGCCGCCGTGGTCCTGCCGGCGAACCTCGCCGGCGGCGAGCAGACGCTGACGGCGGAGTACCTCGGCCTCGACTACCTCGAGGCGTCGCAGGACAGCGCGGCGGTCGTCATCACCCCGGGCCCGACGGACCCGGACCCGACGGAGACGCCGACGGAGCCGGAGCCCACGCAGACCCCGACAGACCCGGAGCCCACGGCGACTCCCACGGACCCGACCCCGACGGGGACCCCGACGGACCCGGTTCCCACGGACCCGAGCCCCACGGGCACGGCGACCGCCCCGGCACCGGGTGGCGGCCAGGGCGGGGGCGGCGACGCACCCGGTGGTTCGGACCTGCCCAGCACGGGCGCCGACGTCACGCTCGGCGCCGCGGGAGCCGCGCTTCTCGCGCTGTGCGGGCTCGCCCTGGCCCTCGTGGCCCGGCGGGCGCGTGTTACGGCGAGCACCCGGGCTGCCTTCCGCAGCTAGTCCCGGGTCGAGCGAACGGACGGGCCCCCCACCGCATGGAGCGGTGGGGGGCTCGCCCGTCTTACGGCGAAGCTGCTGGCTCGCGGCGGCACCGCTGCCTCAGCGGCTCGTGTGCGCGGCGTACGGCTCGGCCACGGTGACGCTCCCGCCGCCGGCCGTCGTCGCGACGACGTCGACCACCCCGGCAGGGATGCTCGCGGACCGCGCCGCGAAGGTGTTCGCGACGGTCCTGCCGGGTGCGATGCCGGTGAACGTCCTGCTCCCGTAGGGCGAGGTCACCCGGACGTCGACGGGGGCGTCGGAGTTGTTCCGCGTCCGGACGACGAGATGGACCATGCCGGCGACCGAGCGGGTCGTGACCTCGACCGAGACGTCCTTGTAGGCGGTGATGGTGAGCGCGACGCCGGCGTCGCCCGCGCCCGGCGCGTACTCGCCGACGGCCAGGCGCATGAGCCCGTTGTGGTTCCCGTACTCCTGCGCGCCGACCGTGACCGTCTCGGCGTCGTGCATGCGGTAGACGAGCGTCGAACCCTGGGTGCCGCCCTCCTCCTGCCAGACGCGGGCCTCCTTCCCGTCGACCTCGATCGTCGCCGGCGTGCGTCCGTCGTTCGACAGGACCGGGGCGACCCGCCGTACCGCGCCGGCGAAGCCGGGAAGCACGGTCGTCACGCGGACGTCGTCTGGCGTGAGGGTGAACTGCTCCTCCACGACGGTGACGCCGCCACCGAAGTCGCCGCTGTAGCGCAGGGTGAAGGAGACCTCCTCCACCGTCTCCGTCCCGCGCACGAGCTCCGGGTCCGCGGTGAGCGCCGGCGCGAGCTCGCCGAAGTAGCGCCATGTGCCGGGGCTCACCTCCCAGGCGACGCCGATCGCCGTCGTCCGGGGGCGGGCGACGTTCGCCGGGATCTGGTACGAGGGCGCTGCCAGGAGCGAGTCGCTCGACCCGAGCTGCGGTGAGTGCCCAGCGAAGTGCGCGCGGATGAGGCCCGTCGCGTCGTAGCCGTGGTCGGCCGCCGTGTCGATCTGCACGTACGTGCCGCTCGCGTTGGCGAACACCTTGTGGAGCGCGTCGATGTGCAGGACGTACCCGCCGACGTCGGCCGGGGCGGGCCCCTCGGCGACCTCCTCCGACGCGGCCGCGTGCTCGTAGGCGATCGCGAGCATCGACATCGGCAGCAGGTTGTACTGCGAGTGGCCCGAGTACGACTCGTAGCCGAAGCGCTGCGCGGGGTCTATCCAGTTCTTGACGATCTGCATCTCACCGCTCGGCCGCACCCACCGGAACATCGACCGCAGCGCGAGGTGCGCCCCGCGCTTGTAGGCCGCGGCGAGCTCGGTGTCACCGTTGGCGAGGGCCTGCGCCGCGTAGATCTCGTAGGTGACGCACTGCTGGGCCTCGTTCCACTGGTGGTGCGCGGAGCGGCCGCCGGCGGCGAGCTCGCCGGTCGGCGACTGCATGAAGAGGCTGACGTTCGCCGCGCGGCGCGAAGCCTCGCTGAGCTCCGCGGCGAAGGGCCCGGAGTACCCGCGGGCGACGAGGTCGTCTACCCAGAGCCGGGGGAAGTGGTCGTACGCCATCGGCCCCTCGAGGTAGAGGCCGAGGGTGGGGTCGAACGTGTCGCCCTGCCCGGCAAAGCTCCTCTCGGCGAAGCGGTCGTTGGCGGCGCGGAGCCCGTCCATCTGGAACAGCGCCTCACCGGTCGCCGCGACGAGGTTCCAGTTGTTGCCGCCGACGCCCTGGCGGTACGTCGTGAGCGGGTCGAAGCGCGCGATGTCGGCGCGCCACACCGCCGACCGGGAGGCGGGGACGTGGGGGGCGAGCAGCCGGATCGCGTGCGCGATCATCGGCGGGAAGAAGTCCTCGTGCGCGGACGCAGCCGTGCGGTCGGCGAGGGTCCGCGCGGAGTGGTCGAGCGCGAGGGCCGCGGTCTCGACGAGGTCGGACCGGTCGGCGTAGGCGACGAGGGTGGCCGCGGCGTGCGCGTAGGCGGGGGTGCTGTACTGGAACTCGCGGCTGAGGTACGGGTCGATGATCGCGCCCGAGGCCGCCTGGTGGGTCCTCCAGAAGTCGACCTCGCTCGCGATGAGGGTGAGGTAGTCGGGGCACCCGAGGCCGGTCGCGACGACGGTGCGGCCGGCGGCGCGCGAGCGGTGCCCGGCGAGCAGCGCCACGGTGACGTCCGGCGTCGTGAGGATCGGGCCCCACGTGCTGACGACCGGGGCGTTGACGTAGGTGACGCGGGGCTCCTCGGCCTCCGTCGCCGGCTCGAGGATGATGGCGTTGACCACCCAGTTGTTGACGGGCGAGCCAAGCGTGATGTCGGCCGTCGTGGCGCCGGCCGGGACGACGAGCGTCGCGGTGAGCGTGCCGAACTGCGCCACGCTCGGGCGCAGCACCGGCAGCGGACCGCCGTCGACCCCCTCGGCCTGCACCTGCGTGACGTGGTCGCCGAAGTTGAGGTCGCCCGCGACGACGGCGAGCCGGTAGCGGCCGGGCGTGAGGTTGCCGATGCGGAACGTCCGCGCGGCGGTCCCGAAGACGAAGTCGCGGTGGACCGGGTCGCCGCCGCGGTCCCGCGTGACGAGGTTGGCGGCGGACACCCAGCCCCAGCCGCGCTGGGCGGTATAGGTCTCCGTGCTGGCGCGGACGTAGCCAGGCGCCGGCGCGGGGGTAGCGCCACCGAAGTCGAGCCGGACGCCGCCGGCGGCGGTATCGGCGCGCGCGACCGAGGGAAGTGCTCCGGCGAGCACGGCGACTGCCATGCCCGTGAGGACCGACCGCCTGGTGATCTCCATCGTTGACCTCGCCTGGGTACGCGTAGCAGGGCTCGCGGAACCAGGGCCCCGGGCTGAGCGCGGCGCTGTGGACAGCGACCGGGGTGGCTTGCGAGTGTGACGGGCGTGACAGCGAGTGCGACGCTAGCAAAGCACGGCGCTGTCGGGAAGCGTTTCCCGGGACGAGCGTCGGCGACTACGCGAGCTCCCCCGCCACGACGCGGGTGCCTACCTGCTGCGCCGGGTGCGCGACCTGTGGGAGGAGAAGGCGGTCGTGCTCGTCCACGAGCCCGCCGACAGCGAGCTGATGCGCCGCTGGGCGACGCACGGGGAGGTCCACCCGGTCGACGCCACGAGTTCACGGCTCCTGCTCGACGGCGACAGCGAGCAGACCCTGGCCGGCATGCTCGCCGAGCTCGAGGCGGACTTCGTCGTCGAGGAGCCGGATTCGCTGCGCATCTACCGCCGGGAGGTCGCCGCCCGCCTCGCCCGCGCGAAACCTCACAGGTCCGCCGGCATCTGCTCCATCTCCTCGATCTCCACCTCCTGGTCCACGATGATCTTCTGGGCGAGCTCGCGCGCCTGCGGGTTCTGTCCGGCGTCCAGCTCGGACTGAGCCATCTCGACGGCGCCCTCGTGATGCATGATCATGAGCTCGGGGAATCGTCGGTCGAACTCCGGCGTGTCAGGGGCGCACGAGCACCTTGAGCGCCTCGCGCTCGTCCATGAGGCGGTACCCCTCGGCGGTGTCGGCGAGCGGCACCTCACGGTCGAAGACCCGGCCCGGGTCGATGGTGCCGTCGAGGACGAGGCCGATGTGCTCCTCGAGGTAGGCCCGCACCGGGGCGGGGCCACCGTTGAGCGTGATGTTCTTGCCGAAGAGGGAGCGGGACCCGATCGGCGCCTCCTCGTACTGCGGCACGCCCACCCGGGAGATGACGCCGCCGGCGCGGACGACGCCATAGGCCTGCTCGTAGGCCGGGAGGTGACCGACGGCCTCGAGGACGGCGTGCGAGCCCTCCCCGCCGGTCAGCTCGCGCACCGCGTCGATGCCTTCCTGGCCGCGCGCGGCGACGACGTCCGTCGCGCCCCACTCGACGCCGAGGTCCGTGCGGACGCGGTGCCGCCCCATGAGGATGATCCGCTCGGCGCCCATGCGCCTGGCCGCGAGCACGGCGGAGAGGCCGACGGCGCCGTCGCCGATGACGGTGACGGTCTGGCCCGGGCGGACCCGCGCCATCAACGCCGCGTGGTAGCCGGTGAGATAGACGTCCGAGAGCGTGAGGAGCGAGGGCAGGAGCGCCTCGTCGACGCCGTCGCGTCCGCCGGGGACGGCGACGAGCGTGCCGGACGCCTGCGGGACGCGGAGCAGCTCGGCCTGGGCCCCGGAGAAGTAGCCGCCGTGGGGGCACGCGGTCTGGAACCCGTCCCGGCAGATGGAGCAGGTGTTGTCCGCCCACGCGAAGGGGACGATGACGAGGTCCCCCGGCGCGACGCCGGTGACGTCCGCGCCGATCTCCTCGACGACCCCGAGCGCCTCGTGCCCCATCGTCCGGGCCTGCCGGCCCGCGGGCATGGAGTGGTACGGGTGCAGGTCGGACCCGCAGACGCACGCGAGGACCACCCGCACGACGGCGTCGGTCGGCTGCTCGGTGACGGGGTCGGGAATCGTCTCGACGCGGACGTCGCCGGCGCCGTACATGAGGGTTGCTCGCATCGGATGGTGCTCCTTCGTGGGTGCTGGATCGCGGTGTCCAGGGTCCCCGCATCCCGGCGCCGGCGCGCGGTGGGGACGGGGATCGCAGCGGGCAGCGGCGGCGCTGCCGTCGCGACCGCGGTCGCCGTCGTGCTCACTCGCCGCGTGTCACCGCGGGTCGGCGCCCCCGGCGGACCTGCGCACCTGTCCCGGCAGGTCCGCGAGGTTTCCCCGCCACGGCGCGCCATGGCCTGGGAGCACCCACGTGGCGTCCAGCCCGGCGAGCCGGTCGAGCGAGTCGAGGGCGAGCCCCTGGTCGTCGGTGAACGGGGCAGGCTGGGGGCCGCGGCGGCCGGTGAGCACGTGGCGCGTCGTGAGGGCATCACCGACGAAGACGGCTGCCGCCACCGGGACGTGCACGGCGATGCTGCCCGGAGAGTGGCCTGGCAGTCCGACGACCCTCGGAGAGCCGGGCAGCGGCAGCACGTCACCGTCGGCCACCTCGCTGACTTCGGAGAGGTACGTCGTGCGCCACCCATGCTGACGCAGCGAGTAGAGGATGAAGCCGGCCGTCGGTACTGGTCGCGCCCGCCCCATCGCTGTCTTCGGCTTCTCGCCCGTCCGGGCACGCGCGGCGTCGTCGGCATGGACGAAGACCGGCACTCCCTGCTGCCGGCGCAGCCTCTCGGCGAAGCCGAGGTGGTCGCTGTCGCCGTGGGTCAGGACGAGGCCGCGCACGTCGTCAAGGGTGCTCCCCATGGCGGCCAGCTCGGCCACCAGCTCCCGCCAGTGCCCGGGCAGACCGGCATCGATGACCGTGACCCCCTCCTCGGTGCGGACCAGGTAGGCCGCCACGATGTCGTTCCCGATGCGGTACAAGTTCGGTGCGAGCTTCATCCCGGGCTCCTCAGGTCGCCAGACTTTGACTTGGCTAGGCTAATTAGCCATCATGGCTACTGTCAATAGCCGTCAGGAGGCCGCGTCATGCCCACGCCGGAACGCACCACCCTCGCCGCGATCGTCGCCGCAGGCTGCGACCTGCTCGAGGCGCACGGCCCCTCGCGCCTCACCATGCAGGCCGTGGCCGAGCGCGTCGGCGTCCGCGCCCCGTCCCTCTACAAGCGGGTGCGCGATCGCGATGCGCTCCTCGGTCTCGTTGCGACAGCGACCGTCGACGAGCTTGCCGAGCGCCTCACGGCCGCTGACGACACGCTCGCCGACGTCGTGCGGACCTACCGCGCCTTCGCGCTCGAGCGGCCGGAGGGCTTCCGGCTCATGCTGAGCGCCCACGCCGACCCGAAGGCCCTCGCCGGTGCGAGTGCCCCGGTTCTACGGGTCGCCGCCGGGCTGGTCGGCGACGCCCGGGCGCTCGAGGCCGCCAGGCTCATCACCGCGTGGGCCACGGGCTTCATCACCATGGAGCTCGCGGGCGCCTTCCGGCTGGGCGGCGACCTCGAGGACGCCTTCACGTACGGGCTCGACACCCTGACCGCCGCGTTGTCCCAGCACGAGTGACCGACGGGGCGGTCGGCGGAGGCCCCACGCGACCTCGCCAGTCGGAGGCGTCCGGGCTCGCCTCGACCTCGAACCTCCAACCGCGTGGACCCTTCGCGCTGCGGCTCGGACGCAGGTCAGCCATCCTGTGGTGGCGGACCGTCGCCTCCGGCGTGCTCCGACCCGATCCACGAAGGAGACGCGCGTGAGTGCACTGCGGGTCCTGTTCATCGGCGGCAGCGGCATCATCAGCTCCGCAAGCACGGCGCTCGCTGTGGAGCGAGGCGTCGAGCTGACGCTGCTCAACCGAGGGACGGGGCGGCGCGACGTCCCGGACGGCGTCCGGCAGGTCGTCGCGGACATCCGTGAGCCGGACTCGGTGCGCGGGGCCCTCGGCGGGGAGGAGTTCGACGCCGTCGTCGACTGGGTCGCCTTCACGCCCGACCACGTCCGGACGGATCTCGACCTCTTCGAGGGCCGCACCGGCCAGTACGTCTTCATCAGCTCCGCCTCGGCGTACCAGACGCCTGCCAGCCGGCTGCCGATCCGGGAGTCCACCCCGCTGCGCAACCCGTTCTGGCAGTACAGCCGCCACAAGATCGCGTGCGAGGAGGTCCTGGTCGAGGCGTACCGGGACCGCGGGTTCCCCGCGACGATCGTTCGGCCGTCGCACACCTACGACCGCACGCTCGTCCCGTTCGACGCCGGCTGGACCTTCATCGAGCGCATGCGCCAGGGCAAGGAGGTCGTCGTGCACGGAGACGGCTCGTCGCTGTGGACGCTTACCCACCACACGGACTTCGCCAAGGGCTTCGTGCCGCTCCTCGGGCACGCGCGCACGGTCGGCGAGGCTTTCCACATCACCTCCGACGACGTGCTCACGTGGGACGCCATCGCGCACGCCCTCGCGCGCGCCGCGGGGACGGAGGCCCGGATCGTCCACGTGCCCTCCGACGTCATCGCCGCGCACGACGCCGAGTGGGGCGCGTCGCTGCTCGGGGACAAGACGCACTCGTCTGTGTTCGACAACAACAAGCTGCGCAGCGTCGTGCCGGACTTCGTCGCCACCGTCCCGTTCGAGCAGGGTGCCCGCGAGATCGTGGCCTGGCACGACGCGGACCCGGCGCGCAGGAGAGTCGACCCGCACCACGACGCCCTCATGGACCAGCTGGTGGAGCAGTTCCGCGTCGCGCGCTGACGACGGGCAGTGTTGGCACCGTCCGCCACACATCGCAGAGAACACAGGAGCTGCCATGCCGATCGAGCACACCGTTGCGTTCCGACTCTCCGCCGCGCCGGGCTCGACCGAGGAGACCGACTTCCTCGACGAGGCCCGCACGGCCCTGACGTCCATCCCGGGCGTGAAGGACTTCGCCGTCATGCGCCAGGTGAGCGCGAAGAGTCCCCTCACGTGGCAGTTCCGCATGCGCTTCGCCGACCAGGCGGCGTACGACGCGTACGACTCCCACCCCACGCACGTCGACTTCGTCGAGCGCCGCTGGAAGCGCGACGTCGCCGAGTTCCAGGAGCTCGACTTCGTCGCGCCGACCAGCTGAGGCGCAGTCTGGGGATCTGCTCCGGGGCAGCTGCCCCGCCGTCGGCCAAGCCCTAGTACAACGTCGTGAGCCGGTCGATCGAGGGCTCGTCTCGTGGCGTCGAAGCCGCCCCTGGTTCGACGATCGCCGCAGGCACGACGTTGCGACCCGCCCTTCTACGACTGGCATGCGGGCTGGGCGAGCGAGGGTCGTTCGACGAGTCCATGCCCGGGGGCTAGGGCTGCCGCCGGGGACCGCAGGAGATGTATGCACCCGCCGCGATCAGGTATGCGGCTGCGACGACCACGAGTGCGACGGGTGTCGCTGCGGCCCGGGTCAGTGGCTCGAGTGGCGGCACGTTGAGGTAGAGGACGGTGAACGTGGCCGTCAGCACGGCGAGCCAGGCGAGGTCACCCACGAGCACGATCGTGGCGAGGCCGAGTGCGAGGAAGGCAAGCGCGATGTTGAGCTCGCCGACCGCAGCGCCTATGGCGGCGCCGGCAGTAATTCCCGGGATGACGGCCATGGCATACAGCAAGCTCGCTGCAAGGACGCGCCAACGCCGAAGACGGGCCTCTCGTACGAGGAGGTCCGAAAAGCCGGGGAACCAGTCGAGTAGGGGGTAGGTCGCCAGAATGGCTGCGATGCCGGGAAGCAGTGCGCGCAGCGGCACGCGGTCCAGGACGAGGGGGACGGGCACCCGGTGCTGCCCGACGAGCCACCCGAGAACAGCCAGGGCGACGGCGCCCACGGCTACGCCGCCCCAGTGCCGGGCCTTGAGCCTCACCACCGTTCGACGGCGCGGAGGTCGGGGAGCTCCCGAAGGATCTCTGCGTCAAGGTCACACGCTGCTAGTGCCGTGTGCGCTTCCCTGGCCCACCCATCGAGCTCGTCGCGCCCTGCATCGCCGAAAGCCGCCCGCCACTGCGCGGGCTGCTCGTCTGCCCGCACGGTGAGGTCGAGCCAATGGCCCAGCACCCACTGAGCTGCCAGGGCATCCTCGGGCGGAGCATCACCGGAGTAGCCATCGCATTGAGCAGGACGCGCGACAGACATCGCCAGGTCGAAGTCGGTGAGCCCTCCGTCCATGGGCGCTGCGGTCAGCAGCAGGACACCCGAGTCCTCATCGCGGCCATCCTCGTAGTAAATCTCCGGAAGCTCGAGCCCGCTGTCGGCAAGTGCCCGGTGCGCTTGCCGAAACTGAGCCGCGACGGCCTCAGCCTCAAGCTCGCCTGTCTCGTTGAGGCACGCGCGTGGCTCATCGCCGGCGCACGAGTAGTCGTGCTCGACGTAGTGCGTGTCATGAGAGTTGCGCTGGGCGAACGTCGCCAAGACCAGAACGACGCCGAGAACACCGAGGACGCCAATGCCGTCCCCCGGTACAGGACGCCGGAGCCGCGGAGCGGACAGGCGCCACACCCCGTAGGCCAAGACGGCCCCGACGAGCCCGTTGAGCAGCACGCTCGCCGCGACCACGTCAGGGAGCGGGCGCAGCGCCGTCCATGTCCCCGTCGGCCCCGGCATCGCCATCAGCGCGGGCATCCGAAGGGGGTACGTCCAGATGATGAGGACGTAGACGAGAACACCCGTCAATGGGGCCATCGCAATGCTGCGGACTGCAACCGCACCGAGCGTACCGAGCATCACGGCCGGAAAGATGGCCGCCGGTCCTGCGATCACCACCCAAGGATCGCGGGCCGCGAGCGTGCCGTCCGCGAGCCAGACTCCGATGACGACGGTCACCACCCCGACGAACCACGCCGCTGCAGCCGTGAGCCACACCGCTACAGCGGCGTGGAGCGCGGCCCGTGCGCCACGCGGGATGGTGCGGGTCAAAGCTTGCAGCTCCCGCGGGAACGCACGCCACACGGTGAAGGCAGCGATGGCGCCGGCCAGGGGGGACAGAAGCACAGTGCTGCCGTTCGCCCATTCCACGGCGATGCCGATGTCCTGCGTCCAGTGATCACGAGAGAAGACCACAACGAGGACCACAGTCACGCACGCGACGAGCGCCAGCCACATGCCGCCCGTGCGCAGCCAAAGGTGCACCGCTCTCCTCACCGACGCAGCCGTCCGATGGTCGAGAGGAAGCCCTCTTCCACCGCTCGCGACGGCGGGACGTCCGCCGGTGCGAGTGCGGCAAGCTCAGCGACCCTGCCCCGGAAGACGATCACACCCTCATGCAGGACGACTACGCGCTCCGCCACCTCGAGCACGTCTTCCATGACGTGGCTGCTCATGAGGACCTGGACGCCCGCCAACGACCCCACCAGCTCGATCATGATCCGGCGTTGCTCCGGATCGAGCCCGGTGCTCGGCTCGTCCAGCAAAATCACCTCAGCGCGCGCTGCCAACGCCTGCGCCAATCCCACACGTCGCACCATCCCGCCGGACAATGCGCCCATGCGCACGTGCGCGACCGCACCGAGATCCACGGCCTCAAGTGCCGCCGCGGCCCGCTCGCGCGCTTGCTTCCATGAGACCTTGCGCATCCACGTGAGGTAGGAAACGAACTCCAGGGCTGTCATCGCATGTGGGTAGCCGAAGCGCTGAGGCATCAACGCCGTGCGGGCCAGCGCAGCGTTTCTCGACTTCCTGCGGTAGAGGTCAGATCCGCCAACAGCGACGGTTCCTCGGTTCGGCTCCAGCCCGCCGGCCATGATCGTCAACAGCGTCGACTTGCCTGCACCGTTCACACCAACAAGCGCGCAGGGCTCACCAGTCAGCTCGAGGTCGACGCCGTGAAGCGCTGCGAATTTCCGGTACGAGTGATGGACGTCGTGAACGAGTACTGACACATTCGCTCCCACCCGCCATCTTGACAGCACCGGCGAAACGGTGCCGTTCTACACGATTCCGACACCGTAACGGCAAATGACCCGGGTAGGTAGCGGTCCGAGGGTGTCGTCGCGGACGCACCGAGCGAAGACGGGGATAACGTCGAATTGGCCATCCCAGGAGCCGAGCGACACATGCGTCAGCGCGCTTCGTGCGCCGCGGTCGCGCCGGGACGCGCGCGCGGTCGTTGTCGTGGTCGATTGTGTCCAGCGCGGTCGCGAGTCGAAGACCGTGACGCGACGTCGTCGTCATAGCCCGATAAGTGCGGCGCGTCAGCCGCGCGGATCGTGAACGCTGCCGAGGAAGAGCACGGCGCCGGTCTCGCGGTCGCTGACCGTGAACGCGAAGGGCCGGTCGACCCGGAACGGCGGCGGTCCGGCGGACGACTCCATCATGGCTCCGCCTGTGACCGCCGCGGCCTCGGTGCCCTCCTCGTCGACCCGGATGTAGGTCTTCTGCACGACGGTGGCGAGGGTGGGGTTGGCTTCCGACATCGGGGTGAAGTCGCCCCCACCGAAGGCAGAGTCCATCCCGAGCGACTGCAGGACCTCGTTGAGGTTCGCCTCCCACTCGAGCTCGAAGCGCGGGAGAGCGATCTCGGAGAACGAAGCCGGCTGGAGGTCGTCGACCGCATCGCGCCATGCCTCGGCGTCGAGGTCCTCGAGAAGGTCGTCGAGGGCCACGCCCTCGTCAGGCACCATCACCTCCATGCCGAAGCGCTCCTCCTCGCCATAGGGGAGCCGGACCATCTGGAAGCCATCACCGACGGAGGCCTCCACCTCGGGGTTACTACGGTGCATCATGGTCACGTCCACCTCCTCGCCGCCGGCGAGGGTGAACGGCGCCTCCCGGGTGTTGTCCTCGTCGAACGTGGTGGTCCAGGTGCCGAGGAAGTACACCGTGTTGAGCAGCACGAGCACTGCCTGCGGGTCGGGCAGGCCGAGGTCGGCGGCGATCTCACCGATCAGCCCCTCGGTGCGCTCGCTGACCCAGTCGTCGATCACGTCGGCGGCGGCCTGCGAACCGAGGTCGACCTCATCCAGCGTCGCCCCGTAGGTGTCCTGCACGAACGAGACGTAGTCGTCCTCGAACGGGTAGCCCTCGGCCGCCCATAAGGAGTTCGCGATCGCCAGCGTGACGTCGTCGGTATCGACGAGGTCGGCGAGCAGCGCCGCATTCCGTGTGTCCTGCGGCCCGTCGAGGCGCAGCAGCTCGACCATCTCAGCGGCGTTGTCCCCGCCGGCGCCCGCGGCCACCATCGCCAGCAGCACCGACGCCGACAGCGGCGAGGTGACCGTGTTCTCTCCGACCTGCGCGACGCCGGTGTGCAGGTCGAACCCGAACGCGTTGACGCCGTCGGCCGCCTCCGCGGCATCCTCGGCCGACAGACTGCCCGCGAGGTCGGCGCCCAGGGGGTCCCCCGCGCCCCCGCCCGCTTGACCGACAATTCCCCCACAACCGCCGAGGAAGAATGCAACCGAAGCCGCGGTGACGACGAGTCTCGTGCACTTCGATTTTGCCACGGCTATCAGCTCTCCTCGGTGTCGGGGTGAAGCGCTCAGCGAGGCTGACGGGCTATGCCACGCAGACCCTGTTTCCGGCTAGCGGAACTCTTGCCCGCTGCCGGGAAGACAGAGGTCTTACACCGATTGTGTCTGCGACTTGGTGATCCTTGCAGTACTCCCTCGACGACCCGTGACTCGCCCCGATTCGCCGATTACGCGGACACGATGCCCGACGGCCGCCGATAGATACTTTCGTCGGCTGCGATCAAGGCCCGACGTTTCTTCGGCCGGCCATCCGCCGCGAATCTGGTGAGGCTGCGGGATCGGTACGGATGCGTCGACGGCTCGATACAGCGCGGCAGACGAAGTCAGCGGTCCTTGGCGAGGTCGCTGGGGCGGCGGGTGGCGAGGTCGAGTGAGGCGGCGAGGGCCGCGACGGCCCAGGTGCCAGCGAGGGCGAGGCCCCAGAGCATCGGCACGGCGGGGTCCAGGTAACGCCCGGAAAGGGCAAGGGACGCTGCGGTGGCGGACAGTGCGGCGCTGCCGGCGATCAGGAGGGTCTCGAGCGTCAGCAGGGTCATGACCGAGACCGGGGAGGTGCCGGACATGCGGTAGACGGCGATCTCGCTGGCGCGCAGTCGGGTGGTGATCGCGGTGGCGACTGCACCCAGCAGGCCGAGCAGCAGGGGGAGCCAGCGGGAGGGGCGCTGCAGGTGGGCGGTGACAGGGTCGTTGGTGGCCGTGAGCAGCTCGGTGCCCGCGATCGGGTTCCCGGTGAACTTCAGCTGGGCCGCGACGACCGGCAGTGCGGTGTCCACGTCCGAGAACGCGTCGAGGATGACGGCGCACCGTTCGGAGGTGGTGTCGCTGGGCCGCGGTGGCAGCGTGATCATGAAGCCCGCGTTCAGGTCTTCATGGTGGTCCTCGGCGTGCACGGCAGTGGCCAGGTCCTGACCCGCCCGGACGGTGAACGGGCGCGAAGCCCGGTCGGACAGGCTCCGGCCGACGAGCAGGTCAGCGCCGGCGAGCTCGGGGAACAAGGTAGTGCTGGCACGTTGGGACGGCAGGCGGGTGCCGACCGGCAGCACGTCGAGCTCCTCCGCGCGTTCGAGGATCCCGGCGCGGCGAATTCCGTGCTGGCCGGTGAGCGCCTCGCAGGACGCGCGATCGATGCGGGCGGGCGCTTCGTCGCTCAGCGCCGAGAAGACCAGCACGTTGCGCCCTTCGGCGGCCAGGTCGTGGATCTCCTGGCGCACGGCCTGGGTCTCCAGGGCGACGTAGGCGCTGGAGACCGCGCCGGCGAGTACCGCGAGGGCGAGGACCGGGAACATGCGCGCGCCGGGGCCGAACACGTTGCGGAGGGCCTCGCGGGCGAGCAGGCCCACGTGCCAGCGGTCACGCTGCACCGGGCACCTGCCGGCGCATGTGGACCGCCGTGTCGGCGGCCGCGACGAGGACCGGGTCGTGCGTGGCTACCACGATGGTGGCGCGCGTGGTCAGCCCGTCGAGGATCTGCGCGATCAGCTCGGTGTTGGCGGCGTCGAGGTTGGCTGACGGTTCGTCGGCCAGGATCAGGTCCTTGCCCGAGGCCAGCGCCCGGGCCAGCTGAGTCCATCTGGTGGGTGTTCGTGCTCGCCGACAAGCTCGACATCGATATCACCGATGCCTACAGCCGCACGATGTCGACGATCCGCGCCGGTCTGGACACGACCGTCGCCCGCACCGCTCCTTGACCTGCCCTTCCGCTGCGGTGCTCGAACGCCGTGAGCACGGCTTCGGTCGGCTTCGACTTCGACTTCGAGGTCATCGCACTGAGCGCTTCATCTGTCAGCGCTCCCCCCTGTACGGAAGGAACATCATGAGCACCGCAACGACACCCACCTCCACGTCGCAGCAGAGCAGCGCCTACTCGCCGCTCATCGCCGGCCGCCACGCCGGCAAGGTAGCCCTGGTCACCGGCGGCGCCCGCGGCATCGGGGCAGGCATCGTGGAAAGACTCGCGGCTGAGGGCGCCCATGTCACGTTCACCTATGCCTCGGCCGTTGCCGAAGCGGGTGCGCTCACCGAGCGCGTCGCCAGCAGCGGCGGTCAGGCGACAGGTCTGGCGGCGAACAGCAGCGACCGCGAGCAGATCCGTCAGGTCGTCGAGCGGGTCGTCGCCCGCACCGGCCGCCTGGACATCGTGGTGAGCAACGCCGGCGGCGGAACCCTGCGGCCTGTCGCGGAACTGTCCGACGACGAGATCGACCGGATGATCGACGTGAACATCCGAGGAACCCTGGACACCGTCCGGTTCAGCCTCCCGCACCTGCAGCGCGGCGGCCGCGTCATCACCATCGGCAGCGTGAGCGCCCACCACTTCCCCAACGACGTCACCTCTCTCTACGGCCTGACCAAGGGCGCGGTGGCGAGTCTCGTCCGAGGGATGTCCCGCGAGCTCGGCCCCCGGGGAGTCACTATCAACAACGTGCAGCCGGGGCCGGTGGACACCCCCGCCAACCCCGCGAGCGGGCCAGTGGGTGACTTCCTGCGCACCTCGATCCCGGTCGGGCGATTCGGCACGGTGGGCGAAGTGGCTTCGCTCGTCTCCTACCTCGCCAGCGACGAGGGCGCCTACATCAACGGCGCCTCGCTCGACATCGATGGCGGCTACAGCGCTTGACCCCGGTGAGGCCATCCCACAGCGGATGCCTTCTCCAACCGATGAACGCCTTGAGGAGAACTCCATGAGCACGCCGTCTACATCCCACCTGCATGCCGCAGACGAACCAGAGCTCGCGCTCGCCCCAGCGGTGACCTACGCGTCGATCCGCGGCTCAGGGGCACCCGGTACAGACGAGTTCTACCGGAAGAAGGCGCTCATCGGCGCTGTGGCCCGCGAGCTGTCCAGCGGCGCTGCCGAGCCAGTCATCGAGATCCAGTACTGGTACCCCGAAGGGGCGGCACCGGTGGGCATCGCCGACTTCTACAGCGTCAACCCTGTTCCTGCACTGGAGTACCGCGTGCTCGCCCTCGTGCCGAACGGGACCACGACCGGCGCCTTGTCCGCGGCCCGATCCGCGGCGGCGAGCCCCTTCGAACGCACCACCGACGCCGTCGAGCTGTTCTCCGTACCGGAGCACGATGTGGTGCAGGTCATGCACCATGGCCCGTTCGCGGAGGAGTTCGCCACCCTCGCCCGGCTGGGTGAGTTCGCTGCGAGCCGGGGCGTTCGCCGCAACGGCCCGCACCACGAACTCCACCTGGACGGGTTCACCCGTCGGACGCCGCAGGACACGCTGCGCACCATCCTGCGCGATCCTGTGGCCTGACGATTCTGCGGCTCAGCCCGCAGGCGGGCTGAGTGACGGGGTGAGAGTCGACGACGCAGCTGAGGTGGCGGAAGGGCAGCGGGGCCGGGATCGCTTGCCGACGGGGGTACTGGGGCACGCAGCTGAGGTGCAAGCACGCGAGCCGAATGCCGGGCACTCGTGCCGGTTTCCCCACGTCCGCCGGGCCGGTGGTCCTCGGTTCAACCTTCCGAGGTGCCGGTCGGAGGCAGCAGCGTGAATGTCGCCGCCTCGGTTGCGATCCCGTTCACCTGGAGGGCGACCGCGTGGGTGCCGGGGTGATAGCGGCGGGTGGTGATCTGCCGGAAGGAGTGTTCGCGTTGCAGCACGACCTCCTCCCCCGGAGCAAGGGTGCGGGTCGCGAGCTTGAAGACCTTCGGGCTCAGCGTCCCGTTCGCCTTGCGGTGCTGGACCACGTAGTCGATCGCGAGCCGGACGCTGTCGGTGCCGACGTTGCCCAGCACGGCACGGAACCGGATGCTGCCCGCCCAGGGGACCTCCAGCTCAGCTAGGTGGGGGCCGTCGATGTCCACTGTGGCGGGCTCGAAGCCCAGCAGTGCAAGGGCGCCGACGTGCCCCCGCTTGACGAGAGTTCGCAGGCCGCGCCGCGCAACTGCGGGGGTCGTGGGTGCGGGGTCCTCCAGCCAGCGGGTGGCGGTCCGCACAACGAGGTCCGGGGCGTCGCGACTGAGGTCGTTGAGGTGGTTGGCCACCGATCGACGCACGTACTCGCTGGGATCCTGGTGCAGGGCGTCGAGCAGCGCGAGAGTGCGACCGGGTTGGGCGCTCAGTTCCGGGACCCGCACGGCCCACGGCAGGTATGGCCGGGTGCCCTCGCTAGCCAGCCGCCGGACGTGCTCATCGGGAGATTCGGTCCAGCCGCCGATGATGTCCAGTGCCCCGTCGAGGTCGTGACGCAGCAAGGTGCGCAGGGCGAACTCGGAGGTGAGACGACCGGTGAGCTCGGCGAGCAGGCTCATCGCATCGGCAAAGGCGGCGCCGGTTCCCTCCTGCGTGGCCCGGACGGCGACCGCGCTGGTGACCGGCCAGATCAGCCATCCGCGGAAGGTGGCTACGTCCCCGCTGGCGCTCCGGACGACCTCGGCCAGGTGCCCGTAGTCCCCGGGGATGTCGGCGAGCAGTGCGTCTCGCAGCAGGTCTGATCGCTCACGCAACGACAAGCCAGTGAGGCGTTCACCGGCCGCGGACAGCTGAGACAGCGCGGTGCCGGGCGCCGCGACCCGAATGGCGTTGGCCAGCGCGGTCGCGACCGGCGTGCCGATGAGGTCATCTGCGAAGGGCATGGCTCCATCCTCCCCGCCGGCAGTGCACCCGGGCACGGCCACCATCGCCACCGCGCGCATCACGAAAGCACGAGCCCTGCGGCTGGATCACCGATACGGTCCCCCACCATGGACATGCTGACGGGCGACGACATCGCCGAGGCCAAGCTGACTGACTGGCGCAAGCTGGCCCAGGGACTGCATGGCCGCTACCTGATCGATGACTTCGGCACCGGCGCACGCTTCGTCACCGCGGTGGGCGAGGCGGGCGACGCGCTCGGACACCACCCGAGCGTGTCGATCGGCACTGGGTACGTCGACCTCAAGGTGGTCAGCGCCGACGCCATCTACCGCGACGCCTAGGGCACCGAGCACGTCGTCGAATGGGTGACGCAGAAGGACATCGACCTCGCCCGACGGATCACCGAGATCGCCGCCGACCACCAGCTCACCGCCGACCCGGCCTCGGTCAGCGTCATGGAGCTCGGCCTCGACACGGCGCACTCCGCGACCATCGCCCCGGTGTGGGCCGCCCTGCTCACCGGGAACGCCGAGGCCCAGGGCCACGGGTCCCCCGGCGACGAGATCCGCGACGCCACAGGACGGGTACCGAACCTGTGGTTCGGGAACGCCGACGAGCACGAGACCCCGCGTCAGCGTTTCCACGTCGAGGTCTATGTGGCGCCCGAGGTGGCCGAGCAACGAATCGCCGCCGCCGTCGCCGCGGGCGGAACCGTCGTCGATGACAGCGCCGCGCCGTCGCTCGTCGTGATCGCCGACCAGGACGGCAACACGGGAGTCGTTTGCGTGGCCGAGTCCCCCGCGACTAACGACTGAACCGCCGACTCGGGTAGCCCGCGGCCTGACATGCCGCTGAGGGCCGCGCTGCGCTCCGGGGGATCCGCCACCAGTTCGTCCCTCACGCTCGGTGTCGTCACGCAGTGACGTCGAGCTCCCTGAGTGGTTGACCGCCGTCGACGAAGACTCTCCCGCCCGGTGCGAGCGCCGCCCGAATGCGCGCTATCACCTCTTCCCCGACATCGGGGTGTCGACCGTCGAGCGCCCCTACGCGAATCGCGAAGACGATGTCGAACGGCAGCTCACCCGGCTCGAGGACGAAGGACTCCGCAGCGATGTGCCGCACACTCATGCGTCCTGATCCGATCCCGGCCACGGACCCCGCTCGCGCCAGCGCGACTGCCTTGGCAGACCGGTCTATCGCGAGGATGTGACCGTCACTGAGCCGCCGAGCGACGGCACGGGCCGCGGCGCCGGAGCCGCATCCGATCTCCAGCACGCGCGACTGCGAGCTGATCGGGAGGGCGTCCACGATCGCCGCGAGGCGCGCTGAGATGCGAGCGGGCATGCGGGCAAGGTAGCGCTTCGGCGCGCGGAGGGCACCCATCACCCCACAGCCGTCGGGCCCCTCGCTGATGATCCGCTGCATCGAGCGCCAGCGACGTGGTCCCGTCTTCGACCACGGCGGCGCTCTCCTCCGCAACACTGGCTCCATGGGTGCCATGACGATCGGGGACTTCTCGCGGGCCACCAAGCTGACCGCGAAGGCACTGCGCTTCTATCACGAGACCGGGCTGCTGACACCGTCGTCGGTGGACCCGCACAACGGCTACCGGCGCTACGGGCCCGAGCAGGTGGCCGACGCGCAGGTCATCCGCTCCCTCCGTGCGCTCGACGTTCCGGTCGACGTCGTCCACGAGGTGCTCGCGACGCCCGACGTGGCAGCGCGCGCTTCGCTCGTCCGATCGCACCTCGACCGGATGGAGCAACGGCTCGCCGAGACCGAGTCGGCCGTCGCCCGGCTGCGGGGCTTGCTCGCAGACGAGTCCGCGCCGGTCGACGTCACCTATCGCAGCGTGCCGGAGACCCTCGTCGTCGCCATCCGCGCGACGATCGACCTCGCGGACCTGGGGCGCTGGTTCCGCCGGTCGGTGGCCGGCCTCGCTGCGGTCGAGGAGTCTGGTGCGGTGACGCCGGTGGGACCGCGCGGGAGCGTGTGGTCCACGGAGCTCTTCCTCGACGAGCGGGGGCCGGCGGCGCTGTTCATGCCCGTCGACGAGCACGCCGTCGGCGCCGCTCTGCCGGCGGGAGCGTCGGTCCTCCGCCTTCCCCCGGTCGACCTCGCCGTGGCCACGAGCCGCGGATCCGACGACGACGTCGTCCGCGTCTACGGCGCGCTCGGGGAGCACGTCGCTCGTCGTGAGCTGAGCGTCGACGGACCGGTCCGCGAGATCTACGTCGAGGGTCTTCCCGGGCTCGACGAGCACACCGTCACCGAGATCGGGTGGCCGATCTTCCGGATCTCCCGATGAGCGGTCCGCGGGGTTGACCTTCCCGTTGGGGGAAGGTCAAGCGTGGGTCTGAGCGTGCCACTCCCGCACGCACGAGGACATGGAGGACCCATGGAAACCCACGCACGCATCCACCCCTACCAGCCCGATCACCTGCCCGCGGTGGTGGTGCGCTATCTGCGCGCCCACCCCACACACGACACCGACGCGGCCGCGACGACGTTCGCCGACGGCGCGCGCGTGGTCGACGAGGACGTCACGTACCGCGGGGCTGAGGCGATCCGCGGCTGGCTCGCGGACGCGGCGAGCGAGTACACGTACACGACGACGCTCACCGGCCAGACGGAGGACGAACCCGGCCGGTGGACCGTCCTGGCCCGCCTCGAGGGTGACTTCCCGGGTGGCGTCGCCGACCTGCGGTTCCGGTTCCGCATCGACGGCGACAAGATCGCCGAACTCGTCATCGCTCCCTGATCGCGATGCGGGTGCGGCCGGGCCGCCGCATACGACCGCATCGCCCAGTTCTCCGCGGTCGGCCCACCGTCGAGCTGCGGACATCGACGTCCCGGTCGTCGCCCACGGCGACGACGACCAGGTCGTCCCCATCACGCGCAACCTCCCGACCTGGGTCGCGTGAACTCCCATGCGGCCGGCGTGAGTGCCGACCGCATCCCACCACCACCGGCGGCGCCCGCCGCCGACCATCGAGAGGAAGACTCATGAGCACCACCGCAGAACCGACGGCGGGAGCCACCCCGACCGTCGTCCTCGTCCACGGCGCCTTCGCCGAGTCCGCCAGCTGGAACGACGTCGTCGCCGACCTCCGGGGTCGTGGCCACCACGTGCTGGCCGTCGCCAACCCGCTTCGCGGCCTGAAGGAGGACGCCGCGTACCTGCGCAGCGTCCTCGACACGCTCGACGGCCCCGTCGTCCTCGCCGGCCACTCGTACGGCGGGTCGGTGATGAGCGAGGCGGCCCACGGCGCTGCTGGGGTCGTCGCGCTCGTGTACGTCGCCTCGTTCCAGCTCGAGCCCGGGGAGAGCACCGGCGAGCTCGCCGCCAAGTTCCCGGGCGGGGAGCTGGGATCGGCTCTCGAGCCGCGGCCGTTCCCCCTTTTCGGGGGTGGGTCCGGAAGTGACCTGTACATCCGCCACGACATGTTCCACGAGATCTTCGCGGCCGACGTCGACCCGGCCGTCGCGGCGCAGATGGCCGTCACCCAGCGGCCCATCGCGGCGTCGGCACTCGAGGACCGGGCGACCGAGGCGGCGTGGCGGACGATCCCGTCGTGGTCCCTCATCACGCTGCGGGACCTCGCGATCCCGGCAGCCAGCATGCGGTTCATGGCTGAGCGGGCGGGGTCGCGCGCCGTCGAGATCGACGCGTCGCACGCCGTCACGGTCTCCCAGCCCAAAGCCGTCGCGGACCTCATCCACGAGGCGGCCACCGTGACGGCCGACCGGACCGCGCGGCCGGTCCCGGCCTGAGCACGGGCGCGACCGCCCCAGATCGCCGAGCCGCGATCTCGTCGGCGACGGGATCGCGGCTCGGCTCGTGGGGTGATCGCGCGAGACGCCTACGACTGCCAAGTCGGCGGGCTGGCCGACACCGGAGGCCCTGAGAGGACCCCCTCCCCTACTGCTTCAGCGCGACTACCTGCGTGAGACGGCGGAGCTCGGCGGCTTCGACGTTCGCACCGAACGAGGGGTTGCCCGGCTCCAGCGAGACGCCCTCGGCGAGCGATCCGACGAGCACCGGGTCGAAACCGAGGTCGTCGACGATCGCCGCGACCTGCGCGACGTCCGCCTCCGAGTCGCTGGCCACCGCGATCGCCTTGCGCCCGGGCGACTCGGCGGGACGAGCTTCAACCTCGAGGTCGTGATAGCCCATGTGGTTGAAGGCCTTGATGACGCGGGCACCGTCAAGAAAGCCCTGCAGGACCTCGCTGGACGAGATCCCGGGCTCGAGGAACCTCTCGCGGGGCCCGTCGACCTCCCACCAGTGATTCATGGCGTCGACGACGAGCTTGCCGCGCAGCTCGTCCGTGGGCAGTGCGCGGTACTTGCTGAGCGGGAGGGCGAGGATCACGACGTCGGCATCCCGTGCGGCGTCGGAGGCCCGCACCGCGGTGGCGCCGGGCGTCAGGACGTCGATCGTGAGGGCGATGTTCGCGGGGTCGCCCGATCCCGCGACGAGTACTCGATACCCGGCAGCGAGGGCGAGCCGGGCCAAGACAGTGCCCACCTTGCCGGCCCCGAGGATGCCGATGGTGCGTACCGGCGTGCGTGCGGTCATCGGGCCACCGACAGGCTGCTGGGCTGCTCGGCGAGCAGCTCGCGAACCATCGGGATGACCGTGGTGCCGTACAGCTCGACGGCGCGCAGGCGGTCGCTCGCGGCGACCGAACCGGCGGCGGAGTAGATCATGTCGAAGCGCCCGACGTCGAGCGTGCGGATGGCGCGGGCCATCTTGCGCGCGACGGTCTCGGGCGATCCGACGTAGAGGGAGCCGTGCTCCACGTCGGCCTCGAACTCCTCGCGCCGCAGAGGAGGCCAGCCGCGCAGGGCACCGATGCGGTCGCGCAGCTCCTTGTAGCCGGGCCAGAAGAGGCGCTTGGCCTCGTCGTCGGACTCGGCGACGAAGCCGGGCGAGTGCATCCCGACGGGGTAGGCGGTGCTCTCGAGCTGCTCGGTGGCGCGCCGGTACAGGTCGACGTACGGGGCGAATCGGTCGGGTGCGCCGCCGATGATCGCGAGCATGAGCCGGAACCCGTACCGCGCGGTGCGGATGACCGACTGCGGGGACCCGCCCACGCCGACCCAGGTGGTCAGCCGCCCGGACTCCGTCTTGGGATACACGTCGGCCTCCTTGAGCGCCGCGCGCGTCGTGCCCTCCCACGTGACCGGCCCTTCGTCGAGGAGCCTGTGGAACAAGTCGATCTTCTCCTCGAAGAGGATTTCGTAGTCGGTGAGGTCGTACCCGAACAGCGGGAACGACTCGGTGAACGAGCCGCGGCCGAGGATCACCTCGGCGCGCCCGTTCGAGAGCGCGTCGACGGTAGCGAAGCGCTGGAAGACGCGTACCGGGTCGTCGGAGGACAGGACGGTCACGCCGGACGCGAGACGGATGCGGTCGGTCTTGGTCGCGATGCCCGCCAGCACCGTCTCCGGCGTGGAGATCGCGAACTCGGGGCGGTGGTGCTCGCCCAGCGCGATGACGTCGACACCGACCTGGTCGGCAAGGACCGCCTCGTCCACGACGGCGCGGATCGCCTGGCCGTGGGAGACGAGGTTGCCCTGATCGTCGCGGGGGAGGTCACCGAAGGTGTCGATGCCGAAATGGATGGCCGTGTCAGTCATGAGTCTCTCTGTCTCCTTGAGGAATCCGAGTTCGTACGCGCGTGGAGTGGTGGGCGTGGACGGGCTTGTCGCAGCGTCGGCCGGTACAGCCAGGCGGATGCGGGACCGGGCGGCCGGTCAGACGACGTCCGGGTACGTGCCGTCTCCGAGATCAGGGTGTGGCAGCACGCCCAAGGGGTCACGGACGGCGACCTTGCGGCCGTCCAGCCGCAGGCGGCGCAAACCCTCGAGCGCCATGCGACGGCCGAGGTCGGAGAAGGAGTGCACCCTCGTGACGTCGAGGACGACGTCGGCCGCGCCGGCCGCGTCCGCCATGAGGTCCAAGAGCTCCGAAGCGGCGGTGAGCTGGATGTTGCCCTGCAGGGCGAAGGTGAGCGTGCCTCCTGACTCGCTCACGTCGACGGCGTCGAGCCGGCCCCGGTCGGAGGCGAACAGGTGCATCCCCATGTCCTGGGAGAGTCGCTCGAAGGCGAGGCGTCCTCGGTGACTGTTGCCGTGGGAGTCCAGGCGCGGGGAGAACGTCCCGATGCCCACCCGGTCAGGAAGGACACCGACGATGCCCCCTGCGACGCCGCTCTTGGCGGGGATGCCCACGCGGGTGAGCCAGTCCCCTGCCGCGTCGTACATCCCGGCCGCGGCCATCACGGCCATGACGTGCTGGGCGACGGCCGGCTCCATCAACCGCTCGCCGGTCACGGGCTGGATGCCCCCGGTAGCGAGCGTCGCGGCCATGACGGAGAGGTCCCGGGCGCTGACGAGGACCGAGCACTGGCGCGTGTACCCCTCGACGACGGAGGGCACGTCCCCGTCGAGGATCCCGTAGGTGCGCAGCATGTAGGCGATGGCCAGGTTGCGGTGCGCGGCGTCAAGCTCTGAGGCGCACACACGCTCGTCCACCTGCAGGTCCCGGCCCGCGAGGTGGGAGAAGAACGTCACGGCACGGTCGACACGGTCGTCCTGGCTGGCCTCCGCGCCGACCAGGAGCGAATGCGCGGAGATGGCACCGGCGTTGAACGGCTTGGAGATCGACTGGATGGAGAACTCGGTGTCGGCGTCGCCGGCGGCGTAGGTGCGACCGAGCGTCGTGGTCAGCGCCATGCCGAAGCGATCCGGGTCCGCTGCGGCTAGCTCCGGGATGTAGTGAGCGTTGGCACCGCTGGTGTCGTCGCGCAGGCTGTCGAGCACTTCGTCCAGGTAGTCGGGCACGGGAGTCTTCATGAGACAGGTCCTTCCGTCGCATTCAGGAGGGGCGCCGGGCCCGCCGGCTTGGGTGCAGGTGCGCGGTTCAGCCCAGAGCTTGGAGGTGCTGCGGGCGCACGGGGTCGGTGGCGTCGTCGAAGTCGCGGTGCGTGGAGAGCCACCTCTTGACATAGGGGCAGACGGCCACGATGCGGTGTCCCTCTCGGACGCTGGTCTCGAGAGCCGCGCGAGTGAGGATGCCGGCGAGACCGCGACCTTCGAACGTATCGAAGACCTCCGTGTGGTAGAAGATGCGTTGTCCCGCCGAAGCCTCGCTGAGATCCTTGTACTTCAGGAACCCGGCGTACGCGTCCTCGACGAAGACGTCGAAGCGGTCCTCGTGCAGGTTGTCGAGCACGGTGACCCCCTGCTGGTTCCGATCGTTCATCACTGTCGCCTCTCGGTCATTGACGGGGTTCGATCTCGGTGTTGGGAGGTGCGGATCTCGCTCGTGCCTGTGCTAACTAACTTGAGCCCTCAACCATTCCCCCACAACGGTCGTCGCCCATGCCTCCCCGGTTTCGCAGGTCATGTCTCACGACACCCCGACGACGTAGGTGAGCGCGGCCCAGACCGAGACGGTGGCGATCGTCGTCCAGATGACGATGGCGATGGCCTGCCAGAGCAGGACCCAACGGCGTGGAGTTCCGCCGGCCACGAGGATTGCCGATGTGATCTGGGTGGGAATCGCGAGAGGGCCCAGGATGCTCGCGCCGGGGACGCCGAAACGGACGACCCACCTGTTGAAGCGCTGACGCCCCTTCGACTGCGGCTTCGTGGCCGTCGTCTCTTGGAACGCCTCCCCGCGGAGGCTCGGTCGCGCTCCTGCGCCTCCACCCACCCCGACCAGGCTGGCTCGTCGATCGACGACAGCCGTCCTGGCGCGTGAGGTGACGGCGACGACGGCCAGCACGCACAGGAAGTTCCCCGCGGCTGCTGCGACAGCCGTGACGATGGGATGGAGACCACCGACGATGCCGATGATGACCCCTCCGTCCGTCTCGACGAACGGGATCGCGCTCGCGAGCATGACGATGAGCGGCTGGACGAGATCGGGCACCTGGGCCATGAGCTCCTGGAAGTTGCTGATGAGTTCTCGAACGGGATTCATGTCTGACCTCTTCTTTCATGTGTGGATGCGAGTGCGTCACGTGGTGGCGTCGGCGTCCGCGCCGTTCAGCGAGCGGATGAAGGTGCGCAGGGCGTCGTTGACGTCGTCGGCGTGCGTCCAGAGCAACCCGTGGGGGGCGCCCCCGATCTCGACGTAGTGGGCGTCCGGGAGTGCCTGGGAGAAGCGGCGGGCCGTGCTGTCGATGGGCAGGATCCTGTCGGCGGTGCCGTGGAGAATCAGAGCGGGCTTCCCGCTGCTGCGGACTGCGTCGACGTCACGGCGGAAGTCCTCGATCCAGGAGGACACGACGGCGTATGCCGCGACGGGGGCGCTGGAGACCGCGACGTTCCAGCTTCCGGTGACCGCTTCCTGGCTGATCCTGCTGCCAAGGTTCTCGTCGAGGTTGTAGAAGTTGGAGAAGAACTGCGTGTACCAGGCGTATCGGTCACTCTTCGCCGCGGTCTCGATCTCGTCGAAGACCTCCTGCGGCACACCTTCCGGGTTGTCGTCGCGAGCGACGAGAAACGGCTCGAGCGAGGCGAGGAACGCCAACGCGGCTACGCGCTCGGGGCCGTAACGGGAGACGTACCGGGCAAGCTCGCCGGTGCCCATCGAGAAGCCGACGAGGATCACGTCGCGCAGGTCCAGGGTCTCCAGCACGGCGTTCAGGTCGGCGGCGAAGGTGTCATAGTCGTATCCGGACCAGACCTTCGAGGACTGGCCGAAGCCGCGACGGTCGTAGGTGATGACACGGTGACCGCCAGCAAGCAGGTCCCGTGCCTGGTGCTCCCAGCTGTGTCCGTTCAGCGGATACCCATGAATGAGCACGACGGGCTGACCCGCACCCTGATCCTCGTAGTACAGCTCGATCGGCGTGCTGTTCTCTGTTCCGACCCTGATGTATCCCATGGTCTTCCTTCCTGTGGTGAGCCCAGTGCGGACCGTTGTTCGCCTAGGCGGATCGTGTGGCGGCCGTCTTCTCGTCGCGGGCTGGTCGAAAAGGCGACCGGCCCGAGCGCGATGCGGTGGAGACGGTCGTCGTCGTGGCGCGCCAGGGCGAGCGGAGCGCGACCATGTTGTCCAACGTGTCCGTGCCGGCACGGTCGTCCGCACGGTTCACGCCCTTCGCCGCGGACTGGAGCGCTTCCCTGAAGGATCGAGCGCTCTGGAACCGGTCGTTCCGGTCCTTGGCGAGCGCCCTGAGGAGCACCGCGTCGAGCGCCGAAGTGACCTCGGGTCGGTAGTCGCTGGGTCGTAGGGGGTCCTCGTGCACGTGCTGGTAGGCGACGGCAACCGGCTCGTCACCGACGAAGGGCGCCCGTCCGGTCACCAGCTCGTAGAGCAGGCAGCCCGCGGAGTACAGGTCGCTCCGGGCGTCGGCGATCTCTCCGCGCAGCTGTTCGGGAGAGAGGTACTGAGCGGTTCCGAGGAGCGCGTGGGTCTGGGTCGCCGGGGCGTTGGGATCACCACCGACACGCGCGATCCCGAAGTCCACGACCTTGATCCGGCCGTCGGGGGTGACCATGACGTTGGCGGGCTTGATGTCCCGATGGACAACGCCTGCGCGATGGATGAACTCGAGCGCCTGCAGGACCCCCACCTGGTGCGAGATCGACTCCTCCAGCGCGAGCGCGCCCTCGCGGAGACGGGCCCGCAGCGACTGGCCGGCGACGTACTCCATGACGATGAACGGAATGCCCGGCTCGCCCGCTCGGCTGCCTTCGACGTGGTCATGTCCGACGTCGTGGACGGAGACGACGCCGGGGTGGTTGAGGCCAGCGACTGCCCGCGCTTCCCGCCGGAACCTGGATCGGAACAGCGGGTCGCGGGCCAGCTCTCCATGGAGCACCTTGACCGCGACCCAGCGCTCGAGGCGGATGTCACGAGCCAGGTGGACAACGGCCATGCCGCCCCGGCCTAGGACGTCGCGGAGCTCATAGCGTCCGCCAAGCACGCGATCCGTGCTCATGAGGTCTCCTTACCTTTACTAGTGGTGGGTGCGTACCGGGGATGGGTCCGACGGCGGATCGCTTGTCTGGTCTGGAGACACCCCTCGGGGGCCGCAGGCTCCTGAGTCCATCCGCCCGGTGCGCCGGGTTCCGGATGCCCGGTCGTGGCGACGTCCTCAGCCTCACACCGGCGGCTGAGCCCTCGCGTCGGTGACAACCACGTAGGTCATTACGGCCGCGCGCCAGCGAGAACCTCGGCGGTAGCGGGTTGATGGCCCGGAACTATGACGCTCGGCGTCAGTAACGACTACCGTGGCGCCTACCTACTTGGCCTTTGACGGGAGCGCACGCTGGTGGACCTCGTGGGCCGGCGGTCAGAGCGTGAAGCGGTTGAGAAGTTCCTTTCGCTGGCCCGGTCCGGGCGCAGCGGCTCTCTTGTGGTGCGCGGGGAAGCCGGCATCGGGAAGACTGCCGTGCTCGAGCACGCTCGGCAGACGGCACTCGCGTCAGCCTTCCGAGTGGAGTCCTCCGTCGGCATCGAGTCCGAGACGCAGTTCGCGTTCGCTGGGCTGCACCAGCTGTGTGCTCCCTTGCTGGATCGCACCGGCGCGCTGCCCGAGCCGCAGCAGGCCGCTCTCGGGGTGGCGTTCGGACTCCACGGAGGCGCCGCGCCGGACCGGTTCTTGGTCGGGCTGGCCATCCTCCACCTCATGGCCGAGGTCGCCGAGGAGGAGCCGCTGCTGTGCCTCGTCGACGACGCGCAGTGGCTGGATGAGGCATCGGCTCAGGTTCTAGCCTTCGTGGCCCGACGGGTAGGGGCCGAACGGTTGGCCCTCGTGTTCGGGGTGCGCGACTCCGACGCCGGCGACCGGCCTCCGTTCACCGGGTTGCCGGAGCTACGTCTGGAGCGGCTCGGCGGGTCCGATGCCCGTGTGCTGCTCGGTAGAGCGGTACGCGCACCGCTGGACGAGGGGGTGCGCGAGCGGATCCTCGCCGAGGCGGGCGGCAACCCGTTGGCGTTGCTGGAGCTGCCCAGCAGCATGCGGCCAGCACATTTCGCGGGCGGGTTTGAGCTGCCCGACGTGCTCGGCGTCCCGCACCGCATAGAGGAGGGCTTCCGACGCCGTTCAGGCAGCCTGCCTCCTGAGACACAGCTGCTGCTGCTGGTTGCCGCGTCGGAGCCGACGGGCGACGCGGCGCTGCTGTGGCGCGCGGCCGCGCACCTGGGCCTCGCTCGCGAGGTTGCGACGCCCGCGGAGGCCGCCGGGCTGCTGCAGATCGATGTCCGGGTACGGTTCCGCCACTCCCTGGTGCGCTCGGCGGTGTATCAGGCAGCCACGCCGCCGGACCGTCGCCGCGCCCACGGCGCACTGGCCGAGGCGACCGACGCGCAGGCCGACCCGGATCGCCGTGCCTGGCACCGCGCGCAGGCGGTGCTCGGAACTGACGAAGAAGCCGCCGCAGGGCTCGAGCGCTCGGCCGGACGGGCGCGTGCGCGGGGAGGCGTGGCCGCCGCGGCCGCGTTCCTGCAGCACGCGGCCGAGCTGTCTCCTGAACCTGCCGCTCGAGCGAGACGGGCGCTGGAAGGAGCACAGGCCAAGCATGAGGCCGGCGCGACCGAGGCAGCTCTGGCATTGCTGACGGTCGCGGCGGCGGGGCCGCTGGACGCCCTGCCACGCGCCCGCCTCGAGCTACTGCGCGCCCAGATCGCGTTCCACCTGACACGAGACAGCGACGTGCCGCGGATGCTGCTGGAGGCGGCCGAGATGCTCGCACCGCTGGACTCCGCGCTGTCCCGCGAGACCTACCTGCACGCACTGGATGCGGCGACCCTCAGAGGCGGCGACGACGCAGTGCAGATCGCTGCAGCGGCTCTGGTCGCTCCCCCGTCCGAGGTACCGGCGCGACCCGTGGATCTGCTCCTCGACAGCCTTGCGACGACGTTGACGAGGGGATATGCGGCAGGAGCCCCCGGGCTGCGCCGCGCCCTCGAGTCGTTTCGCGACAGCTCGCACACCGGTCTTGGGCAGGACCGCCGGAACGACGGCTGGCTGTGGCTGGCCGGCCGCAACGCGGTGGCGATCCTCGACGACGAGCTGCTCTACACACTGGCCAGCCGCAACGTCCAGCTGGCTCGCGATGCCGGTGCGTTGGCGACGCTGCCCACCGCGCTGAACCTCTTGTCCATCACCTCGGTCCTCATGGGCGAGCTCTCCCGAGCCGGCGAGCTCGCCGCCGAGGCGACGGCGATCACGCAGGCCACGGGCGGCGTCCAGCTCCGGCACGCGCACGTCATCCTGGGTGCCTGGCGTGGCGACCAGGCCGAGACCACCGCGCTCAGTGCTGTCACCGCCCAAGACGCCGCCTACCCCGACGGGAGCACGGACGCCTCCCAGGCCCAGTACGCGCTGGCGGTGCTGCACAACGGGCTGGGCAACTATCCGGCCGCGCAGGAGGCCGCGTCACGGGCGTGCCGGTCCCCTGAGCTCGCGCTCAGCAGCGCGAGCCTGCCTGAGTTCATCGAGGCGTGCGTCCGTGCCGGCCATCCAGAACGCGCCACCTCCGCGCTGGAGCAGTTTCGCTCCCGGGCCCGCGCCAGCGGCACGTCGTGGGCGCTCGGAATGGCGGCGTGCTCACAGGCGCTCATGGGCACCGGATCGGCAGCCGAGGACCAGTACCGCGAGGCGATCGAGCAGCTCAGGTACAGCCGGATGGGCGGCTACCTCGCTCGTACTCATCTCGTCTACGGCGAGTGGCTACGTCGTGAGGGCCGCCGCCGAGACGCCCGAGACCAGCTCCGCACCGCTCACCAGCTCCTCACCGACATGGGCGCGGAAGCGTTCGCCGCCCGCGCCGCGCGCGAGCTCCGCGCGACGGGCGAGCACGCACGCGCACGAACCGCTCAGCCGACCGACGAGCTCACCACCCAGGAGCTGCACGTCGCACGGCTGGTGGCCACGGGAGCAACCTCCCGTGAGGTCGGCGCACAGCTGTTCCTCAGCCCACGGACCATCGAGGCCCACTTGCGGAACATCTTCCGCAAGCTCGGCATCACCTCACGCCGCGAGCTCAAAGCGCTCCACCTTCCCTGACCGGACGGTGCGGCACCGCCGAAGATCGGTGGCTTCTACCGACGCGAGGGCCAGGCCGCGACGGCCAGGCTGGCGCGATGGACCCGTACCCCCGCACTTACCCGTCTCGAGCAGCTCTGCCGTCAACGACCCCGGAGGCCGATCGCCACCCGGTGCGGCGACGGACCGTCGCACAGCCCGGCGTCCATGCCTCGACCGACACCACCGTGCCGCTGGTCACGGGACGTACGACGAGTGATCCTGCTCCATGGCATCACCACCCGCGTGCTCCGCGCTCTCGTACCGCCGGCGCGCCCCGGGCCGGGCAGCTCACGCTGCGGCCGGGAACGGGACGATGAAGGTCTTCATCATTGGCATCAGTGGGGCCGTCGGTGGGTTGCTGGCGCGGAACCTGATCGACCGGGGCGACGAGGTGGCCGGACTGGTACGCCGTGACGAGCAGCGAGAAGCGCTCGCTGCCCAAGGAGTCGAGGCTCACGTGGCTGAGCTCGCGGAGCTGACTGCTGACTCGCTGGCCCCCGTGCTCACCGGGGCGGACGTCGTCGTCTACACGGCCGGGTCGAACGGTGGTAGGAGGGAGGTCACGGCCGCCATCGACGGCGAGGGTGTGGTGAAGGCTCTGGAGGCGGCACCGCTCGCTGGTGTGGATCGCTTCGCGCTGGTGTCCGTACTTCCCGAGGCCGAGCGCGGGCACGACCTCGGCGACGATGTGGAGTTCTACTTCGCGGTGAAGAAGCTCATCGACGTCACGGTCAGCATGAGCGACCTGGACTGGCTGATCCTTCGGCCCTCGTTGCTCGTCGACCGCGACGGGATCGGGACGATATCGCTCGGTCCGGCGCAGCCCCATGACGAGATCTCACGTCAGGACGTCGCTGCCACGCTGGCCGAGCTGCTCCACGAGCCCCGGATCCGCAGGCGGATCCTCGAGCTCACACAGGGCACGACGCCGATCGCAGGGGCGGTGCAGGCGAACGTCCCATGACGGCATCCGACTGACAGAGTGAGCCCGTGGCCACCTCGAGCTGCTCCATCCTGCCCGTCGGAGACGTCCGGCTGTGCGTCGAGACCTACGGGGATCGACGTGACCCTTCCGTGCTCCTGGTCGCGGGGATGTCCGCGTCCATGCTGTGGTGGCCCGGTGAGGTCTGCGAGACGATCGCATCGCACGGGTTCTTCGTGATTCGCTTCGACCAGCGGGACACCGGCCGATCGACGAGCTTTCCCCGTGGACGTCCGGGTTACTCGACCGACGACCTCGCGGGCGATGCTCTCGGCATCTGTGATGCCCTCGGCATACGTGCCACCCACGTGGTCGGCCACTCGTTAGGCTCCTTGATCGCGACCATCCTGGCTGTCGATCACCCCGGGCGGCTGCGCTCCCTCACCCTGGTGGGAGCAAGCACCGGGGCGCCGGACCTTCCTCCTGGGACTGGGCGCTCTCCGGATGTTCCCGAGGACGTCGAGTCACGATCTGCCGCGATCGAGTACCTCCTCGCGGACACGCGCGCCTGCGACGGCCTCTCGCCTCGGTTTGACGAAGACCGGATCCGACGGTTCATCACGCACGATGTCGATCGAGCCGAGGACATCGCCGCGACGATCTCCAACCCTCCTCTGATGGAGTTCACGAGCCCGCGAGACGGCGACATCACCGCTGTCTCGCTCCCGACCCTCGTGGTGCACGGCGAGGTGGACTCGATCTTTCCCCTCGCCCATGGTGAGGCCGTCGCTCACGCCGTCGGTGACGCCGAGCTCGTGGTGCTGCCGAACGCCGGGCACACGTTGCTCACTGCTGATGGCGCGGACTTCACGACCCCGCTCATCCGTCACCTGCGGGCCGCTGACCGCCGATGAGCACGGCGATCCGGCTGCGGCGAGGTGCGGTCAGGCGGTCGCCTCGCCCAGGACGCGCACGAGGGTCGCGGGGGCCCCGCGTTCGTGCAGGGAGCGGAGCGACTGGACGTATGCGTGGCGGAACCGCTCGTCGTCGGCGAGGTCGCCGAACACCTCCCGCACCTCGAGGAAGGCCGCAGGGTTCGCCTCGTGCCCGCTCGCCGCGGCGGTGAGCCGCTCACGCAGCGGGTCGACGACCTCGATCGCGGCGCCGTGCTCGTCCACGCCTTCGGCGTACCGGGCCCAGGAGGCGACGACGAGCGCGGCGAGCTCGATAGCGCCGCCGGTGGCGCGCTGCTCCCGAAGCACCGGGAGGAGGAACTTCGGGATCCGGTCCGAGGTGTCCGCGCAGATCCTGGCGAGCGTGTCGGCCACCTGCGGGTTCGCGAACCGCTCGACGACGGTCGTGATGTAGCGGTCCAGGTCGACGCCCGGGACCGGCTCCAGCGTCGGCTTCGCCTCGCGCTCCATGAAGGTGCGTAGGAACTCAGCGAAGACGGGGTCCTGCGCGGCCTCGTGGACGTAGCGGTAGCCGTGCAGGTAGCCCAGGTAGCACAGGGCCTGGTGGCTGGCGTTGAGCAGCCGCAGCTTCATCAGCTCGTACGGTGCGACGTCGTCGACGAGCTGGACTCCGGCCAGCTCGAGCGGGGGACGTCCGGCCGCTCCGAAGGAGTCCTCCAGCACCCACTGCTCGAAGGGCTCGCAGACCACCGGCCAGCCGTCGATGACGCCGAACCGGTCCCGCACCGCGGCGATGTCGGACTCGGTGGTGACCGGCGTGATGCGGTCGACCATCGAGCTGGGGAAGTGCACCTCCTGCTCGACCCAGTCCCCCAGCGCGGGCTCGAGACGCCGGGCGAAGGAGGTGAACGCCGAGCGGGCCAGCGCGCCGTTGCCCTGGAGGTTGTCGCACGACACGACGGCGAAGGGGGGCACGTCCCGCTCCCGACGTCGCCGAAGGGCCTCGACGACCAGCCCGAAGACCGTCCGCGGTGGCGCGTCGCCCTCGAGGTCGGCGAGAACGGCGGGGTTGTGCTCGTCGAAGCCGCCCGTCACGGGGTCGATGTTGTAGCCGCCCTCGGTGATGGTGAGGGAGACGATCCGGGTGGACGGTGCCGCCATCCGCTCGATCGCGGCCTCGGGGTCGGCGGGCGCGTGGAGGCACTCGGTGATGGAGCCGATGACTCGCGGTTCGACCGAGCCGTCAGGGTGCTTGAGCACGAGGGTGTACAGGCCGTCCTGCGCCGTGAGCACGTCCGTGATCCGGCGGTCGCCCGGCAGCACGCCGACGCCGCAGATCCCCCAGTCGAGCGCGTGCCCCTGTGCCATGAGCCGGTCGATGAACATCGCCTGGTGGGACCGGTGGAAGGCGCCGACACCCAGGTGGACGATGCCCGTGCTCACGCCCCGACGGTCGTACTGGGGCGCGGGGATCGAGACCGAGGGCAGGGAGTCCTCCGACAGCGCCGTCGCGCGGTTCATGAGCAGAGCCTCTCGAGCAGCATGGTGACGAAGCGGTCATTGTCGACGCCGGTGGCGATCGTGACCGGGCGCACGTCGGGCAGCTCGAGTCCGGCGTGGAGAAGCTCGTCGTCCGTCGGGTCCCACGCCACGGTGCGACCACGAGTGAGCGCGCCGCGCAGCTCGATGCCGACGGAGGCGGTCCGGGTCGTCACGAGGCTGGGGTCGAGAAGGGCGGCGAGGGCGAGCGGGTCGTGCAGGGGGCACCCGTCGCGGTCGTAGCGTTGCGCGAGCCACGTCACCCACGGGCGCACGGTGGTCGCGAGGTAGCTGCCGAGGGGCGTGCCACTGGCGTCCAGCCGGTCGACGTCGGCGAGGCGCAGGAAGGTCTGGAGGGTGACGTCGAGCGGGACCAGCCGCAGCGGCGCGGCGCTCCGCAGGACGATGTCGGTGGCCTCCGGGTCGTACGCCGCGTTGAGCTCCTGGAGGATGTTCGGGAGGTCGAAGGCGCCGCCCATGACGACGAGGCCGGCGACCTTGTCCGCCCAGGTGGGGTCGAGCAGCATCGCCCTCGCGACGTTGGTGAGCGGGCCCACCGCCACCACCGTGATCTCCCCTGGGTTCGCGTCGACCAGCTCGACCAGGGCGCGCGCGGCCGGCGTGGCCTGCGGGGCCCGCCGCGACCCGCGCGGACGGACGTCGCGCCACAGCTCCTGGGCCAGCTCGTCGTCCCGGCGCAGGTCAAGACGCGCGCGCCACCACGCCGGGTCCTGCACGAGCGGGCGGTCAGCGCCCTGGTACACCGGGACGTCGGGGGCTTCCGCGGCCTCCAGCAGCTCGAGTGCGCACTCCACGCCCCGGTCCACGCCCACGTTGCCCGCGACGACCGTGATGGCCTCGAGCCGGACCTCCGGCGAGCGCAGCGCCATGCCGATCGCCAGGCCGTCGTCGATGTCCGCTCCCGGGATCCCGTTGCCGGGGTCCGTGTCGATGACGATTCGCATCCCTACTCAACTCCTACTCGAAGTGCCTGCGGCGTCAGCTGGCACCATGGATCTGGACTGCGGCCGCCGCCGCCTCGGTCGCGGCGTCAACCGCCTCGGGCAGCTCGTCCCCTCCGCACAGTCGTGCGGCCAGGACGCCGACGAACGCGTCGCCCGCACCAGCGGTGTCGCGCGCCTCGACGGTGTGCGCGGGAACGTGGACCGGCCCGTGACCGTCGTCGAACACCGCCCCGTCTGCACCGGCCGTGACGACGACGACGGCGGGTCCGCGCTCCTTGAGGCGCCGGATGTGGGTGAGGATGTGGGCGACGTCGGGCAGCGCCTCCCCGAGCAGGAACTCCGCCTCGGACCGGTTGACGACGAGGACGGCCAACCGACGGAGCACGTCGTCCGAGACCTCCGTCGCCGGCGCGAGGTTGAGGACGACGGGCACACCTGCCGCGTGCGCGAGCTCCGTGGCTCGCTCGACGACGGGGACCGGGAGCTCCATCTGCATGAGCAGGCCCGCTGCGCTGTCGAGGTCCGGCAGCAGCTCCTCGACCTCGGCCGCGGTCGGCGCGTGGTTCGCGCCGGGCGACACGATGATCGCGTTGTCGCCGCGGCGGTCGACGAGGACGACCGCCACCCCCGTCTTGCGCCCGTGGACCGTGCGCAGACGGCTGACGTCCACCCCGACGGCGGCGAGCGCATCGCGCAGCGGGGGGCCGTAGCGGTCGTCGCCCACGGAGCCGGCGAAGGACACGGCGGCCCCTCCGTAGACGGCCGCGGCCACCGCCTGGTTGGCGCCCTTGCCGCCGGGCCGCAGCTCGTAGTCGCGCCCGATGACCGTCTCGCCCAGCTCCGGGAGCTCGCCGACCTCCACGGTCATGTCCATGTTGGCCGACCCGAGCACCACCAGGCGTGCCCCTTCGATTGCCCGAGGACCCATGCGCACCGCCGAGATCCGCAGCCGCTGGCTCGACTACTTCGCCGCCCGCGACCACACCGTCGTGCCGAGCGTCCCGCTCGTCTCGCCCGACCCGTCGATCCTCTTCAC